>JBMNFB010000002.1:0-4873 GCA_050949085.1 Bacillota bacterium
ATGGCAAGGTGAAGATCGAGGATAGGTGAGGCGCAAGGGATGGCGGCTTACCAGCGCGCGCTCGCCAGCCAGGGCACACCGCCCCTGGCCCGGAAACCGCATATCTGTTGGTGTAAGCTAACGAGCCGGTGTGTTGAACAAACACCGGCTCGTGCCTTTTGGGCATCAGAAGTGGTTCGGCAGGTCAGAACCAGCGCCACCGCGAACGGCGGGTGATTGCAGTCAGCAGCGCATCGCGCGCCGCTGGGGACAAGTCGCTGCCCTCCAGTTCCCGCTGCAGATCGTCGGCCGAGCCAAGACCGGCTGCATAGCCGTTTAGCCGGGTAACCAGCGGCTCGGCCAGGAACTCTTCCAGCGATTCGAAGCGCCTGCGCAGCTCATCGTAGGCCGGCCGGATGCGACGCAGATAGTACTTCTGATGGTAGTCTTCGGCCAGATAAAAACCGGCCGCGGGGATTATCCTGGTGTATATCTTGCCCCGGCGTGCTTCCTGCCTGGCCTTGCTCGCCTCGGCTTCCTGCTGCTGTTGATCACTGTGGCAGATGATCAGCGAAGCATATTGCTGCGAATAGGCTGGACGAGTAGGATTGTGCTCCTGCCAGAAGCCATCTAGCAGATCCTGATAGCGCACACGGGCCGGATCATAGTCCAGTTGCACCGATTCGCTGTGGTCGCCGAGATCGTGATATGTCGGGCCTTCTTTTGTGCCACCGGCATAGCCAACGCGGGTGCGGATCACACCGGGAATCAGCCCAAACTGGGCGTCTGGCCCCCAGAATCAGCCCAGTGCAAACGTGGCGGTTGCTGCGTTCCTATCCACTCTCTTCTCCCCTTCCTCTGTCGTTCAACCCTAGCTTGCACAGCTACCCAGCCCAACATGAGACCGGCCTGACTTGTCCTCTGCTACCCGAAAGGTGCAGAATAGATGGGAGTGCACGGTCCAAGGAGGTAGAGAGATGACAGCGACCCGAGATTTTACGGTTGCCACTTTCGTGGTCTGGCAAGAGCAGGTGCTCCTGCTTTGGCACCAGAAGCTGCAGATGTGGCTGCCGCCAGGCGGGCACATAGAGCCCAACGAACTGCCGGATGAGGCAGCAGTGCGCGAGGTGCTGGAGGAAAGCGGCATCCACTGCGAGCTGGTAGGAGAACGCCCCTTGGCGGTGGATTACCCGCGTCAACTAGTGCGCCCGGCGGGGATTCAGCTGGAGACGATCACCAATGAGCCGGGACACGAACATATCGACCTCATCTACTTTGCCCGCGTGGTAGCCGGAACGAACACGCGGCCCCAGCGGAACAGCGAATCCGAGAGGATCGGCTGGTATTCGCTAGCCCAGATGCGCGAAATGGATGTGGCACAAGACGTCCTCCTTTGGGCAGAGAAATCGGTAGCATCTGTTAGCAAAATGAATCAGGCGGGGCTGTCGTACTAGCACCACTGCCTCAACGCCCAAATCACAGTGCGATGTCGCATTTCACGAAAAGGCCGGACATCATCCCTGAGGGCGCATTTCGATAAGTCCTTCGTTGAAGAAAGCGAAACGAGACGGGCTGTAGGGTACGAGGCGATGTTTGGCAAGCAAACATCGCCTTATTCATCTCGCAAGTATTGCGTACTTACTGGAGCAGCAACTGTCTGAGCCCCCTCTGGTAGAGGAGAAAACCCCAGCCCAGAGCTCACCTATGGCTTGGTCGCCCAATGCTCAGGGCTTGGCTGGGCGAGTCTTGCTGCTCCCCGTCTCGTTTAGCTTGATACCTCAATTCTGGAGATATCGACGCGCCCGAAGGAGTGTGTCCTGGCTGAGGGACTCTTGCTTGTGCAACAGCCCCACCCCTCAAAGATTAAGTTGCGCTAGGCCGGGAGGATAGCACCTGCATACTCCTCTTCGATGAACTGCTTCACCGCTTCGCTCTGCAGAGCGTCCATCAGAGCCTGAATGGCTGGATCATTTTCGTGACCGGATTTCACAGCCACTACGTTGGCATAGGGTGAGTCGCCATCCTCCAGGAGCAAGGCATCGTCCAGCGGGTTCAGCCCTGCCTCGAGGGCAAAGTTGGTGTTGATCACTGCCGCGCTGATCGCCGGGTCATCAAGAACCCGTGACAGGGTGGCGGCTTCCAGCAGAATAAACTCCAGGCCTAATGGGTTAGCCGTGATATCCTGCACGGTTCCCATGATCCCTGTCCCTGGCCTGAGCTCGATCAGGTCGTTGGCTGCCAGGAAATTGAGCACGCGTCCCACCTGCGAGACATCGTTAGGAATAGCAATCCGCGCTCCCGCGGTCAGCTGGCTGATGGCCG
Organism: Bacillota bacterium; assembly: GCA_050949085.1. Taxonomy (GTDB): domain Bacteria; phylum Bacillota; class UBA994; order UBA5500; family UBA5500; genus JBMNFB01. The sequence goes on from JBMNFB010000002.1 coordinate 2,302, forward strand.
TAATCTTGCTGGAATAGACGCCCATCGGTTCGAGGTGTACGCTGCCCACCGAGACCAGATCAAGATCATGATCAGCTTTGAACGCCTCAAGGTAGGGCAGGTGCTGAAAGAAATTGGCGTCCAGTTCACCGGCATCCAGTGCCAGGTTGGGCTGGACATAATCGTTAAAGACGACTATTTCCAGCTGCACGCCCTGCTCGGCCAGAACCGGTTTCACATACTCAAGAATCTCGGCGTGCGGTACCGCCGTCGCCCCCACCTTGAGACCTTCCGTGGGCTGGGCGCATCCGGCCAGCGTCAACGCAGCAGCAACTAACATAATCAGCAACAGTACTCGCGAATCTCTCACTGTAATCATTTCCTTCCTGTCTAGTCTAGGTTGAGATTGGTCGTTCACTGGCGTTTGTCGACTCGTCTCGCCCAGCGTTGACCAAGAGTCTGGATGCACTGGACAATCGCAATGAGCAGCAGCAGCGCCAGCAGCATCAGGTCTGTACGGCGGCGGTTATACCCATATTGAATGGCCAGATCGCCCAGGCCCCCACCCCCAACGGCACCTGCCATGGCCGTATAACCGATGATGTTGATTGTTGCCAGGGCGACCCCAAGGATGAGGCCGGGCTTCGCCTCAGGCAGCAGGACCTTGCGGACTATTTGCCAGGGAGTCGCTCCCATCACCAGCGCCGCCTCTACCGTCCCGTAGGGAACCTCCAGCAGCGAGGCCTCCACAGTACGGGCCACAAATGGCGTAGCCGCGGCAACCAGCGGCACGATGGCTGCGCTGGCACCGATGGCGGTTCCGACGACGCGTCGGGTGAAGGGGATCAACGCGACCATCAGGATCACAAACGGCGCCGAGCGCAGCGCGTTAACGATGCCACCCAGCAGTCGGTTCAGGTGTGGGTGTGGCATCACATGCCCTGGTCGCGTAATGACGAGTACGACGCCGAGCGGCAATCCCAGCAGATAGGCCAGCGCCGTGGATATGAGGGCCATGTGCAGTGTCTCGAGCAACGCGGGGTAAAGCAGCTCCCAGGCGGCGCTAAGCATACTCACGCAACTGCACCTCCTCCACCCTCACCCGCTGGTTGGCGAGATAACTGAGAGCCGCCTGCCTGCTCTCCGCAGACCCGGCGAGCTCTACAAGGAGCAGTCCGCAGGGACGGCTGCCCACCTGGCTGATCGCGCCCTGCAGGATGTTTATCGAAACACCTGTCTCCTGAGCAAGCTGCGAGATAACCGGTTGCAGGGCGCTGGAGCCGACGAAATTCAAACGATACAGACTGAGATCGGAACATGCTCCCCGGCCAAACCGGGTCTGTAGGTGGGCAGGAAGCTCCGTCGGCCAGAGGCGACTCAACAGACGCCTGGTGGCAGCCGCCCGCGGCGTCAGCAGGACTGATTCCACCGGACCAACTTCTGCCACTTGCCCTTGATCGAGGACGGCAACGTGGCTGCAGACCTCCTGCACGACCTCCAGCTGGTGAGTGACCATGACAATGGTTATCCCGGTCTGCTGCTGAATCGTCCGCAGCAGGCGCAGGATGGTGTCCGTCGTTTCTGGATCCAGTGCCGATGTCGCCTCGTCACAGAGCAGGACAGCGGGCTGGGCGGCGATAGCGCGGGCGATGCCTACGCGCTGCTTCTGTCCGCCGGAGAGCGCCGCTGGATAGGCGCTGGCTTTATCAGCGAGACCCACCAGCTGCAGCAGTTCATCCACGCGGCGCTGGATCTTTGGCTTTGGCCAACCGCGAATTTCCAGCGGAAGGGCGATATTTTCGGCTGCTGTCCGTCCCGACAGCAGGTTGAAATGCTGAAAGATCATGCCAATCTGCTGGCGGAGGCGACGCAGCTCTTCGGCTCTCTTCTGCGTAACCTCCACCCCGTTAAGCCAGACGCGCCCCCGCGTTGGCTGCTCCAGCATCGCCAGACAGCGAATGAGAGTGCTCTTGCCGGCTCCACTCAGCCCAACGACGCCGAAGATGGCACCTGGCGGCACGTGCAGGTTGACATCGCCCAGGGCAGAGACGGAGCTTCCACCCGCAGTGAAAGTCTTACAGAGGCCCTGAATCCTGATCATATGCATAACCCCCTATGTCGCGCAAAAAGGAAAAGCTCCGCGAGGGTAAACGCGGAGCTTCCAATTGCGATTCCCTCTCATCTTCCAGATAGTCATCTGCTGGAATTGGCACCGTGCATCGCTGCCGGTTGCCGAGGTTTCATCGGGCCAGTCCCTCCACCTGCTCTGGATAAGAGTTTCTATTCAGTTGCTAGTCATCGGCCGATGGCTATTGCTCTGTATAGTAGCATGCGGGGCGGATCACGTCAACGCCATTTCTTGGTTCTGGCCTGGGTGTCACCTGGTTGGTCCCCTTGCCTCGTTCAAGGCGACGCTCCTGTCCCAGCCGGCAGGCACTCAGGCTCGCACCGGTCACCCCTTCTGCCTCACGATGCGCTGATAATTGGCAGGGTCGGTGTCCCCTTCGGTGCTGAACAGCAGGATGACGGACTCCCCGTTCAGACCCAGCTGTTCGCGGAGGTGCGTGAACTGTGGGCGTTGCAGCGCCGCCAG
>JBMNFB010000003.1:0-36441 GCA_050949085.1 Bacillota bacterium
CCTCTGGGAAGGTGACGATGATGTTTGCGCCTTCTAGCACGACGTCAGCCACGTCGATCTTTTCTACCTCTTCCGCCAGTTTGCCGAGGAAGCCGGCCTTGGTGCCCACTACCCGGAAGGTGAGGGTGCCTGCCAGCTCAATCTCGGCGTTCTTGTAGGAGACGGTTGCTGTGTAGTTAGCTACGATCGGCTCGCCCGTCTCCAGGAAGTCCGCTGGGCTCTGGTCGCCGAGCAGAGCCTTAGCCAGCTCCACTACATCCACATTGCCCAGGGTGAAGGTCTCTTCCATTCACAATCAGGGTGCTGTCGTCGCCGGCATACTGCCGCAGAGCCGCCACCAGATCGGCCGCTGCCTGGGCAACAGCGCTCACTTCAACGTCCTCTGGGAAGGTGACGATGATGTTTGCGCCTTCTAGCACGACGTCAGCCACGTCGATCTTTTCTACCTCTTCCGCCAGTTTGCCGAGGAAGCCGGCCTCGGTGCCCACTACCTGGAAGGTGAGGGTGCCCGCCAGCTCAATCTCGGCGTTCTTGTAGGAGACGGTTGCTGTGTAGTTAGCTACGATCGGCTCGCCCGTCTCCAGGAAGTCCGCTGGGCTCTGGTCGCCGAGCAGAGCCTTAGCCAGCTCCACTACATCCACATTGCCCAGGGTGAAGGTCTTTCCATTCACAATCAGGGTGCTGTCGTCGCCGGCATACTGCCGCAGAGCCGCCACCAGATCGGCCGCTGCCTGGGCAACAGCGCTCACTTCAACGTCCTCTGGGAAGGTGACGATGATGTTTGCGCCTTCTAGCACGACGTCAGCCACGTCGATCTTTTCTACCTCTTCCGCCAGTTTGCCGAGGAAGCCGGCCTTGGTGCCCACTACCCGGAAGGTGAGGGTGCCTGCCAGCTCAATCTCGGCGTTCTTGTAGGAGACGGTTGCTGTGTAGTTAGCTACGATCGGCTCGCCCGTCTCCAGGAAGTCCGCTGGGCTCCGGTCGCCGAGCAGAGCCTTAGCCAGCTCCACTACATCCACATTGCCCAGGGTGAAGGTCTTTCCATTCACAATCAGGGTGCTGTCGTCGCCGGCATACTGCCGCAGAGCCGCCACCAGATCGGCCGCTGCCTGGGCAACAGCGCTCACTTCAACGTCCTCTGGGAAGGTGACGATGATGTTTGCGCCTTCTAGCACGACGTCAGCCACGTCGATCTTTTCTACCTCTTCCGCCAGTTTGCCGAGGAAGCCGGCCTCGGTGCCCACTACCCGGAAGGTGAGGGTGCCTGCCAGCTCAATCTCGGCGTTCTTGTAGGAGACGGTTGCTGTGTAGTTAGCTACGATCGGCTCGCCCGTCTCCAGGAAGTCCGCTGGGCTCCGGTCGCCGAGCAGAGCCTTAGCCAGCTCCACTACATCCACATTGCCCAGGGTGAAGGTCTTTCCATTCACAATCAGGGTGCTGTCGTCGCCGGCATACTGCCGCAGAGCCGCCACCAGATCGGCCGCTGCCTGGGCAACAGCGCTCACTTCAACGTCCTCTGGGAAGGTGACGATGATGTTTGCGCCTTCTAGCACGACGTCAGCCACGTCGATCTTTTCTACCTCTTCCGCCAGTTTGCCGAGGAAGCCGGCCTTGGTGCCCACTACCCGGAAGGTGAGGGTGCCTGCCAGCTCAATCTCGGCGTTCTTGTAGGAGACGGTTGCTGTGTAGTTAGCTACGATCGGCTCGCCCGTCTCCAGGAAGTCCGCTGGGCTCCGGTCGCCGAGCAGAGCCTTAGCCAGCTCCACTACATCCACATTGCCCAGGGTGAAGGTCTTTCCATTCACAATCAGGGTGCTGTCGTCGCCGGCATACTGCCGCAGAGCCGCCACCAGATCGGCCGCTGCCTGGGCAACAGCGCTCACTTCAACGTCCTCTGGGAAGGTGACGATGATGTTTGCGCCTTCTAGCACGACGTCAGCCACGTCGATCTTTTCTACCTCTTCCGCCAGTTTGCCGAGGAAGCCGGCCTTGGTGCCCACTACCCGGAAGGTGAGGGTGCCTGCCAGCTCAATCTCGGCGTTCTTGTAGGAGACGGTTGCTGTGTAGTTAGCTACGATCGGCTCGCCCGTCTCCAGGAAGTCCGCTGGGCTCCGGTCGCCGAGCAGAGCCTTAGCCAGCTCCACTACATCCACATTGCCCAGGGTGAAGGTCTTTCCATTCACAATCAGGGTGCTGTCGTCGCCGGCATACTGCCGCAGAGCCGCCACCAGATCGGCCGCTGCCTGGGCAACAGCGCTCACTTCAACGTCCTCTGGGAAGGTGACGATGATGTTTGCGCCTTCTAGCACGACGTCAGCCACGTCGATCTTTTCTACCTCTTCCGCCAGTTTGCCGAGGAAGCCGGCCTTGGTGCCCACTACCCGGAAGGTGAGGGTGCCTGCCAGCTCAATCTCGGCGTTCTTGTAGGAGACGGTTGCTGTGTAGTTAGCTACGATCGGCTCGCCCGTCTCCAGGAAGTCCGCTGGGCTCCGGTCGCCGAGCAGAGCCTTAGCCAGCTCCACTACATCCACATTGCCCAGGGTGAAGGTCTTTCCATTCACAATCAGGGTGCTGTCGTCGCCGGCATACTGCCGCAGAGCCGCCACCAGATCGGCCGCTGCCTGGGCAACAGCGCTCACTTCAACGTCCTCTGGGAAGGTGACGATGATGTTTGCGCCTTCTAGCACGACGTCAGCCACGTCGATCTTTTCTACCTCTTCCGCCAGTTTGCCGAGGAAGCCGGCCTTGGTGCCCACTACCCGGAAGGTGAGGGTGCCTGCCAGCTCAATCTCGGCGTTCTTGTAGGAGACGGTTGCTGTGTAGTTAGCTACGATCGGCTCGCCCGTCTCCAGGAAGTCCGCTGGGCTCCGGTCGCCGAGCAGAGCCTTAGCCAGCTCCACTACATCCACATTGCCCAGGGTGAAGGTCTTTCCATTCACAATCAGGGTGCTGTCGTCGCCGGCATACTGCCGCAGAGCCGCCACCAGATCGGCCGCTGCCTGGGCAACAGCGCTCACTTCAACGTCCTCTGGGAAGGTGACGATGATGTTTGCGCCTTCTAGCACGACGTCAGCCACGTCGATCTTTTCTACCTCTTCCGCCAGTTTGCCGAGGAAGCCGGCCTTGGTGCCCACTACCCGGAAGGTGAGGGTGCCTGCCAGCTCAATCTCGGCGTTCTTGTAGGAGACGGTTGCTGTGTAGTTAGCTACGATCGGCTCGCCCGTCTCCAGGAAGTCCGCTGGGCTCCGGTCGCCGAGCAGAGCCTTAGCCAGCTCCACTACATCCACATTGCCCAGGGTGAAGGTCTTTCCATTCACAATCAGGGTGCTGTCGTCGCCGGCATACTGCCGCAGAGCCGCCACCAGATCGGCCGCTGCCTGGGCAACAGCGCTCACTTCAACGTCCTCTGGGAAGGTGACGATGATGTTTGCGCCTTCTAGCACGACGTCAGCCACGTCGATCTTTTCTACCTCTTCCGCCAGTTTGCCGAGGAAGCCGGCCTTGGTGCCCACTACCCGGAAGGTGAGGGTGCCTGCCAGCTCAATCTCGGCGTTCTTGTAGGAGACGGTTGCTGTGTAGTTAGCTACGATCGGCTCGCCCGTCTCCAGGAAGTCCGCTGGGCTCCGGTCGCCGAGCAGAGCCTTAGCCAGCTCCACTACATCCACATTGCCCAGGGTGAAGGTCTTTCCATTCACAATCAGGGTGCTGTCGTCGCCGGCATACTGCCGCAGAGCCGCCACCAGATCGGCCGCTGCCTGGGCAACAGCGCTCACTTCAACGTCCTCTGGGAAGGTGACGATGATGTTTGCGCCTTCTAGCACGACGTCAGCCACGTCGATCTTTTCTACCTCTTCCGCCAGTTTGCCGAGGAAGCCGGCCTTGGTGCCCACTACCCGGAAGGTGAGGGTGCCTGCCAGCTCAATCTCGGCGTTCTTGTAGGAGACGGTTGCTGTGTAGTTAGCTACGATCGGCTCGCCCGTCTCCAGGAAGTCCGCTGGGCTCCGGTCGCCGAGCAGAGCCTTAGCCAGCTCCACTACATCCACATTGCCCAGGGTGAAGGTCTTTCCATTCACAATCAGGGTGCTGTCGTCGCCGGCATACTGCCGCAGAGCCGCCACCAGATCGGCCGCTGCCTGGGCAACAGCGCTCACTTCAACGTCCTCTGGGAAGGTGACGATGATGTTTGCGCCTTCTAGCACGACGTCAGCCACGTCGATCTTTTCTACCTCTTCCGCCAGTTTGCCGAGGAAGCCGGCCTTGGTGCCCACTACCCGGAAGGTGAGGGTGCCTGCCAGCTCAATCTCGGCGTTCTTGTAGGAGACGGTTGCTGTGTAGTTAGCTACGATCGGCTCGCCCGTCTCCAGGAAGTCCGCTGGGCTCCGGTCGCCGAGCAGAGCCTTAGCCAGCTCCACTACATCCACATTGCCCAGGGTGAAGGTCTTTCCATTCACAATCAGGGTGCTGTCGTCGCCGGCATACTGCCGCAGAGCCGCCACCAGATCGGCCGCTGCCTGGGCAACAGCGCTCACTTCAACGTCCTCTGGGAAGGTGACGATGATGTTTGCGCCTTCTAGCACGACGTCAGCCACGTCGATCTTTTCTACCTCTTCCGCCAGTTTGCCGAGGAAGCCGGCCTTGGTGCCCACTACCCGGAAGGTGAGGGTGCCTGCCAGCTCAATCTCGGCGTTCTTGTAGGAGACGGTTGCTGTGTAGTTAGCTACGATCGGCTCGCCCGTCTCCAGGAAGTCCGCTGGGCTCCGGTCGCCGAGCAGAGCCTTAGCCAGCTCCACTACATCCACATTGCCCAGGGTGAAGGTCTTTCCATTCACAATCAGGGTGCTGTCGTCGCCGGCATACTGCCGCAGAGCCGCCACCAGATCGGCCGCTGCCTGGGCAACAGCGCTCACTTCAACGTCCTCTGGGAAGGTGACGATGATGTTTGCGCCTTCTAGCACGACGTCAGCCACGTCGATCTTTTCTACCTCTTCCGCCAGTTTGCCGAGGAAGCCGGCCTTGGTGCCCACTACCCGGAAGGTGAGGGTGCCTGCCAGCTCAATCTCGGCGTTCTTGTAGGAGACGGTTGCTGTGTAGTTAGCTACGATCGGCTCGCCCGTCTCCAGGAAGTCCGCTGGGCTCCGGTCGCCGAGCAGAGCCTTAGCCAGCTCCACTACATCCACATTGCCCAGGGTGAAGGTCTTTCCATTCACAATCAGGGTGCTGTCGTCGCCGGCATACTGCCGCAGAGCCGCCACCAGATCGGCCGCTGCCTGGGCAACAGCGCTCACTTCAACGTCCTCTGGGAAGGTGACGATGATGTTTGCGCCTTCTAGCACGACGTCAGCCACGTCGATCTTTTCTACCTCTTCCGCCAGTTTGCCGAGGAAGCCGGCCTTGGTGCCCACTACCCGGAAGGTGAGGGTGCCTGCCAGCTCAATCTCGGCGTTCTTGTAGGAGACGGTTGCTGTGTAGTTAGCTACGATCGGCTCGCCCGTCTCCAGGAAGTCCGCTGGGCTCCGGTCGCCGAGCAGAGCCTTAGCCAGCTCCACTACATCCACATTGCCCAGGGTGAAGGTCTTTCCATTCACAATCAGGGTGCTGTCGTCGCCGGCATACTGCCGCAGAGCCGCCACCAGATCGGCCGCTGCCTGGGCAACAGCGCTCACTTCAACGTCCTCTGGGAAGGTGACGATGATGTTTGCGCCTTCTAGCACGACGTCAGCCACGTCGATCTTTTCTACCTCTTCCGCCAGTTTGCCGAGGAAGCCGGCCTTGGTGCCCACTACCCGGAAGGTGAGGGTGCCTGCCAGCTCAATCTCGGCGTTCTTGTAGGAGACGGTTGCTGTGTAGTTAGCTACGATCGGCTCGCCCGTCTCCAGGAAGTCCGCTGGGCTCCGGTCGCCGAGCAGAGCCTTAGCCAGCTCCACTACATCCACATTGCCCAGGGTGAAGGTCTTTCCATTCACAATCAGGGTGCTGTCGTCGCCGGCATACTGCCGCAGAGCCGCCACCAGATCGGCCGCTGCCTGGGCAACAGCGCTCACTTCAACGTCCTCTGGGAAGGTGACGATGATGTTTGCGCCTTCTAGCACGACGTCAGCCACGTCGATCTTTTCTACCTCTTCCGCCAGTTTGCCGAGGAAGCCGGCCTTGGTGCCCACTACCCGGAAGGTGAGGGTGCCTGCCAGCTCAATCTCGGCGTTCTTGTAGGAGACGGTTGCTGTGTAGTTAGCTACGATCGGCTCGCCCGTCTCCAGGAAGTCCGCTGGGCTCCGGTCGCCGAGCAGAGCCTTAGCCAGCTCCACTACATCCACATTGCCCAGGGTGAAGGTCTTTCCATTCACAATCAGGGTGCTGTCGTCGCCAGCATACTGCCGCAGAGCCGCCACCAGATCGGCCGCTGCCTGGGCAACAGCGCTCACTTCAACGTCCTCTGGGAAGGTGACGATGATGTTTGCGCCTTCTAGCACGACGTCAGCCACGTCGATCTTTTCTACCTCTTCCGCCAGTTTGCCGAGGAAGCCGGCCTTGGTGCCCACTACCCGGAAGGTGAGGGTGCCTGCCAGCTCAATCTCGGCGTTCTTGTAGGAGACGGTTGCTGTGTAGTTAGCTACGATCGGCTCGCCCGTCTCCAGGAAGTCCGCTGGGCTCCGGTCGCCGAGCAGAGCCTTAGCCAGCTCCACTACATCCACATTGCCCAGGGTGAAGGTCTTTCCATTCACAATCAGGGTGCTGTCGTCGCCGGCATACTGCCGCAGAGCCGCCACCAGATCGGCCGCTGCCTGGGCAACAGCGCTCACTTCAACGTCCTCTGGGAAGGTGACGATGATGTTTGCGCCTTCTAGCACGACGTCAGCCACGTCGATCTTTTCTACCTCTTCCGCCAGTTTGCCGAGGAAGCCGGCCTTGGTGCCCACTACCTGGAAGGTGAGGGTGCCCACCAGCTCAATCTCGGCGTTCTTGTAGGAGACGGTTGCTGTGTAGTTAGCTACGATCGGTTCGCCCTTCTCCAGGAAGTCCGCTGGGCTCTGGTCGCCGAGCAGAGCCTTGGCCAGCTCCACTACATCCACTTCGCCCAGGGTGAAGGACTCTTCATTCACAATCAGGGTGCTGTCGTCGCCAGCATACTGCAGCAGCGCCTCAACCAGACCGGCCGCTGCCTGGGCAACAGCGCTCACATCAACGTCCTCTGGGAAGGTGACGATGATGTCTGCGCCATCCAGCACGACGTCAGCCACGTCGATCTTTTCTACCTCTTCCGCCAGTTTGCCGAGGAAGCCGGCCTTGGTGCCCACTACCCGGAAGGTGAGGGTGCCTGCCAGCTCAATCTCGGCGTTCTTGTAGGAGACGGTTGCTGTGTAGTTAGCTACGATCGGCTCGCCCGTCTCCAGGAAGTCCGCTGGGCTCTGCTCGCCGAGCAGAGCCTTAGCCAGCTCCACTACATCCACATTGCTCAGCTGGAAGGTCTGGCCTTTTACAGTCAGGGTGCTGTCGTCGCCAGCATACTGCCGCAGAGCCGCCACCAGATCGGTCGCTGCCTGGGCAACAGCGGTCACTTCAACGTCCTCTGGGAAGGTGACGATGATGTCTGCGCCATCCAGCACGACGTCAGCAACGTCGATCTTTTCTACCTCTTCCGCCAGTTTGCCGAGGAAGCCGGCCTCGGTGCCCACTACCTGGAAGGTGAGGGTGCCCACCAGCTCAATCTCGGCGTTCTTGTAGGAGACGGTTGCTGTGTAGTTAGCTACGATCGGCTCGCCCTTCTCCAGGAAGTCCGCTGGGCTCTGCTCGCCGAGCAGAGCCTTAGCCAGCTCCACTACATCCACTTCGCCCAGGGTGAAGGACTCTTCATTCACAATCAGGGTGCTGTCGTCGCCAGCATACTGCAGCAGCGCCGCCACCAGACCGGCCGCTGCCTGGGCAACAGCGCTCACTTCAACGTCCTCTGGGAAGGTGACGATGATGTCTGCGCCTTCTAGCACGACGTCAGCCACGTCGATCTTTTCTACCTCTTCCGCCAGTTTGCCGAGGAAGCCGGCCTTGGTGCCCTCGACCTGGAAGGTGAGGGTGGCCTGCCAGCTCAATCTCGGCGTTCTTGTAGGAGACGGTTGCTGTGTAGTTAGCTACGATCGGCTCGCCCGTCTCCAGGAAGTCCGCTGGGCTCTGGTCGCCGAGCAGAGCCTTAGCCAGCTCCACTACATCCACATTCGCCCAGGGTGAAGGACTTTCCATTCACAATCAGGGTGCTGTCGTCGCCGGCATACTGCCGCAGAGCCGCCACCAGATCGGCCGCTGCCTGGGCAACAGCGCTCACTTCAACGTCCTCTGGGAAGGTGACGATGATGTCTGCGCCTTCTAGCACGACGTCAGCCACGTCGATCTTTTCTACCTCTTCCGCCAGTTTGCCGAGGAAGCCGGCCTTGGTGCCCACTACCCGGAAGGTGAGGGTGCCTGCCAGCTCAATCTCGGCGTTCTTGTAGGAGACGGTTGCTGTGTAGTTAGCTACGATCGGCTCGCCCGTCTCCAGGAAGTCCGCTGGGCTCTGGTCGCCGAGCAGAGCCTTAGCCAGCTCCACTACATCCACTTCGCCCAGGGTGAAGGTCTTTCCATTCACAATCAGGGTGCTGTCGTCGCCAGCATACTGCAGCAGAGCCGCCACCAGATCGGCCGCTGCCTGGGCAACAGCGGTCACTTCAACGTCCTCTGGGAAGGTGACGATGATGTCTGCGCCTTCCAGCACGACGTCAGCCACGTCGATCTTTTCTACCTCTTCCGCCAGTTTGCCGAGGAAGCCGGCCTTGGTGCCCTCGACCTGGAAGGTGAGGGTGCCTGCCAGCTCAATCTCGGCGTTCTTGTAGGAGACGGTTGCCTCGTAATCAGCAGTTATCGGCTCGCCCGTCTCCAGGAAGTCCGCTGGGCTCTGGTCGCCGAGCAGAGCCTTAGCCAGCTCCACTACATCCACTTCGCCCAGGGTGAAGGTCTTTCCATTCACAGTCAGGGTGCTGTCGTCGCCAGCATACTGCAGCAGAGCCGCCACCAGATCGGCCGCTGCCTGGGCAACAGCGGTCACTTCAACGTCCTCTGGGAAGGTGACGATGATGTCTGCGCCTTCCAGCACGACGTCAGCCACGTCGATCTTTTCTACCTCTTCCGCCAGTTTGCCGAGGAAGCCGGCCTTGGTGCCCTCGACCTGGAAGGTGAGGGTGCCTGCCAGCTCAATCTCGGCGTTCTTGTAGGAGACGGTTGCCTCGTAATCAGCAGTTATCGGCTCGCCCGTCTCCAGGAAGTCCGCTGGGCTCTGGTCGCCGAGCAGAGCCTTAGCCAGCTCCACTACATCCACTTCGCCCAGGGTGAAGGTCTTTCCATTCACAGTCAGGGTGCTGTCGTCGCCAGCATACTGCAGCAGAGCCGCCACCAGATCGGCCGCTGCCTGGGCAACAGCGGTCACTTCAACGTCCTCTGGGAAGGTGACGATGATGTCTGCGCCTTCCAGCACGACGTCAGCCACGTCGATCTTTTCTACCTCTTCCGCCAGTTTGCCGAGGAAGCCGGCCTTGGTGCCCTCGACCTGGAAGGTGAGGGTGCCTGCCAGCTCAATCTCGGCGTTCTTGTAGGAGACGGTTGCCTCGTAATCAGCAGTTATCGGCTCGCCCGTCTCCAGGAAGTCCGCTGGGCTCTGCTCGCCGAGCAGAGCCTTAGCCAGCTCCACTACATCCACTTCGCCCAGGGTGAAGGACTCTTCCATTCACAGTCAGGGTGCTGTCGTCGCCAGCATACTGCAGCAGAGCCGCCACCAGATCGGCCGCTGCCTGGGCAACAGCGCTCACTTCAACGTCCTCTGGGAAGGTGACGATGATGTCTGCGCCTTCCAGCACGACGTCAGCCACGTCGATCTTTTCTACCTCTTCCGCCAAGCTGCAGTCAGAGCCGCCAGAGCAGCATCTACCTCTGCCTGAGTCGCATCTGGATCAGCAAGGACTGCCTCAGCATCAGCAAGAGCTGCCGCAAACACCGCCCAACTTTCCTCCGTATAGTCAGCCGCGTTCAAACCAAGGGCTTCATTGACCTTAGCTTCCAGCGCGCTCTTGTCTACGACCGGAGGCTCTTCTACTTCCTCAAGACCCTCCATAGCAGCAACCAGAGCCGCCAGAGCAGCATCTACATCTGCCTGAGTCGCATCTGGATCAGCAAGGACTGCCTCAGCAGCAGCAAGAGCTGCCGCAAACACCGCCCAACTTTCCTCGGTATAGTCATCCTCGTTCAAACCAAGGGCTTCATTGACCTTAGCTTCCAGCGCGCTCTTGTCTACGACCGGAGGCTCTTCTACTTCCTCAAGACCATCCATAGCACCAACCAGAGCCGCCAGAGCAGCATCTACCTCTGCCTGGGTCGCATCTGGATCAGCAAGGACTGCCTCGGCATCAGCAAGAGCTGCCGCAAACACCGCCCAACTTTCCTCCGTATAGTCAGCCTCGTTCAAACCACGGGCTTCATTAACCTTAGCTTCCAGCGCGCTCTTGTCTACGACCGGAGGCTCTTCTACTTCCTCAAGACCATCCATAGCACCAACCAGAGCCGCCAGAGCAGCATCTACCTCTGCCTGGGTCGCATCTGGATCAGCAAGGACTGCCTCAGCATCAGCAAGAGCTGCCGCAAACACCGCCCAACTTTCCTCGGTATAGTCAGCCGCGTTCAAACCACGGGCTTCATTGACCTTAGCTTCCAGCGCGCTCTTGTCTACGACCGGAGGCTCTTCTACTTCCTCAAGACCATCCATAGCACCAACCAGAGCCGCCAGAGCAGCATCTACCTCTGCCTGGGTCGCATCTGGATCAGCAAGGACTGCCTCGGCATCAGCAAGAGCTGCCGCAAACACCGCCCAACTTTCCTCCGTATAGTCAGCCGCGTTCAAACCACGGGCTTCATTGACCTTAGCTTCCAGCGCGCTCTTGTCTACGACCGGAGGCTCTTCTACTTCCTCAAGACCATCCATAGCACCAACCAGAGCCGCCAGAGCAGCATCTACGTCTGCCTGGGTCGCATCTGGATCAGCAAGGACTGCCTCTGCGTCAGCAAGAGCTGCCGCAAAGATCGCCCAACTTTCCTCGGTATAGTCATCCTTGTTCAAACCACGGGCTTCATTGACCTTAGCTTCCAGCGCGCTCTTGTCTACGACCGGAGGCTCTTCTACTTCCTTAAGACCCTCTATAGCTGCAGTCAGAGCCGCCAGAGCATCATCTACCTCTGCCTGAGTTGCTTCTGGATCAGCCAGGACTGCCTCAGCAGCGGCCAGAGCTGCTGCAAACGCCGCCCAGCTTTCCTCGGTATAGTCATCCTCGTTCAGATCAAGGGCTTCATTAACCTTAGCTTCCAGCTCGCTCTTGTCTACGACAGGCCCCACAGGGGTACTTGTCCTGGTCCCCACATAGATCCCAGTACCAGTCACCTGCACCCGGATCCACTTGCCGCCATCATCTGTCGTAAGCGTATAGGTAGGGCTAGTCGCACCTGAGATGTTCTCGTAGGTGCCATCCTCTGAATCAGCTCGCTGCCACTGATATCTGACCGTAGCAGCAGATGGAGAGGGTGTCGCGGTCAACGTGGCACCGACAATTGCCTCTCCTGCCACGGTGACGCCTTTAACACTTACTATGACTGGGCCTCCAGGGCCAGGGTCGTCGCCAGGCTCTTCTGGTTCTTCTGGCTTGGCGACGACGTCGTCCAGGTCTTCCACTGTGTCAGCTGCAGTACCTTCGACTTCCTTAATAGTTCCTTTACCGCCCTGGAAGACTGGGGTTTCGCCGTTCACCACAGCCTTCTCGATGGTGGTCTGGTCAGAAGTGGTAACTGTGACCGCTGTGGCAGTTTCTTCGATCACCATCTGGGCAATGGCTGTCTCGCCGCGGGTCTCGATCTGAGCATTGGCGGCCTGTACCGTCACCTGTTCGAAGCTGCCTTCGAGGATGATCTGCTCGTCAGCAGCCTGCTCGGCGATAACAACCTCCATGCCTTCCACGTCATAGACCACGATGCGAACCAGGCCGGAAGGAGTTCCTTCGATCACTACGCGAGCGATCTGACCGCCTAGATTAGACGCTGTCTCCGCCGCCACCGCGCACAATCATTTCGCCCTGCACTTCGACGTTCTGCAGCGTTACATCCCCATCGCCAACTTCTTCAGCAATGATGAGGTCGCCGGTGATGATGTAATTCTGCAGGGTGACGCCCTCTACCTGGATGATGACGTTGCCGTCGAACGTCTCTATCCCGGTTTCAGGGCCGTATGTACCAGCTTCAACGATCACCCAGTCCTCATCCTCAACCTCGGTCGGCATGACACGGTCGAGGGCTGAAACAGCCTCGGCTCGCGTGATGTTATTTGTGGGGCCGAAACTGCCATCCGGATAGCCGCCCATGGCACCAGCGGCAGCAACAGCGCCGATTGCGCCCTTGCTCCAGGCAGGGATGGACGCTGCATCGGTGAACCTCTCGGCCTCAGCGGCGTTTTCCTCTAATCCCAGAACACGGGAGATGATCGCGGCAGCTTCCTGCCGGGTGATGGAGGCCGTCGGGCGCACGGTGCCGTCTTCATAACCGCCGATGTATCCAGCGGCTACAGCAGCGCGCACTACCGGAGCATACCAGGCGCCAGCGGGAACATCTGAGAAGTCAATCTCGGCATCCCCGTTGAACTTGAACACCCGGTTGACAAAAGCCATGAACTCTGCCCGGGTCACCGGGTTATTGGGCCGAATTGTCCCGTCCTCGTAACCGCTGATCAAACCCTGCTCTTGCCACCGGCTGATGACTTCCTCAGCCCAGTGACCGCTGATGTCCGACGCAGTTGTCGCAGCCGCTGTCGGCGCGATGGGCACCATGCCGAGTACCAGCGCCGCCACAAGAACAATAGCTAGATACTGCTTGCATACCGCGTTTCGTCTCAAGACAAGCCCGCCTCCTTAGATCCCTTATGTCTATATAAATGGCGCGAGGCCAGCAATCCTAGCCCCAGCCACCCAAAAGGAAACAACTTTGCTCCCAAAGAAGGCCGCGTTATCCTAGTTCTCCAATGTTCTGCCACGTCCTTCTTCGAAATTGCACAATTTGAGCAGAATCTAGGACTTTAGGAGGAGATTCGTCTAGGACTTTAGGAGGAGGGCGAATAAGCGAGAATCAAGGCGAAGGAGAAAGAAGATGGGGACACACCTCTGCGGAGGTATGTCCCCATCGTTCACACATCTTCACTGCTCTTAGGCTCTTGCCAGGGCTGCTTCTCGCTCTGCGGCAACCTGCTCGAGCTGTTTCTCCACCGTCCGCAGATCGGTCTCCAGCCGCTGCATGACGGCGGTGACGCTGCGCTGCTGTTTCTTGATTTCGTCGAGGGCTTTGTTGATCCTGGATTGCACGGTCCAGTCAGCGATCAGGCCGTCGAAGAAGTAGTCGGCAAAGCGCAGAAAGCCGCTGATCTCGATGTTGAGGTCGAGCTGCAGGTTGACGTCCCTGAGCTCGCGGGCGAAGACGCGGAACGATTGCTGCGCATCGTGCGCCAGCTGGCGGGCATCATCGATATGGGAGTGCTTTACCATGGTGCTTAGAAAACCGCCGCCGATCATGTCCCACACACCCCAACCTGCAGCGCTATCCAGCGAGCGCAGCATGCTTTCTGTCCTGCCCTGCACATCCTTCCCGGCAGCTATGGCCTCCCGCAGTTCTTTCTGGCGAGAACGCAGTTCAGCCAGCCGGCTGCTTAACTCAAAGATGGCTGCATGCTCGGCGCCACCCCTCTGGGCTAAAGCCTGTTCCTTCTCACGCAACAGCTCCTGGTAATCTGCCTGCAGTTCGGGCAGGCGCCGGATTGCGGCGCGCAGTTGCGCCACCTCCTCTTCCAGGCGGGCCACGGCGCTTTGGGCCGCATCGTAACGCAGCTTTGCCCGCACGAACTCCTGCCGCTCTTTATCCAGCCGCTGCTCCTTGTCGCCCAGCACCGTGCGGAAGAGGTTGGTGAGGCTGATACCTTCCAACGCCTTGACATCTCTCTCCTCTTTTCTCAGCTGAGCCTCTAGCTGAGCCAGACGCTGACGCTGGGCAGCCAGCTCCTCTGTGGCGCTTTGCAGCATGCGCTGCCTATGCAACAACTGCTCGCGTTGCTCGGTGATCTCAAGTAGTCGCTGATTGATGGATTCGATGGACATTGAACTCACCTCCTGGTGGGGGATGGCTCCATATCTTTATACGTAGGCTCCAGGCGGAAGTTGCCGGAGAACAATGGGGACCTCGACAGTGAACGATGGGGACACACCTCTGCCGAGGAATGTCCCCATCCTTCAGGAATTATTCTGCTTTGGCTGCCTGCTGCTCGCGGTAGTTCTTGATGGCGGCTTGCAGGGCGTCGGCGGCCAGATTGGAGCAGTGCATCTTAATGGGCGGCAGGCCTCCCAGCTCTTCAGCGACATCTTTGTTGGTCAGTTTCAGGGCCTCGTCAAGGGTTTTCCCCTTGGCCAGTTCGGTAACCATGCTGCTGGTGGCCACAGCGGCGCCGCAGCCGAACGTCTGAAACTTGATATCGCTGATGCGCTCATCCTCGTCCACCTTGATGTAGATGCGCATGATATCACCACAGGTGATGTTGCCCACCTCGCCGATGCCATCGGCGTCCTGCATGGTGCCCACGTTCCGCGGGTTGGAGAAGTGATCCATCACCTTTTCACTATACATAGTGCTCATTTAGTTTCCCCCTCCCTATTGTACAACGGAGACATCCGGCGCAGCCGGTCGACGATCTCCGGAAACACTTCGATCACCCAGTCGATATCGCTCTCGGTATTGTCCCGCCCCAGTGTGAGCCGGAGGCTGCCGTGGGCCTGTTCATGGTTCAGCCCCATGGCCAGCAGCACGTGCGAAGGCTCCAGGGAGCCGGAGGTGCAGGCTGAGCCAGATGATACGGCGATGCCCTTCATATCCAGGCTGAGGATCAGCGATTCGCCCTCGACATACTGGACGCTGATATTGACATTGCCCGGCAGTCGCTCGGTGGGATGCCCATTCAGGGTCACCGCTGGTACCGCAGTCAGGCCCTGGATCAGGCGATCGCGCAGCTGAGTGAGATGGGCACGGCGCTCCTCACCTTCGTTCATCAGCAGTTCCACCGCCTTGCCCAGGCCGACGATGCCCGGTACGTTTTCGGTTCCGGGGCGCAGTTTGCGTTCCTGGCCACCGCCAAACTGAACGGGCTTTATTTTCGTCCCCCGGCGCACGTAAAGCACGCCAATACCCTTGGGCCCATAGATCTTGTGGCCAGACAGGGAGAGCAGATTGACGCCCAGTTCATCCACCTTGACGGGAACATTGCCTAAGGACTGTACGGCATCGGTATGCAGATAGACGCCCCTGACCCGGGCCACGCGGCCGATGTCAGCGATGGGCTGAATCGTCCCCACTTCGTTGTTGGCGTGCATGATGCTGATCAAAATCGTATCAGGACGGATGGCGGCCTCCACATCGGCCACGCTGACACGCCCGTATTCATCCACCGGTAGATAGGTCACCTGGTAACCCTGGGTTTCCAGCCAGGCACAGGTGTCCAGCACGGCATGATGCTCAATCTGGCTGGTGATGATGTGCTTTCCTTTTTCCTGCAGTGCTCTGGCTACGCCGATAATGGCTATATTGCTAGACTCGGTGCCCCCGCTGGTAAAATAGATCTCCCTGGGTTCGGCGCCAAGCGCCTCGGCGACGATCTCCCGCGCCCGATCCACTGCCATCCGGGCACGCCGACCGTGGCCATGCACGCTGGAGGCGTTGCCGTATTCGGGCTGGAAGTAGGGAAGCATCGCCGCGACCACTTCCGGATGCACCGGCGTCGTTGCTGCATGATCAAGGTAAACTGTCCGCATCGCTTAATCCCCCTTCATGATCCTCTGCTTTTCAGCCGCCAAATCCACTAGATCTTTTAGCGTGGTGTTATCCAGCACGGCGGACATGCTCTCGGCCAGGCGCACCCAGAGATCGTGGGTGACGCAGAGATGCACCCGATTACACGCCTCGGCTGGATTCTGAGTGACGCACTCCACCGGTGCGATGGGCCCTTCTACCGAGCGAATGATATCGCCGGCCGTAATCTCAGACGGCGGGCGGGTCAGCTGGTAACCGCCCCGGGCGCCGCGCACCCCTCTCACCAGTTTGGAGCGGCGCAGGTCCACAAAGATCTGTTCGAGATATTGCTCCGAAATCTCCTCGATTTCTGCCACCTGACGCAGGGGAATCGGCTCGGCCTCGCTGTACAAAGCCAGCACCAGCATCGCCCTGACGGCATACTGTCCTCTCGTCGACAACCGCAAATTCTACACCCCCTGCTCCCCTAAGGATTCTGAACGCCTAAGGAAGGCACAGATCACAGCCCTATTGTGTCCGAGAAACCCGAGTGAAACACTCAGGATTAACTGCAAAAAATATCTGAGCGATTTGCTCAGGATTATAATACCCCAGCACCTGGTGAGTGTCAATAGGGCGGGAGGGGTTTTTTTGCCTCAGGAATGTGAACGATGGGGACACACCTCTGCGAAGGTATGTCCCCATCATACACCGTCCGCATCGTTCACGGTCGCCGTCCCCTGACGACGCGGGGGATGCCGGCCAGATCATGTCGCACCTCCGGCTGAGCGAAGCCCGCCGCCTGGAACAGCTCGACCACCGCCTGGTCCTGCCCCTGACCAACTTCCACCGCCAGCAGGCCGCCGGGGAATAGCAGGGGAAGGGTAGCCGGGATCAGCTGGCGGTAACAGTCGAGGCCATCACGGCCTCCATCCAAGGCCAGGCGCGGCTCATGCTGCACAACGCTGTCCAGCTCAGCTATCTGCGCCGTAGCGATATAAGGTGGGTTGGAGACGATCAGGTGGAACCGAAGCCCCAGCCCAGCCAGCGGCTCAGTCCATGAGCCCTGCAGGAAACGAACCCGCTCCGCCACGCCGTGCACTTGGGCATTACGGTGAGCCACCTCCAGCGCCGCAGCGGAGACGTCAGTGGCCCAGACGGCGGCCTGGGGACAGTGCACCGCCAGCGACACGGCCACCGCGCCGCTGCCGGTGGCCAGATCCAGCACCCGCGGCTGCTCAGCCTCCACACCCTGCAGCCACTGCAGCGCGTGCTCCACCAGAATCTCGGTATCCGGCCGGGGAATGAGCACCGCCGGGGTAACGCAGAATCCCAGGCCCATAAACTCCTGCTGACCGAGCAGATACTGCGTCGGCATCCCCTGCCGCCGCTGCTCCACCCAGTCCCAGTAGCACTCCAGGACAGGCGCCGGTAGCTCCTCATCGAGAGAAGCAAAGAAGCGGGCCCGGCTTTCGCCGCCCAGAGCGCCGCGCAGCAGCAGCTCGGCCTCAAAACGCGGCGACGGGCTGACCTGGGCCAGCGCCGCCGCGGCGCGCAGCCAGGCAACCCGCCGCGTCAGCTTATCCATGTAGATTCTGCAGACTCTCCAGCTGGTGCTGGATGATCAGGGCCTCGACGATCTCGTCAATATCGCCGTCCAGGATGGCCGGCAGGTTGTGCACGGTGAGACCGATGCGATGGTCGGTGACGCGCCCCTGGGGGAAGTTGTAGGTGCGGATCCGCTCGCTGCGATCGCCAGTTCCCACCTGACTGCGGCGCGCCTCGGCCACCTCTTCGTGCTGCCTGGCCTGCTCCAGCTCCAGCAAGCGTGCCCGCAGCACCCGCATCGCCTTCTCCCGGTTCTTGATCTGCGACTTTTCGTCTTGCATCGAGACCACCAGCCCGGTGGGCAAATGGGTGATGCGCACCGCGGAATACGTGGTATTAACGCTCTGCCCGCCGGGGCCGGACGAGCAGAAAGTGTCGATGCGCAAGTCGTTCGGGTCGATCTCCACGTCCACCTCTTCCGCCTCGGGCAGCACTGCCACCGTCGCCGTCGAGGTGTGGATACGCCCGCTGGATTCAGTGGCCGGCACCCGCTGCACGCGGTGCACGCCGCTCTCAAACTTCAGCCGGCTGAAAGCCCCGCGGCCTTCCAGCAAGAAGATGACCTCTTTGAACCCACCCAGATCGCTCTCGTTGCTGCTCATGATTTCCACTTTCCAGCGCTGGCGCTCAGCATAACGGGTATACATACGGAAGAGATCGGCGGCAAAGATGGCGGCCTCGTCGCCGCCGGTGCCTCCGCGAATCTCCATGATTACGTTCTTCTCGTCGTTGGGATCCTTCGGGATCAGCATCAGCTTCAGCTGTTCCTCGGCCGCAGCCAGCTTCTCCTCGAGATCAGCCACTTCACCCTCCAGCATCTCCCGAAATTCGGCATCCAGCCCGGCTTCGCCCAGCATCTCCCGGGCAGCCGACAGCTCCTCCCGCATCTTCAGATACTGGTCATAGGCCTGCACCGTTTCAGCCAGGGCGGCCTGTTCCTTCATATATTCGCGCCACTCACTCTGCCGGGCAATCACGTCCGGATCGCTGACCAATCTGGTCAGCTCATCGTAGCGCTCCTTAACCGCCTGCAGTTTATCCAGCATAGGATTCTTCCACTCTCCCCACTCCAAGATGAAACCAAAAAGCTAGAGACAGACCTGCATCACTGGCCGCGCAACGCCGGCTCCGCCTCCAGTAGACCGTTCAGCGCAGCGACGGCCACTTCCAGCTGAGCTGCATCCGGCTCGCGGGTGGTTGCTCGCTGCAGCCCCAGCGAAGGGCTCAGCAGCCAGCCCAGCAATTGCTGCCCGCGCGGCTGGCTGGCAAAGCGGATAATCTCATAGGCCACTCCTGCTACCAGCGGCAGTAGCGCCAATCTGGTCAGCAAACGCACCACGACGTTGGGCCAGCCGAAAAATGCAAAGAAGACGATGCTGATCAGCATCACCAGCAGCAGGAATGCGGTACCGCAGCGCTGATGAAAGCGCGAATAGGGCAAGCAGCGCTGCACCTCGAGAATCTCGCCCGCCTCGTAGGCATGAATACTCTTGTGTTCGGCGCCGTGGTATTGATATAAACGGGCCATGTCCGGCAGCAGGCCGACGAGCAATACGTAGCTGAGGAAGATGCTCAGCCGCACCAGGCCTTCCGTCAGGTTGAGCAGAATGGGTGCCCAGCCCAGCGGCTCCAGCCAGTGCACCAGCCAGGTGGGCAGCAGCACAAAAAGCAGCACACCGATAGCCAGGCCCAGCAGCATGGAGAGCACGGCCTGGGGTTTGGTCAGTTGCACATCCTCCGGCTGAGACACTTCAGCTGAGTGAAGGATGGAGTCGATGCCCACCACCAGGGCTTCAACGAAGGCGGCGATGCCCCGCAAGAAAGGCAGCCGCATAAACGGCAGATAGTTGCTCAACCGCCAGTTGGGCCTGACCGTCAGGGCAATCTCGCCGGAAGGTTGGCGCACGGCGATGGCCAGCTTTTCGCGGCCCCGCATCATCACGCCTTCCATCACCGCCTGGCCGCCAATCGATGTATACTTACTCACGGTCATCGCCCTCCCCTCACCTGCTACAGAGGAAAAAAGCAGAGCGTCCGGCTCTGCTTTCTATCTGACTACTTGTCGTCGGTGATGCCGTACCGCCTCTTGAAACGGTCTACTCGCCCACCGGTGTCAACCAGCTTCTGCTTTCCAGTAAAGAATGGGTGGCACTTGGAGCACAACTCCACCTTCAGCTGCTGCTTCACAGAACCTGTTTCAAAAGTCTCCCCGCAAGCGCAGGTGACGACTGCTTTGCCATATTTAGGATGGATGTCTTTCTTCACTACTATCACCTCTCTTGCTCGAGATTATAACTAAAATCCACGGGGAGAATAAGACCTATTCCCCGCAGCTTTCGGCATTCGCCATTTGGCGATTACTAAAAAATTATAGCACAGGGCCAGCCCGCAGGCAAGCAACGCCTGGGTAAGATCCTTATCTGAGTGATCCGCGAAAAGTCTCAGCGCAGCGGCCGGCTGAAACTGCCGACGATGAGATCGGGCACTGCCGACTGAAGGATATCGGCCAGCTGCTCCAGGCCGTAGAGCTCGCCAGCGGAGTGCTGCATCAGCTGCAGATATTCATCAGGATCGATATTCAGATTGCGCACCTGCACCATCTGCACGTCGCACCGCTGAATCAGAGCGCAGAGCGCCTCCAGCTCATCCTCCCGATCGGTTACGCCAGGGAAGGCCAGCAGATTCAGGGCGACAAAGACGCCGGCAGCGCGCGCCAGGCGGATAGAATTCTCCACGTCAGCAAGGTCGTAGCCCTGCGGCCGATAATAGGCGCGGTAGTTGTCCGGGATGGCGCTATTCAGGCTGACACGCAGGGAATCGATGCCAGCCTCCACCACCTGCCGCACGCCGGCGGTGTAGCCGGCATTGGTATTGGCGTTGATGGTGCCGCGCTGGGTCTGCTGACGCAGCTGCCGGATGCTGGCGGCGATAACGTCGGAGCGCAGCAGCGGCTCTCCTTCGCACCCCTGCCCAAAGGAGACGATGGCGTCTTCTGCTTGTAGCAGATGGGGCAGGGCGACGTCGACGATCTGCTGGGCCGTCGGTCGATAGCCGATGCGCGACTGGGGTGAGGGGCAGCATTCCGACTCCTGCTCGGAGATGCAGCCGACGCAGGCCGCGTTGCAGGCGTTGGAGACGGGGATGCCTCCCTCCCAGCGCCGATAGAAGATATTCTGGGCGGTAAAGCAGCCATACTCCAGCGAACAATGCCCCAGCTGCTGGATAATCGGGTTGCCTGGCAGCTCCGACTGGCGCGCCTGAACCAGCTCGGCCAGATCGTCATGGTTGTAGTTTTCCGGGCTCCATTTGTAGAGCGCCTCATCCTCCACTTTGGCGGCAACGTAAAACTGGCCGTCGCGCCAGGCGACGGCAGTATAGCCGTAAAGGGGCAGCGGGCCTGCGTCCTGCCGCCGAAAGGCGGGCAGAGCGAGACGCGTATAGCCCTGCGGCAGCAGGGCGGCCAGGGCGAGGCAGCCCGCACCCAACGGCTCGAAAGCACCGGCTGGGCTGATGCCCACCGCACCGCGCTCAGGCAGCAGCACCAGGCTGGCACCGGGAGGCAAAGGGATGAGTTGCTCAGGCAGGAGTTCGACGATGTAGTTGCCTACGCGCCCGAGGGGGGCGTGGCGCTCAGCGGCATAGGCGTTGCCCTGGGCGTCGGCATAAGTCGCGTTAAACACGTTTCGCTCACCTCAATCTCAGGTGGCTTTATCTTACCCCAGGGCGGGGCGCACGGCAAGGGAGGGGCTGATCAGGTGAAAAACTGCAGCCAGGGCACCTGCCCCGACACGTTGCGACAAATCGCTTGCAGACAACAAAGCGACACGGGTGGACGATGGGGGCACATCTCTCGGTTGCCGATTCCTTGCCGCACTCGAGAATGATGGGGACACACCTCTGCGGAGGTATGTCCCCATCGACAAAGTTGACATAAAAATGAGCGCTGAGAACCGTCCCCGTCGTTCACTTCGGCAGGTACAACGCCGGATTGACGAGCTTACCGTTAATCCTCACCTCGAAGTGGAGATGGGGCCCGGTGGAAAAGCCAGAGCTGCCGACGGCGGCGATAGTCTGCCCCTCACTGACGCGCTGCCCGGTTTTCACGTACAGCTCGCTGGCGTGCCCGTAGGCGGTGCTCAGGCCACCACTGTGGGTGAGGAAGACGCAGTAGCCGTAGCCGGACTTCCAGCCGGCAAACTGGACGACGCCATCCTGCACGGCCCGAATCGGTGTGCCGACCGGCGCAGCTACGTCGAGTCCATAATGAAACTTCTCAAAGCGCGTGCGGTAGCCCCAGCCCGAAGTGACCGTCCCCATCACCGGCCAACGCAGGCGCAGGCTGCTGCTCCCGGCCCGGCTTACGCCAGCCGCGGCAGCGGGGATAGTCAGCTGCTGACCGGGGTAGATGACGTCGCTCTGGCTGATACCGTTGGCCTTCGCCAGGGCTGATACACTGACTCGATACTTGGCGGCGATGACCGACAGAGACTCACCCCGCCGTACGGTATGCACCTGGGGCGCTTCGCCGCCGATCTGCAATGTCTGCCCCACCCGAATCAGACTGGAGCTGAGGTTGTTGCGGCTCATGATTTCATTCACGGTGGTCCCGTAGCGACTGGCGATGGCATAGAGGGTATCGCCAGGGCGTACCCGATAAGTCTGCTCTGGTTCGCGCGCTGGAGCGGTGCTCTCCTGAGCAGCTGCCGCTGCCTCGGCCGCTGCAGCCTGCCTGAGAACCTCCTGGCGCGTCGCCTCAGCAGCCAGCCAATCCTGCTCGCGCTGATAAAGCGCAGTCAGATTCAGGTCGCTGAGCGAAGGCGGTTCCCGCCAGGGCGCCGCCAAGGCTACGCCAGGCAAGCAAACCAGCGCTGCGACCACAATTCCGATCCGCAAATAGGCGGACAAACTAATCACCAACCTTTTGGAAAAAGCTACAAAATGGAAATAAGGCAAAGCCATTTTCTAGCCTTCCCGTTGGCTGGTGATTTATTCATCCGGCGGCGGTTATTACTTGGACTGCATCGCTTCCAGGAGGTGAATGAAATACTCGTTGTTCTGGGTGTTCTTCATGTTCTTGAACAGCTCTTCCATGAAATCGGCCGGCTGCTGCGCCTCGTAGAACTTGTGCAGGGTGACGGCGGCGGCCAGCTCCGACGGCGAGAGCAGCAGGTCTTCGCGCCGGGTGCCAGAACGACGAATATCGATGGCGGGGAAGATGCGCCGCTCGCTGAGGCGGCGATCGAGATGGAGCTCCATGTTGCCGGTGCCCTTGAACTCCTCATAGATCACATCGTCCATGCGGCTGCCGGTATCGATCAGTGCCGTGGCGAGTATCGTCAGGCTGCCGCCTTCTTCGATCTTGCGGGCTGCCCCGAAAAAGCGCTTCGGCTTATGCAGCGCCGCCGGGTCCATGCCGCCGCTGAGCAGACGGCCTGACGGGGCAACGACCAGGTTGTTGGCCCGAGCGAGGCGGGTGATGCTATCCAGCAGAATGACCACATCGCGTTTGTGCTCCACCAACCGTTTGGCCCGCTCCAGCACCATGTCGGCCACCCGGATGTGGTTCTCCGGCAGCTCATCAAATGTGGAATAGACCACCTCGCTGTCGCCGGTCACTGAGCGCTGCATGTCGGTAACCTCTTCCGGCCGCTCGTCGATGAGGAGAACGATCAGATGGATCTCCGGATGGTTGGTGGTGATGGCATTGGCAATCTGCTTGAGCAGAGTGGTCTTGCCTGCCTTGGGCGGCGAGACGATCATCCCGCGCTGCCCCTTGCCCACCGGGGCGAAGATGTCCATCAGCCGGGTGCTCAGTTCGTTCTGCTTCACTTCCAGCCGAATCCGCTCGTTGGGATAGATGGGCGTCAGTGTTTCAAAACCAAAGCGGTTCAGAGCTGCACTGGGCGGAAAGCCGTTGACCGACTCCACATGCAGGAGAGCATAGAACTTCTCATTATCCTTGGGATGGCGCACCTTGCCATAGACCTGATCGCCCGTCTTCAGATCGAAACGCCTGATCTGCGAGGGGGAAACATAGATATCTTCGGAGCTGGGTAGATAGTTGATCGGCCGCAGGAAACCGAATCCCTCGCCGAGGATCTCCAGAATCCCGTGGGCAAAGAGGAAGCCATCCTTCTCGGTTTCTGCCTTCAGAATCTCAAAGATCAGCTCGCGCTTCTTGAGGCGCGAATATCCTTCCACCTTCAGCTCTTTGGCCAGGGCATAAAGCTCCTGATTCGTCTTCTTCTCCAACTGGGCCAAGTCGTAATTCAAGGGATCACTTCCTCTGTAATAATCGGGTGGGATGCAAGGCGAGAGAAAGGAAATTCATTTCCCTGGTCTGCACCAGGATGGAATGGTTCGGCCAGGGAGCACCAGGCGGTGCCCCCGACCGCGAACACGAGGGGTGAAAGCAGTGCTCCACGCTTACCGGAGCACAAGTCGGGTCGACATTTTCTATTGTTGCCGACTGATCAGCTCTCTAATCAGTGGCTTCAGATCGTAGCGATGGGTGGCCTGAATGCGCCGAACGGTGCCGGTCTTGGCGCGCATCACCAGTGAATCAGTGGTAGCGCGATCACCCAGATAGCGCACGCCGCGCAAGAGGTCGCCATCGGTGATGCCCGTGGCCGCGAAGATGATATCGTCGCCCTGCACTAAATCATGGTGGGTAAGCACGGCGTTGATATCGGCAATGCCCATTTCTTTGGCCCGGGCAATCTGGGTTTCGTTCTGGGGATAGAGGCGGGCCTGCATCTCGCCGCCGAGACACTTGAGCGCCGCAGCGGCCAGCACGCCTTCTGGGGCGCCGCCGATACCCAGCAGCATATCCACACCGCTATCGGGCACGGCCGCTGCCACCGCCGGGGCAACATCGCCGTCGGTAATCAGCTTGATGCGGGCGCCGGCGGCCCGCACCTCGGCAATCAGCGCCGCGTGGCGCGGCCGCTCAAGGATGACCACCGTCAGATCGTTCACCGATCGATTCGTTGCGGCCGCCACCGCCCGCAGGTTCTCGGCCACTGGCGCGTTGATATCGATTTTGCCGGCGGCCGCGGGACCTACGGCTATCTTCTCCATATACATATCGGGGGCGTGCAGCAAACAGCCCTGCTCGGCTACGGCCAGCACCGCGATGCTGTTGGGCAGACCCTTGGCCACCAGGTTGGTGCCCTCCAGCGGATCGACAGCGATGTCCAGACACGGCGTCTCGGCGCAGCCCACCTGCTCACCGATATAGAGCATGGGGGCCTCGTCCATTTCGCCCTCGCCGATGACGATGGTGCCGCAGATGCTCACCGTCTCCAGCATGGCCCGCATCGCATCCACTGCAGCCTGATCAGCCATCTCCTTCTGGCCGCGTCCCATCCAGCGGCCGGCCGCCAGGGCGGCTGCCTCGGTGACGCGCACAAACTCCAGAGCCAGCTCTCTTTCCATCAGTGACCCCTCCCCCGTTATCTCGACTGCCACTAAAGCGTCGCGCCGCTCTTCTCCCAGTCAGCCAGGAACTTGTCGATGCCGATGTCCGTCAGGGGATGCTGCATCATCTGTTGTAACACCTTAAAGGGAACGGTGGCGATGTGGGCACCCATCCGCGCCGACTGCAGCACATGGTCGGGATGACGAATGCTGGCCGCGATCACCTCGGTGTCCAGCCCGTGGATAGCGAAGATCTCGACCACATCCTGCACCACCTGCAGGCCGCTGTTGCCGATATCGTCCAGCCGGCCGACAAACGGGCTGACATAGGTAGCGCCGGCCCGCGCTGCCAGCAGCGCCTGATTAGCGGAAAAAATCAGCGTCATGTTGGTCTTGATGCCGTCTGCGGTCAAGCGGTGTACCGCTTCCAGTCCAGCAGCGCACATCGGCACCTTGACGACGACGTTCTCGTGCAGCGCCGCTAGCTTGTGCGCCTCGGCTATCATCTGCTCTGCCTCGAGGCTGATCACTTCGGCGCTGACCGGCCCGTCGACCAGTTGACAGATCTCCTTCACCGTGGGCAGGAACTCCTTGCCCTCTTTGGCGATCAGCGAGGGATTGGTCGTCACACCAGCAATCACGCCGAGCCGCACCGCCTGGGCGATCTCCTGCAGGTTGGCTGTATCCAGGAAGAACTTCATTAGCCTGACTCCCCTTCTTCGGGTGTTTTGCTCTGCTTTACCCGGGAAATTCTCACCCTCAGCTGCGCTCAACGATCAGGGCTGCTCCCTGACCGCCGCCGATGCAGAGGGTGGCTAGCCCCAGTTTATCATCCCGCCGCTGCATTTCATAGAGCAGCGTGACGAGGATGCGGGTGCCGCTGGCGCCGATCGGATGGCCGAGGGCGATGGCGCCACCGTTGACGTTGACCTTCTCCCGGTCGAAGCCTAGCTCGCGGGAGACGGCCAGCGCCTGGGCGGCGAAAGCCTCGTTGGCTTCGATGAGATCGAGATCGGCCAGTTCCAGACCAGCCCGCTGCAGCGCCTTGCGGGTGGCCGGTACGGGACCCAGCCCCATCACTTCCGGCGCGACCCCGGCTGTCGCGTAAGCCTTGATGGTCGCCAGAATCGGCAGGCCCAGCTCCTGTGCTTTGGCCTCAGACATGACGACCACGGCAGCCGCTCCGTCATTGATGCCCGAGGCGTTGCCGGCGGTGACAGTCCCGTCCCGCTTGAATGCCGGACGCAGCCGGGCCAGCGAAGCCGGGGTGACGCCGCTGCGCGGGTATTCATCCTTAGCGAATACAATCGGGTCGCCGCGCCGCTGGGGAACGCTCACCGGCACGATCTCCGCCGCAAAGCGGTCTTCAGCCAGGGCCTGCTCGGCCTTGTTCTGGCTCCAGGCGGCAAACTCATCCTGTTCCTCGCGGCTGATGCCATACTTCTCAGCGATATTCTCGGCGGTAATCCCCATATGGGTGTCGCCAAATGCACACCACAGCCCGTCGCGAATCATGCTGTCCACCAGCACGCCGTCATTCATCCGATAACCATAGCGGGCATTCTCCAAGAGATAGGGGGCCAGGCTCATATTCTCCGTCCCGCCGGCCACCACTACCTCGGCGTCGCCCAGCATCACGGCCTGTGCCGCCAGCATCACTGCTTTCAGCCCAGAACCGCAGACCTTGTTGATGGTCATGGCCGGGGTGGCCTGATTCAGGCCCGCACCCAGCGCCGCCTGCCGGGCCACGTTCTGCCCCAGGCCCGCCTGCAGCACACAGCCGAAGATAACCTCGTCCACCTGCTCCGGAGCCAGCTGGGCGCGGCCTAGGGCTTCACCGATGACAATGCTCCCCAGCTTCGTCGCCGGGGTAGTCGCCAGAGTGCCGCCAAACGAGCCTATCGGCGTCCGCACTGCGGAGACAATCACTGCCTTCTTCACGTAACTACCTCCTCTTACATCCTAGGTTCAGTCGTTTTGCCTTATCCGTTCTCAGGCGACAACCATTTCCTTAAGGTCGGGGGAAATGATCAGTTCCGCCTCGGTGGCTGCCTGCACCTCTTCTACCGTTACGCCCGGAGCGATTTCCAGCAGAACGAGACCCGCCGGCTGCACCTCCATCACCCCGAGCTCGGTGATAATCAGGTTGACCTGAGCCTTTGCTGTCAATGGCAGCTTGCACTGTTTCAGGATCTTGTGCCGCCCCTTATTGGTGTGCTCCATAGCCAGGATCACCCGGCGCGCGCCGACGGTGAGATCCATCGCCCCGCCCATGCCAGGCACCAGCTTGCCCGGGATCATCCAGTTAGCCAGATTCCCCTCCTGGTCGACTTCCAGCGCTCCCAACACCGTCACATCAACATGGCCGCCGCGGATCAGGGCAAAGGAGAGGGCACTATCAAAGCAGGCCCCGCCCGGCAGAATCGTCGCCGGCTGACCACCGGCGTTGGTGATATCCTTGTCCTCCTCGCCAGCCGCCGGCGCCGGGCCGAGTCCGACAAAGCCGTTTTCCGACTGAAAGATCACGTGCACGGAGGCCGGAACATAGTCGGCGACCAGTGTCGGCAGACCGATTCCCAGATTGACCACGTCGCCATCCTGCAACTCGCGAGCAACCCGCCGCGCGATCAGTTCGCGTTTCGGATCAAGACTCACTCCAGGCCACCTCCCTGAACCAGAATGTCCACCAGCAGACCCGGCGTGTCTACCTCATCCGGATCGAGAGCGCCCACCGGCACAATCTCCTCCACTTCCGCAATCACCAGATCCGCCGCCAACGCCATCAGCGGGTTGAAGTTCTGCGCCGACCGCCGATAGACCAGGTTGCCACTCTCGTCGGCCTTCCAGGCCTTGATCAGGGCTACATCGGCCCGCAGAGGCAGCTCCAAGAGATAATCCCTGCCGTTTACCGTCAGCACCTGCTTGCCCTCGGCAACGACCGTGCCGAGACCCGTCGGCGTCAGAAAACCGCCCAGGCCGGCGCCGCCAGCCCGCACCTGCTCGGCCAGCGTGCCCTGAGGAGTGAGCACTACTTCCAGCTCTCCGCTGTTCATCTGCCGTCCGGTTTCGGGGTTCGTCCCCACGTGGGACACGATCACCTTGCGGCAGCGCTTCTCTACCACCAGCCGACCGATGCCCCGGTCCGGGAATCCGGTGTCGTTACCGATCACCGTCAGGTCCCGAGTGCCGCGCTCCAGCAACCCGCTGATCAGGTTTTCCGGCGTCCCGACCGCCAGAAACCCACCGATCATCAGCGTCGCCCCATCGTCGATGGTTGCCAGAGCTTCCGCCATTGACTTGATTTTCTTCTCCATTGGTCACCTCGATTATCCTGGATTTGGGGTATTAGGAAGGGCAAGCCTGCGCTCGCCCCGACCACCTGATTAAACCTTCAGGCCCAGAATCCGCCGCGCCTCGTCTGGCGTGGCTACCGGCCGCTGCAGTTCGTTCGCCAAACGCACCACCCGCTCCACCAGCTGGGCGTTGCTCTCGGCCTTGACACCGCGGCTGTAGTAGATGTTGTCTTCAAAACCGACCCGCACATGACCGCCGAGAATGATGGCCATGGCCGCCAAAGGCAACTCGCTGCGGCCGATACCGGCCACCGACCAGGTCGCCCCGGCGGGGATGCTCTCGACCAGATGCATCAGGTTTTTCGGTGTGCCGCCGATGCCACCCGGCACCCCCATCACAAAGTCAAAATGCAGCGGCTCGGAAATCAGACCATTCCGCAGCAGGCGCAGGGCGTTGTCAATCATGCCCGCCTCGAAGACCTCAATCTCAGGCTTGACGCCATACTCCTTGATAGTGCTGGCGATCTTCTCAATATAACCCGCAGAGTTATAGAACACATCGTCGCCAAAGTTGACCGTGCCAGTGGTGAGGGTGGCCATTTCCGGGCTGAGAGTGACCGGCTGGATCCGCTCCTCCACCGTCATGCCCACCGCGCCGCCGGTGGAAACCTGGATGATGATATTGCAGCGCTGCTTGATCAATTCTATGGTCTCGGCAAAGATCTCCCGCGACTGGGTGGCCTCCCCATTGGCGTCGCGCACATGCAGGTGCACGATAGATGCCCCCGCCTGGTAGCATTCATAGGCGGCATCAGCCAGCTCCTGCGGCGTCAGCGGCAGGTTGGGGTTGTGTTCGCGCGTCGTTTCTGCACCCACCAGTGCAGCAGTGATGATCAGCTTGTCCATGCGTCAGGCATCTCCTTTCCGTTGCTTGTCCTTCGGTACTACACAGGTGCCACTGGCCTTAGCGACCAAAATCGGCGGATCCAGCACGTCCGCTGCCGAGGGGTTGCCCGCGTCGCGCAGCGAGCTGATCACTTTATACGCCTCAAATGACATCCGCCGCGACGTGTTCCCCACCTTGGTGATCGTCCCATACGCCTCAATGAAGTCACCAGCATAAACCGGGGCCGTAAACTCCACCAGATCGTAGGCGACAAACAGCCCTTCATCGCCGTCATGCCGAATGAGCAGCTCGGTGGCCACATCGCCGAATAAAGCCATCATCCGCGCCCCATCCACCAGGTCTCCGCCATAGTGAGCATCGGCCTGGCTCATGCGGAGGCGGATCATCACTTTCTCCACTCCTCTACCTCCCGTCTATTGTTCGGGCCGACGAAAAACGCCGACGGTTGCCCGCCGGCCATCTGTCTGGCCTCATCTTCTTCTTAGACAAAGTGCACTAATTTCCCTGCTTCCTAGAACGTTGAGGCGGGGAGACTTTGGGCCATGCAAAGCTCTGCCACCTTGTCGCACAGGGCATGCAGGTCGAAAGGCTTTTGCACCGTGTCGTCAGCCCCCAGTGTCTTCGCCTGATGAAGCAGGCCAAGCTCGCCATAAGCCGTCATCATGATCACCGGAATCTGCTTGCCCATAGACCGAACGTGCCGCAGCGTCTCCAGACCATCCATCACTGGCATCTTCATATCCAGCAGGATGACATCTGGCGACTCCTGCAGTTTCAACACTGCCTCCTGACCGTTTGCCGCGGCCAGCGTCTGCCAGCCCACCGTCTGAAAATACTCCGTCAGCAGGCGGCGAATGCAGCTCTGGTCATCGACGATCAGCACCTTGGGCACGCCCATCAGACAAGGCCTCCTCCTATCAACTAAACGGATTGCTAAACCCCCTCTCCTATTTCGAGACACATGCAAAGTTTTCCTGCTGCCGATAGGGGTTTTTCCACAAGATATTGTGTTATCTTTCGCGCGGATACGCTGCATCTTGGGTCAACGCCGTCGATGGAAGTCATTCCCTGACGTCGCCTGTCGGAAACCGGCAAAATAAAAAGACCTCTGACGAGGCCTTTACATCTCACCTTACCGCGCAGTCAGCGTAATCACGTCTCCCGGCTGCCAGAGCACGCTCCACCCGAGACTATCTGCCACAAACCTGACGGGGACGTAGATTCGCCCCCGAACGCTCACCGGAGCAACCGGCATCATCGCCGGACTGCCGTTAACCATGGCGATGGTGGAGCCAACCGCCATCTCCACCCGCCGGCCAGCCGCGCTGACGGTAGCCGTTCCAGCAGAGATGCTCCAGCTGGGTTCAGCCCCCAGGGCTCTTAACTCACCCACTGGCACCAGTGAATATCCGCCGATGCGCAGCACATCGTCGCCCCGCAACACGACTGAGGGCGGAATATAGGTGATGACAATCTCCCGCCGGGTGGTGTTGCCGCTGTAATCCTCAGCTTCCACCTGAAATCGATTGCTGCCCACCTGCAAGCTAACCTGATGCGTCAACTTGTCCGTAGCCCCGACCTCCAGTTCCGTGCCATCAACTCGAACCCGCGTCAGACGGGCGTTGTCGCTGATGGTGATGGTGGCAGTGGAGCGCGAAACGCTAGCCGGGTATGAAATCGTCGGCGCTGTCTGGTCGGCGACGGGCTGCAGAACAGCGCTTACACTACCAGCATCCAACAAGGCGGTAAACGTCAGCGGATCGTGGCCAGGAATCGGGTTCGTGTAAACGACCTGGCCGTTGGCATCGGTAACACCACTCCACGAGCCACAGACAATCCTGTACCCCGCGAGCGGGTGCCCTTCAGCATCAGCCAGGGTGGCGATAGTATCACTGCGGAGGACGCCAACGACTGCCGTTGTCCGGCTCAGCGTCAGGCTGGCAGCGCCAACAGGCAACTTGCCTACCTCTAGCCTCCTGGCCGAAAGCGTGATCTCCGGCTGTCTGCCGGCCGTAACGGCTGATTCAAGGTCGGCGCTAACCAGCAGAGCCAGCCGACCGCCCCCACCGTAGAGCTGCAGCGTATCGGGGCGTCTGTTGTCAGCATATCTACGGATTGCCCCAGTCAGACTCTCCCCGTTCAACTTGGCCTGCTCCAGTCCGGCAAAGCCGTCGCCACTGACCGTAAGCGTCCAACCGAGGCGCTGGTTGGTCAGGGGGTTAACCAGCTCCAGTTCGAACTCGTTAACCACTGCGCTGGTCAACATCGAGCAATCGTGCTTCAGTTGGGGCAGAACCGCCTTCGCTACAGCCTGCCCGATCCGCCTGCCTTCGTGAGTTTTTACGGTAACAACATGCTCGCCTGCGATCTCCGGTGGCAACAGTGTTATTTTGAACTCCTCGGTCAGAGTACCGTCAGCCGAGCGCACCGGCCGCAGCAGCGTCCGATAGCTAATCAAGCAAC
The DNA here is from genome assembly GCA_050949085.1 of Bacillota bacterium. Classification (GTDB taxonomy): domain Bacteria; phylum Bacillota; class UBA994; order UBA5500; family UBA5500; genus JBMNFB01. The sequence continues at coordinate 31,558 of JBMNFB010000003.1, forward strand.
CGGAGCCGTCGACGTAAGAGATCTCCGCTTCTTCTGGCGTCACGGCGTTACCTGACTTATCCGTGATAGTCGCTATGAGCTCGGCGCTCTCTCCGGCAAGGACATACTCCTTGTCCAAGGTTACGTGATAAACGTTCGCTCCCACCACTCTAAATGGTGTAGCAGCGAGCAGCTGCCCGGCCTGCACAGCATAGACTGTATACTCGCCCAGATCCCGAACGAGACGCTTGCCCTCCTTGCCTAGATCGACGTTATAGCTGCCATGATGGATGTTCACCCGGGAGGGGTCGATGACCAAGTCAGCCTGATCAGCACTGAAGTGCGAGATATCCTGCTTACTGATATAGATATAGGCGTTGTTCACCGGGGTATCAGCATTGGTGGTGACAAGGAACGTTACTGTAGAATCCTCGCCAACCTCAACAACTGGTCGGTCAGACTGAATATGCCCGCCCCGCACCTCGATCTTTGCTGAATATGTGCCCAGAAGAATCCGATAATCCTTGTCTCGATAAGCCTCAACGTACAGTTCTAGTTGGCCAGCCTGCAGCGGCCGGATCCTAAAATCCTCGCCGACGGAGATCTGCTGAGGGGCCATCTCAGCCACCCCAGTGCAAGAAACTCGGTAGTAGGGTGCAACTTCATACGCATTACTTGACCTGAAGACGGCGTGCACCCCATCCCAACCGAACTTGAGATCGAGCCCCTCGGCAACTGTAGTCTCAGTCGGCACGCCTTGAAGCTTCTTCAAAATGGGCGGCTTAACGGAGAAACCGACGGTGGCTGTGTAGTAGACTACCCCTCCATACTGCGCGGATACCCGTAGCTCATAATCGCCGACATGCAAACTACGTAGCGCACCTTTGCCCCACTGCCGTATAACTTGGACAGCCCCTGCAGAGCGCGTGATAACACCGGTGGAACGCAGCGGGTGCGGACCCTCCAGCGGTGCTCCTCCCACATAGGTAATCTCACTGGTAATCTGCGGCTCTTTGCCCTGGCTCAACGGCGCATGCAGCCTGCCCAGCTGCTCCGCTGACAGCGTGAGAACCAGCGCCTGCGGTACGTCGTATACTAGCTGCCGCCTGTCAAGATCAATTCTAAGCTCACCAGGGATAATCTCCCCCCTAGCTATTACCAGATCGGGCTCAAAGTCCTGAGCGACTGTTCCTAATACCAGATCGATCACTCCAGGGAGGATAAAGCTGTCTCGCCCAACCTCTAACTCAAACTCGCCACCAGGTGCGATGGGGGCATAGGCCAATATGGTGCCTTGCGCATCCCTCAGACCAACATGGGCATAGCCCTCGGGTACGAAAGCAAGGCACGCACTATAGCGATAAACAAAATCCTCATTCTCCAGTTCATCCCAGATGAAGCCAAGAGCCGCCATCGACAAGAGTTCGGGGACAACCGTGACCTGTGTCTGGCAACTGATCGCATCGATCAGGTAGCTGCCGACGGCAGCATTACCCGGCAGCTCCAGCGAAAACCTTCCGGCGGCATCAGTGCGGCAGATGTCCCAGACTGCCTCTTGGCTGGCCAGAATCACATATGCGCGAGAAACAGGCTGATCCAGCGAATCAACCAGAACCCCGCTGATGCTGATAGTATCGTCAGCATTGCCAGTGAGGTAATAAATCCCCGCACCACTATCCAGCCGGATTCCTTTACCCGCTGGATATGCAAGGGCCACGTTGGCAGTAGCACCTATCAGGATTGCGATGCAGACAACTAAGCTCACCAGCTTCCGCATTAGGCTCTCCCTCACCCTTCTCGCAAGCCAAGCTTGCACATGCTTCTGATCCAAAATTACAGCAAGAACGCTCTGTCGCCTATTCAAAACATGCATTTGTGAATGAAAAGTAAAAGGAAGACCCCGTGAGGGGTCTTCTCGTATGTCCTATTTCGCTTAGACACCGATGGTGACGATGTCACCCGGCTGCCAATGTACGCTCAGTCCGAGGCTTTCGCCAACGAAGCGAGTCGGCACAAAGGTGCGGTCACCGATGATCTCAGCAGCTACATCCAGCTCTACCTGCTCGCCGTTGACAACAGCGATGCTAGAACCGATGGTAACCTGGACGACATTCTCCTCATAGGTGAAGGTTGCAGTTCTGGTCTCGGGATCCCAATCGCAAACTACGCCAAGATCCTCGAACTGGCGAACCTGAACCAGGATGAAGTCGCCGCGACGAGTCTGGTTCTCAGCCGGGACGCGGATACCCTTGTACTCGATGGTGATCTCCTGCTTCATGGAGTTGCCGTTGATATCCTGAGCCTCGACGACAATCTTGTTGTCGCCCAGCTGGAGGCCTTTCACAACATGCTCGAGCGAAGCAGTGGCGAAGAAGTCGAGCTCAACACCGTTGACGCGGACGCGCTGCAAGCGGACGTTGTCGGTGATAGTGATGGTCGTCTCAGGCAGACCAACCACCGGTTCGTAGGTTACTACCGGAGGATCGAAGTCGACGCCGGTCTTAATCGTCTTCGTCAACGTGGCACCCTCAGCATCCAACGTAGCAACAAAGTTGAACGGATCGTTGCCAACATAAGCGATGGTGTGGGTGACCTGACCATTCTCGTTGGTCTTATCGCTCCAGGAACCGCACTTCCACCTCGTACCCCTCCAGCGGCTTGCCGTTGGCATCCGTCAGAGTCAGGGTAACGGTGTTAGGAGTACCGATGACCAGCAACTCCTTGTCAGCGGTGAGGGTTGCGCCAACAACCGGCAGCTTCGCCAGAGTTACGCCCTCAGCGACGATGGACACATAAGCTGTCTTGTCCTTCGGAACGTTATTGGCTTCCACCAGAAGAACGAGGGTGTACTCGTCTTCGTAGAAGAGCTCGACCATGTCCGGATCCTCGTCATCTTCGATTACTGGCAGCTCGGTCTCACCGAGAGTAGCTTCAGTGATCGTCGTGTATGCGTCGCCCTTGACGCTGATCTCCCAGTCGAGGATTTCGTCAGTCAGCGGGTCGACAAGCACGAAATTGAGGGTTGTGTTAACCTTGTTAGTCACGTTCTCCACATCAAGCTCGAGCCGAGGGAGAACAACCTCAAAGGTTGCCGTGCCAAGATACTTGTCACTATCGGTACTTACAGTAACCGTATACTCACCAGCAGTAACCAGGGTTACGGTGAACTCAGCTGAGCCCTTAGACAGCTTCACGCTACCAATAGCCTGGCTATTGCCTTTCGCGTTAGTAACCGTGACCGAAGCTGGGGTAATGGGCTTCCCGTCTTCGTCCGTCACGGTGGCTACCAGCTTAGCACTTAGGCCAGCTAGAACGACATCAGTGTCGAGCTGGACGTCATAAACGCTCTCGCCCACAACCTTCAGCGTACCTGCGGCGATAACCTCTCCGGCCTGCACTGCAAAGATGTTCCAGGTCTTTGGCAGCGCTACGAGATCCTCGAAGTCTTCGTCGCTCAAGTCCACGGTATACTTGCCCTGCTTGATGTTAACTTCCCTCGGGTCGATAACGTACGTAGTTGTGGTCTCTTCAGGATCAAACTCCTCGAAGGTCTCATCCGTGAAGTAAATGAAGGCGTTGTTGACAGCTTCCTCGTCCTCGTCAACGACGGTAAGGATCACTTTTTCTTCAGAATCTACCGGAACGGTGCCCGGCTCAACTGTGATGTAGCCGCCTACAATCTCCACCTCAGCTGTGAAGGTGCCGAGGAGGTTCTTGTACTGGTTATCCCTGTAAGCCTTGATCGTAACAACAACGGTGCCAGCCTGCTTCGGCACAGCGGTAAAGGCGTCGTTGTCGTCATTGCCATCATCCAGGTTGATAGATGTCTCATCAACTGCGACTACACCTTCACAGGAGACTTTATAGTAGTCTGCTACTGTGTAGGTGGCACCGTCGCGGAAAAGCACATGAACGCCATTCTGACCGAACTCCAGAGTCAATCCCTCTGCAACGGTCGTGCTGGTTGGCATACCATAGAGCTTGCCGGTGGTCGGACGCACTACGCTGAAAGCGGCTGTGCCCGCATAGTACGCGGCTCCATCCAAGGAAGCCTGGATGAATACCTGATAGTTCCCTGCGTCGGTGCGCTCGAGGTCTTCGAACTCGAAGGTAACCTTATACTTGCTGCCGCTGGGGTTCTTCACGACAGGAACGACCTTAGCATTATGCCCGTCTGCCAGAGCCTTGCCATTAGAGGTGCGAATAGCCCCGGTGACGTCCCAGTCTGCATTCTTGGGGAAAGCTTTGGACAAGTCGATCTCGGCTACGAGAGTCTGGGGAAGATCATAGACAATGGCGTCTGTGTCGAGTTTGACAGCGATGCTGGCAGCAGCAATCTTGCCTGTCGCCAGGAGCAGATCATCGCCTTCACCGGAAAGCCAGAGTTCCAGATCTCCCGGCTTAGCAAACTCGTCAGCCTCGACAAAAACGAAAAAGCGGCCGTTTCTTGCGACGCTAAATTTGATGCCACCATCTTCTTTAACCGCAGAGCCCTTAAGCACAACGTGAGTATACTCAACAGGCACAAAGGCTAGTCGGCCCGCAAACTGGAAGACAAAATCGTCGGCCTGGAGCTCATCCCACGTCAATTTCATCTCGTCATCCGTGGTGAGCTGCGGAACAACATAGATATCTACCTCGTCGTCTTCAATGAGAACGGTGTATACGCCACTTACCGCATCTCCGGGAAGGGTGAGGGTGAACTGACCGTTCTTGTCAGTCCGATCGATATCGAAGATAACCGAGGGCTCATCTGCTTCGATCTGAACGAGCTCTACACGGATGTTCTGAACTGGGTTCTCGTCGTCATCATCTGTAACCACTTCGCCAGTGATCTTTACTACATCATCGTCGTCGCCGGTGACGTAATAAATGGTCTCGTCCAGTACGATCTTGTGCTCAGGG
>JBMNFB010000004.1:0-36635 GCA_050949085.1 Bacillota bacterium
GCCGGAGTATGCGATCGAGCTCGATGCAGCCATCTACTATGTCACTGGCGATGCCGATGATGTAGTAAAGATCACCGGCGTGGTAGTTGACAGCGATGAAGATCCAGTCTCTAATGTTCGTGTCCAGCTGGTTAAGGGCAGTGACATCTATGATATCGATCGCACGGACAAGAATGGCGGGTTCACGCTCACCCTTCCCGGCGATGTAGAGATTGACAAGTACGCTGTCTCGGTGGACTACGCCGACGATGAGGAGTTCTACGTTGTCCCCGAGCTAACCAGCGACGACGAGTTAGAGGTCGCATGGGATGAGCTTGAGGATGAGGATTTCGCCTTCCAGTATGCTGGCAGGCTGGCTTTTGTCGATCACTACACTGGCGTCACACTGAAAGGCTCTGCGCTTAAGGGTGAGCTTGAGTTTGGCGTTGCGAAAAATGGTAGATTCTTCCTCTTTGCTGAGACAGATGACTTCGATAAAGTCGGCGATCTCGAACTGTGGCTCACAGGCGAAGGAGAAGGAGAAGATCTGCTTCTGGCAAAAGGCAAGGTTGCCCCGGCTAAGGTGAACCTCAAGCTCAACACAACCTCAATCGTCTACGACCTTGACCAGACTCTCGTGGCGACTGTTGACCTCTCCGAAGCCTATCCCGAGGGCCACGATTGGGAAGTAAAGGGCTCCATCCGCAACGCTGATGGTGGCAAGCTGGCAGACAGCCATAATGCTAACGAAGAACCAGAGATTGAGGAAGAAGACGGCGAATACACGATCACCTTCAACTTCGAGGACCTGGTGCGGACCGATGCAGGTGAATATCAGGTATTGATCCAGGCGTTTAAGGACGATGGTGATACAAAGGCTTGCTACGAAGGTACAGCAACTTTCAGCGTGGTGCGCCCGACCAGTGGCAAACTCTATGGTATGCCCACCAGTATCACCGTTGCTAAGGGCCTGAATCTCACATTTGATGAAGATCACATCTATGTGCTGTATCGTGAAGCTGGCGTTTACAAGGTAGCTGAATACTACAAGGTATCCTGCGAAGGCGTGGTAGAAAAGGATTGGCAGGATATTGATCCTGATAACACGACCTTTACTGCCGCACCTAAGAAGGCCGGAACCATCACTGTCACGGTAAAGGCCTATGAAGATGAGGACTATGAAGTGCTCATCGGCACCTTTACCGCAGAGGTTAAGGTCGAAGGCGGCTACATCACCGTCGACCCAGACACCGTGCAGGTTGATTCTAAAGAGACGATAACTCTAACCGTAGTTGACGACGATGAGGATCCGGTTAACAACGCTTATATCTACTTCACCGAGCACGAGTTCGGGGAGTTCGATCCCGCCGATCCCGAATATGTGTACCTGATTGACCCGACCAAGGTCAACATTAAGCAGGGCGTATATACTCTGGATCTGGGTGCTCTGAAGTCCGCTGACCGTTCGGATATCGTTGGGCTGCCTGAGACTTGGAATATCTTCGCGGTGCAGGGCGGCAAGGTCATCGCGGCTGGCACCCTGAAGGTGGAAGGCCAGAACATCTATGAGGTTGAGCTCAACGTCGATACCGTTTTGGCCGGTCTGGATGCCAAGTTTAAGGCTACGGTAACTGATGACGATGGAAACCCTGTCACCATCGACAAGAACGACCTTACGATTACCAACCCCAAGGGCAAGAACCACGCAGATGTTACGGTTTCAAAGACGACTAAGGGCACAATCGAGTTCACCGTGAAGAATCTGCTTGCTGCTGGTGAGTACACGGTTAACGTAAGCACCGACGACGGTAAGTATCTCGGCAAGGCCACCTTCGAGGTTGTGCTACCTGAGCTGAATCTCAACGTCGAGAAGGTGACCAACAACGTCAACACCAAGCTCACCTTCGTGCTCACCAACCCGATCACGGGCAAGGAGCTCGATTGGGAGATCGATGTTCAGGGCGACGCTTACACCAAGATCCTTGAGGCGACGCTCAATGGTGACGAGCTGCCCGTCGTGACCGCTGACGAAGATCCCGATCTGGTAGAGCTGTACTACGACGACGAGTATGAGCTCGTTCTGCTGGTGAAGGCCGACCTGAAGGCCGCAGCTAACGATAAGAAGACCGCTGCCATCTCCTTCGTGGCTAACGACGTTGTGCTAGCCAAACTGCCCGTTGAGGATGCTGTGCTCGCAGCCAATCCGGAAGTCCTTACCTTCGGTGCGCCGAACACAGTGACGTTGACACTCACCGATGCCAATGGCCAGCCGCTCGAGGGCTACAAAGTCGTGTGCGGCTCCTGGACAGCCAAGACTGATGAGAACGGTCAGGTTATTCATGTGGTTCCGGCTGTAAGCAGCGAGCCCGTCGAGTTTGTTGTCACTCTGGACGGTTACACCATTGATGAGGACGACGATAAGGTGGCTGTCACTCTGACCAAGGCCCTCAATACCAATGCTGATCTACAGGCTCCGGAGATTGTCTACGAACCTGTGGTTGGTACCCCGACCGCTATCGTGAAGATCGTTGACAACGTGCGCTTGCTCGAGGTGCGCATCGATGGCGAGAAGGTGGACCTCCTCCCTGGCGCCAAGGAATACGTCCATGAGTTCAAACTCAACCTGGGTGTGAACAACTTCCACATTCAGGCTGTGGACATCAACTACAACCCGGTAGACACCGTTATTGAGATCGAGTACAAGGGCATTCAGGTGCCGGCAGAGAATCTGGTTCGCCGTGGCGATTACCTCCTGGTCCAGCTTCGCCAGTTCGAGGCGCTGGATGTAGTCTGCGACTGGGATCCTGAGACTGCGACTGGTACCTTCACCTATGGCGATAACGTGGTAGCAGTTACGAATGGCTCCAAGATCGCCATCGTAAACGGTGAGGAAGTGGAGATGCCTGTCGCTGCCGAGATCATCGAAGGCCGCTTCTACGTCCCGGTTCGCTTCGTGGGCGAGGATGGGCTCGGACTGCACGTCTACTGGCAGCCGGGTGACATCGTCATCGTTGGCGCCTAATAGCAGATAACCCGCATGAAGACCCCGCAAGGGGTCTTCTTTTTTTACTGTTCATTCACAAATCTCCTTCTATTATGGTGGGCCCACTGGCGCAGCGTTATGATTACATTGAGTTAGAGGGCTACGAGGGGGAAGAGGGATGCGGAAGCGTCTGGCCATTGCAGCAGTTTGCCTGGCTCTGTTGCTTAGTTCATTTGGCAGCGTGACCTTAGCACTGCCGCGGGGTAAGGATGTTGCTATCGATGAGCCCAGCGGTAGGTACTATATCAACGGTGCGGCAGAGGATTTGATCAACATCACGGGGCTGCTTATCGACGGGGAAGGGCAGCCTGTTCCTTCCTCATATGTCATCTTGACCAGCAGTGAGGCTATCTGGGATATCTGCCGTACTGATGCGGATGGCCGATTTCGCTTGGAGCTGCCGGGCGATGCTCCGGTCGGTCGATATACCGTGGATGCCATCACCTGCCAGGCGGTGGTCACCGTTGCGCCTGCCCTCCTCAATTGCACCCCCCTAAGCCTTTCCTGGAGTGATGTGGGTGAGGCTGATCTCAGCTATCGATGCCAGGGACGCCTGGCCTTCGTTCCTCCGATGTATACTCACATTGGCTTGCAGTACAGTGACGGCTACCCGCTTGTCTACGGCTCTCTCGGCCTCGATGGTCATTTTAGTCTAGCAGCAACTCGTGAGATGTTCACTAGGCCGGGCAGAATCGAGCTAGTGCTTGGCCATGTGGCTGACGGGTTTACGCCTGGATTGACCATTGCTGAGGGTGAGATCATCCCGGGTGAACTGCCGCTAGAGCTGGATAGAGAGAGTGTTCTCTACGACATTCCGCAAACACTTACGGTTGCTCTTCCCAAGGCTGTGCTGGAGGAGACTTGTGCACCATCTCGGGATGGCTTGCAGTGGACTAGTTATGCCGCCGACGCAGATGGTAAGCCGCTAGAGGAAGCTCACCCTGTCGCTGTTACCCCGGCGGTTAGTATAGGTGATGCAGGGGTCAAGGTGAAGTATCAATGGCCTGCTAACCGGCTGAGCGTTGCGCACGCTGGGAAGTACCAGATGGTGCTGGAAGCCCGATGTGATGGCCTAGTGTATTACCGGGGAACGGCTCCGTTTTCTGTTAAGGCACCTTCCACGAACAGGCTATACGGAGCGCCCTCTGATGCTTCGGTAGATCAGGGGCTCGAGCTCCGGTTCGGTGCTGACGGCATCTATGCAGCATACAGGGACAGAAGTGGGTATCGGCTGGCACAGTACTATAAAGTATCCTGCAGCGGCGTGGCTATGCTCCCAGAACAGAAGATCAAAGCGGGTGAACTATTACTGGTCTGGCCCAACGAGGCAGGAGAGATCTTTGTTTCGGTAGAGGCGTACACGGATGCCACCTATCGGCACCAGGTAGGGACTTATACCTTTACAGTGAACGCGCAGGGCGGCCATATTCACTGCGATCGAGGAGCGGTAGAATACGCCGATAAATCGACTCTGAAGCTGACGGTGATGGATAATAACGGCGTTCCCGTTAACAACGCATATATCTACATCAGTAAGCAGGCTAGGGATAACTTCACCGCCGATCCTAAAGACCTGTATATTGACCCTACCCAGGTGAATGTCAGGGATGGACTGTACCAAATCGATCTCGCCAGGGAAGGCGCGAGCCTGGTGCGGGAACTGGGTGCCTACACTATCTATGCGGTCCAGGCTGGCAAACTGGTTGCCCTTGCGCCGCTTGAAGTAGTAGGAGCCAACGTATATCAGGTAGAACTGGATCGCTCCGCAGTTCTGGCCGGCGAGCGCACACATCTCGTTGCCACTATCATCGATCGGCAGGGCCGAGCTATTATCGCTGAGGAGGTGGAGATCTCCTATCTAGATGATTTGGGCGAGCTGATAACCTACCGAACTGCCTTCCGGGAAGTAGAGGATGCAGCGGGTCGGCCTGCGATCCGTATTACCATGCTGGCTCCAGAAACCCCTGGCCCACATCAGATAACGGTGAAGAACGGTCGCGGCCGTTACATTGGACAGGCGACGGTTGAGGCTGTACTGCCAGAGCTGAGATGCGAGCCGACCATGCTTACTGGTGGGGTATTAACCAAGCTGTGCCTGGAACTAGTCAACCCGTTAACAGGGGAGTTCTTATCCGATTGGGATCTGATCGTCTCTGCCGACGAATTCACGACGCTAGAGAGAGCCGGTTACAGCGGAAGAAACATGAGCATGTCTATCCGGCGCGATGGCAAGAGCGGAAACGATTATTTGGTGCTTCCAGGGAGTGTTAAGCGTCAGCTCTCCCTGCTGATTACGGCAGATTTCAAGGCCGCGACAGCAGCTAGCGAAGTCCCGCAGATCAAACTGGAAGCAAAGGGGCTTGAGCTAGGTTCATTGAAGGTGCGCACAGCTGATCTACAGTTGAGTCCACAGACAGTAACAGTGGGTTCCCCAGCCAGTGTAACCGTTCGGCTGACCGATGCCCAAGGGTTACCTCTGGTGGGGTACAAGATCTGCTGCGCTAGGTGGGTGGGCGTGACCGACGCCGAAGGCAAGGCCGTATATGAGACGGCGGCGATGGCTGCGGAGCCAGTCGAGTTTACCGCGTCTCTGGATAGCGGAATGTTGCAGGCGATGTTGCGGCCCGTCGCCGATCGGTTGCCACCGACGATTTCCTATCCGGCCAACGTTGATCGCCCCACAGCTGTCATAACCATCAGGGACGACGCTCGCCTGACGCGCGCAAGAGTTGATGGTGTGGAGCTGGATATAACGGCGGCTGATCGCGTGAGCCATCAGGTTAGTCTGGCAGTGGGCAGCAATCGGTTTGTGGTAGAGGCTGAAGACTATAGCGGTAATACTACTCGACGGGAGATAGTCATCACCTATGTGCCCCCTTCCGTTACTCTGCGGGGCGACGATGTGCTGCGCCTTGGCGGGTATGCGCTGGTGCCAGTGGGTGAGTTAAGAGCCCTGGGGGCTGAACCCAGCTGGAGCATCCCTGCAGGGACGGCGGCCGTCAGCGCGGCTGGCCGGCGGGTGGAGATGGCGGTTGGCTCCACCATCGCCATGGTTAACGGCAGTCCGGCGATGATGCCGGTTGCTCCGGTGAGCGTTCGGGGGCGAATCTACGTCCCCGTCAGGTTTGTGGCAGATAATCTCGGGTGGAGCGTGCTCTGGCAGCCGGGAGACGTGATTACGCTGACTGCGCGGTAAGGTGAGATGTAAAGGCCTCGTCAGAGGTCTTTTTATTTTGCCGGTTTCCGACAGGCGACGTCAGGGAATGACTTCCATCGACGGCGTTGACCCAAGATGCAGCGTATCCGCGCGAAAGATAACACAATATCTTGTGGAAAAACCCCTATCGGCAGCAGGAAAACTTTGCATGTGTCTCGAAATAGGAGAGGGGGTTTAGCAATCCGTTTAGTTGATAGGAGGAGGCCTTGTCTGATGGGCGTGCCCAAGGTGCTGATCGTCGATGACCAGAGCAGCATTCGCCGCCTGCTGACGGAGTATTTTCAGACGGTGGGCTGGCAGACGCTGGCCGCGGCAAACGGCCAGGAGGCAGTGTTGAAACTGCAGGAGTCGCCAGATGTCATCCTGCTGGATATGAAGATGCCAGTGATGGATGGTCTGGAGACGCTGCGGCACGTTCGGTCTATGGGCAAGCAGATTCCGGTGATCATGATGACGGCTTATGGCGAGCTTGGCCTGCTTCATCAGGCGAAGACACTGGGGGCTGACGACACGGTGCAAAAGCCTTTCGACCTGCATGCCCTGGGCGACAAGGTGGCAGAGCTTTGCATGGCCCAAAGTCTCCCCGCCTCAACGTTCTAAGAAGCAGGGAAATTAGTGCACTTTGTCTAAGAAGAAGATGAGGCCAGACAGATGGCCGGCGGGCAACCGTCGGCGTTTTTCGTCGGCCCGAACAATAGACGGGAGGTAGAGGAGTGGAGAAAGTGATGATCCGCCTCCGCATGAGCCAGGCCGATGCTCACTATGGCGGAGACCTGGTGGATGGGGCGCGGATGATGGCTTTATTCGGCGATGTGGCCACCGAGCTGCTGATTCGGCATGACGGCGATGAAGGGCTGTTTGTCGCCTACGATCTGGTGGAGTTTACGGCCCCGGTTTATGCTGGTGACTTCATTGAGGCGTATGGGACGATCACCAAGGTGGGGAACACGTCGCGGCGGATGTCATTTGAGGCGTATAAAGTGATCAGCTCGCTGCGCGACGCGGGCAACCCCTCGGCAGCGGACGTGCTGGATCCGCCGATTTTGGTCGCTAAGGCCAGTGGCACCTGTGTAGTACCGAAGGACAAGCAACGGAAAGGAGATGCCTGACGCATGGACAAGCTGATCATCACTGCTGCACTGGTGGGTGCAGAAACGACGCGCGAACACAACCCCAACCTGCCGCTGACGCCGCAGGAGCTGGCTGATGCCGCCTATGAATGCTACCAGGCGGGGGCATCTATCGTGCACCTGCATGTGCGCGACGCCAATGGGGAGGCCACCCAGTCGCGGGAGATCTTTGCCGAGACCATAGAATTGATCAAGCAGCGCTGCAATATCATCATCCAGGTTTCCACCGGCGGCGCGGTGGGCATGACGGTGGAGGAGCGGATCCAGCCGGTCACTCTCAGCCCGGAAATGGCCACCCTCACCACTGGCACGGTCAACTTTGGCGACGATGTGTTCTATAACTCTGCGGGTTATATTGAGAAGATCGCCAGCACTATCAAGGAGTATGGCGTCAAGCCTGAGATTGAGGTCTTCGAGGCGGGCATGATTGACAACGCCCTGCGCCTGCTGCGGAATGGTCTGATTTCCGAGCCGCTGCATTTTGACTTTGTGATGGGGGTGCCGGGTGGCATCGGCGGCACACCGAAAAACCTGATGCATCTGGTCGAGAGCATCCCCGCCGGGGCGACCTGGTCGGTGGCCGGTATCGGCCGCAGCGAGTTGCCTTTGGCGGCCATGGCCATCATTCTCGGCGGTCATGTGCGGGTCGGTTTTGAAGACAACATCTACTACAGCCGCGGTGTCAAGGCCGAGAGCAACGCCCAGCTGGTGGAGCGGGTGGTGCGTTTGGCGAACGAACTGCAGCGGCCGGTAGCCACGCCAGACGAGGCGCGGCGGATTCTGGGCCTGAAGGTTTAATCAGGTGGTCGGGGCGAGCGCAGGCTTGCCCTTCCTAATACCCCAAATCCAGGATAATCGAGGTGACCAATGGAGAAGAAAATCAAGTCAATGGCGGAAGCTCTGGCAACCATCGACGATGGGGCGACGCTGATGATCGGTGGGTTTCTGGCGGTCGGGACGCCGGAAAACCTGATCAGCGGGTTGCTGGAGCGCGGCACTCGGGACCTGACGGTGATCGGTAACGACACCGGATTCCCGGACCGGGGCATCGGTCGGCTGGTGGTAGAGAAGCGCTGCCGCAAGGTGATCGTGTCCCACGTGGGGACGAACCCCGAAACCGGACGGCAGATGAACAGCGGAGAGCTGGAAGTAGTGCTCACTCCTCAGGGCACGCTGGCCGAGCAGGTGCGGGCTGGCGGCGCCGGCCTGGGCGGTTTTCTGACGCCGACGGGTCTCGGCACGGTCGTTGCCGAGGGCAAGCAGGTGCTGACGGTAAACGGCAGGGATTATCTCTTGGAGCTGCCTCTGCGGGCCGATGTAGCCCTGATCAAGGCCTGGAAGGCCGACGAGAGTGGCAACCTGGTCTATCGGCGGTCGGCGCAGAACTTCAACCCGCTGATGGCGTTGGCGGCGGATCTGGTGATTGCGGAAGTGGAGGAGATTGTGCCGGTGGGCGCTCTCGATCCGGATGAGGTAGACACGCCGGGTCTGCTGGTGGACATTCTGGTTCAGGGAGGTGGCCTGGAGTGAGTCTTGATCCGAAACGCGAACTGATCGCGCGGCGGGTTGCTCGCGAGTTGCAGGATGGCGACGTGGTCAATCTGGGAATCGGTCTGCCGACACTGGTCGCCGACTATGTTCCGGCCTCCGTGCACGTGATCTTTCAGTCGGAAAACGGCTTTGTCGGACTCGGCCCGGCGCCGGCGGCTGGCGAGGAGGACAAGGATATCACCAACGCCGGTGGTCAGCCGGCGACGATTCTGCCGGGCGGGGCCTGCTTTGATAGTGCCCCTCTCCTTTGCCCCTGATCCGCGGCGGCCATGTTGATGTGACGGTGTTGGGAGCGCTGGAAGTCGACCAGGAGGGGAATCTGGCTAACTGGATGATCCCGGGCAAGCTGGTGCCTGGCATGGGCGGGGCGATGGATCTCACCGTCGGCGCGCGCCGGGTGATCCTGGCTATGGAGCACACCAATAAGGGGCGGCACAAGATCCTGAAACAGTGCAAGCTGCCATTGACAGCAAAAGGCTCAGGTCAACCTGATTATCACCGAGCTCGGGGTGATGGAGGTGCAGCCGGCGGGTCTCGTTCTGCTGGAAATCGCTCCGGGCGTAACGGTAGAAGAGGTGCAGGCAGCCACCGAGGCGGAACTGATCATTTCCCCCGACCTTAAGGAAATGGTTGTCGCCTGAGAACGGATAAGGCAAAACGACTGAACCTAGGATGTAAGAGGAGGTAGTTACGTGAAGAAGGCAGTGATTGTCTCCGCAGTGCGGACGCCGATAGGCTCGTTTGGCGGCACTCTGGCGACTACCCCGGCGACGAAGCTGGGGAGCATTGTCATCGGTGAAGCCCTAGGCCGCGCCCAGCTGGCTCCGGAGCAGGTGGACGAGGTTATCTTCAGCTGTGTGCTGCAGGCGGGCCTGGGGCAGAACGTGGCCCGGCAGGCGGCGCTGGGTGCGGGCCTGAAATCAGGCCACCCCGGCCATGACCATCAACAAGGTCTGCGGTTCTGGGCTGAAAGCAGTGATGCTGGCGGCACAGGCCGTGATGCAGGGCGACGCCGAGGTAGCTGGTGGCCGGCGGGACGGAGAATATGAGCCTGGCCCCCTATCTCTTGGAGAATGCCCGCTATGGTTATCGGATGAATGACGGCGTGCTGGTGGACAGCATGATTCGCGACGGGCTGTGGTGTGCATTTGGCGACACCCATATGGGGATTACCGCCGAGAATATCGCTGAGAAGTATGGCATCAGCCGCGAGCGAACAGGATGAGTTTGCCGCCTGGAGCCAGAACAAGGCCGAGCAGGCCCTGGCTGAAAGACCGCTTTGCGGCGGAGATCGTGCCGGTGAGCGTTCCCCAGCGGCGCGGCGACCCGATTGTATTCGCTAAGGATGAATACCCGCGCAGCCGGCGTCACCCCGGCTTCGCTGGCCCGGCTGCGTCCGGCATTCAAGCGGGACGGGACTGTCACCGCCGGCAACGCCTCGGGCATCAATGACGGAGCGAGCTGCCGTGGTCGTCATGTCTGAGGCCAAAGCACAGGAGCTGGGCCTGCCGATTCTGGCGACCATCAAGGCTTACGCGACAGCCGGGTCGCGCCGGAAGTGATGGTGGGCTGGGTCCCGTACCGGCCACCCGCAAGGCGCTGCAGCGGGCTGGTCTGGAACTGGCCGATCTCGATCTCATCGAAGCCAACGAGGCTTTCGCCGCCCCAGGCGCTGGCCGTCTCCCGCGAGCTAGGCTTCGACCGGCAGAAGGTCAACTGTCAACGGTGGCGCCATCGCCCTCGGCCATCCGATCGGCGCCAGCGGCACCCGCATCCTCGTCACGCTGCTCTATGAAATGCAGCGGCGGGATGATAAACTGGGGCTAGCCACCCTCTGCATCGGCGGCGGTCAGGGAAGCAGCCCTGATCGTTGAGCGCAGCTGAGGGTGAGAATTTCCCGGGTAAAGCAGAGCAAAAACACCCGAAGAAGGGGAGTCAGGCTAATGAAGTTCTTCCTGGATACAGCCAACCTGCAGGAGCATCCGCCCAGGCGGTGCGGCTCCGGCGTGATTGCTGGTGTGACGACCAATCCCTCGCTGAATCGCCAAAGAGGGCAAGGAGTTCCCCTGCCCACGGTGAAGGAGATCTGTCAACTGGTCGACGGGCCGGTCAGCGCCCGAAGTGATCAGCCTCGAGGCAGAGCAGATGATAGCCGAGGCGCACAAGCTAAGCGGCGCTGCACGAGAACGTCGTCGTCAAGGTGCCGATGTGCGCTGCTGGACTGGAAGCGGTACACCGCTTGACCGCAAGACGGCATCAAGACCAACATGACCGCTGATTTTTTTCCGCTAACTCAGGCGCTGCTGGCAGCGCGGGCCGGCGCTACCTATGTCAGCCCGTTTGTCGGCCGGCTGGACGATATCGGCAACAGCGGCCTGCAGGTGGTGCAGGATGTGGTCGAGATCTTCGCTATCCACGGGCTGGACACCGAGGTGATCGCGGCCAGCATTCGTTCATCCCGACCATGTGCTGCAGTCGGCGCGGATGGGTGCCCACATCGCCACCGTTCCCTTTAAGGTGTTACAACAGATGATTGCAGCATCCCCTGACGGACATCGGCATCGACAAGTTCCTGGCTGACTGGGAGAAGAGCGGCGCGACGCTTTAGTGGCAGTCGAGATAACGGGGGAGGGGTCACTGATGGAAAGAGAGCTGGCTCTGGAGTTTGTGCGCGTCACCGAGGCAGCCGCCCTGGCGGCCGGCCGCTGGATGGGACGCGGCCAGAAGGAGATGGCTGATCAGGCTGCAGTGGATGCGATGCGGGCCATGCTGGAGACGGTGAGCATCTGCGGCACCATCGTCATCGGCGAGGGCGAAATGGACGAGGCCCCCATGCTCTATATCGGTGAGCAGGTGGGCTGCGCCGAGACGCCGTGTCTGGACATCGCTGTCGATCCGCTGGAGGGCACCAACCTGGTGGCCAAGGGTCTGCCCAACAGCATCGCGGTGCTGGCCGTAGCCGAGCAGGGCTGTTTGCTGCACGCCCCCGATATGTATATGGAGAAGATAGCCGTAGGTCCCGCGGCCGCCGGCAAAAATCGATATCAACGCGCCAGTGGCCGAGAACCTGCGGGCGGTGGCGGCCGCAACGAATCGATCGGTGAACGATCTGACGGTGGTCATCCTTGAGCGGCCGCGCCACGCGGCGCTGATTGCCGAGGTGCGGGCCGCCGGCGCCCGCATCAAGCTGATTACCGACGGCGATGTTGCCCCGGCGGTGGCAGCCGGCCGTGCCCGATAGCGGTGTGGATATGCTGCTGGGTATCGGCGGCGCCCCAGAAGGCGTGCTGGCCGCTGCGGCGCTCAAGTGTCTCGGCGGCGAGATGCAGGCCCCCGCCTCTATCCCCAGAACGAAACCCAGATTGCCCGGGCCAAAGAGATGGGCATTGCCGATATCAACGCCGTGCTCACCCACCATGATTTAGTGCAGGGCGACGATATCATCTTCGCGGCCACGGGCATCACCGATGGCGACCTCTTGCGCGGCGTGCGCTATCTGGGTGATCGCGCTACCACTGATTCACTGGTGATGCGCGCCAAGACCGGCACCGTTCGGCGCATTCAGGCCACCCATCGCTACGATCTGAAGCCACTGATTAGAGAGCTGATCAGTCGGGCAACAATAGAAAATGTCGACCCGACTTGTGCTCCGGTAAGCGTGGAGCACTGCTTTCACCCCTCGTGTTCGCGGTCGGGGGCACCGCCTGGTGCTCCCCTGGCCGAACCATTCCATCCTGGTGCAGACCAGGGAAATGAATTTCCCTTTCTCTCGCCTTGCAATCCCACCCCGATTATTACAGAGGAAGTGATCCCTTGAATTACGACTTGGCCCAGTTGGAGAAGAAGACGAATCAGGAGCTTTATGCCCTGGCCAAAGAGCTGAAGGTGGAAGGATATTCGCGCCTCAAGAAGCGCGAGCTGATCTTTGAGATTCTGAAGGCAGAAACCGAGAAGGATGGCTTCCTCTTTTGCCCACGGGATTCTGGAGATCCTCGGCGAGGGATTCGGTTTCCTGCGGCCGATCAACTATCTACCCAGCTCCGAAGATATCTATGTTTCCCCCTCGCAGATCAGGCGTTTCGATCTGAAGACGGGCGATCAGGTCTATGGCAAGGTGCGCCATCCCAAGGATAATGAGAAGTTCTATGCTCTCCTGCATGTGGAGTCGGTCAACGGCTTTCCGCCCAGTGCCGCTCTGAACCGCTTTGGTTTTGAAACACTGACGCCCATCTATCCCAACGAGCGGATTCGGCTGGAAGTGAAGCAGAACGAACTGAGCACCCGGCTGATGGACATCTTCGCCCCGGTGGGCAAGGGGCAGCGCGGGATGATCGTCTCGCCGCCCAAGGCAGGCAAGACCACTCTGCTCAAGCAGATTGCCAATGCCATCACCACCAACCATCCGGAGATCCATCTGATCGTTCTCCTCATCGACGAGCGGCCGGAAGAGGTTACCGACATGCAGCGCTCAGTGACCGGCGACAGCGAGGTGGTCTATTCCACATTTGATGAGCTGCCGGAGAACCACATCCGGGTGGCCGACATGGTGCTGGAGCGGGCCAAACGGTTGGTGGAGCACAAACGCGATGTGGTCATTCTGCTGGATAGCATCACCCGCCTCGCTCGGGCCAACAACCTGGTCGTTGCCCCGTCAGGCCGTCTGCTCAGCGGCGGCATGGACCCGGCGGCGCTGCATAAGCCGAAGCGCTTTTTCGGGGCAGCCCGCAAGATCGAAGAAGGCGGCAGCCTGACGATACTCGCCACGGCACTGATCGATACCGGCAGCCGCATGGACGATGTGATCTATGAGGAGTTCAAGGGCACCGGCAACATGGAGCTCCATCTCGATCGCCGCCTCAGCGAGCGGCGCATCTTCCCCGCCATCGATATTCGTCGTTCTGGCACCCGGCGCGAAGACCTGCTGCTCTCGCCGTCGGAGCTGGCCGCCGCCGTCACCCTGCACAAGTTCTACGAGGCGCAGCAGCCGGCCGATTTCATGGAAGAGCTGTTCAAGAACATGAAGAACACCCAGAACAACGAGTATTTCATTCACCTCCTGGAAGCGATGCAGTCCAAGTAATAACCGCCGCCGGATGAATAAATCACCAGCCAACGGGAAGGCTAGAAAATGGCTTTGCCTTATTTCCATTTTGTAGCTTTTTCCAAAAGGTTGGTGATTAGTTTGTCCGCCTATTTGCGGATCGGAATTGTGGTCGCAGCGCTGGTTTGCTTGCCTGGCGTAGCCTTGGCGGCGCCCTGGCGGGAACCGCCTTCGCTCAGCGACCTGAATCTGACTGCGCTTTATCAGCGCGAGCAGGATTGGCTGGCTGCTGAGGCGACGCGCCAGGAGGTTCTCAGGCAGGCTGCAGCGGCCGAGGCAGCGGCAGCTGCTCAGGAGAGCACCGCTCCAGCGCGCGAACCAGAGCAGACTTATCGGGTACGCCCTGGCGATACCCTCTATGCCATCGCCAGTCGCTACGGGACCACCGTGAATGAAATCATGAGCCGCAACAACCTCAGCTCCAGTCTGATTCGGGTGGGGCAGACATTGCAGATCGGCGGCGAAGCGCCCCAGGTGCATACCGTACGGCGGGGTGAGTCTCTGTCGGTCATCGCCGCCAAGTATCGAGTCAGTGTATCAGCCCTGGCGAAGGCCAACGGTATCAGCCAGAGCGACGTCATCTACCCCGGTCAGCAGCTGACTATCCCCGCTGCCGCGGCTGGCGTAAGCCGGGCCGGGAGCAGCAGCCTGCGCCTGCGTTGGCCGGTGATGGGGACGGTCACTTCGGGCTGGGGCTACCGCACGCGCTTTGAGAAGTTTCATTATGGACTCGATGTAGCTGCGCCGGTCGGCACACCGATTCGGGCCGTGCAGGATGGCGTCGTCCAGTTTGCCGGCTGGAAGTCCGGCTACGGCTACTGCGTCTTCCTCACCCACAGTGGTGGCCTGAGCACCGCCTACGGGCACGCCAGCGAGCTGTACGTGAAAACCGGGCAGCGCGTCAGTGAGGGGCAGACTATCGCCGCCGTCGGCAGCTCTGGCTTTTCCACCGGGCCCCATCTCCACTTTGAGGTGAGGATTAACGGTAAGCTCGTCAATCCGGCGTTGTACCTGCCGAAGTGAACGACGGGGACGGTTCTCAGCGCTCATTTTTATGTCAACTTTGTCGATGGGGACATACCTCCGCAGAGGTGTGTCCCCATCATTCTCGAGTGCGGCAAGGAATCGGCAACCGAGAGATGTGCCCCCATCGTCCACCCGTGTCGCTTTGTTGTCTGCAAGCGATTAGTCGCAACGTGGCGAGGCAGGTGCCCTGGCTGCAGTTTTTCACCTGATCAGCCCCTCCCTTGCCGTGCGCCCCGCCCTGGGGTAAGATAAAGCCACCTGAAATTGAGGTGAGCGAAACGTGTTTCACGCAACTTATGCCGACGCCCAGGGCAACGCCTATGCCGCTGAGTGCCACGCCCCCCTCGGGCGCGTAGGCAACTACATCGTCGAACTCCTGCCTGAGCAACTCATCCCTTTGCCTCCCGGTGCCAGCCTGGTGCTGCTGCCTGAGCGCGGTGCGGTGGGTATCAGCCCAGCCGGTGCTTTCGAGCCGTTGGGTGCGGGCTGCCTCGCCCTGGCCGCCCTGCTGCCGCAGGGCTATACGCGTCTCGCTCTGCCCGCCTTTCGGCGGCAGGACGCAGGCCCGCTGCCCCTTTACGGCTATACTGCCGTCGCCTGGCGTGACGGCCAGTTTTACGTTGCCGCCAAAGTGGAGGATGAGGCGCTCTACAAATGGAGCCCGGAAAACTACAACCATGACGATCTGGCCGAGCTGGTTCAGGCGCGCCAGTCGGAGCTGCCAGGCAACCCGATTATCCAGCAGCTGGGGCATTGTTCGCTGGAGTATGGCTGCTTTACCGCCCAGAATATCTTCTATCGGCGCTGGGAGGGAGGCATCCCCGTCTCCAACGCCTGCAACGCGGCCTGCGTCGGCTGCATCTCCGAGCAGGAGTCGGAATGCTGCCCCTCACCCCAGTCGCGCATCGGCTATCGACCGACGGCCCAGCAGATCGTCGACGTCGCCCTGCCCCATCTGCTACAGGCAGAAGACGCCATCGTCTCCTTTGGGCAGGGGTGCGAAGGAGAGCCGCTGCTGCGCTCCGACGTTATCGCCGCCAGCATCCGGCAGCTGCGTCAGCAGACCCAGCGCGGCACCATCAACGCCAATACCAATGCCGGCTACACCGCCGGCGTGCGGCAGGTGGTGGAGGCTGGCATCGATTCCTTGCGTGTCAGCCTGAATAGCGCCATCCCGGACAACTACCGCGCCTATTATCGGCCGCAGGGCTACGACCTTGCTGACGTGGAGAATTCTATCCGCCTGGCGCGCGCTGCCGGCGTCTTTGTCGCCCTGAATCTGCTGGCCTTCCCTGGCGTAACCGATCGGGAGGATGAGCTGGAGGCGCTCTGCGCTCTGATTCAGCGGTGCGACGTGCAGATGGTGCAGGTGCGCAATCTGAATATCGATCCTGATGAATATCTGCAGCTGATGCAGCACTCCGCTGGCGAGCTCTACGGCCTGGAGCAGCTGGCCGATATCCTTCAGTCGGCAGTGCCCGATCTCATCGTCGGCAGTTTCAGCCGGCCGCTGCGCTGAGACTTTTCGCGGATCACTCAGATAAGGATCTTACCCAGGCGTTGCTTGCCTGCGGGCTGGCCCTGTGCTATAATTTTTTAGTAATCGCCAAATGGCGAATGCCGAAAGCTGCGGGGAATAGGTCTTATTCTCCCCGTGGATTTTAGTTATAATCTCGAGCAAGAGAGGTGATAGTAGTGAAGAAAGACATCCATCCTAAATATGGCAAAGCAGTCGTCACCTGCGCTTGCGGGGAGACTTTTGAAACAGGTTCTGTGAAGCAGCAGCTGAAGGTGGAGTTGTGCTCCAAGTGCCACCCATTCTTTACTGGAAAGCAGAAGCTGGTTGACACCGGTGGGCGAGTAGACCGTTTCAAGAGGCGGTACGGCATCACCGACGACAAGTAGTCAGATAGAAAGCAGAGCCGGACGCTCTGCTTTTTTCCTCTGTAGCAGGTGAGGGGAGGGCGATGACCGTGAGTAAGTATACATCGATTGGCGGCCAGGCGGTGATGGAAGGCGTGATGATGCGGGGCCGCGAAAAGCTGGCCATCGCCGTGCGCCAACCTTCCGGGGAGATTGCCCTGACGGTCAGGCCCAACTGGCGGTTGAGCAACTATCTGCCGTTTATGCGGCTGCCTTTCTTGCGGGGCATCGCCGCCTTCGTTGAAGCCCTGGTGGTGGGCATCGACTCCATCCTTTACTCAGCTGAAGTGTCTCAGCCGGAGGATGTGCAACTGACCAAACCCCAGGCCGTGCTCTCCATGCTGCTGGGCCTGGCTATCGGTGTGCTGCTTTTTGTGCTGCTGCCCACCTGGCTGGTGCACTGGCTGGAGCCGCTGGGCTGGGCACCCATTCTGCTCAACCTGACGGAAGGCCTGGTGCGGCTGAGCATCTTCCTCAGCTACGTATTGCTCGTCGGCCTGCTGCCGGACATGGCCCGTTTATATCAATACCACGGCGCCGAACACAAGAGTATTCATGCCTACGAGGCGGGCGAGATTCTCGAGGTGCAGCGCTGCTTGCCCTATTCGCGCTTTCATCAGCGCTGCGGTACCGCATTCCTGCTGCTGGTGATGCTGATCAGCATCGTCTTCTTTGCATTTTTCGGCTGGCCCAACGTCGTGGTGCGTTTGCTGACCAGATTGGCGCTACTGCCGCTGGTAGCAGGAGTGGCCTATGAGATTATCCGCTTTGCCAGCCAGCCGCGCGGGCAGCAATTGCTGGGCTGGCTGCTGAGCCCTTCGCTGGGGCTGCAGCGAGCAACCACCCGCGAGCCGGATGCAGCTCAGCTGGAAGTGGCCGTCGCTGCGCTGAACGGTCTACTGGAGGCGGAGCCGGCGTTGCGCGGCCAGTGATGCAGGTCTGTCTCTAGCTTTTTGGTTTCATCTTGGAGTGGGGAGAGTGGAAGAATCCTATGCTGGATAAACTGCAGGCGGTTAAGGAGCGCTACGATGAGCTGACCAGATTGGTCAGCGATCCGGACGTGATTGCCCGGCAGAGTGAGTGGCGCGAATATATGAAGGAACAGGCCGCCCTGACTGAAACGGTGCAGGCCTATGACCAGTATCTGAAGATGCGGGAGGAGCTGTCGGCTGCCCGGGAGATGCTGGGCGAAGCCGGGCTGGATGCCGAATTTCGGGAGATGCTGGAGGGTGAAGTGGCTGATCTCGAGGAGAAGCTGGCTGCGGCCGAGGAACAGCTGAAGCTGATGCTGATCCCGAAGGATCCCAACGACGAGAAGAACGTAATCATGGAGATTCGCGGAGGCACCGGCGGCGACGAGGCCGCCATCTTTGCCGCCGATCTCTTCCGTATGTATACCCGTTATGCTGAGCGCCAGCGCTGGAAAGTGGAAATCATGAGCAGCAACGAGAGCGATCTGGGTGGGTTCAAAGAGGTCATCTTCTTGCTGGAAGGCCGCGGGGCTTTCAGCCGGCTGAAGTTTGAGAGCGGCGTGCACCGCGTGCAGCGGGTGCCGGCCACTGAATCCAGCGGGCGTATCCACACCTCGACGGCGACGGTGGCAGTGCTGCCTGAGGCGGAAGAGGTGGACGTGGAGATCGACCCGAACGACTTGCGCATCGATACTTTCTGCTCGTCCGGCCCCGGCGGGCAGAGCGTTAATACCACGTATTCCGCGGTGCGCATCACCCATTTGCCCACCGGGCTGGTGGTCTCGATGCAAGACGAAAAGTCGCAGATCAAGAACCGGGAGAAGGCGATGCGGGTGCTGCGGGCACGCTTGCTGGAGCTGGAGCAGGCCAGGCAGCACGAAGAGGTGGCCGAGGCGCGCCGCAGTCAGGTGGGAACTGGCGATCGCAGCGAGCGGATCCGCACCTACAACTTCCCCCAGGGGCGCGTCACCGACCATCGCATCGGTCTCACCGTGCACAACCTGCCGGCCATCCTGGACGGCGATATTGACGAGATCGTCGAGGCCCTGATCATCCAGCACCAGCTGGAGAGTCTGCAGAATCTACATGGATAAGCTGACGCGGCGGGTTGCCTGGCTGCGCGCCGCGGCGGCGCTGGCCCAGGTCAGCCCGTCGCCGCGTTTTGAGGCCGAGCTGCTGCTGCGCGGCGCTCTGGGCGGCGAAAGCCGGGCCCGCTTCTTTGCTTCTCTCGATGAGGAGCTACCGGCGCCTGTCCTGGAGTGCTACTGGGACTGGGTGGAGCAGCGGCGGCAGGGGATGCCGACGCAGTATCTGCTCGGTCAGCAGGAGTTTATGGGCCTGGGATTCTGCGTTACCCCGGCGGTGCTCATTCCCCGGCCGGATACCGAGATTCTGGTGGAGCACGCGCTGCAGTGGCTGCAGGGTGTGGAGGCTGAGCAGCCGCGGGTGCTGGATCTGGCCACCGGCAGCGGCGCGGTGGCCGTGTCGCTGGCGGTGCACTGTCCCCAGGCCGCCGTCTGGGCCACTGACGTCTCCGCTGCGGCGCTGGAGGTGGCTCACCGTAATGCCCAAGTGCACGGCGTGGCGGAGCGGGTTCGTTTCCTGCAGGGCTCATGGACTGAGCCGCTGGCTGGGCTGGGGCTTCGGTTCCACCTGATCGTCTCCAACCCACCTTATATCGCTACGGCGCAGATAGCTGAGCTGGACAGCGTTGTGCAGCATGAGCCGCGCCTGGCCTTGGATGGAGGCCGTGATGGCCTCGACTGTTACCGCCAGCTGATCCCGGCTACCCTTCCCCTGCTATTCCCCGGCGGCCTGCTGGCGGTGGAAGTTGGTCAGGGGCAGGACCAGGCGGTGGTCGAGCTGTTCCAGGCGGCGGGCTTCGCTCAGCCGGAGGTGCGACATGATCTGGCCGGCATCCCCCGCGTCGTCAGGGGACGGCGACCGTGAACGATGCGGACGGTGTATGATGGGGACATACCTTCGCAGAGGTGTGTCCCCATCGTTCACATTCCTGAGGCAAAAAAACCCCTCCCGCCCTATTGACACTCACCAGGTGCTGGGGTATTATAATCCTGAGCAAATCGCTCAGATATTTTTTGCAGTTAATCCTGAGTGTTTCACTCGGGTTTCTCGGACACAATAGGGCTGTGATCTGTGCCTTCCTTAGGCGTTCAGAATCCTTAGGGGAGCAGGGGGTGTAGAATTTGCGGTTGTCGACGAGAGGACAGTATGCCGTCAGGGCGATGCTGGTGCTGGCTTTGTACAGCGAGGCCGAGCCGATTCCCCTGCGTCAGGTGGCAGAAATCGAGGAGATTTCGGAGCAATATCTCGAACAGATTTTTGTGGACCTGCGCCGCTCCAAACTGGTGAGAGGGGTGCGCGGCGCCCGGGGCGGTTACCAGCTGACCCGCCCGCCGTCTGAGATTACGGCCGGCGATATCATTCGCTCGGTAGAAGGGCCCATCGCACCGGTGGAGTGCGTCACTCAGAATCCAGCCGAGGCGTGTAATCGGGTGCATCTCTGCGTCACCCACGAGCTCTGGGTGCGCCTGGCCGAGAGCATGTCCGCCGTGCTGGATAACACCACGCTAAAAGATCTAGTGGATTTGGCGGCTGAAAAGCAGAGGATCATGAAGGGGGATTAAGCGATGCGGACAGTTTACCTTGATCATGCAGCAACGACGCCGGTGCATCCGGAAGTGGTCGCGGCGATGCTTCCCTACTTCCAGCCCGAATACGGCAACGCCTCCAGCGTGCATGGCCACGGTCGGCGTGCCCGGATGGCAGTGGATCGGGCGCGGGAGATCGTCGCCGAGGCGCTTGGCGCCGAACCCAGGGAGATCTATTTTACCAGCGGGGGCACCGAGTCTAGCAATATAGCCATTATCGGCGTAGCCAGAGCACTGCAGGAAAAAGGAAAGCACATCATCACCAGCCAGATTGAGCATCATGCCGTGCTGGACACCTGTGCCTGGCTGGAAACCCAGGGTTACCAGGTGACCTATCTACCGGTGGATGAATACGGGCGTGTCAGCGTGGCCGATGTGGAGGCCGCTATCCGTCCCGATACGATCTTGATCAGCATCATGCACGCCAACAACGAAGTGGGGACGATTCAGCCCATCGCTGACATCGGCCGCATGTCCCGGGCCAGGGGCGTCTATCTGCATACCGATGCCGTACAGTCCTTAGGCAATGTTCCCGTCAAGGTGGATGAACTGGGCGTCAATCTGCTCTCCCTGTCTGGCCACAAGATCTATGGGCCCAAGGGGATTGGCGTGCTTTACGTGCGCCGGGGGACGAAAATAAAGCCCGTTCAGTTTGGCGGTGGCCAGGAACGCAAACTGCGCCCCGGAACCGAAAACGTACCGGGCATCGTCGGCCTGGGCAAGGCGGTGGAACTGCTGATGAACGAAGGTGAGGAGCGCCGTGCCCATCTCACTCAGCTGCGTGATCGCCTGATCCAGGGCCTGACTGCGGTACCAGCGGTGACCCTGAATGGGCATCCCACCGAGCGACTGCCGGGCAATGTCAATATCAGCGTCCAGTATGTCGAGGGCGAATCGCTGATCCTCAGCCTGGATATGAAGGGCATCGCCGTATCATCTGGCTCAGCCTGCACCTCCGGCTCCCTGGAGCCTTCGCACGTGCTGCTGGCCATGGGGCTGAACCATGAACAGGCCCACGGCAGCCTCCGGCTCACACTGGGGCGGGACAATACCGAGAGCGATATCGACCGGGTGATCGAAGTGTTTCCGGAGATCGTCGACCGGCTGCGCCGGATGTCTCCGTTGTACAATAGGGAGGGGGAAACTAAATGAGCACTATGTATAGTGAAAAGGTGATGGATCACTTCTCCAACCCGCGGAACGTGGGCACCATGCAGGACGCCGATGGCATCGGCGAGGTGGGCAACATCACCTGTGGTGATATCATGCGCATCTACATCAAGGTGGACGAGGATGAGCGCATCAGCGATATCAAGTTTCAGACGTTCGGCTGCGGCGCCGCTGTGGCCACCAGCAGCATGGTTACCGAACTGGCCAAGGGGAAAACCCTTGACGAGGCCCTGAAACTGACCAACAAAGATGTCGCTGAAGAGCTGGGAGGCCTGCCGCCCATTAAGATGCACTGCTCCAATCTGGCCGCCGACGCCCTGCAAGCCGCCATCAAGAACTACCGCGAGCAGCAGGCAGCCAAAGCAGAATAATTCCTGAAGGATGGGGACATTCCTCGGCAGAGGTGTGTCCCCATCGTTCACTGTCGAGGTCCCCATTGTTCTCCGGCAACTTCCGCCTGGAGCCTACGTATAAAGATATGGAGCCATCCCCCACCAGGAGGTGAGTTCAATGTCCATCGAATCCATCAATCAGCGACTACTTGAGATCACCGAGCAACGCGAGCAGTTGTTGCATAGGCAGCGCATGCTGCAAAGCGCCACAGAGGAGCTGGCTGCCCAGCGTCAGCGTCTGGCTCAGCTAGAGGCTCAGCTGAGAAAAGAGGAGAGAGATGTCAAGGCGTTGGAAGGTATCAGCCTCGCCAACCTCTTCCGCACGGTGCTGGGCGACAAGGAGCAGCGGCTGGATAAAGAGCGGCAGGAGTTCGTGCGGGCAAAGCTGCGTTACGACGCGGCCCAAAGCGCCGTGGACCGCCTGGAAGAGGAGGTGGCGCAACTGCGCGCCGCAATCCGGCGCCTGCCCGAACTGCAGGCAGATTACCAGGAGCTGTTGCGTGAGAAGGAACAGGCTTTAGCCCAGAGGGGTGGCGCCGAGCATGCAGCCATCTTTGAGTTAAGCAGCCGGCTGGCTGAACTGCGTTCTCGACAGAAAGAACTGCGGGAGGCCATAGCTGCCGGGAAGGATGTGCAGGGCAGGACAGAAAGCATGCTGCGCTCGCTGGATAGCGCTGCAGGTTGGGGTGTGTGGGACATGATCGGCGGCGGTTTTCTAAGCACCATGGTAAAGCACTCCCATATCGACGATGCCCGCCAGCTGGCGCACGATGCGCAGCAATCGTTCCGCGTCTTCGCCCGCGAGCTCAGGGACGTCAACCTGCAGCTCGACCTCAACATCGAGATCAGCGGCTTTCTGCGCTTTGCCGACTACTTCTTCGACGGCCTGATCGCTGACTGGACCGTGCAATCCAGGATCAACAAAGCCCTCGACGAAATCAAGAAACAGCAGCGTAGCGTCACCGCCGTCATGCAGCGGCTGGAGACCGATCTGCGGACGGTGGAGAAACAGCTGGAGCAGGTCGCCGCAGAGCGAGAAGCAGCTCTGGCAAGAGCCTAAGAGCAGTGAAGATGTGTGAACGATGGGGACATACCTCCGCAGAGGTGTGTCCCCATCTTCTTTCTCCTTCGCCTTGATTCTCGCTTATTCGCCCTCCTCCTAAAGTCCTAGACGAATCTCCTCCTAAAGTCCTAGATTCTGCTCAAATTGTGCAATTTCGAAGAAGGAAGTGGCAGAACATTGGAGAATAGCACAACAGCGGCCCTTTTTTTGGAGACAAAAAAGTTACCGTTTCCCTTTTTGGAGATGTACATCAGAGGGCTTTTCAGGGATTGCTGGCTTGGCGCTATTTTATGATTTTTTGAAGGAGGGTCTTGCCTTGAAGCGACACACGGTATCCAAACGGTATCTAGCTGTTGTTCTCGTAATGGCGCTGGTACTCGGCATGGTGCCCATCGCGCCGACAGCGGCTGCGACAACTGCGTCGGACATCAGCGGTCACTGGGCTGAGGAAGTCATCAGCCGGTGGCAAGAGCAGGGACTGATCAGCGGTTACGAGGACGGGACAATTCGGCCCAATAACCAGGTGACCCGGGCCGAGTTCATGGCTTTTGTCAACCGGGTGTTCAAGTTCAACGGGGATGCAGAGATTGAGTTCTCCGACGTTCCGGTTGACGTTTGGTATGCTACCGTGGTGCGCACCGCTGTAGCCGCTGGGTACATCGGCGGCTATCCCGATGGCACCATGCGTCCGACGGCCTCCATCACCCGGCAGGAAGCTGCCGCGATCATCTCCCGTGTTCTGGGATTGGAGGAAAACGCCGCTGAGGCCGAGAGGTTCACCGATGCCGCGTCCATCCCTGCCTGGAGCAAGGGCGTAGTCGGCGCCGTTGCTGCCGTTGGTGCCATGGGTGGCTATCCGGATGGCAGTTTCGGCCCCATAAATAACATCACCCGAGCCGAGGCTGTTTCAGCCCTCGACCGTGTCATGCCGACCGAGGTTGAGGATGAGGACTGGGTGATCGTTGAAGCTGGTACATACGGCCCTGAAACCGGGATAGAGACGTTCGACGGCAACGTCATCATCCAGGTAGAGGGCGTCACCCTGCAGAATTACATCATCACCGGCGACCTCATCATTGCTGAAGAAGTTGGCGATGGGGATGTAACGCTGCAGAACGTCGAAGTGCAGGGCGAAATGATTGTGCGTGGTGGCGGAGACAGCGTCTACATCTACGGCGGTCAGATCGCTCGCGTAGTGATCGAAGGAACTCCTTCCGGCCTGGTTCGCATCGTGGTCTATGACGTGGAAGGCATGGAGGTTGTTATCGCCGAGCAGGCTGCTGACGAGCAGATCATCCTTGAAGGCAGCTTCGAGCAGGTAACAGTCAAGGCTGCTAACGCTCAGATTGAGACCCGCGGCGAGACAGCCATTGCTCAGATGGTTATCGAAGAAACTGCCACAGCGGTCACAGTTACCACTTCTGACCAGACCACCATCGAGAAGGCTGTGGTGAACGGCGAAACCCCAGTCTTCCAGGGCGGTAAAGGAACTATTAAGGAAGTCGAAGGTACTGCGGCCGACTCAGTGGAAGACCTGGACGACGTCATCGCCAAGCCAGAAGAACCAGAAGAGCCTGGCGACGACCCTGGCCCTGGAGGCCCAGTCATAGTAAGTGTTAAAGGCGTCACCGTGGCAGGAGAGGCAATTGTCGGTGCCACGTTGACCGCGACACCCTCTCCATCTGCTGCTACGGTCAGATATCAGTGGCAGCGAGCTGAATCAGAGGATGGCACCTACGAGAACATCTCAGGTGCGACTAGCCGTACCTATACGCTTACGACAGATGATGTCGGCAAGTGGATCCGGGTGCAGGTGACTGGTACTGGGATCTATGTGGGGACCAGGACAAGTACCCCTGTGGGGGTGGTAGACAAGAGCGCGCTGGAAGCCAAGGTTAATGAAGCCCTTGGTCTGAACGAGGATGACTATACCGAGGAAAGCTGGGCAGCGTTTGCAGCAGCTCTGGCTGATGCCGAGGCAGTCCTGGCTAATCCAGAAGCAACCCAGGCAGAGGTAGATGATGCTCTGGCGGCTCTGGTAGGTGCCATGGATAACCTTGATCCGAAAGAGCCTCCGGTCGTAGACAAGAGCGCGCTGGAAGCCAAGGTTAATGAAGCCCTTGGTCTGAACGAGGATGACTATACCGAGGAAAGCTGGGCGGCGTTTGCAGCAGCTCTGGCCGATGCCGAGGCAGTCCTGGCTGATCCAGAAGCAACCCAGGCAGAGGTAGATGATGCTCTGGCGGCTCTGGTAGGTGCCATGGATAACCTTGATCCGAAAGAGCCTCCGGTCGTAGACAAGAGCGCGCTGGAAGCCAAGGTTAATGAAGCCCTTGGTCTGAACGAGGATGACTATACCGAGGAAAGCTGGGCAGCGTTTGCAGCAGCTCTGGCTGATGCCGAGGCAGTCCTGGCTAATCCAGAAGCAACCCAGGCAGAGGTAGATGATGCTCTGGCGGCTCTGGTAGGTGCCATGGATAACCTTGATCCGAAAGAGCCTCCGGTCGTAGACAAGAGCGCGCTGGAAGCCAAGGTTAATGAAGCCCTTGGTCTGAACGAGGATGACTATACCGAGGAAAGCTGGGCGGCGTTTGCAGCAGCTCTGGCCGATGCCGAGGCAGTCCTGGCTAATCCAGAAGCAACCCAGGCAGAGGTAGATGATGCTCTGGCGGCTCTGGTAGGTGCCATGGATAACCTTGATCCGAAAGAGCCTCCGGTCGTAGACAAGAGCGCGCTGGAAGCCAAGGTTAATGAAGCCCTTGGTCTGAACGAGGATGACTATACCGAGGAAAGCTGGGCGGCGTTTGCAGCAGCTCTGGCCGATGCCGAGGCAGTCCTGGCTAATCCAGAAGCAACTCAGGCAGAGGTAGATGATGCTCTGGCGGCTCTGGTAGGTGCCATGGATAACCTTGATCCGAAAGAGCCTCCGGTCGTAGACAAGAGCGCGCTGGAAGCCAAGGTCAATGAAGCCCTTGGTCTGAACGAGGATGACTATACCGAGGAAAGCTGGGCGGCGTTTGCAGCAGCTCTGGCCGATGCTGAGGCAGTCCTGGCTGATCCAGAAGCAACTCAGGCAGAGGTAGATGATGCTCTGGCGGCTCTGGTAGGTGCCATGGATAACCTTGAGCCGAAAGAGCCTCCGGTCGTAGACAAGAGCGAGCTGGAAGATAAGGTCAATGAAGCCCGTGGTTTGAACGCGGCTGACTATACGGAGGAAAGCTGGGCAGCGTTTGCAGCAGCTCTGGCTGATGCCGAGGCAGTCCTGGCTAATCCAGATGCAACCCAGGCAGAGGTAGATGATGCTCTGGAAGCTCTGGTAGGTGCCATGGATAACCTTGAGCCGAAAGAGCCTCCGGTCGTAGACAAGAGCGAGCTGGAAGATAAGGTCAATGAAGCCCGTGGTTTGAACGCGGCTGACTATACGGAGGAAAGCTGGGCAGCGTTTGCAGCAGCTCTGGCTGATGCCGAGGCAGTCCTGGCTAATCCAGATGCAACCCAGGCAGAGGTAGATGATGCTCTGGAAGCTCTGGTAGGTGCCATGGATAACCTTGAGCCGAAAGAGCCTCCGGTCGTAGACAAGAGCGCGCTGGAAGATAAGGTCAATGAAGCCCGTGGTTTGAACGCGGCTGACTATACCGAGGAAAGCTGGGCAGCGTTTGCAGCAGCTCTGGCTGATGCTGAGGCAGTCCTGGCTAATCCAGAAGCAACCCAGGCAGAGGTAGATGATGCTCTGGAAGCTCTGGTAGGTGCCATGGATAACCTTGAGCCGAAAGAGCCTCCGGTCGTAGACAAGAGCGCGCTGGAAGCTAAGGTCAATGAAGCCCGTGGTTTGAACGCGGCTGACTATACGGAGGAAAGCTGGGCAGCGTTTGCAGCAGCTCTGGCTGATGCCGAGGCAGTCCTGGCTAATCCAGATGCAACCCAGGCAGAGGTAGATGATGCTCTGGCGGCTCTGGTAGGTGCCATGGATAACCTTGAGCCGAAAGAGCCTCCGGTCGTAGACAAGAGCGCGCTGGAAGCCAAGGTTAATGAAGCCCTTGGTCTGAACGAGGATGACTATACCGAGGAAAGCTGGGCGGCGTTTGCAGCAGCTCTGGCCGATGCTGAGGCAGTCCTGGCTGATCCAGAAGCAACTCAGGCAGAGGTAGATGCTGCTCTGGCGGCTCTGGTCGCTGCTATGGAGGGCCTTGAGGAAGTAGAAGAGCCTGTCGTAGACAAGAGCGCGCTGCAAGCTAAGGTCAATGAAGCCCTTGGTCTGAACGCGGCTGACTATACCGAGGAAAGCTGGGCGGCGTTTGCAGCAGCTCTGGCCCATGCCGAGGCAGTCCTGGCTAATCCAGAAGCAACTCAGGCAGAGGTAGATGATGCTCTGGCGGCTCTGACTGCAGCTATCGAAAGCCTTGAGACTAAGGTCGATGCGGTGATTCGCCTCATTGCCGACCTGGAGCCTGTTGAAGAGCTAACGCTTGAGGACCAGGGTGCGGTTGAGGCAACCCGTGCAGCCTACGAGGCTTTGACCGATGATCAAAAGGCTTTGGTTACTAACGTAGCTGTTTTAGAGGCAGCCGAGAAGAGGATTGCGAAGCTGAGCTTCCTCGGCAAACTGGCGGAAGAGGTAGAAAAGATCGACGTGGCTGACGTCGTGCTGGAAGGCACAGACATCATCGTCACCTTCCCAGAGGACGTTGAAGTGACCGCTGTTGCCCAGGCAGCGGCCGATCTGGTGGCGGCTCTGCTGCAGTATGCTGGCGACGACAGCACCCTGATTGTGAATGGAAAGACCTTCACCCTGGGCGAAGTGGATGTAGTGGAGCTGGCTAAGGCTCTGCTCGGCGAGCAGAGCCCAGCGGACTTCCTGGAGACGGGCGAGCCGATAACTGCTGATTACGAGGCAACCGTCTCCTACAAGAACGCCGAGATTGAGCTGGCAGGCACCCTCACCTTCCAGGTCGAGGGCACCAAGGCCGGCTTCCTCGGCAAACTGGCGGAAGAGGTAGAAAAGATCGACGTGGCTGACGTCGTGCTGGAAGGCACAGACATCATCGTCACCTTCCCAGAGGACGTTGAAGTGACCGCTGTTGCCCAGGCAGCGGCCGATCTGGTGGCGGCTCTGCTGCAGTATGCTGGCGACGACAGCACCCTGATTGTGAATGGAAAGACCTTCACCCTGGGCGAAGTGGATGTAGTGGAGCTGGCTAAGGCTCTGCTCGGCGAGCAGAGCCCAGCGGACTTCCTGGAGACGGGCGAGCCGATAACTGCTGATTACGAGGCAACCGTCTCCTACAAGAACGCCGAGATTGAGCTGGCAGGCACCCTCACCTTCCAGGTCGAGGGCACCAAGGCCGGCTTCCTCGGCAAACTGGCGGAAGAGGTAGAAAAGATCGACGTGGCTGACGTCGTGCTGGAAGGCACAGACATCATCGTCACCTTCCCAGAGGACGTTGAAGTGACCGCTGTTGCCCAGGCAGCGGCCGATCTGGTGGCGGCTCTGCTGCAGTATGCTGGCGACGACAGCACCCTGATTGTGAATGGAAAGACCTTCACCCTGGGCGAAGTGGATGTAGTGGAGCTGGCTAAGGCTCTGCTCGGCGAGCAGAGCCCAGCGGACTTCCTGGAGACGGGCGAGCCGATAACTGCTGATTACGAGGCAACCGTCTCCTACAAGAACGCCGAGATTGAGCTGGCAGGCACCCTCACCTTCCAGGTCGAGGGCACCAAGGCCGGCTTCCTCGGCAAACTGGCGGAAGAGGTAGAAAAGATCGACGTGGCTGACGTCGTGCTGGAAGGCACAGACATCATCGTCACCTTCCCAGAGGACGTTGAAGTGACCGCTGTTGCCCAGGCAGCGGCCGATCTGGTGGCGGCTCTGCTGCAGTATGCTGGCGACGACAGCACCCTGATTGTGAATGGAAAGACCTTCACCCTGGGCGAAGTGGATGTAGTGGAGCTGGCTAAGGCTCTGCTCGGCGAGCAGAGCCCAGCGGACTTCCTGGAGACGGGCGAGCCGATAACTGCTGATTACGAGGCAACCGTCTCCTACAAGAACGCCGAGATTGAGCTGGCAGGCACCCTCACCTTCCAGGTCGAGGGCACCAAGGCCGGCTTCCTCGGCAAACTGGCGGAAGAGGTAGAAAAGATCGACGTGGCTGACGTCGTGCTGGAAGGCACAGACATCATCGTCACCTTCCCAGAGGACGTTGAAGTGACCGCTGTTGCCCAGGCAGCGGCCGATCTGGTGGCGGCTCTGCTGCAGTATGCTGGCGACGACAGCACCCTGATTGTGAATGGAAAGACCTTCACCCTGGGCGAAGTGGATGTAGTGGAGCTGGCTAAGGCTCTGCTCGGCGAGCAGAGCCCAGCGGACTTCCTGGAGACGGGCGAGCCGATAACTGCTGATTACGAGGCAACCGTCTCCTACAAGAACGCCGAGATTGAGCTGGCAGGCACCCTCACCTTCCAGGTCGAGGGCACCAAGGCCGGCTTCCTCGGCAAACTGGCGGAAGAGGTAGAAAAGATCGACGTGGCTGACGTCGTGCTGGAAGGCACAGACATCATCGTCACCTTCCCAGAGGACGTTGAAGTGACCGCTGTTGCCCAGGCAGCGGCCGATCTGGTGGCGGCTCTGCTGCAGTATGCTGGCGACGACAGCACCCTGATTGTGAATGGAAAGACCTTCACCCTGGGCGAAGTGGATGTAGTGGAGCTGGCTAAGGCTCTGCTCGGCGAGCAGAGCCCAGCGGACTTCCTGGAGACGGGCGAGCCGATAACTGCTGATTACGAGGCAACCGTCTCCTACAAGAACGCCGAGATTGAGCTGGCAGGCACCCTCACCTTCCAGGTCGAGGGCACCAAGGCCGGCTTCCTCGGCAAACTGGCGGAAGAGGTAGAAAAGATCGACGTGGCTGACGTCGTGCTGGAAGGCACAGACATCATCGTCACCTTCCCAGAGGACGTTGAAGTGACCGCTGTTGCCCAGGCAGCGGCCGATCTGGTGGCGGCTCTGCTGCAGTATGCTGGCGACGACAGCACCCTGATTGTGAATGGAAAGACCTTCACCCTGGGCGAAGTGGATGTAGTGGAGCTGGCTAAGGCTCTGCTCGGCGAGCAGAGCCCAGCGGACTTCCTGGAGACGGGCGAGCCGATAACTGCTGATTACGAGGCAACCGTCTCCTACAAGAACGCCGAGATTGAGCTGGCAGGCACCCTCACCTTCCAGGTCGAGGGCACCAAGGCCGGCTTCCTCGGCAAACTGGCGGAAGAGGTAGAAAAGATCGACGTGGCTGACGTCGTGCTGGAAGGCACAGACATCATCGTCACCTTCCCAGAGGACGTTGAAGTGACCGCTGTTGCCCAGGCAGCGGCCGATCTGGTGGCGGCTCTGCTGCAGTATGCTGGCGACGACAGCACCCTGATTGTGAATGGAAAGACCTTCACCCTGGGCGAAGTGGATGTAGTGGAGCTGGCTAAGGCTCTGCTCGGCGAGCAGAGCCCAGCGGACTT
Source organism: Bacillota bacterium (assembly GCA_050949085.1). Classification (GTDB taxonomy): domain Bacteria; phylum Bacillota; class UBA994; order UBA5500; family UBA5500; genus JBMNFB01. The sequence goes on from JBMNFB010000004.1 coordinate 30,739, forward strand.
CCTGGAGACGGGCGAGCCGATAACTGCTGATTACGAGGCAACCGTCTCCTACAAGAACGCCGAGATTGAGCTGGCAGGCACCCTCACCTTCCAGGTCGAGGGCACCAAGGCCGGCTTCCTCGGCAAACTGGCGGAAGAGGTAGAAAAGATCGACGTGGCTGACGTCGTGCTGGAAGGCACAGACATCATCGTCACCTTCCCAGAGGACGTTGAAGTGACCGCTGTTGCCCAGGCAGCGGCCGATCTGGTGGCGGCTCTGCTGCAGTATGCTGGCGACGACAGCACCCTGATTGTGAATGGAAAGACCTTCACCCTGGGCGAAGTGGATGTAGTGGAGCTGGCTAAGGCTCTGCTCGGCGAGCAGAGCCCAGCGGACTTCCTGGAGACGGGCGAGCCGATAACTGCTGATTACGAGGCAACCGTCTCCTACAAGAACGCCGAGATTGAGCTGGCAGGCACCCTCACCTTCCAGGTCGAGGGCACCAAGGCCGGCTTCCTCGGCAAACTGGCGGAAGAGGTAGAAAAGATCGACGTGGCTGACGTCGTGCTGGAAGGCACAGACATCATCGTCACCTTCCCAGAGGACGTTGAAGTGACCGCTGTTGCCCAGGCAGCGGCCGATCTGGTGGCGGCTCTGCTGCAGTATGCTGGCGACGACAGCACCCTGATTGTGAATGGAAAGACCTTCACCCTGGGCGAAGTGGATGTAGTGGAGCTGGCTAAGGCTCTGCTCGGCGAGCAGAGCCCAGCGGACTTCCTGGAGACGGGCGAGCCGATAACTGCTGATTACGAGGCAACCGTCTCCTACAAGAACGCCGAGATTGAGCTGGCAGGCACCCTCACCTTCCAGGTCGAGGGCACCAAGGCCGGCTTCCTCGGCAAACTGGCGGAAGAGGTAGAAAAGATCGACGTGGCTGACGTCGTGCTGGAAGGCACAGACATCATCGTCACCTTCCCAGAGGACGTTGAAGTGACCGCTGTTGCCCAGGCAGCGGCCGATCTGGTGGCGGCTCTGCTGCAGTATGCTGGCGACGACAGCACCCTGATTGTGAATGGAAAGACCTTCACCCTGGGCGAAGTGGATGTAGTGGAGCTGGCTAAGGCTCTGCTCGGCGAGCAGAGCCCAGCGGACTTCCTGGAGACGGGCGAGCCGATAACTGCTGATTACGAGGCAACCGTCTCCTACAAGAACGCCGAGATTGAGCTGGCAGGCACCCTCACCTTCCAGGTCGAGGGCACCAAGGCCGGCTTCCTCGGCAAACTGGCGGAAGAGGTAGAAAAGATCGACGTGGCTGACGTCGTGCTGGAAGGCACAGACATCATCGTCACCTTCCCAGAGGACGTTGAAGTGACCGCTGTTGCCCAGGCAGCGGCCGATCTGGTGGCGGCTCTGCTGCAGTATGCTGGCGACGACAGCACCCTGATTGTGAATGGAAAGACCTTCACCCTGGGCGAAGTGGATGTAGTGGAGCTGGCTAAGGCTCTGCTCGGCGAGCAGAGCCCAGCGGACTTCCTGGAGACGGGCGAGCCGATAACTGCTGATTACGAGGCAACCGTCTCCTACAAGAACGCCGAGATTGAGCTGGCAGGCACCCTCACCTTCCAGGTCGAGGGCACCAAGGCCGGCTTCCTCGGCAAAACTGGCGGAAGAGGTAGAAAAGATCGACGTGGCTGACGTCGTGCTGGAAGGCACAGACATCATCGTCACCTTCCCAGAGGACGTTGAAGTGACCGCTGTTGCCCAGGCAGCGGCCGATCTGGTGGCGGCTCTGCTGCAGTATGCTGGCGACGACAGCACCCTGATTGTGAATGGAAAGACCTTCACCCTGGGCGAAGTGGATGTAGTGGAGCTGGCTAAGGCTCTGCTCGGCGAGCAGAGCCCAGCGGACTTCCTGGAGACGGGCGAGCCGATAACTGCTGATTACGAGGCAACCGTCTCCTACAAGAACGCCGAGATTGAGCTGGCAGGCACCCTCACCTTCCAGGTCGAGGGCACCAAGGCCGGCTTCCTCGGCAAACTGGCGGAAGAGGTAGAAAAGATCGACGTGGCTGACGTCGTGCTGGAAGGCACAGACATCATCGTCACCTTCCCAGAGGACGTTGAAGTGACCGCTGTTGCCCAGGCAGCGGCCGATCTGGTGGCGGCTCTGCTGCAGTATGCTGGCGACGACAGCACCCTGATTGTGAATGGAAAGACCTTCACCCTGGGCGAAGTGGATGTAGTGGAGCTGGCTAAGGCTCTGCTCGGCGAGCAGAGCCCAGCGGACTTCCTGGAGACGGGCGAGCCGATAACTGCTGATTACGAGGCAACCGTCTCCTACAAGAACGCCGAGATTGAGCTGGCAGGCACCCTCACCTTCCAGGTCGAGGGCACCAAGGCCGGCTTCCTCGGCAAACTGGCGGAAGAGGTAGAAAAGATCGACGTGGCTGACGTCGTGCTGGAAGGCACAGACATCATCGTCACCTTCCCAGAGGACGTTGAAGTGACCGCTGTTGCCCAGGCAGCGGCCGATCTGGTGGCGGCTCTGCTGCAGTATGCTGGCGACGACAGCACCCTGATTGTGAATGGAAAGACCTTCACCCTGGGCGAAGTGGATGTAGTGGAGCTGGCTAAGGCTCTGCTCGGCGAGCAGAGCCCAGCGGACTTCCTGGAGACGGGCGAGCCGATAACTGCTGATTACGAGGCAACCGTCTCCTACAAGAACGCCGAGATTGAGCTGGCAGGCACCCTCACCTTCCAGGTCGAGGGCACCAAGGCCGGCTTCCTCGGCAAACTGGCGGAAGAGGTAGAAAAGATCGACGTGGCTGACGTCGTGCTGGAAGGCACAGACATCATCGTCACCTTCCCAGAGGACGTTGAAGTGACCGCTGTTGCCCAGGCAGCGGCCGATCTGGTGGCGGCTCTGCTGCAGTATGCTGGCGACGACAGCACCCTGATTGTGAATGGAAAGACCTTCACCCTGGGCGAAGTGGATGTAGTGGAGCTGGCTAAGGCTCTGCTCGGCGAGCAGAGCCCAGCGGACTTCCTGGAGACGGGCGAGCCGATAACTGCTGATTACGAGGCAACCGTCTCCTACAAGAACGCCGAGATTGAGCTGGCAGGCACCCTCACCTTCCAGGTCGAGGGCACCAAGGCCGGCTTCCTCGGCAAACTGGCGGAAGAGGTAGAAAAGATCGACGTGGCTGACGTCGTGCTGGAAGGCACAGACATCATCGTCACCTTCCCAGAGGACGTTGAAGTGACCGCTGTTGCCCAGGCAGCGGCCGATCTGGTGGCGGCTCTGCTGCAGTATGCTGGCGACGACAGCACCCTGATTGTGAATGGAAAGACCTTCACCCTGGGCGAAGTGGATGTAGTGGAGCTGGCTAAGGCTCTGCTCGGCGAGCAGAGCCCAGCGGACTTCCTGGAGACGGGCGAGCCGATAACTGCTGATTACGAGGCAACCGTCTCCTACAAGAACGCCGAGATTGAGCTGGCAGGCACCCTCACCTTCCAGGTCGAGGGCACCAAGGCCGGCTTCCTCGGCAAACTGGCGGAAGAGGTAGAAAAGATCGACGTGGCTGACGTCGTGCTGGAAGGCACAGACATCATCGTCACCTTCCCAGAGGACGTTGAAGTGACCGCTGTTGCCCAGGCAGCGGCCGATCTGGTGGCGGCTCTGCTGCAGTATGCTGGCGACGACAGCACCCTGATTGTGAATGGAAAGACCTTCACCCTGGGCGAAGTGGATGTAGTGGAGCTGGCTAAGGCTCTGCTCGGCGAGCAGAGCCCAGCGGACTTCCTGGAGACGGGCGAGCCGATAACTGCTGATTACGAGGCAACCGTCTCCTACAAGAACGCCGAGATTGAGCTGGCAGGCACCCTCACCTTCCAGGTCGAGGGCACCAAGGCCGGCTTCCTCGGCAAACTGGCGGAAGAGGTAGAAAAGATCGACGTGGCTGACGTCGTGCTGGAAGGCACAGACATCATCGTCACCTTCCCAGAGGACGTTGAAGTGACCGCTGTTGCCCAGGCAGCGGCCGATCTGGTGGCGGCTCTGCTGCAGTATGCTGGCGACGACAGCACCCTGATTGTGAATGGAAAGACCTTCACCCTGGGCGAAGTGGATGTAGTGGAGCTGGCTAAGGCTCTGCTCGGCGAGCAGAGCCCAGCGGACTTCCTGGAGACGGGCGAGCCGATAACTGCTGATTACGAGGCAACCGTCTCCTACAAGAACGCCGAGATTGAGCTGGCAGGCACCCTCACCTTCCAGGTCGAGGGCACCAAGGCCGGCTTCCTCGGCAAACTGGCGGAAGAGGTAGAAAAGATCGACGTGGCTGACGTCGTGCTGGAAGGCACAGACATCATCGTCACCTTCCCAGAGGACGTTGAAGTGACCGCTGTTGCCCAGGCAGCGGCCGATCTGGTGGCGGCTCTGCTGCAGTATGCTGGCGACGACAGCACCCTGATTGTGAATGGAAAGACCTTCACCCTGGGGCGAAGTGGATGTCGTGGAGCTGGCTAAGGCTCTGGCCGTCGAGGCGAGCAGAGCCCAGCGGACTTCCTGGGGACGGGGGGCCGAGCCGAGAACTGCTGATTACGAGGCAACCGTCTCCTACAAGAACGCCGAGATTGAGCTGGCAGGCGACCCTCACCTTCCAGGTCGAGGGCACCAAGGCCGGCTTCCTCGGCAAACTGGCGGAAGAGGTAGAAAAGATCGACGTGGCTGACGTCGTGCTGGGGAAGGCACAGACATCATCGTCACCTTCCCAGAGGACGTTGAAGGTGACCGCTGTTGCCCAGGCAGCGGCCGATCTGGTGGCGGCTCTGCTGCAGTATGCTGGCGACGACAGCACCCTGATTGTGAATGGAAAGACCTTCACCCTGGGCGAAGTGGATGTAGTGGAGCTGGCTAAGGCTCTGCTCGGCGAGCAGAGCCCAGCGGACTTCCTGGAGACGGGCGAGCCGATAACTGCTGATTACGAGGCAACCGTCTCCTACAAGAACGCCGAGATTGAGCTGGCAGGCACCCTCACCTTCCAGGTCGAGGGCACCAAGGCCGGCTTCCTCGGCAAACTGGCGGAAGAGGTAGAAAAGATCGACGTGGCTGACGTCGTGCTGGAAGGCACAGACATCATCGTCACCTTCCCAGAGGACGTTGAAGTGACCGCTGTTGCCCAGGGCAGCGGCCGATCTGGTGGCGGCTCTGCTGCAGTATGCTGGCGACGACAGCACCCTGATTGTGAATGGAAAGACCTTCACCCTGGGCGAAGTGGATGTAGTGGAGCTGGCTAAGGCTCTGCTCGGCGAGCAGAGCCCAGCGGACTTCCTGGAGACGGGCGAGCCGATAACTGCTGATTACGAGGCAACCGTCTCCTACAAGAACGCCGAGATTGAGCTGGCAGGCACCCTCACCTTCCAGGTCGAGGGCACCAAGGGCCGGCTTCCTCGGCAAACTGGCGGAAGAGGTAGAAAAGATCGACGTGGCTGACGTCGTGCTGGAAGGCACAGACATCATCGTCACCTTCCCAGAGGACGTTGAAGTGACCGCTGTTGCCCAGGCAGCGGCCGATCTGGTGGCGGCTCTGCTGCAGTATGCTGGCGACGACAGCACCCTGATTGTGAATGGAAAGACCTTCACCCTGGCGAAGTGGATGTAGTGGAGCTGGCTAAGGCTCTGCTCGGCGAGCAGAGCCAGCGGACTTCCTGGAGACGGGCGAGCGATAACTGCTGATTACGAGGCAACCGTCTCCTACAAGAACGCCGAGATTGAGCTGGCAGGCACCCTCACCTTCCAGGTCGAAGGGCACCAAGGCCGGCATTCCTCCGGCAAACTGCGGAAGAGGTAGAAAAGATCGACGTGGCTGACGTCGTGCTGGAAGGCACAGACATCATCGTCACCTTCCAGAGGACGTTG
>JBMNFB010000005.1:0-24321 GCA_050949085.1 Bacillota bacterium
ACCTGGAACCTATCGACCCCCATCGCGATCCGCAGGAAGTAACCGTCGTCCTCTACTTCGCTGACGCCGAGGCCATGTACGTCTGGCCGGAAGAGCGCGTCGTGGAGCAAGGCGACGAGAGCCTGCCCGAACTCTTGATCAACGAACTCATCGCCGGGCCTACCAGCGACGACCTGCACGTCACCATCCCGGAAGAGACCAAACTGCTCGGGATCAGCATTGAAGACGGCGTCGCTTTTGTCGACTTCTCCGAGGAAATCAGGACGAAGCACTGGGGTGGCTCAGCCGGCGAGCTGATGACCGTCGGCTCCATTGTCAACACCCTGACCGAACTGCCTGAGATTGAGGCCGTGCAGCTCCTGGTCGACGGCAAGGTAGAAGACGCCATCTGGGGCCACGGCGTTACGTCAGAGCCAATTGAGCGGATGGAAGACCTGATCGGAGAGTAAACAAGACAGATAATCCCGCAGCAGCAGAACGCCCCGGCCTCCCCCGATATGGGTTGGCCGGGGCGTTTCACGTTTCCTTCCCCTGCGATGCTATCTATCTCAGTAACGCCTTGCAGTTCACTCACGATGCCAGCCCAGCAACCAAAATGTGGGGCCTTGTGGCACTGGTATTGGGCATCTGCGGATTGATCATCAGCCTGTCCAGGGTTGCCTCGTCGAATAATAAACCGAGACGGACGGTTCTTGCCCTCATCACTCTGGTTCAAGTGCCAGCGATTATCTTGTGGTGGATGTTTCGCGGCACTCAGATCGCTGATGCTGGCGGGGCTGGACCTATCGGACATTGGTTCTGGGCTATTCTGCACGTCTTGTTATTCATATTGGCAATTCATACCTTCTGGAACTGTTCGAGTGAAACCTAGCCATACTATCATTGTTGAATTTCAAAACACCTCTTGACACTGGGTCTGTCTTCCAGATATACTAACCGAAATATCTCGAAGCGCGCCTAGGGTGCCGTGCCATGTTGGTTGGCAGGCTGGTCCGAGCGGCGCGGGCCCGGATGATGCGGGTACACCGTGGGTAGAAAAGACCCCAGCGGCAAGTTCGATGGAACTGCTGCCTGGGGTCTTTTTGTTATCCCGGTAGAGATAAGAACAGGCGACCACTTCTGGAGGTGAACCAAATGACAGCGATTGAGATTAGGGGGCTCTACAAGGAATTCTGGCGGCAGCAGAAGGCCGCGGGGCTGCTGGGCAATCTGCGCAGCCTCTATAAAAAGCAGGGCGAGAGCGTCGTGGCGGTGAAGCCGCTACATCTATCTGTCGAGGCCGGTGAGACGCTGGCCTTTATCGGCCCGAACGGCGCCGACAGCTTTCACCTGCTGGGCCGTATCTATGGACTGAATGACAAGGACAGCCGGCGGCGCCAGGCAGAGCTTATAGAGTGGTTTGAGCTGAAAGAGTTCTTCCATGTGCCGGTGCGCAAGCTCTCGCTGGGGCACCGCATGCGCTGCGAGCTGGCGGCCGCCCTGCTGCATTGGCCTCGATGAGCCCACCATCGGCCTGGACGTGGTGGCGCGGCGCAAGATGCGCGATCTGATCAAAAGCATCAACCAGGTGGATGGAGTCACCGTCTTCCTGACCTCGCATGGTGGGGGTTCTCGACCGGGGGGTTTGGTTTGGCGGCCATCTTCTGCGGCAACAGCTACCACTTCGGCGAACTGATCGCCGGTGGGCAGCTGGATTATTATCTGGCTTTGCCGAAAAACCCCCTGCTGCATATTCTGGTCAGCCGCATGGATATGTCCGGGGCGGGCGACCTGATCTTCGGCCTGCTGATGGGAGCGCTGGGCTGCTACGCCACCGGGGGCAACTATCTCACGAACGCTACTTCGGAAGACGCAGGACACGAATGCTGTTCCCACTAACCACCAACAGCTGATCTCCATGTAGGGCGAGGTCACGGATAACATCCTTGCCTGGCAGCGACATACTGCCGACTACATCGCCGTTTTGCCGCAATATGTGGATTGTATCCCCACTTTGAACGAGCAGCCGATCATCATCCAGGCGCATCGGTGTAAAATGGGTTAAGCCGGTTTTGAACGCTTGCTGCCACAAAACCTCGCCTGTCCCCATGTCCAGGGCGTTTAGCTGTCCTGAGAATGAAGCTATGAAGACTCGTTCTTCGGTTAGCAGAGCTTGCGCCCCGTCTCCACCAGTATCCGGTAGGGTAGCCCTCCACCTTGTGAACAATGACGGATACTCCAAAGCTACCACGCGTGTATGCTCCAGTTCATCGCTGAACGCCAGCACGGTTGCCTGGTTGGCGCCTAAGAATGCGATGGGAAATCCAACGTCGATCCGAGACATGTCCTTTCCGCTAACGGAGTCCAGCACATGGACATACCCGTCCAGGTCACCGACGAGCAACTGGCTACCGATCGGAACAGGGGAAGCAATGACTCGGCTGCCAAGCTCGAGCATCCACTTCACGTCGCCTGTCTGGGCGTCCAGCGAATAAACCACACCATTGAGAGTGGCAGCAAAAATGCTTCCACCAGCCAGTACGGGTAGCGCTGTTAGGTGGCCTGCCAGCTCACGCGTCCAGCGCAATACTCCTGAATCAGCCTGCAGACAGAATATGCTGCTGCCGCCAGCGCAGAGAACGGCTTCTCCCGCCCCAAAAAGCGTGGTGATCTCAATGGCATCCGTGGATAGCTTTGTCTCCCATAACTTGCGACCTGTCATTAGCGACAGCGCCCCTGCCTCTCTCGTGAAATCGGTTCCATAGTAGACACTATCATTGAACGCCAGCAAGCTCGATAATGAACCCTCACGATGAGCATAGAGGGGACGCCGCCAATAGCCGAAGGCCAGACACAGGCAGGTCACCGCTACCAGTACCAGTAGCAGCCATCGAGTGCATCGTTTCATCTTAGGGCTTCCATGTTTCGTAGAAGGAAATAGGTATTACCTCGGTATAGGCAGGGACGATAACCCAGTCATTAAGCTTGCTGTCCCACGTCAAATATTCGTAGACGATTCTCCCTGCAACACAATGTATCCAAGCTGTACTTTCATGATGCAAAGCGTCCCACCCTAAGGTGAAGGGCATACCTCCCTCTGGATAGGCATACGAGTTTCGTAGGCTTTGCTCTGACGTCAATGTTGCCGGAAAGGCAATTGATTGGACGTCAGCACCACCTATGCGCCACAGTATTTCGTCGTTCCCATAGTTTCCATCCCAATTCCTTACCGTTACGTTCGATGATGAGAGGGCGATGCCTCTCGCCAACCCAAGAATAACCCCAGCCCTCTCCAACTCAGGGTCCAAGCTCATGAGACCAATCATCAAGTCTACGGAAACAGACTCCAGAATACTCGTGGTAGGCTGAGGGTTAAAAAGCCAGATCTGACCATCAGCGCGCGTAAGGCTTTCATTACGCAGTCTGGCGTCAACCTGCACTTGCGACAAGGCTATGTAGTCCGAGTTCAGCCATGTCTTTACTTCTTCAGGTCTCGTCCAGATTCGGACTTGCAGAAGCCCCCTTGCATTACCCAAGTAATTGGGGGGATATGAGTACAGGTTGATGATCCCTGTGCACGCGTCTGTACTCACACCGTTGATCTGCGAAAATAGCTCTGTGGAATAATGCTCCCGATGGCTATTGGGATCCGAACCGAGATCCATGATCTCTATTGGTTCCTGCGGTGCACCATTCTGTGGAGAAACAGGGCCTACGTTCGCTGTGCCGCATACAGATGTGGCGACGTCTTTGAAGTAATCTATAAACTGCCTGCTATAGTAGTTATCATAAATGTCACCAAAGGCGAGGTAACTAGCACCCATCCCATCGACAACCAAGACACAAGTCTTGCCGCCAGGACTTATCTCAACGCGCAGAGCAGCATCCTTGACCCCCATCTGTGTTTCAATATGCCCCAGCATAGTGCCATAGAGCAACTGCTCATTTTTCAAGAAAGCGTTAAGCTCGCCACTCACTTCAAACGAATAGTTTCCTCGAGCTGAAACAATCTCGCCCCGAAAAACAGAGTTCTTGGGGTCGATCTTGCCACGGAGGGCATATACGTCTCCGCCGAAAAGCTGATCAGAAAAAGACTTTGGCCCTGCACTAGCCAAGGCGGCAGACAGAACTACTTCTGTGGGACTGTCCTTGTATGCCAAAGTAGGGGAGCAAAAGGCCAACAGCAGAAAGAGACCTGTCAGTAGCACGACCGCTTTTCTAAACAATTAACTTAACCTCCTTATCACATCATAACAGCATATTCCAATTGGAATAGACTCGCTTCGCGTTCCCTACCAAGTTAACGTTAAGGAGGATCGAGCCGCCCCCTGATAACCCAGGCAATGTAATACGTCAAACCGCTGGACTACTAACAAGCGCCAGACGGAGTACAATGCGATGCTTGAACATATTCGGGTGAATCAAACACCATCGCCGCAACGTAAAGGCGTCACAACTGCTGGCACTGCAAAACTAAGTCATCCACTCCTTTAGGTTTTCTGCCTAAGTTGACGTCTCTACTGTGCTCACATAATGCACTGAATCCAGAAGCACTGGGTAATCGGATCGAGACTACGCACGGTGACGTTCGTTTGAAGCCCTGGCCCAGCCAGTGCGGAATCCTGAATCACACCGTTCGGATAACGCTCCACCAATAGAAGGCTGGATCGACCCATCGCTTACCAACTTCGGGCAAGTCGGAGACTATGCGTGGCAGGATTCCCACGGCACGACCCAACTCAGTTTAGTCGCAATCAAACACGGTAATTCCACCGTAGCTCTGGGCAAGCCTGGTTGAGACCACCATCGGCCACCTGAATTAGGTCAATACCAGCACCGGCGCCAGTCTCGATGAGCTGACAAAGCCAGAGAAAATGCTGGCGTACAATGCGCCGACCACTACGCACACTGGCTCGCAAGAGGGTGTTCCATGCCGTACACCCCCTCTTGTCGTAATTCACTACATATTATATCTATTTCTGAAGTGTTGGTCAATCTACCTGATGCTGGTCAGCGAATCACCTGCAGACAAAGGGGCGGGGTGCTGTCCCCGCCCTTTTCCTTCTGTTGTTTCAATTTCACAATAGCGGCCAGACGGTAGCATCTCGTCTGGCAGGATCAGCCTTACGACCAGATAGTCTGTCTGTGATGGATAGTCGCTGACAGAACGGCCAAGCTTTTCCCTTGCCGCAGCCAGGGTAGTAAGAATCGTTTCAACCTCCCCTGGGTCAGTTATCGTCAGGCGCCCCTGGCTTTCTCCAGCGCTCCACTGTTCCATTTCGACAGACAGTACCGCGGTCGTAGCCGGGAGTGCAAGAGGTTGCAGCGTTGACAGCAGGCATACGGCTCCCGCAATCGCTGCCAGCAGAACCGCACACAACAGCCAAAACGTGCGCTTCCGGTAGCAAGGCACCTTTTCCACCTCCCGCATTCATCAATAGTCGGCTTAAGCAGGCGACGAGCCAAAGCAGATGCACAAACAGCAGTGAGGCGTCGCGCCAAGTGTAACGCCTCACCTGCAAGTGCTTTCGGTGGCGCCGATCATCGCCGAAACCATCCGCCGCATCAACCAGGGCGAATCGGTCAGCACACTTTTTCGCAGCTGATGGACCGCAGCCAACTGAAGATGAAATACGGGGACGAACAGGTACTGGTCGTCCCCGCTGCTCTTATGACGGATCTGGCGGCTGGGGTGCAAGCAGCGAATCGGCTGGAAAGCCTTTAACTGGGAATTTCGCAGGGATTTTGGCAAAGGGGGTTATGCCTTCGCGCTATGCACCTTCCTTTCAGGCGTGTAGAGTTGGTTGTTGCGTAGCAGCGCATCGACCAGACTCACAAGTTTTCTTGCGGTTAAGACGAGGGCGCGTTTATGTTGGTGTTTAGGCACTTCGTTGTATTTCTTCCGGTAGTACTCTCCGAATTCGGGGGCGCGGTTCTTCACTGAGTTGGCAGCTTCAATCAGGTAGTAGCGCAGGAATCGGTTACCGGAGCGAATGCGCTTGGTATCTTCGGCCTCGAAAGAGCCGGACTGATGCCTATGCCAGGTAAGGCCAGCATACTTAGCCAGGGCAGCTTGGTTGCTGAAACGGTCAATGTCACCTATTTCAGCCAGGATACCGGCAGCGTAGACCCGACCTATGCCTGGAACAGAACGCAGGCACGTAGCCTCAGGGATCCCATCTAGAATGCGTTCAATTGCTTTGTCTAGATCCTTGAGTTGGCTCTGGATGCTGCGTATGGCCTGAACGGAAGTACCAAGCACTAGATCAACAGAGTCTTCCATAGCCTTAGAAAGCCGGTACGATGCCCGGGCAGCCTTCTGAATGCAATTGGCAACTCGCTCAGGGTCGGGGAAGCGAATTGGAGAAACTGGCAATAAGGTTAAACTACCTACGTCATCGCACACGTGGTCACGTTTTTCAGCCGCGGTCGTGATTGGTAAGTCATGCCGTTCCCTATTCTTTTGAATTCTCAAAACACCTCTTGACACTGAGCCTGTCTTCCAGATATACTAACCGAAATATCTCGAAGCACGCCTAGGGTTCCGTGCCGATAGTGTCGGCAGGCTGGTCCGAGCGGCGCGGGCCCGGATGATGCGGGTACACCGTGGGTAGAAAAGACCCCAGCGGCAAGTTCGATGGAACTGCTGCCTGGGGTCTATTTTTATACCCGGGTGGAGGTAAGAACAACCGAACAATCCTGGAGGTGAACCAAATGACAGCGATTGAAATTAAGGGGCTCTATAAAGAATTCTGGCGGCAGCAGAAGGCCGCGGGGCTGCTGGGCAGTCTGCGCAGCCTCTATAAAAAGCAGGGCGAGAGCATCGTGGCGGTGAAGCCGCTACATCTATCTGTCGAGGCCGGTGAGACGCTGGCCTTTATCGGCCCGAACGGCGCCGGCAAGTCAACAACCATTAAGATGCTGACGGGCATTCTGCACCCCAGCGGAGGTGAAGCGCGGGTGCTAGGGCTCACGCCCTGGGAGCAGCGGAATACGCTCTCCTTTCAGATCGGCACAGTCTTTGGCCAGAAATCGCAGCTCTGGTATCACCTCCCGCCGGCGGACAGCTTTCACCTGCTGGGCCGCATCTATGAGCTGGATGATCAGGACAGCCGACGGCGCCAGGCTGAGCTGGTGGAGTGGTTTGAGCTGAAGGAGTTCTTCCACGTGCCGGTGATGCGGGGGTAGGGGCCAGTTCAGAGGCTAGGCCTGTTATCTGAGACAAGTCAGCCGACCGGAATGCTGGAGCTGGGGCCGGCTAACGGCTCTGCCTCAGGGGCGGATAAACGGACCGATGCGCAGGGCACAGGACGTATAATGCGGCTCCTCAAATGAGAATGGTTTCTTCCATTGAACGACTCGGTAGCTGGGGATATATAGCGAGGAAGCCGTCGGCCGTCTCCAGATGGCTCCGGCCGCTTGCCAGGTGACGCCCTTGGCATAATCGGTGGCGTGGTTGTAGTCGAAGGTGATATCCACCAGGCGAGTGCTATCGGAAGCATTCTTGATGGTTAAGTCATGAACCGTGTAAGTTGTAGTATAAGCAAGACTCGGCGGATCGCCGCTAGTCAGAGTCCACGAGATCGTATACGCAGATGGTTCCGGGAGAGGAGCATACTCCAGCACTTGCCACTCAGGAACATCCTCGGTGTACCTGATCAGTGCATAATCCGTCCCATATCCCGGATCCGGAATCGGTTCAAGTTTAGAGCTGATAGCCCAGACATCGTAGCGCTGCGGGTCACTGGTTGCCATCTCTTGAACCCAATTTACTGATACCTGCAGCCATTCGTTGACCTTGCTGCCGACCCAGCTGGTGAAAGTATACTGTTGAAGGAACACGCACTCTTCCCAGCCGGTGTGTGTAATAGTGGGCTCATTGTACGCCAGCATTTCATCTGGCCCTGTTAGCTCATCGAGTCTGATACCGGTGCTCGTATTAATGTGGTCCAGGTGGTTGATGGTGGCTTCAACCAGGCTTTCCCAGATTAGATCGATGGGTATACCGCTTTCGACTGCAACTACACCGAACTGGGTGGTGCCGCGGTCATCCTGCCATACATAGACTCCTACTTGTTCAACGTTACTCAGAGCCGGATCCGCCAGGCTTTCAATCGGTGTAGCGCCAAACAGCTGGCGCACCCGAGCATTGCTGGGATTGTCATAGAAGAGCACTACTTTGCCGTCGGCAATCCACTCCTGCAGGATTTCTTTCTGGGCTGACGTCTCTAATTTGTTCATCAAGTCGGACTGAACCCATAGGGCACTGGCAAGCGAATCGGGACTAGGCAGGATATCCATACCGCTCGTTTCCACGCCTAGCTCAGGAATATCGAAGCCCGGTAGCACACCGTAGATGGCGATGGTAGTAGGGTGTTCCGTGATCCAATCTAGCGTGCGATAATCTGTCGGTTGAGTGGGCAACCTTGCTCCACCAACCAGCGGGAGTCTGGTGACACAACACAACAACACAGCAACTAGAAAGGCCAGCTTGGCCTGCCATTTTAGGCTTTTCATACTGCTAATCACCCCCCCTTGCCCTAATTCTGGGTTTATTGTATCACTCTCAGAATTGACTGACAAGGGAGTTGCAGCGAACAGACTATCGATCGCCGAATGAAAGGAAATAACGTTCGGGGCGGGAAGTACGCCACGCAAACGCGTGTGCAACTTGTGGTTGGGCTTAGAGAAATGGGCAATTATGAATCATCGCTCTACCTGTACGATCGCAGAATATGGGTGAAAGACCCAGCTTGGGAGAACTCGAAGTGGCACTCAATCTCATATCGTTCAGTTGATGAATTTGAGTACCTGTACATATTCTGGAAACCCGGTGTAACCCGGTGGACAAAGACCGACTGACAAAAGAAGAGCGGATTGAGTGGGGATCTCGTGCCGTGTGGAATATCCCCTCTGTGCGTGCCAACAACGACCATGAGGCCAAATTCCCGCTCGGGCTTCCAGGGCGACTAATCCGTTTGTTAACAGACCCTTCAGATCTAGTCCTTGATTGCTTTGTCGGCAGCGGTACCACTGCTGCAGCAGCCATATTAGAGGGTAGACAATATATCGGCGTGGACAAAGAAGAGAAGTGCGTGGAAATGGCTCGGAATGCATGCCAGGAGGCATTGCAGCAACCGATATCCCTATTTTCGTCCAATCATGTTCGTCGAATTACTCGCCCGGCCTCCGACTGATAGCCCCCTCTGTTGTACAAGATTTTAGGAAAGGACCATCATGCTGCATGGTATGTGGTAACTCACCAATAGCCTGGCGGCAATTGCAGCCGATAATGAGAGGAGCCCGATTGCGGAAGCGTTGCCAAGCTCCTCTTTTCCACATTTTCTTTGCCTGTAAGGCAAGTCAATAAGAGTAAGAACCCGAATTACGCACTCCGGACGAACACAGTCGTCTACTTCTCCGCCGGGATATTGGCCGCGCCGCGGTAGATCAGGCCGCGCGCGGTGTCCAGCGTCACCAACTGGCCATCCTGCAGGAGGCTGGTGGCGCCAGGCACACCGACAATGACCGGCAGCCCGAGATTCAGGGCAACAACTGCGGCGTGCGAAGTGAGGCCGCCTTCCTCGGTCACGAGGCCGGCTGCCTTCTCCAACAACGGCACATAGTCTCTATCCGTCCCAATGGCCACGAGGATGCTGCCGTCCTTAATCTCCTTGCCCCTCGCCTCCTTGGCGGTCTTGCAGACGACCACGGGGCCGGTCGCCGGCTGGCTGCCGATCCCCATGCCGCGCGCCAGGACATCGCCCACGATGTGCACTTTCAGCAGGTTCGTAGTTCCGGGCACACCCATGGGCACGCCAGCCGTGACCACCGTCAGGTCGCCGTTCTTGATCAGGCCGGCATCCAGCGCCTTGGCAGTAGACGACTCCAGCATTTCATCGGTGTTCCTATGCTTCTCACCCACGATGGGATGCACCCCCCAGTAAAGATTTAGCCGTCTGGCTACGCTGGCGCTGGTGGTTACGGCGATGATCGGCGCCTCTGGCCGGTAGCGCGAAACTCGGCGCGCCGTGCTGCCGGACTCGGTGGCGGTGATGATGGCGGCGGCACCCAGGTCGCGGGCGGCCTGCACCGTAGCATGGCTGATGGCATCGGTAATGCTGATCTTCTTTTCCCCCGGGCGCGGCAGC
Organism: Bacillota bacterium; assembly: GCA_050949085.1. Taxonomy (GTDB): domain Bacteria; phylum Bacillota; class UBA994; order UBA5500; family UBA5500; genus JBMNFB01. The sequence continues at coordinate 10,131 of JBMNFB010000005.1, forward strand.
AGCCCCTGCGATTTCAGAGCTCGATCGGTGCGCACAGCAATGCGCGCCATCGTCTCCACCGCCTCTAGCGGATAACGCCCGTTGGCTGTTTCGCCAGAGAGCATCACCGCATCAGTGCCGTCCAGAATCGCGTTGGCAACATCGCTGGCTTCCGCCCGGGTGGGGCGCGGGTTGCGAATCATCGAATCCAGCATCTGAGTGGCGGTAATCACCGCCTTGCCGTGGCGATTGGCCTGGGCGATCATCTCCTTCTGGATCAGGGGGACTTCCTCCGCCGGAATCTCCACACCCATATCGCCGCGGGCAACCATTAGGCCATCGGCCACCTTCAGGATCTCGGCCAGATGCAGGACGCCCTGCTGGTTTTCAATCTTGGCGATGATCGGGATGTCCGCCGCTAGCTCCTCCAGGAGCTGGCGCAGGGCCAGCACATCGGCGGCGCTGCGCACAAAGGACTGGGCAATGAAATCGCAGCCCAACTCCACCCCCAGCCGGATATCCCGCCGATCCTGCTCCGATAATGCAGGCAGCTGCAGCGAACGCCCGGGGACGTTCACTCCTTTGCGGTCACTGACAACCCCGCCAACGACCACTTCACAGACCAGATCGCGGTCGGCAACTTCCACCACGCGCAGCTCCAGCAGGCCGTCGTCAATCAGCACGCGATCGCCTGGCTGCAAGTCTGCGGCCAGCTGCCCATAGCTGACACTGACACCCTGCTCATCGCCCGGCCGGCCGTCCGCATAGAGCACGAAACGCTGCCCACACTTCAGTTCAACCTTCCCTGCCGCGAACGTGCCCAGGCGAATCTCCGGCCCCTTGGTATCCAGCATGATCGGCAGGTGAACGCCCAGTTCTTCGGCCGCTGCCCGGATCCGCTGGAAGCGGGCCCGCTGTTCTTCGTGCGTGCCGTGTGAGAAATTGAGCCGGGCCACATCCACTCCCGCCATAATCAGCCGGCGCAGCAGGGCCGGGGCATCGCTGGCCGGGCCGATGGTCGCTACTATCTTTGTATGACGCAAGGTCGCTCACCGTCCTTATACTAGAGGATTTAGCTTCGGTGTCGCGAATATCCTGCCAGATCTGCGGCGCAAATAAACCCTCGAAAAAATGGCCTGACCGTATTGAGTCTAACGGAATTTTCGCATACACTCGTATTACGGAGGTGATATAGATGCTCTTTTGTACTCAGTGTAACCAGACTTATCCTGTAAACCAGCCGCGTTGGCGCTGCGAATGCGGTTCCTATCTGACGCTTAGAACCGAGGGAATCTTTGACCCTGAGGAACTGGCCAACCGCCCCCCTACCATCTGGCGCTACCATGAGGCCCTCTGCATCGAGGATCAGCAGAATATCGTCTCCCTGGGAGAAGGCTTTACGCCCCTGCTCGCTGACACCCTCTTTGAGCAGCCGGTCTATCTGAAGATGGACCAGCTCTGCCCCACCGGCTCCTTCAAGGACAGAGGGAGCAGTGTGATGGTCAGCAAACTGAAGGAATGGGGCATCGACCGGGTCGTTGAGGATTCATCCGGCAATGCCGGCGCGTCCGTCGCTGCCTACACGAGTCGGGCTGGCATCAGGAGCAGCATCTACGTCCCGGCCTACACATCCCTGGGCAAGACGGCCCAGATTGGCCTCTACGGCGCCAGTCTGGTCAAGGTGCCTGGCACGCGGGAGGACACCACCAAAGCGGTGTTGCAGGCTGCTGAAGAGACGTTCTACGCCAGCCACAACTGGAGCCCCTATTTTGTGGCCGGTCTGAAGACGCTGGCCTACGAGATTTGCGAGCAGCTGGGCTGGCAAGCTCCAGATTGGGTGGTGGCACCGGTGGGAGGCGGCAGCCTGGTGTTAGGAATCTACCAGGGCTTCAGTGACCTGCTGCAGGCGGGCATAATCGATAAGCTGCCCCGGCTGGCGGCAGTGCAGGCAGAAAACTGCGCTCCGGTCTATCAGGCCTGGAAACAGCAGCTGGACGATGTTCCCGCCATTACCAAACTGGAGACTGCGGCCGAAGGCATCTCCATCTCCCAGCCGGTCAAGGGCAGGGATATCCTGCAGGCCATCTACGCCAGCAACGGCGTCGCCATCACTGTCAATGACGAGGAGATCTGGCAAGCGATAGAGATTCTTGCCAACAGGGGCATCTATGTTGAGCCGACCTCCGGCGCGGCCCCTGCCGCAGTCAAACATCTGCTGAAGCAAGGGCTTATCAGCCCGGGAGAACGCGTTGTCGTTGAACTGACGGGCATGGGCCTGAAAGCAACCGATAAGATCCTGGCCCACCTCAGCGAATAGGCGAGGCTGGTCGGACGGCAGTGGCATTCCTGCCGGAAGCGGGAGAATAACGGATGAAACAGGGGCTCCTCCGACGAGGAGCCCTTTGGCCATGCAAGTATCAGAGCGGCGTAGGGCGAAGAGTCGCCCTGGCCCGCGATCGCCGATCTAGCTGCAGCAGCGCAGCGGCCGACAGCCCGACGAGAGCCCAGGTCAGGGCTACCCGTCCCCATCCGCCGCCATCTGCCAGCCAGCCATTCAGCACGCCGGAAGCAGCCGCTCCAAGATAAGCGGCAGCATCCAGCACGCCAGCGACGGTGGAGGTCAGACCATAGCGCCGATATTGCAGGGGGATCACAGTCAGGAGCAGGGTGTTCGCTCCATAGACAAGGCAGGACGCCAGTGCCAATAATGGGGCACTGCCCAGAAGGCTTCCCGTGACAAAGGCCAGGCCAGTGGACGTCAGCCCGCAAGCAGCCAGCAGGATAGCGATGGCCGAGCGCTCTTCGCCCCGGCAGGCTCTGGTTACCCAACCGGAAAGGGAGATGCCGGCGAGATTCATGGTGGGAATCAGCAGGCTGGGCAGGGTGACAGCGGCGGCCCCCAGCCCAGGGATCTCGGAAAGAATGGTCGGCCCCCAGAGGTTGATGCCTTCCTTGATAATCCCTTGCGCCAGGCAGCCAGAAGGCTCAGAGCCAGTGGCAGAGTTCTGGCGAAACCAAACCAGAGGTTGAGCAGGGCAGACGAGACTAAGCCCAACCCGATAAACCAGCGGCTGCTAACCCGGTCGCCAAGAAATCCATTGGTGACCTGGCCAGGGGCATAGGTCCAGAAGAAGCTGCTGCCGATGATTCCCAGGCTGGCCTTGCTCAGCCCAGTTGCGCCCCAATGGCAGGCAGTGCCACTGAGATGTTCATCCGGCAGAAATAAGCCAACAGAGCAGAAAAATCCGCCGTTGCCAGCCGGACTTCTGAGCATGCACTAACTTCCCCACCCTCCTACCCATATCTGGCCATCAGGCCCAGAGGGGAGATTCTTCGCTGTCGATGCTTAATCCTGCTAGCAGGGGGTTGGGAAGGCGCTGCTGGCAGAAGGTCGTAACGGAATCAACCAGGGAAGAAACGCCTAGGAGCAAAAAAGGGGCTGTCGATTGCCTCAGCCAGGGCATCACCCCTCCTGGCGCATCGATGTCTCCAGAATTAGGGTATCAAGTGAAACGAGACGGGGAGCAGCAATGCATCTCAACGAACCGGAGGCGTCAGGAGACAATTATTGCGACAGCCCCTATCTTTTCCGGTTATTTAGCGAGCAGGCGGGAGTCTTTCGAACGACTTGCTCTCCAGATTGAAGGCGAGGATGGATCCATCCTGTTTGTATTTCAGCACATAGATGTAGCCGTCGACCAGCTGGTAGTCCGGCTCGATCTCAGCGGTGCGACAATTATTCTCCGCGCTGGCGAATACCCTGCCGCTGGTCATGTCCTGTACCTTCCAATACTCGTCGACATCCTCATAGACAATATAGTCACCCACGATATTCACGGTGCAATCGATGATAGCTGGAATCTCGGCCTGGGCCACAATCCCCTCGCTTGGGTCGTAATTCTGCTCAAAGGACTGCAGAAACCTGATGCCCTGCAGATCGGCCCTGGCTGTCTCAACTACAAACAGATCGGCATATCTCTTTTTCTGCGTGTCATCCACTCGCGTCCGGTACCCCAGCAGATGCCTTTCGCCCACTGCCTTGATGCTCAGGCCGTGCCCCAGCAGTTCATCCGGCCAGGCTACCTTCTCTTCCCAGATCACTGCTCCATTGCCAGCCACCGTCACCAGCGAGGCGGTTAGCTGGTCAGCCGATGCTATCTGATGATGATAGAGCAGGAGCTTGGTCTCGCCTTCGCCCGTCTCCAGAATCACACCGTCGCCCTCTGGGTACCCGTATTCACGACAGATGTCGTCTATCCGGGCATAATCGAAGGGTTCGGCTTCAACCGCCGGGCGCTGGCAGCCGACCAGGCAAACACAAAACAGCAGACCCAACATAGACAGCGTCCGCTTCACTTCCCGTCACCCCTTTCCCCCGCGCTCGAGGAAGCCTTTGCTAAATATTGGACGTTAACGACGGTGATGGTGCTCCCTTCCAATACAGAGGGAAACCCTTCGTTACTGCGTTCAAGAGCACGGCTATCCGGTGCCACCCCGCTCGTAAGCTCCACTGCCTGGGCATGATATATCACGTCTGCTGCCGATACTCCTGCCGCCGCACGAACTCCTGCGCCTCCTCCCTGCTCTGCACCTGCCCGCCCGCCTGAGCTTCCAGCAGCAGCGCCTTCGCCTGCCGCAGCCAGGGGCCGACTGGGCGACCGACTGCCGCTGCGATCTCGTCGCCGCTCAGCAGCGGTCTGGGTGCGATCACCTGGTCATGCTGGGAGAAGTAGGCGTGGAGCATGCGCTCCACCACCTGCTGATGCTCGACAAAAGTGTCGCTCCCCTCCACATCCTCCCCCTTGGCCAGATGGTCGGCCAGGGTGAAGAGCACGATCAGCACTCCCCAGCGCCCGGTGCGCCGATAGAGGCGGTGGATCAGCCTGTCATCCAGATGCCCGCTGCGCCACAGCTGCAGCGGATACATATGATACTTAATAAACGTGCGCATCAGCTCGGCCTGCTCATTGCTCAGCCGCAGGCGTCGCGCGACTTCGCCGATCATCTGGGCACCGACCTGCTCGTGCCCGTAGAAGGTGACCCTTCCCTTGCGGATGGCACGCGTCGGCGGTTTGCCGATATCGTGCAGCCAGGCGCCCAGCATGGTGGCAACCTGAAGCGGCTGCGGCAGCGCCGCCCAATAATCCAGGGCCGCCGACCGGACAGCTGGCGGGATATACTTTCCCTGCTGTACGATCTCCGTAAAGGCTGCGAAGGCGCGCAGGCTGTGGTCGTCCACCGCAAACGAATGGTACTGGTTCTGCGTCACCCCCTGCATGGCACTGGCCTCGGGCAGCAGCACCTCGGTGACGCCGAGGCTGTTCAGATAGGTCACGCCCAGCGCAGCCTCGTCATCCAGCAGAATCTTCCCCAACTCCTGCGAGATGCGCTCGGGCGGTGCGTCGGCCACATTCCTGGCGGCCTGCTTGAGCTGCTTCGCCATCGCGTCATCAAAGCTCAGATCGCGGCTGATCAGCAGGCGCACTCCCCGCAGCACGCGTACCGGGTCCCTGAGCAGCGCATCAGGAGAGGCGGGCCGCAGGCGGCCCTGCCTCAGGTCTGCTTCGCCACCCAGCGGATCGGTTAGCTGCAGTTCACCACTCAGCCAGGCCGCCACCGGGCAGGCCAGCGCATTGCAGGTAAAATCGCGCTGCCTGAGGTCTTCCTCCAGCTTGCCCTGCAGTTGGGACAGGTCTAGCCGTTCACCCTGCGCCGTGGTTATGCGCAGCATCTCGCGCTTTTCGTCCAGCCAGTAGCCAGTGCAGCCCTGCTCCCGCCAGAAACCGACGGGAATGGCACGGGGAGAGCAGGTCAGCGCCAGGTCCAGCTCTTCCGGGGCAATGCCCAGAAGGCGATCACGCACCGCCCCGCCCACTACAAAACCTGTTTCCCCATTCGACTCCAGCCAGCGCAGCAGCTGCTGCAACAGCTCCACCTGTCACCACTCCTCCTGAAAAGCTTTCTGGGTTGCGTGCAGTTCGCCTTCATGCCTGACGTTTCGCATTGCCCGGGCAATGTCCTGCCGTAAGATGGAGAAAAACAGAAGAGGCAGATCGCTGCCTGCCCCCTCTGCTGCCGTCAGCCTCGGCGCGACTGCTCTGGCATGTCGATTTTGCCGTCCCTTGCTTCCATCTCCGACTCGGCGAACCGGATCATCTTCCGGACCATGTTCCCGCCGATCGTTCCGACCTCACGGGTAGTCATCTCGCCCCAACCGCGTTCTTCGATATCATCGGCAAGTCCCAGTTCTTCTGCAGTCTCATACTTCAGTCGCTCCAAGGCCGATTCGGCCTGTGGAAGTAACGGTCGCCGTCTGCGTTGGTTGGCCACGCTTGACAAACCTCCTTCCAGAGGAAGAGACACTTCCTCTGGCTTAGTATGACTTGCCGCTCGCGTTTTTCATTCCCGGCACAGCTGCAGGAATTGAATGCGGCGTGGCAAACTAGCTATTACAGCATCTGTGCATTGTCTTTGGAGGGGATGAAGATGGAGATCAGGAGGGCAAACCCGGCCGACCGGCCTGCGGTGCTGGAACTTATCAGCCGCGTCTGGGAAGACGACTACATTCACTATTGCTGGGACGAATGGGTGGAGGACGCAGCAAGGGGCGTGCCGCTGGTGGCCCTGCACGAGGGCAGACTCGTGGGCATCGCCTATATCCAGTGGCTAAATGAACGGGTTTCCTGGCATCAGGCCCTACGCGTCGACCCGGATGCGCGCCGCCTGGGTATTGGCACTGCCCTTGGGCAGGCCTGCCTGAGGGAGGCCAGAGCCCACGGCCGCCTGCTGGCCCGCCTGCTGGTGGACGCTGATAACACACCATCGCTGAGGATGACGGCCCGCCTCGGCTTCGAAAAGGTGCAGCACTGGTATGAGCTGGCCAAATCGGATCTGTCTGATCAGGGGCCAGAGCTGCGAGAACCGACCGCAGCGGAGCTGCCCCTGCTCCTGCGCCTGGCCGAGACCCAGGGAGAGCGATACTGGCATAGCGACTGGGAGACCCACGACCTCAGCCTGAGCGCGCTGCAGCAGGCCAGGGACAACGGCTGTCTGCGGGTGCTGGCCGCCGCTCCCCCGGCCGCGGTGGCCGATATCAACATCGAGGGGGATGGCGACTGCACTGTGGGCGCGCTGGTGGGCGGCGCGATCGCCGCCAAGGAGGCCATGGTCAAGCATAACTTGCAGGGGACCGTTCGCTATTACGGATGCCCGGCAGAAGAAACCCTGGTGGGCAAGGTGTTCATGGTGCGCGACGGATTGTTCGATGATGTGGATATTTCTATGACCTGGCATCCGGGCACCGACAATGTCCTCTGGTCGGCCAGCTCCTTGGCGATGAACTCGGCCAAGTTCACTTTCCATGGGCGCTCTTCGCATGCGGCTGGTGACCCCGAAAACGGGCGCAGTGCTCTGGACGCCGTGGAGTTGATGAACGTCGGTGCCAACTACCTGCGCGAGCACGTCTCTACCGACGCACGCATCCACTACGTGATCACCAACGGGGGTGGTGAGCCGAACGTGGTTCCTCCTATCGCCCAGGTTTGGTATTACGTGAGGGCACCTAAGCGCAATCTGGTCGAAGAGATCTTCGTCCGCCTGAACAAGATCGCCGAAGGTGCCGCCTTGATGACCGAGACCAGTTTCGATGTGCAGCTGCTCAGCGGCTGCCACAACACCCTGCATAATGACGTAGTCGGCGAGGTATTATTGGAGTCGATGCAAGCGGTGGGTGCGCCCCAGTTCAGCCAAGAAGACCAAGAGTTCGCCGAGAAGCTGGCCGAGAGCTATCCCTCCGGGCATTACCAGAAGGCCATCGCCCAGCTCAAGGAGCGTCACGGGGTCGATTTGGCAGGCAAATACCTGATGGATTTCGTGTCCGATAAGCTGGAAAAGGGCCAAGTTAGTGCCGGGTCCACCGACGTCGGCGACGTCAGTTGGGTCACCCCTACTGCCCAATTCACGGTGGCCACCAATGCCATCGGCACTCCCGGCCATTCCTGGCAGTACGCCGCTTGCAGCGGCATGAGCATCGGCCACAAAGGCATGTTGGTGGCAGCCAAGGTACTCGGCCTGTCCGCTCTCAGGTTCCTGCAGCAGCCGGAGCTGATCGAACCGGCTAAGCAGGGCCTCAAGCAGGACACCAAAGGCCAGTCTTACGTCTCTCCTCTCCCTGAGGGGCAAGAGCCGCCGCTGCATCAGCTCGGCCACTAAGTGGGTTCTTGGGGACGGTTCCAAGAAACCACTCTCCTCTTGGATCAATCACCCCGCCGGTTTCCTCCGGCGGGTTTGTGCACATCCTAGGCGATAGCAGGATGACTCCTCGCTCAAAGGTTTGATTGCAGGCAACCTTAATGGCCAAGTTATTTTCGCTGAATAGCCCAATTCGCGCAGGGATAAGGCCCGAGATAGCAAAATATCATTCAGAGAAGGGAGGGGGTGGCGATGAGCAGAATAGGAACGGATTTTCGCCTTTCTATTGACCACCGCGGTCTAGCCACTGTTGCTATGGTCAGTTTTTCTGGCTGGATGTTGGCATTCCCTTTCCAAGGCCAAGTACTGCTGGCGCTAGCAGCTGATTATGGGATGGAACTTCGTGCGTTGTTGTTTGGTTGTGTAGCCGCTCATCTCGTCGGCCTCTCTGCCGCCGGCTATCTGATCAAGACCATGCGTGGGGCCAAGAACCTGATGCTTTACGCCTGCGTGATTGGCGTCGCTTGCAGCTGCCTATTCTTTTTCGGCCCATCACTGGCCTGGTATGCTTTGCTGCTTGCCGGTGTGTTGGCCGGGATGTTTGTGGCAGCCTGGGGGTTTTATTATCGGGACTTCACGCCTCCGCCCGAACGGTTACAGACGGCTGCCGTAATTTTGATTTACTCCAACCTGCTGATGATCGGCGTGAACATGATGGCCTTGCATCTCTCGCCGGAAGCCGGCCTGGCTGCAGCCATTGCCTTATTGGTCTTTGCCTTCTTCTTCATCCTGGGATTGCCAGAACAGACACCCCCCACCCACGACTTCTCGGCAGCCCCATCTCCTGCGGCCGGCAAATCGACGAGCAGCTTGTGGTATCCACTGGGGTTGCTCTGCCTGTTTATCTTCGTGCTCACGATCAACTCTGGGCTGATGTATCAGGTGATCAATCCGGCTTTTGCCCACCACCAGTGGCTGGTCAGCTGGTATTGGGCGGTTCCCTATGTCGCCGCACTGCAAATTCTGCGTCAGTTCCTGCAGGCCACAAATCGCGCGCTGTCGCTATACATCGCCATCGCCATGATCGGGTTGGCCTTTCTCTTCTTCATGACCTTGGACCGGTCAGCGCCTGCCTATCTGGTGGTAAACACATTGATGATGGGTGCGTGTGGCATCTTCGATCTCTTCTGGTGGAGTATTCTGGGCGGAATGCTGGACTTGACCGAAAACCCGGCTCGGATTATGGGCTGGGGGCTATCCGCAAATGTGCTAGGCGTTTTGCTGGGGGGGATAATCGGCAGCGCCATCACTGGGCTGGAAAATCCACCGCTAGATCCTTCAGTTCTGGCCTTAGGCATCGCGATGATCGCCTTGATTATCCTGCCGCTGCTACACCAACGCTTGTCATCGCTGCTCAAGGATCATGCGTTCTTGACCTCCTTCTCCTCCCAGATCCCGCTGGAGCAGACAGCTGCCCCCAGCAGCGTGTTGTTGGCGGCAGAGTTGAGCGAACGGGAGCAGCAGGTGGTCGGTCTGTTGTCCCGGGGGTGCACCTATAAGCTGATCGCCGCCGAGCTCTATCTCAGTGAGAATACTGTCAAGACCCACGTCAAGAATGCTTACTCCAAGTTGGGGGTGAAGAACAGAACTGAGCTGGTGAAGCTATTGATGGAGCAGACTTAGGTGAGCCGCAGATGCTAGGGGCAATGGCCATTCTTTCTGCTGAAAGATTCGCTTTAGCGATTGTAGCAGCTGGTGCCGATAGAATAGGAGTTTATGAACACCTCACCCATTTCGGGTGAGGTGTTTTGATCCTTTATGGCCGCTTTTGTGTGAAGACTTCAGCGGCCAGTCGTCATACCATTAAGCTAAGGCGATCTGTGCCCAGAAGTGGGGAAGGGGGAAAGCGTATGTATTGTCCTAGCTGTAGCCCCGTTTCGCCAGGAGCTGATGATGCCAACTCATCCTGTAGTCGATCCCCGATTGTTGTGTTTGAGGAGGCAGAAGCTCCCATCCAGCTGGGAGGGGGAGGTGTGGGGTTTTCCAGTCGGATCAACGAACCAGGCTTTGTAGGATATCGCGGCCACTCCAGTCGCTGGCCTGCGGCCTTTTCCCTCGTTCTGGCAGCCGCCGCCACGGTCGGCTTTGCCCTAGCCGGTTCACTTCCTGGTTCGCGCCTGCAGAATCCACAGGCTCTCTATCTGGGCCTATTCGTGGCAGGCATGCTGGTGATCGTCGGACTGGTACAAATTCGTAGTGGCAACCGCCGCCAGACATGGGATGGCACGATAGTGGATAAGCGGGTCGAGTTTCGCCGACAGGTTGACCATCAAACACAGCGGGAAACCAGCCTCTGCATCTACACAGTGGGCGTGATCAGCGACAGTGGCCAGCTGCATACCATGCGATTTAAGAACGATGCCGCCCGCTATGGCTATTTTGCCCTGGGTGATCGCGTGCGCTATCATGGCGGCCTTGGCTCATACGAGAGATACGACAAATCCCAGGACAGGATCATCTTCTGCAACGTTTGTGGTGCGAGGGAGTTGATTTCCCAGGACTTCTGTTCCCGTTGTCGGTATCCGCTGCTCAAGTAGCCTGTGAAGCATTAGAGCAGTCAAGTGCTATTTCCCAATAGGAGGTCGATGTATAGATCTACAGCAAGCGAGAAGAACGATGTGCTGGCAAGGATAGTAATCTGCGGAGGTGATGGCATGAGAAGAAAAATGGGTGAGCGTTTAGTAGCTCTTTTGCTGGTCTTGACAATGCTGTTCCCTGGTGCGATTAGCGCAGCTGGGATCAATCGACTGCCTAGAACGCATGGGGAAGCGCTGGTTGGAATGCTGGAGAAACGTGACCTCCCCGAAACTGAGGAATCTTTGGCCCCCCCTGGGGAGTTGCCGGCTGAGCCGTCTGGCCCTGATCTGGCGGCGGGGCAGGGGGATCAACAGGAGCCTGAAGAAGATCCCGACTCTGATTTGGATGATCACCCGGTGGAGGGCTCAGAGGAAGAACCGGGAGAACCGGCAGCTGACCCACAGGACCCGTCTGCACCAGGCGATGAATCGGGAGAGCCTCCTGCAGAAGAAGAGGCGGAAGCAGACGAGCCGGCGGGGGAGACTCCACAGGAGCCCGTCGGCGAGGTTGACTATGACCCGTTAGATCCAGCTGGTGCACTGCCGGATCAGCAGCAATTGCTGGCAGAACAGCTGCTGGCGGAAATGGCGGCAATCGGTAGCGAAAGCAGCACAATCATCGTAAACGATATCGAAAAATACTGGCACGTCGACCAAGTGCTGCCCTTCAGCGCGTATCAGGAAGTAATAGTTGATTTGGGTGAAGCGTTGGGTGGCGTGGCAGCGCTGATCACGATGGAAGACGCCAGCGGTCAAGTTGTTGGGCTCAGCGACACGAAAATAAGCGGGTCCAACGGCTATATTACCGCTGCCTGGGCTGCGCCAGCCGGGTTGCGGCCAGGAGAGTACGCCCTGCGAGCCGTAGCCGATGGCACGGTTTTCCCTGGTTGGGACCATGAACTGGAGGTTACCGATCAACTATTGGTGACGGGTCGATCCTGGCGGGGAGTGGACAGGGCCGCCTGGGTCGAAGGCGACGCGGCAGTGCTGATTGAAGTAACCGTCTTTGGAGCAGAGGATCCTGATGAGCTCAGTCTCACTCTTCAGCACCCTGATGACGGCGCCACGGTTTTTGTGCATACAGAAGGAGAGTGGCTGGGCAAAACCGCCCACGGCGCATCCCACTTTGTCTATCGCCTGGAAGCTGTGGATGGATACCTGGCAGAGTCATCAGAGGTGCTCTATGATCTGGTGATTGAATCAGCTAATCAAGAGCCTTTGCTGACCGAGGCATATCAGGTGTGGACAGATTACGGCACGCGGTTCTCTCAGATTGAAATTGTGGACGCTGCCGTCGCCAAGATCTGCGCTGACCTGGTCAACTTTCCGGCGGGAGAGTATACGGTAAAGTTGGAGGCAGCAGATGAGTATTATAACTGGTACCCACTGGATGAGCGAACAGTGGATTATGACGGTTCAGGCAGGCTGGTGCTGCAGTTTACTGACCAGGGCAAGCCGCTCTGCCTGACTGGGCGTTACAGCCTGTACTTCACTAGAGGCTCATTCGAGCTGTCGGAACAGTTCACGATCGAAAACAGCATCGCCTCACTGCCGGAGCGCTATGAAGCGGCTGTTCTGACAGACAGTAACACTGCCTCCCTTCAGGCTGGTCAGACAATTGAGGTTAGCGGGCACATCGCCAACCTGGGCCCTGGCCCCGTGCAACTGGAGTTGGTAGAGGTAGATGAGCTGGGCCGCGTGCAGCAGCGGGTGCCCGACCTGCAGCCGATGGCCATGGTGGCAAGCGTGGCCTATCACCCGCTGGCCTACCGTTTCATCAACTACTATCAGGTACAGGGCAGCTTTACGGTCCCTGCAGATTTATCTGAGGACCAGGACTATCGCTGGTTGATCACCTGCAACAACTTGAGCGGAGAGAGCCGCGGCTTGCTCTCACCTATCTCGATGCGTACGGACGCGGCAACCGCTCCATCAATCTGGGAAATGACGGTTGTCGGCGCTCCTGTAAGCTCTGCTGAACAGAGTGGCGGGCACCAGGGGCCGCAGATGACATACTCCATTGGTTTGGATACAACTTCTTTCATGGTCGGGATGTACGAACCACAGGGTATTGTCGATTTGGACCTGCTGACCGTGTCCCTGCAGGGCTCTGGCGGCAACAACGTTGGCAGCTTGCGCGCAGACTCGGTGGTCGGCGGCGTGGATGAGATCACCTGCCTGCTGGATATTGAGAGCCCGCTGCAAACCGGTAATTACCAACTGCTGGCAGCATACGGTGGTGAGCAGTTTGCTGCCGCGACCGTTAGGGTAGTGGAGCAGGCGTTCTTGATGGGCGATTGGTTCTATCACGTTGATGGGTTGCGCTGCTTTGCCAGTGACAGCAGTTTCACCCTCAGTTTCGACGCCGGGCTAAATATAGATCCCACAGATTTTGCAGTCACCTTGCGGCCGGCTGACGGTGGCGATGCCGTGGTGCCAGCTATCACATTCAGCCAAGATGGTCTGCGGTTGGACGTCAAATGCGACTCACCTGTCACTTTGAGTGGAGTCTACATGCTCCAACTGCAGTACGCTGGCCAACCAGCACAGACAGTTGACTACTCTGGAACAGTAGTTGATATCCTGCCACTGGCAATCTGTTTTGCCCCATCAGGGAGGGTCATGCAGGTGATCACAGAGGACGGGCAGTATGTCCTTCAGGGCAGTGGATTCGCGGCCGGCAGCAGCTACACAGCGGTGTTTTATCGTGCCGCGGACCCCTTTGACCGCTTGGGCGGGGCTGTGCAGTTGACCAGACGAAGCGACAGCGAGCTGATCCTGGATGCGGCTGCTCTTCCCGCCGACTGGAAGGGGAAGAGTCAGGTCATGGTCGCTAGCGATGGCGTACCTTTGCCGGTGACCCAGGAGCTGACGGTGATCTTGCAGCCGTCAGAGTTGCCGGTGATCGATCCGATGGTGACCGTAAACGATGGTGCTGCCTTTACTTTTGAACCGCAAGTAACGGTGAGTGTCTCGCCCGGAACTTACAGCGAGATGCGCTATGCAGCCAGCCAGTCGGCTTTGGCCAACGCAAGTTATCAGCCGGTGAGCGGCAGCTTCAACTGGCAGCTGGGTGAAGAGTATGGCCAGAAGTACCTGTATCTGCAGTTTAGGGACTCTAGCGGGCGGGAGAAATTGCTCACTGCCAGCATTGAGTATATCAGCGCCGAGCTGCCTGAGCCGACCGGCTATGGGTTAAGTACGAGCTTGGTCTGCGACGGGCATCCGCTGACAATCTGGGTAAAGAGCAGTCAGCAGGTGCAAGTCACGGCCAGGCTGCTGGATGCAGGGGGCAACCCACTAGGTAGCGAACTTACTCTGGCCCGTACAGGCCTGGAGTATGGCATCAGCACCTATTCGCGCACGCTGACCATCGCAGCTGACCA
>JBMNFB010000006.1:0-26730 GCA_050949085.1 Bacillota bacterium
TCGCGATCCGCAGGAAGTAACCGTCGTCCTCTACTTCGCTGACGCCGAGGCCATGTACGTCTGGCCGGAAGAGCGCGTCGTGGAGCAAGGCGACGAGAGCCTGCCCGAACTCTTGATCAACGAACTCATCGCCGGGCCTACCAGCGACGACCTGCACGTCACCATCCCGGAAGAGACCAAACTGCTCGGGATCAGCATTGAAGACGGCGTCGCTTTTGTCGACTTCTCCGAGGAAATCAGGACGAAGCACTGGGGTGGCTCAGCCGGCGAGCTGATGACCGTCGGCTCCATTGTCAACACCCTGACCGAACTGCCTGAGATTGAGGCCGTGCAGCTCCTGGTCGACGGCAAGGTAGAAGACGCCATCTGGGGCCACGGCGTTACGTCAGAGCCAATTGAGCGGATGGAAGACCTGATCGGAGAGTAAACAAGACAGATAATCCCGCAGCAGCAGAACGCCCCGGCCTCCCCCGATATGGGTTGGCCGGGGCGTTTCACGTTTCCTTCCCCTGCGATGCTATCTATCTCAGTAACGCCTTGCAGTTCACTCACGATGCCAGCCCAGCAACCAAAATGTGGGGCCTTGTGGCACTGGTATTGGGCATCTGCGGATTGATCATCAGCCTGTCCAGGGTTGCCTCGTCGAATAATAAACCGAGACGGACGGTTCTTGCCCTCATCACTCTGGTTCAAGTGCCAGCGATTATCTTGTGGTGGATGTTTCGCGGCACTCAGATCGCTGATGCTGCGGGGCTGGACCTATCGGACATTGGTTCTGGGCTATTCTGCACGTCTTGTTATTCATATTGGCAATTCATACCTTCTGGAACTGTTCGAGTGAAACCTAGCCATACTATCATTGTTGAATTTCAAAACACCTCTTGACACTGGGTCTGTCTTCCAGATATACTAACCGAAATATCTCGAAGCGCGCCTAGGGTGCCGTGCCATGTTGGTTGGCAGGCTGGTCCGAGCGGCGCGGGCCCGGATGATGCGGGTACACCGTGGGTAGAAAAGACCCCAGCGGCAAGTTCGATGGAACTGCTGCCTGGGGTCTTTTTGTTATCCCGGTAGAGATAAGAACAGGCGACCACTTCTGGAGGTGAACCAAATGACAGCGATTGAGATTAGGGGCTCTACAAGGAATTCTGGCGGCAGCAGAAGGCCGCGGGGCTGCTGGGCAATCTGCGCAGCCTCTATAAAAAGCAGGGCGAGAGCGTCGTGGCGGTGAAGCCGCTACATCTATCTGTCGAGGCCGGTGAGACGCTGGCCTTTATCGGCCCGAACGGCGCCGACAGCTTTCACCTGCTGGGCCGTATCTATGGACTGAATGACAAGGACAGCCGGCGGCGCCAGGCAGAGCTTATAGAGTGGTTTGAGCTGAAAGAGTTCTTCCATGTGCCGGTGCGCAAGCTCTCGCTGGGGCACCGCATGCGCTGCGAGCTGGCGGCCGCCCTGCTGCATTGGCCTCGATGAGCCCACCATCGGCCTGGACGTGGTGGCGCGGCGCAAGATGCGCGATCTGATCAAAAGCATCAACCAGGTGGATGGAGTCACCGTCTTCCTGACCTCGCATGGTGGGGGTTCTCGACCGGGGGGTTTGGTTTGGCGGCCATCTTCTGCGGCAACAGCTACCACTTCGGCGAACTGATCGCCGGTGGGCAGCTGGATTATTATCTGGCTTTGCCGAAAAACCCCCTGCTGCATATTCTGGTCAGCCGCATGGATATGTCCGGGGCGGGCGACCTGATCTTCGGCCTGCTGATGGGAGCGCTGGGCTGCTACGCCACCGGGGGCAACTATCTCACGAACGCTACTTCGGAAGACGCAGGACACGAATGCTGTTCCCACTAACCACCAACAGCTGATCTCCATGTAGGGCGAGGTCACGGATAACATCCTTGCCTGGCAGCGACATACTGCCGACTACATCGCCGTTTTGCCGCAATATGTGGATTGTATCCCCACTTTGAACGAGCAGCCGATCATCATCCAGGCGCATCGGTGTAAAATGGGTTAAGCCGGTTTTGAACGCTTGCTGCCACAAAACCTCGCCTGTCCCCATGTCCAGGGCGTTTAGCTGTCCTGAGAATGAAGCTATGAAGACTCGTTCTTCGGTTAGCAGAGCTTGCGCCCCGTCTCCACCAGTATCCGGTAGGGTAGCCCTCCACCTTGTGAACAATGACGGATACTCCAAAGCTACCACGCGTGTATGCTCCAGTTCATCGCTGAACGCCAGCACGGTTGCCTGGTTGGCGCCTAAGAATGCGATGGGAAATCCAACGTCGATCCGAGACATGTCCTTTCCGCTAACGGAGTCCAGCACATGGACATACCCGTCCAGGTCACCGACGAGCAACTGGCTACCGATCGGAACAGGGGAAGCAATGACTCGGCTGCCAAGCTCGAGCATCCACTTCACGTCGCCTGTCTGGGCGTCCAGCGAATAAACCACACCATTGAGAGTGGCAGCAAAAATGCTTCCACCAGCCAGTACGGGTAGCGCTGTTAGGTGGCCTGCCAGCTCACGCGTCCAGCGCAATACTCCTGAATCAGCCTGCAGACAGAATATGCTGCTGCCGCCAGCGCAGAGAACGGCTTCTCCCGCCCCAAAAAGCGTGGTGATCTCAATGGCATCCGTGGATAGCTTTGTCTCCCATAACTTGCGACCTGTCATTAGCGACAGCGCCCCTGCCTCTCTCGTGAAATCGGTTCCATAGTAGACACTATCATTGAACGCCAGCAAGCTCGATAATGAACCCTCACGATGAGCATAGAGGGGACGCCGCCAATAGCCGAAGGCCAGACACAGGCAGGTCACCGCTACCAGTACCAGTAGCAGCCATCGAGTGCATCGTTTCATCTTAGGGCTTCCATGTTTCGTAGAAGGAAATAGGTATTACCTCGGTATAGGCAGGGACGATAACCCAGTCATTAAGCTTGCTGTCCCACGTCAAATATTCGTAGACGATTCTCCCTGCAACACAATGTATCCAAGCTGTACTTTCATGATGCAAAGCGTCCCACCCTAAGGTGAAGGGCATACCTCCCTCTGGATAGGCATACGAGTTTCGTAGGCTTTGCTCTGACGTCAATGTTGCCGGAAAGGCAATTGATTGGACGTCAGCACCACCTATGCGCCACAGTATTTCGTCGTTCCCATAGTTTCCATCCCAATTCCTTACCGTTACGTTCGATGATGAGAGGGCGATGCCTCTCGCCAACCCAAGAATAACCCCAGCCCTCTCCAACTCAGGGTCCAAGCTCATGAGACCAATCATCAAGTCTACGGAAACAGACTCCAGAATACTCGTGGTAGGCTGAGGGTTAAAAAGCCAGATCTGACCATCAGCGCGCGTAAGGCTTTCATTACGCAGTCTGGCGTCAACCTGCACTTGCGACAAGGCTATGTAGTCCGAGTTCAGCCATGTCTTTACTTCTTCAGGTCTCGTCCAGATTCGGACTTGCAGAAGCCCCCTTGCATTACCCAAGTAATTGGGGGGATATGAGTACAGGTTGATGATCCCTGTGCACGCGTCTGTACTCACACCGTTGATCTGCGAAAATAGCTCTGTGGAATAATGCTCCCGATGGCTATTGGGATCCGAACCGAGATCCATGATCTCTATTGGTTCCTGCGGTGCACCATTCTGTGGAGAAACAGGGCCTACGTTCGCTGTGCCGCATACAGATGTGGCGACGTCTTTGAAGTAATCTATAAACTGCCTGCTATAGTAGTTATCATAAATGTCACCAAAGGCGAGGTAACTAGCACCCATCCCATCGACAACCAAGACACAAGTCTTGCCGCCAGGACTTATCTCAACGCGCAGAGCAGCATCCTTGACCCCCATCTGTGTTTCAATATGCCCCAGCATAGTGCCATAGAGCAACTGCTCATTTTTCAAGAAAGCGTTAAGCTCGCCACTCACTTCAAACGAATAGTTTCCTCGAGCTGAAACAATCTCGCCCCGAAAAACAGAGTTCTTGGGGTCGATCTTGCCACGGAGGGCATATACGTCTCCGCCGAAAAGCTGATCAGAAAAAGACTTTGGCCCTGCACTAGCCAAGGCGGCAGACAGAACTACTTCTGTGGGACTGTCCTTGTATGCCAAAGTAGGGGAGCAAAAGGCCAACAGCAGAAAGAGACCTGTCAGTAGCACGACCGCTTTTCTAAACAATTAACTTAACCTCCTTATCACATCATAACAGCATATTCCAATTGGAATAGACTCGCTTCGCGTTCCCTACCAGGTTAACGTTAAGGAGGATCGAGCCGCCCCCTGATAACCCAGGCAATGTAATACGTCAAACCGCTGGACTACTAACAAGCGCCAGACGGAGTACAATGCGATGCTTGAACATATTCGGGTGAATCAAACACCATCGCCGCAACGTAAAGGCGTCACAACTGCTGGCACTGCAAAACTAAGTCATCCACTCCTTTAGGTTTTCTGCCTAAGTTGACGTCTCTACTGTGCTCACATAATGCACTGAATCCAGAAGCACTGGGTAATCGGATCGAGACTACGCACGGTGACGTTCGTTTGAAGCCCTGGCCCAGCCAGTGCGGAATCCTGAATCACACCGTTCGGATAACGCTCCACCAATAGAAGGCTGGATCGACCCATCGCTTACCAACTTCGGGCAAGTCGGAGACTATGCGTGGCAGGATTCCCACGGCACGACCCAACTCAGTTTAGTCGCAATCAAACACGGTAATTCCACCGTAGCTCTGGGCAAGCCTGGTTGAGACCACCATCGGCCACCTGAATTAGGTCAATACCAGCACCGGCGCCAGTCTCGATGAGCTGACAAAGCCAGAGAAAATGCTGGCGTACAATGCGCCGACCACTACGCACACTGGCTCGCAAGAGGGTGTTCCATGCCGTACACCCCCTCTTGTCGTAATTCACTACATATTATATCTATTTCTGAAGTGTTGGTCAATCTACCTGATGCTGGTCAGCGAATCACCTGCAGACAAAGGGGCGGGGTGCTGTCCCCGCCCTTTTCCTTCTGTTGTTTCAATTTCACAATAGCGGCCAGACGGTAGCATCTCGTCTGGCAGGATCAGCCTTACGACCAGATAGTCTGTCTGTGATGGATAGTCGCTGACAGAACGGCCAAGCTTTTCCCTTGCCGCAGCCAGGGTAGTAAGAATCGTTTCAACCTCCCCTGGGTCAGTTATCGTCAGGCGCCCCTGGCTTTCTCCAGCGCTCCACTGTTCCATTTCGACAGACAGTACCGCGGTCGTAGCCGGGAGTGCAAGAGGTTGCAGCGTTGACAGCAGGCATACGGCTCCCGCAATCGCTGCCAGCAGAACCGCACACAACAGCCAAAACGTGCGCTTCCGGTAGCAAGGCACCTTTTCCACCTCCCGCATTCATCAATAGTCGGCTTAAGCAGGCGACGAGCCAAAGCAGATGCACAAACAGCAGTGAGGCGTCGCGCCAAGTGTAACGCCTCACCTGCAAGTGCTTTCGGTGGCGCCGATCATCGCCGAAACCATCCGCCGCATCAACCAGGGCGAATCGGTCAGCACACTTTTTCGCAGCTGATGGACCGCAGCCAACTGAAGATGAAATACGGGGACGAACAGGTACTGGTCGTCCCCGCTGCTCTTATGACGGATCTGGCGGCTGGGGTGCAAGCAGCGAATCGGCTGGAAAGCCTTTAACTGGGAATTTCGCAGGGATTTTGGCAAAGGGGGTTATGCCTTCGCGCTATGCACCTTCCTTTCAGGCGTGTAGAGTTGGTTGTTGCGTAGCAGCGCATCGACCAGACTCACAAGTTTTCTTGCGGTTAAGACGAGGGCGCGTTTATGTTGGTGTTTAGGCACTTCGTTGTATTTCTTCCGGTAGTACTCTCCGAATTCGGGGGCGCGGTTCTTCACTGAGTTGGCAGCTTCAATCAGGTAGTAGCGCAGGAATCGGTTACCGGAGCGAATGCGCTTGGTATCTTCGGCCTCGAAAGAGCCGGACTGATGCCTATGCCAGGTAAGGCCAGCATACTTAGCCAGGGCAGCTTGGTTGCTGAAACGGTCAATGTCACCTATTTCAGCCAGGATACCGGCAGCGTAGACCCGACCTATGCCTGGAACAGAACGCAGGCACGTAGCCTCAGGGATCCCATCTAGAATGCGTTCAATTGCTTTGTCTAGATCCTTGAGTTGGCTCTGGATGCTGCGTATGGCCTGAACGGAAGTACCAAGCACTAGATCAACAGAGTCTTCCATAGCCTTAGAAAGCCGGTACGATGCCCGGGCAGCCTTCTGAATGCAATTGGCAACTCGCTCAGGGTCGGGGAAGCGAATTGGAGAAACTGGCAATAAGGTTAAACTACCTACGTCATCGCACACGTGGTCACGTTTTTCAGCCGCGGTCGTGATTGGTAAGTCATGCCGTTCCCTATTCTTTTGAATTCTCAAAACACCTCTTGACACTGAGCCTGTCTTCCAGATATACTAACCGAAATATCTCGAAGCGCGCCTAGGGTTCCGTGCCGACGGGAGTGTCGGCAGGCTGGTCCGAGCGGCGCGGGCCCGCAGGGTGCGGGTACACCGTGGGTAGAAAAGACCCCAGCGGCAAGTTCGAAGGAACTGCTGCCTGGGGTCTATTCTGCTATACCCGCGCGGAGGTAGGCACAACCGAACAATCCGTGGAGGTGAACCAAGTGACAGCGATTGAGATTAGGGGGCTCTATAAGGAATTCTGGCGGCAGCAGAAGGCCGCCGGGCTGCTGGGCAGTCTGCGCAGCCTGTACGACAGGCAGGGCGAGCGCATTCAGGCGGTCCAGCCGCTGGATCTATCCGTCCAGGCGGGAGAGACGCTGGCCTTCATCGGCCCCAACGGGGCCGGCAAGTCTACAACCATCAAAATGCTGACTGGCATCCTGCATCCCAGCGGCGGTGATGCACAGGTGCTGGGGCTCGTCCCCTGGGAGCAACGCAACCAGCTGGCCTTCCAGATCGGCACTGTCTTTGGCCAGAAATCGCAGCTCTGGTATCACCTCCCGCCGGCGGACAGCTTTCACCTGCTGGGCCGCATCTATGAGCTGGATGATCAGGACAGCCGACGGCGCCAGGCTGAGCTGGTGGAGTGGTTTGAGCTGAAGGAGTTCTTCCACGTGCCGGTGCGCAAGCTCTCGCTGGGGCAACGCATGCGCTGCGAGCTGGCAGCCGCACTGCTGCATCGGCCGAAAGTCGTCTTTCTCGACGAACCGACCATCGGCCTGGACGTGGTGGCGCGGCGCAAGATGCGCGATCTGATCAGGAGCATCAACCAGGTGGACGGGGTCACCGTCTTCCTGACTTCCCATGACACAGGCGACATCGAAAACCTCTGCCGGCGCGTGGTGATGATCAATCAGGGCGAGATCGTCATCGATCAGCCGATGGCCAAGCTGAAGTATCACTATCTGCAGGAGA
This sequence comes from Bacillota bacterium, assembly GCA_050949085.1. Classification (GTDB taxonomy): domain Bacteria; phylum Bacillota; class UBA994; order UBA5500; family UBA5500; genus JBMNFB01. The sequence goes on from JBMNFB010000006.1 coordinate 7,430, forward strand.
AAATCATCGATGTCCGGCTGGAGAACTCCATCGACAGCGCACCAGTCATACCTGGTGCGCGGGTGCTGAAACACAAGGGCCCGGGGGTGAAGCTGGCGCTGGACACCAACCGCCTGAGCATCGACGAGCTCTACATGGCGCTGCGCCAGCTCTCGCCCATCGCCGATATCAACATCTCCGATCCGCCGCTGGAGGAGATCATCGCCCGCATCTATGGCGGAGACCGCCCGGCGGCGAGCGATGAAGGGAGTGATGGATGATGCAGATCAGCCGACGGCTGGGCAAATACACCGCCGTCACCCGGGTCGCCGTTACCAACCGGCTGGCCTACTGGCCTGAACTGGCCGCGCGCGCCGGCTTCTTCGCCCTGATTCTCTTCATCTTCTCGCAGCTCTGGGGGAAGCTGCTGGGTAGCCACGGCAGCCTGCTGGGTTTTGATCGCGTCCAGCTGGTCTGGTATCTGACGATCACCGAGGTGCTCACGCTGAGTCGCACCAGCCTCGTCAGGGAAGTGACGCAGGACGTCAAGTCGGGGCAGATCGCCTACCTGCTCCTCAGGCCGAGCCAGTATGTCCTCTATCAGTTCGCCAACTACCTTGGCGAGATAGTGGTAGCACTCCTGCTCAATTTCCTGGTGGGCAGCGCCGTAGCTACGCTGCTGGTGGGGCTGCCGCCGCTGACGCCCGACGGCGCTGCGCAGGCGCTGCTGCTCACCGGCATCGCCCTGTGTCTGCAGTTCCTTGTGCTGATCGGCATCGCTCTGCTCAGCTTCTTTGTGGAGGAGAGTGCGCCCTTTCAGTGGATCTATTCAAAGATGCTTTTCACACTGGGCGGGCTGTTTATTCCCATCGACATCTACCCCGAGTTTTTCCGCAAGCTGGCGGCGGCGCTGCCCTTCCGCTCCCTCGCCTATGGACCGGCGCGGGTGTTTGTAGCACCCGATAGGCAGCTCTTTGCTGAGCTGGCTGGACGCGGGCTGATCTGGATCGGGCTGCTAGCGCTGCTGGTGGCCTGGGAGTACGGCAAGGGGGTGAAACGGGTCAATGTCAACGGTGGCTAAATACTGGCGGTTTCTCACCGCTCAATGGAAGGTGAACCTGGCCTCGGCCATGGCCTACCGGGTTAGCTTTCTCTCGCAGACTATCTTCATGTTCCTGAACGATGTGCTGCTGCTTTTTATCTGGTGGGTTCTGCTTGAGCGCTTCCCGGATATCGGCGGCTGGGGGATGAGCGAGATCTGGCTGATGTGGGGACTCTCAGCTGGCGGGTTTGGTCTCATGGCCATCTTCTGCGGCAACAGCTACCAGTTCGGCGAACTGATCGCCGCTGGGCAGCTGGATTATTACCTGGCTCTGCCGAAAAACCCCCTGCTACATATTCTGGTCAGCCGCATGAACATGTCCGGGGCGGGCGACCTGATCTTTGGCCTCCTGATAGGGGCAATGGGCTGCTACGCCACCAGAGCGAGCTACCTGCTCTTCCTGCTGTTCATGACGACTTCGGGGGCAATCCTGGCCGGGTTTTTCTCCATCTGGCAATGCCTCCCCTTCTTCATCGGGCGGGGCGATGTAGTCGGTCGACAAATCGGCGAGAGCCTAATCAGCTTCTCCACCTATCCGGGCACCATCTTTCAGGGCGCAGCGCGGTTCATCACCCACTTTGTCATCCCCGCCGGCTTTGCGGTTTACCTGCCGGTGGAGTTGCTGGCCAGCTTTACCTGGAAGGGGCTGCTCAGCGTGTGGCTGGCCGCCCTCGTCGTCTGGGTGATTGCAGTCCTGGTCTTCCGCGCCGGCCTGCGCCGCTATGAATCAGGCAACCAGATGGTGATGCGGGGGTAGGATGTACAGCTAAAGGCACTGTGACAAGACAAGTAGCTCCCTGGGGTACTTCCTCAGGGAGCCTTCTACGGCAACAGGTCGTGCACGTTCCGCAGGATCCATTCCTCCTGGCGGCCTCCGTCTACGAGAATCCGCCATTTCACGGTCGCTATTTCGGAAGCGGCAAAGCACGAGTACTGTTACCGCTAACCACCAACAGCTGATCTCCATGTAGAACAAGGGCACGGACAACCCCTTTCCCTGGTAGTGCCACGCAAGACTGAAGGCGAGGTACTGGCTCGCTGAAGACTAAAGGCGGGGTGTAGGCCCCGCCCTTCCGCTTGCATCTGACCTTCCGCATGCAGCGTGCTCGCCTATTTCTCCGCCGGGATATTGGCCGCGCCGCGGTAGATCAGGCCGCGCGCGGTGTCCAGCGTCACCAACTGGCCATCCTGCAGGAGGCTGGTGGCGCCAGGCACACCGACAATGACCGGCAGCCCCAGGTTAAGGGCAACAACTGCGGCGTGCGAAGTGAGGCCGCCTTCCTCGGTCACGAGGCCGGCTGCCTTCTCCAACAACGGCACATAGTCTCTATCCGTCCCAATGGCCACGAGGATGCTGCCGTCCTTAATCTCCTTGCCCCTCGCCTCCTTGGCGGTCTTGCAGACGACCACGGGGCCGGTCGCCGGCTGGCTGCCGATCCCCATGCCGCGCGCCAGGACATCGCCCACGATGTGCACTTTCAGCAGGTTCGTAGTTCCGGGCACACCCATGGGCACGCCAGCCGTGACCACCGTCAGGTCGCCGTTCTTGATCAGGCCGGCATCCAGCGCCTTGGCAGTAGACGACTCCAGCATTTCATCGGTGTTCCTATGCTTCTCACCCACGATGGGATGCACCCCCCAGTAAAGATTTAGCCGTCTGGCTACGCTGGCGCTGGTGGTTACGGCGATGATCGGCGCCTCTGGCCGGTAGCGCGAAACTCGGCGCGCCGTGCTGCCGGACTCGGTGGCGGTGATGATGGCGGCGGCACCCAGGTCGCGGGCGGCCTGCACCGTAGCATGGCTGATGGCATCGGTAATGCTGATCTTCTTTTCCCCCGGGCGCGGCAGCAGCCCCTGCGATTTCAGAGCTCGATCGGTGCGCACAGCAATGCGCGCCATCGTCTCCACCGCCTCTAGCGGATAACGCCCGTTGGCTGTTTCGCCAGAGAGCATCACCGCATCAGTGCCGTCCAGAATCGCGTTGGCAACATCGCTGGCTTCCGCCCGGGTGGGGCGCGGGTTGCGAATCATCGAATCCAGCATCTGAGTGGCGGTAATCACCGCCTTGCCGTGGCGATTGGCCTGGGCGATCATCTCCTTCTGGATCAGGGGGACTTCCTCCGCCGGAATCTCCACACCCATATCGCCGCGGGCAACCATTAGGCCATCGGCCACCTTCAGGATCTCGGCCAGATGCAGGACGCCCTGCTGGTTTTCAATCTTGGCGATGATCGGGATGTCCGCCGCTAGCTCCTCCAGGAGCTGGCGCAGGGCCAGCACATCGGCGGCGCTGCGCACAAAGGACTGGGCAATGAAATCGCAGCCCAACTCCACCCCCAGCCGGATATCCCGCCGATCCTGCTCCGATAATGCAGGCAGCTGCAGCGAACGCCCGGGGACGTTCACTCCTTTGCGGTCACTGACAACCCCGCCAACGACCACTTCACAGACCAGATCGCGGTCGGCAACTTCCACCACGCGCAGCTCCAGCAGGCCGTCGTCAATCAGCACGCGATCGCCTGGCTGCAAGTCTGCGGCCAGCTGCCCATAGCTGACACTGACACCCTGCTCATCGCCCGGCCGGCCGTCCGCATAGAGCACGAAACGCTGCCCACACTTCAGTTCAACCTTCCCTGCCGCGAACGTGCCCAGGCGAATCTCCGGCCCCTTGGTATCCAGCATGATCGGCAGGTGAACGCCCAGTTCTTCGGCCGCTGCCCGGATCCGCTGGAAGCGGGCCCGCTGTTCTTCGTGCGTGCCGTGTGAGAAGTTGAGCCGGGCCACATCCACTCCCGCCATAATCAGCCGGCGCAGCAGGGCCGGGGCATCGCTGGCCGGGCCGATGGTCGCTACTATCTTTGTATGACGCAAGGTCTCTCACCGTCCTTATACTAGAGGATTTAGCTTCGGTGTCGCGAATATCCTGCCAGATCTGCGGCGCAAATAAACCCTCGAAAAAATGGCCTGACCGTATTGAGCCTGACGTAATTTTCGCATACACTCGTATTACGGAGGTGATATAGATGCTCTTTTGTACTCAGTGTAACCAGACTTATCCTGTAAACCAGCCGCGTTGGCGCTGCGAATGCGGTTCCTATCTGACGCTTAGAACCGAGGGAATCTTTGACCCTGAGGAACTGGCCAACCGCCCCCCTACCATCTGGCGCTACCATGAGGCCCTCTGCATCGAGGATCAGCAGAATATCGTCTCCCTGGGAGAAGGCTTTACGCCCCTGCTCGCTGACACCCTCTTTGAGCAGCCGGTCTATCTGAAGATGGACCAGCTCTGCCCCACCGGCTCCTTCAAGGACAGAGGGAGCAGTGTGATGGTCAGCAAACTGAAGGAATGGGGCATCGACCGGGTCGTTGAGGATTCATCCGGCAATGCCGGCGCGTCCGTCGCTGCCTACACGAGTCGGGCTGGCATCAGGAGCAGCATCTACGTCCCGGCCTACACATCCCTGGGCAAGACGGCCCAGATTGGCCTCTACGGCGCCAGTCTGGTCAAGGTGCCTGGCACGCGAGAGGACACCACCAAAGCGGTGTTGCAGGCTGCTGAAGAGACCTTCTACGCCAGCCACAACTGGAGCCCCTATTTTGTGGCCGGTCTGAAGACGCTGGCCTATGAGATTTGCGAGCAGCTGGGCTGGCAAGCTCCAGATTGGGTGGTGGCACCGGTGGGAGGCGGCAGCCTGGTGTTAGGAATCTACCAGGGCTTCAGTGATCTGCTGCAGGCCGGCATAATCGATAAGTTGCCCCGGCTGGCGGCAGTGCAGGCAGAAAACTGCGCTCCGGTCTATCAGGCCTGGAAACAGCAGCTGGACGATGTTCCCGCCATTACCAAACTGGAGACCGTGGCCGAAGGCATCTCCATCTCCCAGCCGGTCAAGGGCAGGGATATCCTGCAGGCCATCTACGCCAGCAACGGCGTCGCCATCACTGTCAATGACGAGGAGATCTGGCAAGCGATAGAGATTCTTGCCAACAGGGGCATCTATGTTGAGCCGACCTCCGGCGCGGCCCCTGCCGCAGTCAAACATCTGCTGAAGCAAGGGCTTATCAGCCCGGGAGAGCGCGTAGTTGTTGAACTGACGGGCATGGGCCTGAAAGCCACCGATAAAATCATTGCACACTTCGTTGGCCAGGAGTAAGAAAATCGGCCTCTGCCGCAAGGCTTAGGCCGATTCTTAATCCCATTTGTCAACTACGTGGCTGGATTTCCAGATTCGTGTGATTTATCCTTGCTCCACCGTCATTGTCGAGAAGCTGGCCGTGTCTGCCAGGACTCGTGACGCAGGTAGAACACGGCCAACTGGGTGCGGTCACGCAGGCTCAGTTTTTCCAGGATAACGCTGATGTAATTGCGCACTGTGCCTTCGCTGAGGAACAACTGCTCGGCGATCTCGCGGTTGCTGAGTCCCTCGGCAATCAGTGCGGTTATGTCTTTTTCCTTCGGGGTGATACCGAGTCTATCCCAATCCTTTTCTGTCTGCTGGTGCATCAGGCGGGGGAGCTTGCCAACAATGGCGTCGCCAAACACGCTCTGGCCCATCTGGACCGCCTTCAGTGCGGGGATGATGCTTTCAAAATCCTGCTTGAGAATATACCCCTTGGCCCCGAGACGCAATGCGCGGACGATGTATTCATCATCGAGAAACGTCGTGAGAAAAAGCACGCGTGCCCGAGGGAAGTCCTGCAGGATGCGCTCGCAGGCAACCAGGCCCGAAACCGGCTCCATGCGGATATCCATCAGCAGCACATCCGGCTGCAGGGCAGTAAAGAGCCGCACCGCCTCTTCCCCGTTACCACCGACACCGACTACCGTAATTTCGGCGTCGGCTTCCAGAATGGTTCTAAGCGACTGGCAAACCAGCTGGTCATCATCTATCACCAAAACTCGCACCAACCTACCTCCTCTTTGGCACTGATACAAACACCCGGAACCCATCTTGCTGCCCCGCACTGAACTGGCCGCCCAGAGCCGCCACGCGTTCCGCCATGTTCTTAAGCCCCAGCCCCTCGCCCGACTTCGCAGCAGTCGACGAGCCGTTATCCTGCAGAATCAGCTGGTAAAACGCCGGGTGCTCCAGCAGGGTGAGGCTGGCCTGGCTGGCATTGGAGTGACGGGCAATGTTATGTAGCCCCTCCTTGACGATGGCAAGAAAACAATATTTGATCTGCTGATCGGGCTCGGACTCCAGGCGATAGTCCAGTCGCAACGGACAAAACAGAAAGCTGTCCACCAGCGCCAGCAACTGCATGCGCAGATCGACCGATTCCTCGTGCAGGTCATGCACGCTGCGGCGGATGCTGTTCATGGCCTGGGTGAGGGTGTCGCGCAGGGCAACCAGCTGCTTGTGCTCGGTTGCGGCCCTGGGCATCACCAGCATGGCACCCACCTGCAAGATGGAGCGCGACAGTAGATGCCCCACCTGGTCGTGAATCTCGCGGGCAATGCGGTTGCGTTCGTTCAAAGTGGCCAGACGCACCTCGTAACCCTGCTTTTCCAGGAGGTCGCGGTTTCTTCTGCTGCAGCAGCAGCGAAAACTCGTGGCTGTCATCGCGCACCCGAGCTAGCTGCCGCCGGAGCCGTTCTGTCTCAGTGGTCCGCTGACCCAGCAGATAAGCCACCACCATGAAAACGGAAATCAGTACAAAGGATGCAGCTGGCAAGGCGAAAGGTACCGCGACAAGCGGGAGCAGGCAGAGCAGTCTTGGCCAGGTCGCCGCCCCCTGGCAGAGTGCATCGTAGGCCACCAGCGGGAGAAACAGACAGAAGGAAGGCCAGATGATACAAAGGACGGCATAAAGCAGGGTGCCAACCCGGGTGAGGCGAGATGATTGAAAATAACCGTTGGCAGCGCTCACTGTCACCGCCGTGAGCACCACCACCACGTCAGGCCAATCCACCGGCTGCCCCCAGAGCAATGCTGCTCCGCAGCACAATAACAGGAATCTATCTCTTAGTGAATCCATCCACCTCTCCCCTTTTGCCCAGTTTATCATGCACAGTCGGTGCCAACAATTGACTCACAAATAAATGTGATAAATGTCATTCTTATTGCTGATGAAAGGCACTTAATCCCATGGCTCGCGCTTGATAGGATGAGTACAGAAATCGGCCAGGGAGGAATGTGATAATGCTGATTAGGGTACAAAATCTGGTCAAGCGCTATAAGGAAGTTCTGGCGCTGGACCACTTTGATCTAGAAGTGCATGAGGGTGAAATCCTGGGGCTGCTTGGCCCCAACGGCTCGGGCAAGACAACGGCCATCAACTGTATTCTCTCGTTACTCACCTATGATAAGGGTAGCATCGAGGTCTTCTGGTCAGGAAATGACGCCCCACTCCTATGAGAGCAAGCGGCAGATCGGCATCGTCACGCAAAATGTGGCGGTGTTTGATGAGCTAAAAGTGGAAGAGAATGTCGATTATTTCTGCGGGCTCTACGTGCCCGACCCGACCAAACGCCAGCAACTGGTGGAGGAGGCGATTCAGTTTGTGGGCCTGAGTGAGTTCCGTCGCTTCTATCCCCGGAAGCTTTCGGGAGGACTGCGTCGGCGACTGAATATCGCCTGCGGCATTGCCCACCAGCCGCGGCTGCTAATTCTGGATGAACCAACGGTGGCCGTTCGACCCCCAAAGCCGCAACAGCATTCTGGAAGGGTTGAGCCGGCTCAATCAACAGGGCACGACCATCGTCTACACTTCTCACTACATGGAAGAGGTGGAACAGCTCTGCAGCCGCATCGTGATTATGGACCGGGGCAAAGTGATCGCCAACGGCACCAAGGATGAACTGAAGGCAATGATCAACACGGGCGAGACCATCAGTGTAGAATTGTTCGTGCTGCCGACGGAGACGCTGGAAGGCATCCGCCAACTGCCGCACGTGAGTTCTGTCGAGTATAGCCAGAATCGGCTGACGGTGCGTCACAACGGCGGCAGCCATAACCTGATCACTCTGCTGGATTATCTCAAGGCGCAGAATCTGTCCTATGGCCGGATCTATTCGCAGCAACCAACCTTAAACGACGTGTTTCTGGAGATTACGGGTCGGCATCTGCGTGACGCGGAGGCGATGTAATTCATGTTCTGGCACCTATTTGTCTATCGTCTGAAGTGCATGTTGCGAAAACGCGACCTTGTCTTCTGGACACTGCTCTTTCCCCTGTTTATGGCCACCCTCTACCACTTTGCCTTTGGACAGATGATGCCCTGGGAAGCGTTTGAGCCGATCGATACAGCCGTGGTAGATAATGCGGCTTATCAGAAGGACGCAGGGCTGCAGCAGATGCTCTTCGCCCTGTCTGCACCCGGCGAGGAACAGTTGCTCAACCTGACGGTGACCAATGAGGAGGAAGCAATCAGGCTTCTGAATGAGAACGCAGTTGTGGGCGTCATCCATACCTCCCAGCAGGGGGTCGTGCTCGAGGTCGAACAGTCAGGGCTGGGCCAGAGCATCCTGAAGGCGATTCTTGATGACTATCGGCAGACCTCAAGCACGATCGAAAGCATCCTGCAGCTGAACCCAGCAGCTGCCCCTGAACTGCTAGAAGCGGTAAGGCAACGGGCGACTTATCTGGTGGCAACGAGTTTCAGCGACGCCGACCCAGACCCGGTGCTGATCTCATTCTACGCCCTGATCGCCAATACCTGCCTGTTTGGCAGCTCCTGGGGGCTGAAAAACACAACGGATACTCAGGCCAGCCTCTCGGAGCAGGGCCTGCGGCGCAGCGCGGCCCCAACCCACAAGCTGCTGGTTGTGGCGTCCGACACGGCGGCTGCCCTGCTGGTCACTTATTGTGAGGTGCTGATTTTGCTGGCGTTTGTTGGCCTGGTGAATGGCGTGGAGTTTGGCGCAGAGCTGGGGAAAATCTTGCTGGTCTGCCTGCTGGGCAGCCTGGCGGGAGTAGCCCTGGGAACGGCCGTCGGCACCTTGCTCCGCCTATCGGAAGGTGTGAAGAGCGCGCTCCTGACCGTGACCACCCTCTTCTGCAGCTTCCTGTCGGGAATGATGTATCCCAACATGAAATACATCATCGACCGAGCGGTGCCCTGGCTTTCGTATATCAATCCGGTGGCGCTGATCAGCGATGCCTTCTATAGCCTTTACATCTTTGCAGGACTGGACCGTTTCGCGCTGAACCTCGGTCTTCTGGGTCTGATCGCAGCCGCACTGACTCTTGCCAGTTACATGGGATTAAGGAGAGAACAATATGCCAGTCTTTAAGACCTATTTTCGAGTGATGCGTTCGGCTCTGATTGGATTGCTGCTTTATCTGGGTATCTTTTTGGCCCTGTCGATCATCCTTACGGTGAACAACGGTCCCGCGACCGATGAACAGTTCCAGCAGACCAGTGTCCCGCTGGCGGTGATCAACCGGGACGGCAATAGCCCGCTGACAGAAGGGTTAACCAGCCATCTGGGACTGAACAACCAACTGGTGGATTTGCCGGATGAAGCCGAGGAGTTGCAGGACGCCCTGTTCTTCCGCAGTGTCGAATATATCGTCATTATTCCGCCCGGATTTGCCGCAGGCGTGCTATCCGGTGAAGATGTGACTCTGCAAAAGGTGGCTGTGCCTGGTTCGACCAGCAGCTATTATCTGGATTTGCAGATCGACAAATACCTGCATACCTACCGTTGGCACCAACAGTTTGGCCAGCATGCTTCAGCTGCCCAGTTGCAGGCCGCCGTAGCGCACGACCTGGCACAGGAGACACCAGTCCAGTTGATGAATGAGTCGGCATCAACGGTGACGGTCGGTTATATCTACTACTTCAGTTATCTGGCCTACACGCTGCTGGCCGTGATCCTCCTGGGGGTGAGCTCGATCATGCTCGCCTTTAACAAACCAGATGTGCAGCGACGAATGGCCTGCGGCCCCATCGCGGCGCGCAGCATTAACCTGCAACTGGCGGCCGGGCATGCGGTGTTTGCCCTAAGCTGCTGGGCGGTAATGATGCTCTTCGCCCTGATCCTCTACGGTAAGGCACTGCTCAGCTCCGAGATACTCGGCTGGCTGACGCTGAATTCGCTGATCTTTACCATCGTCTGCACCAGCATCGGCCTGCTGGTGGGCAGTCTGATCAGGGATCACAACGCCCAGGGGGCAGCAGTGAACATGATTACGCTAGGGATGAGCTTCATCTGTGGCGTCTTCGTCCCCCAGTCGATACTCAGTCCGGCGGTGTTGGCCTTCGCCAAGTTCCTGCCCGGCTACTGGTATATCCGCGCCCACGAGTCGATTCGCGACCTGCTGCTCTCGCCGCTCGCGACTCGGGCGCCGCTCTTAAGCCAGATGCTGATCCAGCTGGGGTTTGCCGCAGCAATTTTCTCAGTGACGCTGCTGCTCAGCAAGGAACGCCGAGCAAGCGTGAGTTAACGACGAGCCGACCACACCACAAGAGCACAGTCGCCCAATGCTGCTGTGCACTTTCGTTCTGCAATTCTAGCGCCTGATCTCGCGGCTACTGCCGATACTCCTGCCGCCGCACGAACTCCTGCGCCTCCTCCCTGCTCTGCACCTGCCCGCCCGCCTGAGCTTCCAGCAGCAGCGCCTTCGCCTGCCGCAGCCAGGGGCCGACTGGGCGACCGACTGCCGCTGCGATCTCGTCGCCGCTCAGCAGCGGTCTGGGTGCGATCACCTGGTCATGCTGGGAGAAGTAGGCGTGGAGCATGCGCTCCACCACCTGCTGATGCTCGACAAAAGTGTCGCTCCCCTCCACATCCTCCCCCTTGGCCAGATGGTCGGCCAGGGTGAAGAGCACGATCAGCACTCCCCAGCGCCCGGTGCGCCGATAGAGGCGGTGGATCAGGCGGCGCTGCCGCTGTGTTCGGCCCTCAAAAGGGTGCCGACCCAGCGATGGTCGAGTTCCTCGACGCCGGCCTGCGCCACTTTGCGGCCATCACCTTGCAGGCCACCGGGATGGACGTGCTCAATTTGCCAGGTGCAGGGGCTGCCGGAGGGGTGGGGGCTGCCTTGATGGCTTATCTGCGCGGCCAGATGCAGTCCGGAGTGCAGGTGGTGTTGGACACCCTTCAGGTGGATCGCTTACTTCCTGATTGCGATCTGATCATCACCGGAGAGGGCAGAATGGACGGCCAGACGACGCAGGGGAAAGCCCCGGTCGGAATAGCACAGCGCGGGCTAGTCCATGGCTGCCGTACCATTGCCCTGGTGGGGAGCATCGCCCCAGGCTACGAGGCAGTCTATGAACGCGGCATTGAAGCGGTCTTCCCGATCGTCAATCGGCCGATGACTCTTGCAGAAGCGATGGAACAGGCGGAGGAGTTGCTGCAGGATACAGCCGCCAGGGTGACGCACGCGCTGATGCGGTTTTGGTCGCCCTAATCCTGCCATTCCGAACGCACCCCCTCTCTCTCATTCAGACGGTACCCCCTCTGTCATTCCCGGCGACGCCCCCCTGTCATTCCGAGTGCCAGCGAGGAATCTAGACCCTTCGCGGGGCTCGGGATGACTCCAGTTTTGCAAGATTTACGTGCTGGTAGCAGAATTTATGAAGGGACACGAACTGAAGGAGGTTACAGATACATGGCAAAGAAAACCGTGCTGGATTGGATAGACCAGCATAGCCAGCAACTAACCCGGCTCAGCGACAAGATATGGGAGTTGGCTGAAGTCGGCCTTAAGGAGCAGCAGTCAGCCGCCGCCTTGATCGCCACTGCCAAGGAACACGGCTTCACGGTGGAAGAGGGAGTGGCTGGAATGCCCAGCGCTTTCGTGGCCAGCTTCGGCAGTGGCCATCCGGTAATCGCCATTCTGGGCGAATATGACGCCCTTCCAGGAATCTCACAGCAGGCCCACTATCAGAAACAGCCGCTGCATGAGGGTGCGGCCGGTCACGGATGCGGCCATAACCTGCTGGGAGTAGCTGCATTGGGCGGCGCGATCGCCGCCAAGGAGGCCATGGTCAAGCATAACTTGCAGGGGACCGTTCGCTATTACGGATGCCCGGCAGAAGAAACCCTTGTGGGCAAGGTGTTCATGGTGCGCGACGGATTGTTCGATGATGTGGATATTTCTATGACCTGGCATCCGGGCACCGACAATGTCCTCTGGTCGGCCAGCTCCTTGGCGATGAACTCGGCCAAGTTCACTTTCCATGGGCGCTCTTCGCATGCGGCTGGTGACCCCGAAAACGGGCGCAGTGCTCTGGACGCCGTGGAGTTGATGAACGTCGGTGCCAACTACCTGCGCGAGCACGTCTCTACCGACGCACGCATCCACTACGTGATCACCAACGGGGGTGGTGAGCCGAACGTGGTTCCTCCTATCGCCTAGGTTTGGTATTACGTGAGGGCACCTAAGCGCAATCTGGTCGAAGAGATCTTCGTCCGCCTGAACAAGATCGCCGAAGGTGCCGCCTTGATGACCGAGACCAGTTTCGATGTGCAGCTGCTGAGCGGCTGCCACAACACCCTGCATAATGACGTAGTCGGCGAGGTATTATTGGAGTCGATGCAAGCGGTGGGTGCGCCCCAGTTCAGCCAAGAAGACCAAGAGTTCGCCGAGAAGCTGGCCGAGAGCTATCCCTCCGGGCATTACCAGAAGGCCATCGCCCAGCTCGAGGAGCGTCACGGGGTCGATTTGGCAGGCAAATACCTGATGGATTTCGTGTCCGATAAGCTGGAAAAGGGCCAAGTTAGTGCCGGGTCCACCGACGTCGGCGACGTCAGTTGGGTCACCCCTACTGCCCAATTCACGGTGGCCACCAATGCCATCGGCACTCCCGGCCATTCCTGGCAGTACGCCGCTTGCAGCGGCATGAGCATCGGCCACAAAGGCATGTTGGTGGCAGCCAAGGTACTCGGCCTGTCCGCTCTCAGGTTCCTGCAGCAGCCGGAGCTGATCGAACCGGCTAAGCAGGGCCTCAAGCAGGACACCAAAGGCCAGTCTTACGTCTCTCCTCTCCCTGAGGGGCAAGAGCCGCCGCTGCATCAGCTCGGCCACTAAGTGGGTTCTTGGGGACGGTTCCAAGAAACCACTCTCCTCTTGGATCAATCACCCCGCCGGTTTCCTCCGGCGGGTTTGTGCACATCCTAGGCGATAGCAGGATGACTCCTCGCTCAAAGGTTTGATTGCAGGCAACCTTAATGGCCAAGTTATTTTCGCTGAATAGCCCAATTCGCGCAGGGATAAGGCCCGAGATAGCAAAATATCATTCAGAGAAGGGAGGGGGTGGCGATGAGCAGAATAGGAACGGATTTTCGCCTTTCTATTGACCACCGCGGTCTAGCCACTGTTGCTATGGTCAGTTTTTCTGGCTGGATGTTGGCATTCCCTTTCCAAGGCCAAGTACTGCTGGCGCTAGCAGCTGATTATGGGATGGAACTTCGTGCGTTGTTGTTTGGTTGTGTAGCCGCTCATCTCGTCGGCCTCTCTGCCGCCGGCTATCTGATCAAGACCATGCGTGGGGCCAAGAACCTGATGCTTTACGCCTGCGTGATTGGCGTCGCTTGCAGCTGCCTATTCTTTTTCGGTCCATCACTGGCCTGGTATGCTTTGCTGCTTGCCGGTGTGTTGGCCGGGATGTTTGTGGCAGCCTGGGGGTTTTATTATCGGGACTTCACGCCTCCGCCCGAACGGTTACAGACGGCTGCCGTAATTTTGATTTACTCCAACCTGCTGATGATCGGCGTGAACATGATGGCCTTGCATCTCTCGCCGGAAGCCGGCCTGGCTGCAGCCATTGCCTTATTGGTCTTTGCCTTCTTCTTCATCCTGGGATTGCCAGAACAGACACCCCCCACCCACGACTTCTCGGCAGCCCCATCTCCTGCGGCCGGCAAATCGACGAGCAGCTTGTGGTATCCACTGGGGTTGCTCTGCCTGTTTATCTTCGTGCTCACGATCAACTCTGGGCTGATGTATCAGGTGATCAATCCGGCTTTTGCCCACCACCAGTGGCTGGTCAGCTGGTATTGGGCGGTTCCCTATGTCGCCGCACTGCAAATTCTGCGTCAGTTCCTGCAGGCCACAAATCGCGCGCTGTCGCTATACATCGCCATCGCCATGATCGGGTTGGCCTTTCTCTTCTTCATGACCTTGGACCGGTCAGCGCCTGCCTATCTGGTGGTAAACACATTGATGATGGGTGCGTGTGGCATCTTCGATCTCTTCTGGTGGAGTATTCTGGGCGGAATGCTGGACTCGACCGAAAACCCGGCTCGGATTATGGGCTGGGGGCTATCCGCAAATGTGCTAGGCGTTTTGCTGGGGGGGATAATCGGCAGCGCCATCACTGGGCTGGAAAATCCACCGCTAGATCCTTCAGTTCTGGCCTTAGGCATCGCGATGATCGCCTTGATTATCCTGCCGCTGCTACACCAACGCTTGTCATCGCTGCTCAAGGATCATGCGTTCTTGGCCTCCTTCTCCTCCCAGATCCCGCTGGAGCAGACAGCTGCCCCCAGCAGCGTGTTGTTGGCGGCAGAGTTGAGCGAACGGGAGCAGCAGGTGGTCGGTCTGTTGTCCCGGGGGTGCACCTATAAGCTGATCGCCGCCGAGCTCTATCTCAGTGAGAATACTGTCAAGACCCACGTCAAGAATGCTTACTCCAAGTTGGGGGTGAAGAACAGAACTGAGCTGGTGAAGCTATTGATGGAGCAGACTTAGGTGAGCCGCAGATGCTAGGGGCAATGGCCATTCTTTCTGCTGAAAGATTCGCTTTAGCGATTGTAACAGCTGGTGCCGATAGAATAGGAGTTTATGAACACCTCACCCATTTCGGGTGAGGTGTTTTGATCCTTTATGGCCGCTTTTGTGTGAAGACTTCAGCGGCCAGTCGTCATACCATTAAGCTCAGGCGATCTGTGCCCAGAAGTGGGGAAGGGGGAAAGCGTATGTATTGTCCTAGCTATAGCCCCGTTTCGCCAGGAGCTGATGATGCCAACTCATCCTGTAGTCGATCCCCGATTGTTGTGTTTGAGGAGGCAGAAGCTCCCATCCAGCTGGGAGGGGGAGGTGTGGGGTTTTCCAGTCGGATCAACGAACCAGGCTTTGTAGGATATCGCGGCCACTCCAGTCGCTGGCCTGCGGCCTTTTCCCTCGTTCTGGCAGCCGCCGCCACGGTCGGCTTTGCCCTAGCCGGTTCACTTCCTGGTTCGCGCCTGCAGAATCCACAGGCTCTCTATCTGGGCCTATTCGTGGCAGGCATGCTGGTGATCGTCGGACTGGTACAAATTCGTAGTGGCAACCGCCGCCAGACATGGGATGGCACGATAGTGGATAAGCGGGTCGAGTTTCGCCGACAGGTTGACCATCAAACACAGCGGGAAACCAGCCTCTGCATCTACACAGTGGGCGTGATCAGCGACAGTGGCCAGCTGCATACCATGCGATTTAAGAACGATGCCGCCCGCTATGGCTATTTTGCCCTGGGTGATCGCGTGCGCTATCATGGCGGCCTTGGCTCATACGAGAGATACGACAAATCCCAGGACAGGATCATCTTCTGCAACGTTTGTGGTGCGAGGGAGTTGATTTCCCAGGACTTCTGTTCCCGTTGTCGGTATCCGCTGCTCAAGTAGCCTGTGAAGCATTAGAGCAGTCAAGTGCTATTTCCCAATAGGAGGTCGATGTATAGATCTACAGCAAGCGAGAAGAACGATGTGCTGGCAAGGATAGTAATCTGCGGAGGTGATGGCATGAGAAGAAAAATGGGTGAGCGTTTAGTAGCTCTTTTGCTGGTCTTGACAATGCTGTTCCCTGGTGCGATTAGCGCAGCTGGGATCAATCGACTGCCTAGAACGCATGGGGAAGCGCTGGTTGGAATGCTGGAGAAACGTGACCTCCCCGAAACTGAGGAATCTTTGGCCCCGCCTGGGGAGTTGCCGGCTGAGCCGTCTGGCCCTGATCTGGCGGCGGGGCAGGGGGATCAACAGGAGCCTGAAGAAGATCCCGACTCTGATTTGGATGATCACCCGGTGGAGGGCTCAGAGGAAGAACCGGGAGAACCGGCAGCTGACCCACAGGACCCGTCTGCACCAGGCGATGAATCGGGAGAGCCTCCTGCAGAAGAAGAGGCGGAAGCAGACGAGCCGGCGGGGGAGACTCCACAGGAGCCCGTCGGCGAGGTTGACTATGACCCGTTAGATCCAGCTGGTGCACTGCCGGATCAGCAGCAATTGCTGGCAGAACAGCTGCTGGCGGAAATGGCGGCAATCGGTAGCGAAAGCAGCACAATCATCGTAAACGATATCGAAAAATACTGGCACGTCGACCAAGTGCTGCCCTTCAGCGCGTATCAGGAAGTAATAGTTGATTTGGGTGAAGCGTTGGGTGGCGTGGCAGCGCTGATCACGATGGAAGACGCCAGCGGTCAAGTTGTTGGGCTCAGCGACACGAAAATAAGCGGGTCCAACGGCTATATTACCGCTGCCTGGGCTGCGCCAGCCGGGTTGCGGCCAGGAGAGTACGCCCTGCGAGCCGTAGCCGATGGCACGGTTTTCCCTGGTTGGGACCATGAACTGGAGGTTACCGATCAACTATTGGTGACGGGTCGATCCTGGCGGGGAGTGGACAGGGCCGCCTGGGTCGAAGGCGACGCGGCAGTGCTGATTGAAGTAACCGTCTTTGGAGCAGAGGATCCTGATGAGCTCAGTCTCACTCTTCAGCACCCTGATGACGGCGCCACGGTTTTTGTGCATACAGAAGGAGAGTGGCTGGGCAAAACCGCCCACGGCGCATCCCACTTTGTCTATCGCCTGGAAGCTGTGGATGGATACCTGGCAGAGTCATCAGAGGTGCTCTATGATCTGGTGATTGAATCAGCTAATCAAGAGCCTTTGCTGACCGAGGCATATCAGGTGTGGACAGATTACGGCACGCGGTTCTCTCAGATTGAAATTGTGGACGCTGCCGTCGCCAAGATCTGCGCTGACCTGGTCAACTTTCCGGCGGGAGAGTATACGGTAAAGTTGGAGGCAGCAGATGAGTATTATAACTGGTACCCACTGGATGAGCGAACAGTGGATTATGACGGTTCAGGCAGGCTGGTGCTGCAGTTTACTGACCAGGGCAAGCCGCTCTGCCTGACTGGGCGTTACAGCCTGTACTTCACTAGAGGCTCATTCGAGCTGTCGGAACAGTTCACGATCGAAAACAACATCGCCTCACTGCCGGAGCGCTATGAAGCGGCTGTTCTGACAGACAGTAACACTGCCTCCCTTCAGGCTGGTCAGACAATTGAGGTTAGCGGGCACATCGCCAACCTGGGCCCTGGCCCCGTGCAACTGGAGTTGGTAGAGGTAGATGAGCTGGGCCGCGTGCAGCAGCGGGTGCCCGACCTGCAGCCGATGGCCATGGTGGCAAGCGTGGCCTATCACCCGCTGGCCTACCGTTTCATCAACTACTATCAGGTACAGGGCAGCTTTACGGTCCCTGCAGATTTATCTGAGGACCAGGATTATCGCTGGTTGATCACCTGCAACAACTTGAGCGGAGAGAGCCGCGGCTTGCTCTCACCTATCTCGATGCGTACGGACGCGGCAACCGCTCCATCAATCTGGGAAATGACGGTTGTCGGCGCTCCTGTAAGCTCTGCTGAACAGAGTGGCGGGCACCAGGGGGCCGCAGATGACATACTCCATTGGTTTGGATACAACTTCTTTCATGGTCGGGATGTACGAACCACAGGGTATTGTCGATTTGGACCTGCTGACCGTGTCCCTGCAGGGCTCTGGCGGCAACAACGTTGGCAGCTTGCGCGCAGACTCGGTGGTCGGCGGCGTGGATGAGATCACCTGCCTGCTGGATATTGAGAGCCCGCTGCAAACCGGTAATTACCAACTGCTGGCAGCATACGGTGGTGAGCAGTTTGCTGCCGCGACCGTTAGGGTAGTGGAGCAGGCGTTCTTGATGGGCGATTGGTTCTATCAAGTTGATGGGTTGCGCTGCTTTGCCAGTGACAGCAGTTTCACCCTCAGTTTCGACGCCGGGCTAAATATAGATCCCACAGATTTTGCAGTCACCTTGCGGCCGGCTGACGGTGGCGATGCCGTGGTGCCAGCTATCACATTCAGCCAAGATGGTCTGCGGTTGGACGTCAAATGCGACTCACCTGTCACTTTGAGTGGAGTCTACATGCTCCAACTGCAGTACGCTGGCCAACCAGCACAGACAGTTGACTACTCTGGAACAGTAGTTGATATCCTGCCACTGGCAATCTGTTTTGCCCCATCAGGGAGGGTCATGCAGGTGATCACAGAGGACGGGCAGTATGTCCTTCAGGGCAGTGGATTCGCGGCCGGCAGCAGCTACACAGCGGTGTTTTATCGTGCCGCGGACCCCTTTGACCGCTTGGGCGGGGCTGTGCAGTTGACCAGACGAAGCGACAGCGAGCTGATCCTGGATGCGGCTGCTCTTCCCGCCGACTGGAAGGGGAAGAGTCAGGTCATGGTCGCTAGCGATGGCGTACCTTTGCCGGTGACCCAGGAGCTGACGGTGATCTTGCAGCCGTCAGAGTTGCCGGTGATCGATCCGATGGTGACCGTAAACGATGGTGCTGCCTTTACTTTTGAACCGCAATTAACGGTGAGTGTCTCGCCCGGAACTTACAGCGAGATGCGCTATGCAGCCAGCCAGTCGGCTTTGGCCAACGCAAGTTATCAGCCGGTGAGCGGCAGCTTCAACTGGCAGCTGGGTGAAGAGTATGGCCAGAAGTACCTGTATCTGCAGTTTAGGGACTCTAGCGGGCGGGAGAAATTGCTCACTGCCAGCATTGAGTATATCAGCGCCGAGCTGCCTGAGCCGACCGGCTATGGGTTAAGTACGAGCTTGGTCTGCGACGGGCATCCGCTGACAATCTGGGTAAAGAGCAGTCAGCAGGTGCAAGTCACGGCCAGGCTGCTGGATGCAGGGGGCAACCCACTAGGTAGCGAACTTACTCTGGCCCGTACAGGCCTGGAGTATGGCATCAGCACCTATTCGCGCACGCTGACCATCGCAGCTGACCAACATCAGCAGGTAGCGTCGGTGAAGTTGTCTCTGGAGGAGACGGCTACCGGGCGCACCTGGGAGCAGTCTCTGCCGCTTGGATATGAGTCCCGGTTATTCATCGCGCAAAGGCAGACTGAGATTCAGCGGGTCTATAGCATCTTCGGTTCGTATGCCAAGCAGGCTGCGATCAATTACCGGTTTGTCGGTTCGCCCGACAAAGAGGCTGTGGCCATACTGACATACGACACTGCAGA
>JBMNFB010000007.1:0-26522 GCA_050949085.1 Bacillota bacterium
TTCTCCAGGGCACTGCGAATCATGCTGATCAGGGAGTTGCCCCAGGCTTCATACTCGGAGCCGATGGAACTGGATACATGGTGCCTCCGACGGTGGCGACATAGCTTAGCCCTTTTCCCAGCGGACCCGCAAAAGACGCTACGTAGCCTACCCCGCCGATGAAGGTATTGATGTAATGGCTCTTCCTGGTCGCGTCTTGGTACTCGTCGATGAATCCGAGAATCAACTCGCGCTCATCAATGAGCTCAGACGCGGTGATCAGGTTGGCCGCTGCCGTCATCTGCGCCGGGTCGAGCCCCATCTCGCCCAGCAAGGCGTCTGGCAGCCAGAGATACTCCACCCAGCACGTTCAGGCGGGTACCCCATTTGCCCAGCTTGTCGGCCCCGTGTTTCAGCTCATAAAGATCGCCGGCAAGTCCACCCGCGGTGGAAGTATACTCAAGCATCTGCACTCCGTCCACCGACCGGCTCTGCAACCCCATTCTGCCCGCTGGTCTGCCCGCACTAGATAATGCCTGCCACAATTGCGGAGAGAAGTAAGCTTTGTACTTGACCGAACGTTGACCTCATCCTCAGTCCACTTCGGGTGCCTTGGTCCAGTAAGGGCCTTGCAGGGTATCGATGCGAATATATCCAGCTGGGATTTCGCCTGAGTGAACTTTTGAGGTGCCGCTCAGGGACAGATAGCACCCTTCACCCAAGTCAATTTTCCGCGGCGATGTCACCGCCGTCTTCCCCCATTGCGATAAGGAGCGTTTGGGTCATCCGAAACAATCAGCGCTGACAGGTCATTGCCGCTAGAAATGGCTTGCCGCATGGGTTCTGCAGCGTGTTCACATCCAACTCCGGCTGATCAGGCAGGTCGGCGATGTCGATCACCTTGCCGCCGGTCATTCGTGCCATTGCCTGAGCTTCCTCGAGCGGATCGGTCTCCACCTTGAGTCCATAGCTGATGTAGAACACCCCGGGAGGCGAATCGCGCGCCGCTTCTACCAGCCAGTATCCGGCATAGAGACCGCTTTCCCTGATACTCGGCTGGATAGAGTGTCGTGGTGCCACGATACTCATTGACCAGACCGGCATGGGCCACGTCCTCCGGATCAGCATTGACCAATTTGAAGGTCGCGTACACCGGCTGGGATGGGTTGAACGATAGTGGCGTGGCGACAGGGTTGGCCCCAAAGCCTGTTCGCCATGCTGAACGCACCCTGCCATACTGTGACATCCTCTACCCGTACCGAATCAGCCGGCAGCACCTGGGTATAGGCTACGGCCGAAAGCGATTGCTCTCCTGTCTGCATGCGGGCCTGCAGATGATGGGTTCCTGGCAGGTCAGGCTCAGTCAAGTTGAGCTGCGCTTGCCAACGTCCCCGCTGATCAGTGACCGCCCTCTCCTACCAGGATGTCGTTATCGTAAATCTCGACCGTTTCGCCGATGTAACCAACCCCCACGCACCTCGACTTGCGTGCCAGAGCCAACCAGCACCCTCCTCGGGGCAAACGATAGTCAACAGCGGCAGATCGACTGGCCCTTGGTAAATAGTCTCCAAGACCTGCCCCCCACCCGCTCGTGTGACAATGGCGTTGGCGGTGACATTTGATTGACTCAATCCTTGCAGCTCAAGTTCAAACTGTAGCACACCCGAGCCGCTGTCAGCTTCCTCTACATAGGCCAAAATATAGAAATCGGAATTTGTGCTACCCTTGAGACCGTTCAGATAGTAGTCATAGTTTACCACCTGGCCTTCACCTTCAAGCAGCCTTACCTCAACTGCATCCACTGCAAAGCCCAACTGCTGCAGCCTCTCTGGCAAGGTATAACGCAGCGTTACTGTACCTCTCGGTTTGCGGGGGTCAGTCAGTGTCTTGGCCTTCACGGCAATTCCCGTTCCCTGACCGGCCAAGTAGCCCAAATCATCGTCAGTTACTGTTGGGACTTCGACCTCTTCCAACTCAACCAAAGAGCCTTGTGCCAGCGTGACTCGGCGCATGGCGTAGTGCTCTCCCTCGGTCAGGCGCAAATCCTCCAACTGCTGCAAACGGGTCAGGCGCTGCACTCGCTGCAAATCGTCGCCGCTGAGGAAGACCAACGTGTATTCGCCCGGGGCAAGCCTGGCATCACGGGTGGAGAAGGCGCCTCCAGAATACATCTGCATCCGGTTACGGCTGTGCGCGTCAAAAAGCAGCGTGTATACGGGATGCCCATCTGCACCCTTGGCCGTTCCGTAAATTTCTCCCTGGGCAACTGCTTGCGCAACAATGCCGGCAGAAAGGTGTGCATCCAGCTGCACGGTGAATTCCCCGCTCAACCAGCTGCAGCCCGTTGCCAGCCCACACCTCTACTGTCAGAGTATCGCCGGCCTGCAAGCCATGGTTGTTGTGAAAGCGGAACTTCTGCTCGCTATAGCTGTAGGTGCCATTAACTGGGCTGTCGTCGGCGCGATACACTGCGGTGATGAAGGCCGTGTCATCGGATGCCAGCGCGAACTTCTGCTCTTCTTCCTCCGGCACCGCCGCTGCCACTTCCAAATCAAGTGTCAGATAGCCCGTATGCAGATAACACAGCTGCAAGTCATCCAACTCGCCGCCCAGCAACTCTGCAGCGGTCAGCTCGCACTCAATGCTCTCAAAGCCTTGCTTGCTCACCTGCAGAGTGCCACCCACATCACTGAAAACTGAGAGGGTAAATCGTCCTTCTGCGTCAGTGGTCACGCTCTGATTGTTGTAGACGTTGGTGCCATCGTTATCCAGCTGTTGTCGCAGATAGACGGTCGCTCCGGCTACCGGTTTGTCCTTACCTGCGTCTTTATACAACTGGTCTAGCACCCGCCCGCTGATGTTCACCCGGGTTATCGGTTCTAGCCGGTGAATGATTGTCGTGGTTGCCTCACTGATAGGGATCGGGTCGGACTTTTGAGGCCTCCAGTAGGTGAGGTCAGCCGGATATCTAATCTGCACCGCATAGGTCACCTGATCGCCAACAGCCAGGCCCGTGATTGTCTGACCGAGAGGCACATACTCGTTCCAGCTGCTGTTATCACGGCTGATCTCACAGAGCACATAACCGGTGACCTCTGCGACATCCACATCGATGGTTAGCGACGCTGGCCGCAGCGCCCTGTGCTAGAGAGGATGTGGCAGCTACCCCGGCTGTAAGCTGAACACCGCCGCTGGCATAAACTCTTTGCTCGTCGCTCAGCGAATAGCTATAGTTCCCGGCCGGGACGGTCGCTAAACAGCACAGGATCGTGCCCTGAAAGCTCCGCCTGATAGCTCAGCCACCCTCCCGCGGACTGCAGGTTGATCAACATCCCATCGTAATCACTTTCGCCGGGCAGTTCAGTGAACTGCAGCGATGCCGCTACCGGTAGGCCAAGGTCCTCACTGACTTTCTCGGTCTGCATCTCACTCGCCAACTGGTAATCCGCTCGCGCCAGGTAGATAGCCCCGTGGGGCAGGTCAGCCTGGCCCTCATAAATACCTGAGCCCGGTACGGTTTCGGCCAGCGAAATGGTGGCAGTTAGGGATTTGGCATCTGCAGTGTCGTATGTCAGTATGGCCACAGCCTCTTTGTCGGGCGAACCGACAAACCGGTAATTGATCGCAGCCTGCTTGGCATACGAACCGAAGAGGCTATAGACCCGCTGAATCTCAGTCTGCCTTTGCGCGATGAATAACCGGGACTCATATCCAAGCGGCAGAGACTGCTCCCAGGTGCGCCCGGTAGCCGTCTCCTCCAGAGACAACTTCACCGACGCTACCTGCTGATGTTGGTCAGCTGCGATGGTCAGCGTGCGCGAATAGGTGCTGATGCCATACTCCAGGCCTGTACGGGCCAGAGTAAGTTCGCTACCTAGTGGGTTGCCCCCTGCATCCAGCAGCCTGGCCGTGACTTGCACCTGCTGACTGCTCTTTACCCAGATTGTCAGCGGATGCCCGTCGCAGACCAAGCTCGTACTTAACCCATAGCCGGTCGGCTCAGGCAGCTCGGCGCTGATATACTCAATGCTGGCAGTGAGCAATTTCTCCCGCCCGCTAGAGTCCCTAAACTGCAGATACAGGTACTTCTGGCCATACTCTTCACCCAGCTGCCAGTTGAAGCTGCCGCTCACCGGCTGATAACTTGCGTTGGCCAAAGCCGACTGGCTGGCTGCATAGCGCATCTCGCTGTAAGTTCCGGGCGAGACACTCACCGTTACTTGCGGTTCAAAAGTAAAGGCAGCACCATCGTTTACGGTCACCATCGGATCGATCACCGGCAACTCTGACGGCTGCAAGATCACCGTCAGCTCCTGGGTCACCGGCAAAGGTACGCCATCGCTAGCGACCATGACCTGACTCTTCCCCTTCCAGTCGGCGGGAAGAGCAGCCGCATCCAGGATCAGCTCGCTGTCGCTTCGTCTGGTCAACTGCACAGCCCCGCCCAAGCGGTCAAAGGGGTCCGCGGCACGATAAAACACCGCTGTGTAGCTGCTGCCGGCCGCGAATCCACTGCCCTGAAGGACATACTGCCCGTCCTCTGTGATCACCTGCATGACCCTCCCTGATGGGGCAAAACAGATTGCCAGTGGCAGGATATCAACTACTGTTCCAGAGTAGTCAACTGTCTGTGCTGGTTGGCCAGCGTACTGCAGTTGGAGCATGTAGACTCCACTCAAAGTGACAGGTGAGTCGCATTTGACGTCCAACCGCAGACCATCTTGGCTGAATGTGATAGCTGGCACCACGGCATCGCCACCGTCAGCCGGCCGCAAGGTGACTGCAAAATCTGTGGGATCTATATTTAGCCCGGCGTCGAAACTGAGGGTGAAACTGCTGTCACTGGCAAAGCAGCGCAACCCATCAACTTGATAGAACCAATCGCCCATCAAGAACGCCTGCTCCACTACCCTAACGGTCGCGGCAGCAAACTGCTCACCACCGTATGCTGCCAGCAGTTGGTAATTACCGGTTTGCAGCGGGCTCTCAATATCCAGCAGGCAGGTGATCTCATCCACGCCGCCGACCACCGAGTCTGCGCGCAAGCTGCCAACGTTGTTGCCGCCAGAGCCCTGCAGGGACACGGTCAGCAGGTCCAAATCGACAATACCCTGTGGTTCGTACATCCCGACCATGAAAGAAGTTGTATCCAAACCAATGGAGTATGTCATCTGCGGCCCCTGGTGCCCGCCACTCTGTTCAGCAGAGCTTACAGGAGCGCCGACAACCGTCATTTCCCAGATTGATGGAGCGGTTGCCGCGTCCGTACGCATCGAGATAGGTGAGAGCAAGCCGCGGCTCTCTCCGCTCAAGTTGTTGCAGGTGATCAACCAGCGATAATCCTGGTCCTCAGATAAATCTGCAGGGACCGTAAAGCTGCCCTGTACCTGATAGTAGTTGATGAAACGGTAGGCCAGCGGGTGATAGGCCACGCTTGCCACCATGGCCATCGGCTGCAGGTCGGGCACCCGCTGCTGCACGCGGCCCAGCTCATCTACCTCTACCAACTCCAGTTGCACGGGGCCAGGGCCCAGGTTGGCGATGTGCCCGCTAACCTCAATTGTCTGACCAGCCTGAAGGGAGGCAGTGTTACTGTCTGTCAGAACAGCCGCTTCATAGCGCTCCGGCAGTGAGGCGATGCTGTTTTCGATCGTGAACTGTTCCGACAGCTCGAATGAGCCTCTAGTGAAGTACAGGCTGTAACGCCCAGTCAGGCAGAGCGGCTTGCCCTGGTCAGTAAACTGCAGCACCAGCCTGCCTGAACCGTCATAATCCACTGTTCGCTCATCCAGTGGGTACCAGTTATAATACTCATCTGCTGCCTCCAACTTTACCGTATACTCTCCCGCCGGAAAGTTGACCAGGTCAGCGCAGATCTTGGCGACGGCAGCGTCCACAATTTCAATCTGAGAGAACCGCGTGCCGTAATCTGTCCACACCTGATATGCCTCGGTCAGCAAAGGCTCTTGATTAGCTGATTCAATCACCAGATCATAGAGCACCTCTGATGACTCTGCCAGGTATCCATCCACAGCTTCCAGGCGATAGACAAAGTGGGATGCGCCGTGGGCGGTTTTGCCCAGCCACTCTCCTTCTGTATGCACAAAAACCGTGGCGCCGTCATCAGGGTGCTGAAGAGTGAGACTGAGCTCATCAGGATCCTCTGCTCCAAAGACGGTTACTTCAATCAGCACTGCCGCGTCGCCTTCGACCCAGGCGGCCCTGTCCACTCCCCGCCAGGATCGACCCGTCACCAATAGTTGATCGGTAACCTCCAGTTCATGGTCCCAACCAGGGAAAACCGTGCCATCGGCTACGGCTCGCAGGGCGTACTCTCCTGGCCGCAACCCGGCTGGCGCAGCCCAGGCAGCGGTAATATAGCCGTTGGACCCGCTTATTTTCGTGTCGCTGAGCCCAACAACTTGACCGCTGGCGTCTTCCATCGTGATCAGCGCTGCCACGCCACCCAACGCTTCACCCAAATCAACTATTACTTCCTGATACGCGCTGAAGGGCAGCACTTGGTCGACGTGCCAGTATTTTTCGATATCGTTTACGATGATTGTGCTGCTTTCGCTACCGATTGCCGCCATTTCCGCCAGCAGCTGTTCTGCCAGCAATTGCTGCTGATCCGGCAGTGCACCAGCTGGATCTAACGGGTCATAGTCAACCTCGCCGACGGGCTCCTGTGGAGTCTCCCCCGCCGGCTCGTCTGCTTCCGCCTCTTCTTCTGCAGGAGGCTCTCCCGATTCATCGCCTGGTGCAGACGGGTCCTGTGGGTCAGCTGCCGGTTCTCCCGGTTCTTCCTCTGAGCCCTCCACCGGGTGATCATCCAAATCAGAGTCGGGATCTTCTTCAGGCTCCTGTTGATCCCCCTGCCCCGCCGCCAGATCAGGGCCAGACGGCTCAGCCGGCAACTCCCCAGGGGGGGCCAAAGATTCCTCAGTTTCGGGGAGGTCACGTTTCTCCAGCATTCCAACCAGCGCTTCCCCATGCGTTCTAGGCAGTCGATTGATCCCAGCTGCGCTAATCGCACCAGGGAACAGCATTGTCAAGACCAGCAAAAGAGCTACTAAACGCTCACCCATTTTTCTTCTCATGCCATCACCTCCGCAGATTACTATCCTTGCCAGCACATCGTTCTTCTCGCTTGCTGTAGATCTATACATCGACCTCCTATTGGGAAATAGCACTTGACTGCTCTAATGCTTCACAGGCTACTTGAGCAGCGGATACCGACAACGGGAACAGAAGTCCTGGGAAATCAACTCCCTCGCACCACAAACGTTGCAGAAGATGATCCTGTCCTGGGATTTGTCGTATCTCTCGTATGAGCCAAGGCCGCCATGATAGCGCACGCGATCACCCAGGGCAAAATAGCCATAGCGGGCGGCATCGTTCTTAAATCGCATGGTATGCAGCTGGCCACTGTCGCTGATCACGCCCACTGTGTAGATGCAGAGGCTGGTTTCCCGCTGTGTTTGATGGTCAACCTGTCGGCGAAACTCGACCCGCTTATCCACTATCGTGCCATCCCATGTCTGGCGGCGGTTGCCACTACGAATTTGTACCAGTCCGACGATCACCAGCATGCCTGCCACGAATAGGCCCAGATAGAGAGCCTGTGGATTCTGCAGGCGCGAACCAGGAAGTGAACCGGCTAGGGCAAAGCCGACCGTGGCGGCGGCTGCCAGAACGAGGGAAAAGGCCGCAGGCCAGCGACTGGAGTGGCCGCGATATCCTACAAAGCCTGGTTCGTTGATCCGACTGGAAAACCCCACACCTCCCCCTCCCAGCTGGATGGGAGCTTCTGCCTCCTCAAACACAACAATCGGGGATCGACTACAGGATGAGTTGGCATCATCAGCTCCTGGCGAAACGGGGCTACAGCTAGGACAATACATACGCTTTCCCCCTTCCCCACTTCTGGGCACAGATCGCCTGAGCTTAATGGTATGACGACTGGCCGCTGAAGTCTTCACACAAAAGCGGCCATAAAGGATCAAAACACCTCACCCGAAATGGGTGAGGTGTTCATAAACTCCTATTCTATCGGCACCAGCTGTTACAATCGCTAAAGCGAATCTTTCAGCAGAAAGAATGGCCATTGCCCCTAGCATCTGCGGCTCACCTAAGTCTGCTCCATCAATAGCTTCACCAGCTCAGTTCTGTTCTTCACCCCCAACTTGGAGTAAGCATTCTTGACGTGGGTCTTGACAGTATTCTCACTGAGATAGAGCTCGGCGGCGATCAGCTTATAGGTGCACCCCCGGGACAACAGACCGACCACCTGCTGCTCCCGTTCGCTCAACTCTGCCGCCAACAACACGCTGCTGGGGGCAGCTGTCTGCTCCAGCGGGATCTGGAGGAGAAGGAGGTCAAGAACGCATGATCCTTGAGCAGCGATGACAAGCGTTGGTGTAGCAGCGGCAGGATAATCAAGGCGATCATCGCGATGCCTAAGGCCAGAACTGAAGGATCTAGCGGTGGATTTTCCAGCCCAGTGATGGCGCTGCCGATTATCCCCCCCAGCAAAACGCCTAGCACATTTGCGGATAGCCCCCAGCCCATAATCCGAGCCGGGTTTTCGGTCAAGTCCAGCATTCCGCCCAGAATACTCCACCAGAAGAGATCGAAGATGCCACACGCACCCATCATCAATGTGTTTACCACCAGATAGGCAGGCGCTGACCGGTCCAAGGTCATGAAGAAGAGAAAGGCCAACCCGATCATGGCGATGGCGATGTATAGCGACAGCGCGCGATTTGTGGCCTGCAGGAACTGACGCAGAATTTGCAGTGCGGCGACATAGGGAACCGCCCAATACCAGCTGACCAGCCACTGGTGGTGGGCAAAAGCCGGATTGATCACCTGATACATCAGCCCAGAGTTGATCGTGAGCACGAAGATAAACAGGCAGAGCAACCCCAGTGGATACCACAAGCTGCTCGTCGATTTGCCGGCCGCAGGAGATGGGGCTGCCGAGAAGTCGTGGGTGGGGGGTGTCTGTTCTGGCAATCCCAGGATGAAGAAGAAGGCAAAGACCAATAAGGCAATGGCTGCAGCCAGGCCGGCTTCCGGCGAGAGATGCAAGGCCATCATGTTCACGCCGATCATCAGCAGGTTGGAGTAAATCAAAATTACGGCAGCCGTCTGTAACCGTTCGGGCGGAGGCGTGAAGTCCCGATAATAAAACCCCCAGGCTGCCACAAACATCCCGGCCAACACACCGGCAAGCAGCAAAGCATACCAGGCCAGTGATGGGCCGAAAAAGAATAGGCAGCTGCAAGCGACGCCAATCACGCAGGCGTAAAGCATCAGGTTCTTGGCCCCACGCATGGTCTTGATCAGATAGCCGGCGGCAGAGAGGCCGACGAGATGAGCGGCTACACAACCAAACAACAACGCACGAAGTTCCATCCCATAATCAGCTGCTAGCGCCAGCAGTACTTGGCCTTGGAAAGGGAATGCCAACATCCAGCCAGAAAAACTGACCATAGCAACAGTGGCTAGACCGCGGTGGTCAATAGAAAGGCGAAAATCCGTTCCTATTCTGCTCATCGCCACCCCCTCCCTTCTCTGAATGATATTTTGCTATCTCGGGCCTTATCCCTGCGCGAATTGGGCTATTCAGCGAAAATAACTTGGCCATTAAGGTTGCCTGCAATCAAACCTTTGAGCGAGGAGTCATCCTGCTATCGCCTAGGATGTGCACAAACCCGCCGGAGGAAACCGGCGGGGTGATTGATCCAAGAGGAGAGTGGTTTCTTGGAACCGTCCCCAAGAACCCACTTAGTGGCCGAGCTGATGCAGCGGCGGCTCTTGCCCCTCAGGGAGAGGAGAGACGTAAGACTGGCCTTTGGTGTCCTGCTTGAGGCCCTGCTTAGCCGGTTCGATCAGCTCCGGCTGCTGCAGGAACCTGAGAGCGGACAGGCCGAGTACCTTGGCTGCCACCAACATGCCTTTGTGGCCGATGCTCATGCCGCTGCAAGCGGCGTACTGCCAGGAATGGCCGGGAGTGCCGATGGCATTGGTGGCCACCGTGAATTGGGCAGTAGGGGTGACCCAACTGACGTCGCCGACGTCGGTGGACCCGGCACTAACTTGGCCCTTTTCCAGCTTATCGGACACGAAATCCATCAGGTATTTGCCTGCCAAATCGACCCCGTGACGCTCCTTGAGCTGGGCGATGGCCTTCTGGTAATGCCCGGAGGGATAGCTCTCGGCCAGCTTCTCGGCGAACTCTTGGTCTTCTTGGCTGAACTGGGGCGCACCCACCGCTTGCATCGACTCCAATAATACCTCGCCGACTACGTCATTATGCAGGGTGTTGTGGCAGCCGCTGAGCAGCTGCACATCGAAACTGGTCTCGGTCATCAAGGCGGCACCTTCGGCGATCTTGTTCAGGCGGACGAAGATCTCTTCGACCAGATTGCGCTTAGGTGCCCTCACGTAATACCAAACCTAGGCGATAGGAGGAACCACGTTCGGCTCACCACCCCCGTTGGTGATCACGTAGTGGATGCGTGCGTCGGTAGAGACGTGCTCGCGCAGGTAGTTGGCACCGACGTTCATCAACTCCACGGCGTCCAGAGCACTGCGCCCGTTTTCGGGGTCACCAGCCGCATGCGAAGAGCGCCCATGGAAAGTGAACTTGGCCGAGTTCATCGCCAAGGAGCTGGCCGACCAGAGGACATTGTCGGTGCCCGGATGCCAGGTCATAGAAATATCCACATCATCGAACAATCCGTCGCGCACCATGAACACCTTGCCCACCAGGGTTTCTTCTGCCGGGCATCCGTAATAGCGAACGGTCCCCTGCAAGTTATGCTTGACCATGGCCTCCTTGGCGGCGATCGCGTCGCCCACCAGCGCGCCCACAGTGCAGTCGCCATCCCCCTCGATGTTGATATCGGCCACCGCGGCCGGGGGAGCGGCGGCCAGCACCCGCAGACAGCCCTTGGCTCTGGCCTGCTGCAGCGCGCTCAGGCTGAGGTCGTGGGTCTCCCAGTCGCTATGCCAGTATCGCTCTCCCTGGGATTCGGCCAGGCGCAGGAGCAGGGGCAGCTCCGCTGCGGTCGGTTCTCGCAGCTCTGGCCCCTGATCAGACAGATCCGATTTGGCCAGCTCATACCAGTGCTGCACCTTTTCAAAGCCGAGGCGGGCCGTCATCCTCAGCGATGGTGTGTTATCAGCGTCCACCAGCAGGCGGGCCAGCTGGCGGCCGTGGGCTCTGGCTTCCCTCAGGCAGGCCTGCCCAAGGGCAGTGCCAATACCCAGGCGGCGCGCATCCGGGTCGACGCGCAGGGCCTGATGCCAGGAAACCCGTTCATTTAGCCAATGGATATAGGCGATGCCCACGAGTCTGCCCTCGTGCAGGGCCACCAGCGGCACGCCCCCTGCCGCGTCCTCCACCCATTCGTCCCAGCAATAGTGAATGTAGTCGTCTTCCCAGACGCGGCTGATAAGTTCCAGTACCGCAGGCCGGTCGGCCGGGTTTGCCCTCCTGATCTCCATCTTCATCCCCTCCAAAGACAATGCACAGATGCTGTAATAGCTAGTTTGCCACGCCGCATTCAATTCCTGCAGCTGTGCCGGGAATGAAAAACGCGAGCGGCAAGTCATACTAAGCCAGAGGAAGTGTCTCTTCCTCTGGAAGGAGGTTTGTCAAGCGTGGCCAACCAACGCAGACGGCGACCGTTACTTCCACAGGCCGAATCGGCCTTGGAGCGACTGAAGTATGAGACTGCAGAAGAACTGGGACTTGCCGATGATATCGAAGAACGCGGTTGGGGCGAGATGACTACCCGTGAGGTCGGAACGATCGGCGGGAACATGGTCCGGAAGATGATCCGGTTCGCCGAGTCGGAGATGGAAGCAAGGGACGGCAAAATCGACATGCCAGAGCAGTCGCGCCGAGGCTGACGGCAGCAGAGGGGGCAGGCAGCGATCTGCCTCTTCTGTTTTTCTCCATCTTACGGCAGGACATTGCCCGGGCAATGGCGAAACGTCAGGCATGAAGGCGAACTGCACGCAACCCAGAAAGCTTTTCAGGAGGAGTGGTGACAGGTGGAGCTGTTGCAGCAGCTGCTGCGCTGGCTGGAGTCGAATGGGGAAACAGGTTTTGTAGTGGGCGGGGCGGTGCGTGATCGCCTTCTGGGCATTGCCCCGGAAGAGCTGGACCTGGCGCTGACCTGCTCTCCCCGTGCCATTCCCGTCGGTTTCTGGCGGGAGCAGGGCTGCACTGGCTACTGGCTGGACGAAAAGCGCGAGATGCTGCGCATAACCACGGCGCAGGGTGAACGGCTAGACCTGTCCCAACTGCAGGGCAAGCTGGAGGAAGACCTCAGGCAGCGCGATTTTACCTGCAATGCGCTGGCCTGCCCGGTGGCGGCCTGGCTGAGTGGTGAACTGCAGCTAACCGATCCGCTGGGTGGCGAAGCAGACCTGAGGCAGGGCCGCCTGCGGCCCGCCTCTCCTGATGCGCTGCTCAGGGACCCGGTACGCGTGCTGCGGGGAGTGCGCCTGCTGATCAGCCGCGATCTGAGCTTTGATGACGCGATGGCGAAGCAGCTCAAGCAGGCCGCCAGGAATGTGGCCGACGCACCGCCCGAGCGCATCTCGCAGGAGTTGGGGAAGATTCTGCTGGATGACGAGGCTGCGCTGGGCGTGACCTATCTGAACAGCCTCGGCGTCACCGAGGTGCTGCTGCCCGAGGCCAGTGCCATGCAGGGGGTGACGCAGAACCAGTACCATTCGTTTGCGGTGGACGACCACAGCCTGCGCGCCTTCGCAGCCTTTACGGAGATCGTACAGCAGGGAAAGTATATCCCGCCAGCTGTCCGGTCGGCGGCCCTGGATTATTGGGCGGCGCTGCCGCAGCCGCTTCAGGTTGCCACCATGCTGGGCGCCTGGCTGCACGATATCGGCAAACCGCCGACGCGTGCCATCCGCAAGGGAAGGGTCACCTTCTACGGGCACGAGCAGGTCGGTGCCCAGATGATCGGCGAAGTCGCGCGACGCCTGCGGCTGAGCAATGAGCAGGCCGAGCTGATGCGCACGTTTATTAAGTATCATATGTATCCGCTGCAGCTGTGGCGCAGCGGGCATCTGGATGACCGCCTGATCCACCGCCTCTATCGGCGCACCGGGCGCTGGGGAGTGCTGATCGTGCTCTTCACCCTGGCCGACCATCTGGCCAAGGGGGAGGATGTGGAGGGGAGCGACACTTTTGTCGAGCATCAGCAGGTGGTGGAGCGCATGCTCCACGCCTACTTCTCCCAGCATGACCAGGTGATCGCACCCAGACCGCTGCTGAGCGGCGACGAGATCGCAGCGGCAGTCGGTCGCCCAGTCGGCCCCTGGCTGCGGCAGGCGAAGGCGCTGCTGCTGGAAGCCCAGGCGGGCGGGCAGGTGCAGAGCAGGGAGGAGGCGCAGGAGTTCGTGCGGCGGCAGGAGTATCGGCAGCAGACGTGATATATCATGCCCAGGCAGTGGAGCTTACGAGCGGGGTGGCACCGGATAGCCGTGCTCTTGAACGCAGTAACGAAGGGTTTCCCTCTGTATTGGAAGGGAGCACCATCACCGTCGTTAACGTCCAATATTTAGCAAAGGCTTCCTCGAGCGCGGGGGAAAGGGGTGACGGGAAGTGAAGCGGACGCTGTCTATGTTGGGTCTGCTGTTTTGTGTTTGCCTGGTCGGCTGCCAGCGCCCGGCGGTTGAAGCCGAACCCTTCGATTATGCCCGGATAGACGACATCTGTCGTGAATACGGGTACCCAGAGGGCGACGGTGTGATTCTGGAGACGGGCGAAGGCGAGACCAAGCTCCTGCTCTATCATCATCAGATAGCATCGGCTGACCAGCTAACCGCCTCGCTGGTGACGGTGGCTGGCAATGGAGCAGTGATCTGGGAAGAGAAGGTGGCCTGGCCGGATGAACTGCTGGGGCACGGCCTGAGCATCAAGGCAGTGGGCGAAAGGCATCTGCTGGGGTACCGGACGCGAGTGGATGACACGCAGAAAAAGAGATATGCCGATCTGTTTGTAGTTGAGACAGCCAGGGCCGATCTGCAGGGCATCAGGTTTCTGCAGTCCTTTGAGCAGAATTACGACCCAAGCGAGGGGATTGTGGCCCAGGCCGAGATTCCAGCTATCATCGATTGCACCGTGAATATCGTGGGTGACTATATTGTCTATGAGGATGTCGACGAGTATTGGAAGGTACAGGACATGACCAGCGGCAGGGTATTCGCCAGCGCGGAGAATAATTGTCGCACCGCTGAGATCGAGCCGGACTACCAGCTGGTCGACGGCTACATCTATGTGCTGAAATACAAACAGGATGGATCCATCCTCGCCTTCAATCTGGAGAGCAAGTCGTTCGAAAGACTCCCGCCTGCTCGCTAAATAACCGGAAAAGATAGGGGCTGTCGCAATAATTGTCTCCTGACGCCTCCGGTTCGTTGAGATGCATTGCTGCTCCCCGTCTCGTTTCACTTGATACCCTAATTCTGGAGACATCGATGCGCCAGGAGGGGTGATGCCCTGGCTGAGGCAATCGACAGCCCCTTTTTTGCTCCTAGGCGTTTCTTCCCTGGTTGATTCCGTTACGACCTTCTGCCAGCAGCGCCTTCCCAACCCCCTGCTAGCAGGATTAAGCATCGACAGCGAAGAATCTCCCCTCTGGGCCTGATGGCCAGATATGGGTAGGAGGGTGGGGAAGTTAGTGCATGCTCAGAAGTCCGGCTGGCAACGGCGGATTTTTCTGCTCTGTTGGCTTATTTCTGCCGGATGAACATCTCAGTGGCACTGCCTGCCATTGGGGCGCAACTGGGCTGAGCAAGGCCAGCCTGGGAATCATCGGCAGCAGCTTCTTCTGGACCTATGCCCCTGGCCAGGTCACCAATGGATTTCTTGGCGACCGGGTTAGCAGCCGCTGGTTTATCGGGTTGGGCTTAGTCTCGTCTGCCCTGCTCAACCTCTGGTTTGGTTTCGCCAGAACTCTGCCACTGGCTCTGCGCCTTCTGGCTGCCTGGCGCAAGGGATTATCAAGGAAGGCATCAACCTCTGGGGGCCGACCATTCTTTCCGAGATCCCTGGGCTGGGGGCCGCCGCTGTCACCCTGCCCAGCCTGCTGATTCCCACCATGAATCTCGCCGGCATCTCCCTTTCTGGCTGGGTAACCAGAGCCTGCCGGGGCGAAGAGCGCTCGGCCATCGCTATCCTGCTGGCTGCTTGCGGGCTGACGTCCACTGGTCTGGCCTTTGTCAGGGGAAGCCTTCTGGGCAGTGCCCCATTGTTGGCACTGGCGTCCTGCCTTGTCTATGGAGCGAATACCCTGCTCCTGACTGTGATCCCCCTGCGGTTTCGGCGTTATGGTTTGACCTCCACCGTCGCTGGCGTGCTGGATGCTGCCGCTTATCTTGGAGCGGCTGCTTCCGGCGTGCTGAATGGCTGGCTGGCAGATGGCGGCGGATGGGGACGGGTAGCCCTGACCTGGGCTCTCGTCGGGCTGTCGGCCGCTGCGCTGCTGCAGCTAGATCGGCGATCGCGGGCCAGGGCGACTCTTCGCCCTACGCCGCTCTGATACTTGCATGGCCAAAGGGCTCCTCGTCGGAGGAGCCCCTGTTTCATCCGTTATTCTCCCGCTTCCGGCAGGAATGCCACTGCCGTCCGACCAGCCTCGCCTATTCGCTGAGGTGGGCCAGGATCTTATCGGTTGCTTTCAGGCCCATGCCCGTCAGTTCAACGACAACGCGTTCTCCCGGGCTGATAAGCCCTTGCTTCAGCAGATGTTTGACTGCGGCAGGGGCCGCGCCGGAGGTCGGCTCAACATAGATGCCCCTGTTGGCAAGAATCTCTATCGCTTGCCAGATCTCCTCGTCATTGACAGTGATGGCGACGCCGTTGCTGGCGTAGATGGCCTGCAGGATATCCCTGCCCTTGACCGGCCGGGAGATGGAGATGCCTTCGGCCACGGTCTCCAGTTTGGTAATGGCGGGAATATCGTCCAGCTGCTGTTTCCAGGCCTGATAGACCGGAGCGCAGTTTTCTGCCTGCACTGCCGCCAGCCGGGGCAACTTATCGATTATGCCGGCCTGCAGCAGATCACTGAAGCCCTGGTAGATTCCTAACACCAGGCTGCCGCCTCCCACCGGTGCCACCACCCAATCTGGAGCTTGCCAGCCCAGCTGCTCGCAAATCTCATAGGCCAGCGTCTTCAGACCGGCCACAAAATAGGGGCTCCAGTTGTGGCTGGCGTAGAAGGTCTCTTCAGCAGCCTGCAACACCGCTTTGGTGGTGTCCTCTCGCGTGCCAGGCACCTTGACCAGACTGGCGCCGTAGAGGCCAATCTGGGCCGTCTTGCCCAGGGATGTGTAGGCCGGGACGTAGATGCTGCTCCTGATGCCAGCCCGACTCGTGTAGGCAGCGACGGACGCGCCGGCATTGCCGGATGAATCCTCAACGACCCGGTCGATGCCCCATTCCTTCAGTTTGCTGACCATCACACTGCTCCCTCTGTCCTTGAAGGAGCCGGTGGGGCAGAGCTGGTCCATCTTCAGATAGACCGGCTGCTCAAAGAGGGTGTCAGCGAGCAGGGGCGTAAAGCCTTCTCCCAGGGAGACGATATTCTGCTGATCCTCGATGCAGAGGGCCTCATGGTAGCGCCAGATGGTAGGGGGGCGGTTGGCCAGTTCCTCAGGGTCAAAGATTCCCTCGGTTCTAAGCGTCAGATAGGAACCGCATTCGCAGCGCCAACGCGGCTGGTTTACAGGATAAGTCTGGTTACACTGAGTACAAAAGAGCATCTATATCACCTCCGTAATACGAGTGTATGCGAAAATTACGTCAGGCTCAATACGGTCAGGCCATTTTTTCGAGGGTTTATTTGCGCCGCAGATCTGGCAGGATATTCGCGACACCGAAGCTAAATCCTCTAGTATAAGGACGGTGAGAGACCTTGCGTCATACAAAGATAGTAGCGACCATCGGCCCGGCCAGCGATGCCCCGGCCCTGCTGCGCCGGCTGATTATGGCGGGAGTGGATGTGGCCCGGCTCAACTTCTCACACGGCACGCACGAAGAACAGCGGGCCCGCTTCCAGCGGATCCGGGCAGCGGCCGAAGAACTGGGCGTTCACCTGCCGATCATGCTGGATACCAAGGGGCCGGAGATTCGCCTGGGCACGTTCGCGGCAGGGAAGGTTGAACTGAAGTGTGGGCAGCGTTTCGTGCTCTATGCGGACGGCCGGCCGGGCGATGAGCAGGGTGTCAGTGTCAGCTATGGGCAGCTGGCCGCAGACTTGCAGCCAGGCGATCGCGTGCTGATTGACGACGGCCTGCTGGAGCTGCGCGTGGTGGAAGTTGCCGACCGCGATCTGGTCTGTGAAGTGGTCGTTGGCGGGGTTGTCAGTGACCGCAAAGGAGTGAACGTCCCCGGGCGTTCGCTGCAGCTGCCTGCATTATCGGAGCAGGATCGGCGGGATATCCGGCTGGGGGTGGAGTTGGGCTGCGATTTCATTGCCCAGTCCTTTGTGCGCAGCGCCGCCGATGTGCTGGCCCTGCGCCAGCTCCTGGAGGAGCTAGCGGCGGACATCCCGATCATCGCCAAGATTGAAAACCAGCAGGGCGTCCTGCATCTGGCCGAGATCCTGAAGGTGGCCGATGGCCTAATGGTTGCCCGCGGCGATATGGGTGTGGAGATTCCGGCGGAGGAAGTCCCCCTGATCCAGAAGGAGATGATCGCCCAGGCCAATCGCCACGGCAAGGCGGTGATTACCGCCACTCAGATGCTGGATTCGATGATTCGCAACCCGCGCCCCACCCGGGCGGAAGCCAGCGATGTTGCCAACGCGATTCTGGACGGCACTGATGCGGTGATGCTCTCTGGCGAAACAGCCAACGGGCGTTATCCGCTAGAGGCGGTGGAGACGATGGCGCGCATTGCTGTGCGCACCGATCGAGCTCTGAAATCGCAGGGGCTGCTGCCGCGCCCGGGGGAAAAGAAGATCAGCATTACCGATGCCATCAGCCATGCTACGGTGCAGGCCGCCCGCGACCTGGGTGCCGCCGCCATCATCACCGCCACCGAGTCCGGCAGCACGGCGCGCCGAGTTTCGCGCTACCGGCCAGAGGCGCCGATCATCGCCGTAACCACCAGCGCCAGCGTAGCCAGGCGGCTAAATCTTTACTGGGGGGTGCATCCCATCGTGGGTGAGAAGCATAGGAACACCGATGAAATGCTGGAGTCGTCTACTGCCAAGGCGCTGGATGCCGGCCTGATCAAGAACGGCGACCTGACGGTGGTCACGGCTGGCGTGCCCATGGGTGTGCCCGGAACTACGAACCTGCTGAAAGTGCACATCGTGGGCGATGTCCTGGCGCGCGGCATGGGGATCGGCAGCCAGCCGGCGACCGGCCCCGTGGTCGTCTGCAAGACCGCCAAGGAGGCGAGGGGCAAGGAGATTAAGGACGGCAGCATCCTCGTGGCCATTGGGACGGATAGAGACTATGTGCCGTTGTTGGAGAAGGCAGCCGGCCTCGTGACCGAGGAAGGCGGCCTCACTTCGCACGCCGCAGTTGTTGCCCTTAACCTGGGGCTGCCGGTCATTGTCGGTGTGCCTGGCGCCACCAGCCTCCTGCAGGATGGCCAGTTGGTGACGCTGGACACCGCGCGCGGCCTGATCTACCGCGGCGCGGCCAATATCCCGGCGGAGAAATAGGCGAGCACGCTGCATGCGGAAGGTCAGATGCAAGCGGAAGGGCGGGGCCTACACCCCGCCTTTAGTCTTCAGCGAGCCAGTACCTCGCCTTCAGTCTTGCGTGGCACTACCAGGGAAAGGGGTTGTCCGTGCCCTTGTTCTACATGGAGATCAGCTGTTGGTGGTTAGCGGTAACAGTATTCGTGCTTTGCCGCTTCCGAAATAGCGACCGTGAAATGGCGGATTCTCGTAGACGGAGGCCGCCAGGAGGAATGGATCCTGCGGAACGTGCACGACCTGTTGCCGTAGAAGGCTCCCTGAGGAAGTACCCCAGGGAGCTACTTGTCTTGTCACAGTGCCTTTAGCTGTACATCCTACCCCCGCATCACCATCTGGTTGCCTGATTCATAGCGGCGCAGGCCGGCGCGGAAGACCAGGACTGCAATCACCCAGACGACGAGGGCGGCCAGCCACACGCTGAGCAGCCCCTTCCAGGTAAAGCTGGCCAGCAACTCCACCGGCAGGTAAACCGCAAAGCCGGCGGGGATGACAAAGTGGGTGATGAACCGCGCTGCGCCCTGAAAGATGGTGCCCGGATAGGTGGAGAAGCTGATTAGGCTCTCGCCGATTTGTCGACCGACTACATCGCCCCGCCCGATGAAGAAGGGGAGGCATTGCCAGATGGAGAAAAACCCGGCCAGGATTGCCCCCGAAGTCGTCATGAACAGCAGGAAGAGCAGGTAGCTCGCTCTGGTGGCGTAGCAGCCCATTGCCCCTATCAGGAGGCCAAAGATCAGGTCGCCCGCCCCGGACATGTTCATGCGGCTGACCAGAATATGTAGCAGGGGGTTTTTCGGCAGAGCCAGGTAATAATCCAGCTGCCCAGCGGCGATCAGTTCGCCGAACTGGTAGCTGTTGCCGCAGAAGATGGCCATGAGACCAAACCCGCCAGCTGAGAGTCCCCACATCAGCCAGATCTCGCTCATCCCCCAGCCGCCGATATCCGGGAAGCGCTCAAGCAGAACCCACCAGATAAAAAGCAGCAGCACATCGTTCAGGAACATGAAGATAGTCTGCGAGAGAAAGCTAACCCGGTAGGCCATGGCCGAGGCCAGGTTCACCTTCCATTGAGCGGTGAGAAACCGCCAGTATTTAGCCACCGTTGACATTGACCCGTTTCACCCCCTTGCCGTACTCCCAGGCCACCAGCAGCGCTAGCAGCCCGATCCAGATCAGCCCGCGTCCAGCCAGCTCAGCAAAGAGCTGCCTATCGGGTGCTACAAACACCCGCGCCGGTCCATAGGCGAGGGAGCGGAAGGGCAGCGCCGCCGCTAGCTTGCGGAAAAACTCGGGGTAGATGTCGATGGGAATAAACAGCCCGCCCAGTGTGAAAAGCATCTTTGAATAGATCCACTGAAAGGGCGCACTCTCCTCCACAAAGAAGCTGAGCAGAGCGATGCCGATCAGCACAAGGAACTGCAGACACAGGGCGATGCCGGTGAGCAGCAGCGCCTGCGCAGCGCCGTCGGGCGTCAGCGGCGGCAGCCCCACCAGCAGCGTAGCTACGGCGCTGCCCACCAGGAAATTGAGCAGGAGTGCTACCACTATCTCGCCAAGGTAGTTGGCGAACTGATAGAGGACATACTGGCTCGGCCTGAGGAGCAGGTAGGCGATCTGCCCCGACTTGACGTCCTGCGTCACTTCCCTGACGAGGCTGGTGCGACTC
Source organism: Bacillota bacterium (assembly GCA_050949085.1). GTDB lineage: Bacteria > Bacillota > UBA994 > UBA5500 > UBA5500 > JBMNFB01. Next base: position 20,407 of record JBMNFB010000007.1, read on the forward strand.
AGCGTGAGCACCTCGGTGATCGTCAGATACCAGACCAGCTGGACGCGATCAAAACCCAGCAGGCTGCCGTGGCTACCCAGCAGCTTCCCCCAGAGCTGCGAGAAGATGAAGAGAATCAGGGCGAAGAAGCCGGCGCGCGCGGCCAGTTCAGGCCAGTAGGCCAGCCGGTTGGTAACGGCGACCCGGGTGACGGCGGTGTATTTGCCCAGCCGTCGGCTGATCTGCATCATCCATCACTCCCTTCATCGCTCGCCGCCGGGCGGTCTCCGCCATAGATGCGGGCGATGATCTCCTCCAGCGGCGGATCGGAGATGTTGATATCGGCGATGGGCGAGAGCTGGCGCAGCGCCATGTAGAGCTCGTCGATGCTCAGGCGGTTGGTGTCCAGCGCCAGCTTCACCCCCGGCCCTTGTGTTTCAGCACCCGCGCACCAGGTATGACTGGTGCGCTGTCGATGGAGTTCTCCAGCCGGACATCGATGATTTTCTCCTGCAGATAGTGATACTTCAGCTTGGCCATCGGCTGATCGATGACGATCTCGCCCTGATTGATCATCACCACGCGCCGGCAGAGGTTTTCGATGTCGCCTGTGTCATGGGAAGTCAGGAAGACGGTGACCCCGTCCACCTGGTTGATGCTCCTGATCAGATCGCGCATCTTGCGCCGCGCCACCACGTCCAGGCCGATGGTCGGTTCGTCGAGAAAGACGACTTTCGGCTGAGCAATGAGCAGGCCGAGCTGATGCGCACGTTTATTAAGTATCATATGTATCCGCTGCAGCTGTGGCGCAGCGGGCATCTGGTAGACCAACATGCTATTGGTAGCGTCGCCCAGGATGTAATCTTGACACAACCCCAGCGATTGCAGCTGCTGCCGGGACTCCTCGGTGCGCACCAAGCCGATCACCTGGCCGGTCGGCCCCACCCGTTTCATCGCCTCATAACAACAGAGCATGCCAGACTTGCCACTGGCACCGATGACCAGCACCCGATCCCCGGGCCGCACCAATTTGGCCGTCTGCGCCGGCGCGCCGGCCACATCCAGGGCGGCCAATGCCAACTCCCGCGACATGTCCGAGGGCAACTTGGCATAGATGCCGCTCTCAAACAGGACCGCCTGGCCGACGATCTCCACCCGATCGATATCCAAATGGATGCGCTGGATGCTCTCGATGTGGAGAGGTGTCAACGACAGCGAGACCAGAGTAGCTATTTCGTCGCCTACCGCTAGGTCGATCTTGTCGGCCAGTTTGGAGCCGATGGCCGCCACCGTTCCAATCAGCATTCCGCCGGATCCGGTGACCGGATTCTGCATTTTCCCCCGCTGGTTGACGATATCCATAATCGCCTGCCCGATGGCCTGAGCATCGCACCCATGGGCCTGCTTCAGCTGGGCGAAGCTGGCAGAGTCGATGTTCAGCGCCTGCACGTCAACCAGGATCTCGTTGTCGTAGATGGTCATATCGTTGTCGATCAGCGAGGCAGCCTGTGGCAACACTCCCTGCGGCTTGATCACGCGATGGCTGCCGAACTTACATCCCCTTTTCATCGCTAATCACCCCTCGCTAGCTGCAGCAATGCCCGCGTCTCACTAGGGCTAGCTATCTCTCTACCCAGCAGCCTGGCAATCCTAACCGCCTTCTCCACCAGTTCGCCGTTAGACTTGGCCAACCGCCCCCGCTCGAGGTACAGGTTGTCTTCAAACCCTACCCGTGCATGCCCTCCTGTCACAGCCGCCATAGCTACCAGGCCAAATTGAGAACGCCCGATACCGGTGGCTGTGTAGGTCGCCCCCGGCGGCAGGCTCTCCACCAAGAAGGAAAACTCCCGCAGACTGGCCCCGATGCCGCCCCGAACACCCATCACCAGGTTGAAGTGCAGCGGGGCGACGATGATACCTTTCCTGACCAGATGGTGTACCGTGTTGATCATGCTCTGATCGAACACTTCCAGCTCCGGTTTCACCCCAAGTTCTTTCATCTTCTCGGCGAAGGCGATAATCGTGTTCTCTGTGTTGAGAAAGATCTCATCTCCGCCGAAGTTCAAGGTTCCGCAGTCGAGAGAGGCCATCTCTGGCTGCAGTCTCAGGGGCTGCAGGCGCTCCTCGTTACTCATGCCGGTCGCGCCGCCGGTTGAAGGCTGAATGATCACCGCCGGGCACTCAGTGCGAATCGCCTCCATACAAGCGGCAAACCTGGCCGCGCTCTGGGTGGGAGTGCCGTCATCCTCGCGCACGTGCAGGTGGATGATGCTCGCGCCCTGCTCGGCAGCGCGCCTCGCTTCTTTGGCGATCTCCTCCACCGTGTAAGGCACGTTTGGGTTCTGTTCTTTGGTCACCTCGGCACCACAGATGGCGGCAGTGATGATCATCTTGTCCATATGACTCCTCCTCGCTTAGAAAAATAAAAGAGCCATTTCAACTCGCAAGAATTGAAATAGCTCGATGCAAATACTTTGCAACAGTTGGTCGGAGTTCCTCCGCCAACCAAGTGAAGAGCGCTGGCAACTGCTAAATCACTTTCGGCGGATAAAGCCTTCCCCCACAGCCTCAGTCAACCAGAACCTAAATATCCGTGGAGTACCCTCATATCCGCGCCTCTATTTGTGCAAACCTTATAGAATTATCTGATTCATTCTCCCTAGATGAAACTATCACAGGATTGACAAGGGTGTCAAGACGCAAATTCGGAAGAAATGGGTCCTCCGAAGAAGACCCATCCTCTGTGAAGAAGTCCTCAGTGCAGCCGCCGCACTACCAGGTATTGGTCGTCGTCTTCCGTACCGCCTTCTGGCTGATAGGTGTAGCCGTTATTGGTCAACATCTTGGTCAGATTAGCCCGCTGCAGAGAATCCTTGCTATCCAGTTGCACCCGCAATTGCTCATCCTGTGCCAGCTCTGCTAGTCGCCGTTTCAATTTGCGCAGATCCTCGTCGCTCAGTTCAGGATTCAGCTTGAACTGATACTCCATCGTCAGCACCCCCTTGTTTTGGCCAGGCACTTCCTGCGCGCTATTGCGCAAAGAAGCAACCTTGGGCCCAAGCTGTACCCAGATAGGTTGCGTAAAGGGGTTAGAAAATAAACGGGCCGCCTGATGGCGGCCGTAAGGCGAATCAAGAGAATGGCCATCGCCCTAAACGCCTGAAGGTTTTGCCAGGTGAAGATTCTTCACTGCGTTCAGAATGACAACGCTAGCGGCTGGCGAAGAGCACCACCAGCGCGGTAAGGGAGAAGCAGATACTGATCAGGTACATCACAAACACGGGCTGCACCTGGGTCAGCCCCCAGTTCTGCAGCCGATGGTGAGTGTGACCGTGGTCAGCCACGTAGAAAGGTTGTCCGTTGCGGGTGCGGCGCACGATGTTCAGCGCAGTATCGAAGATAGGTAAACCTAAGGCCAGCACCGGCACGGCGATGCCCACCAGGGTAGCGCTCTTAAAGGAGCCCACAACGGAGATGGCGCCCAGCAGAAATCCCAGAAAGTTTGCCCCCATATCGCCCATAAAGATAGAAACGGGGTAACGATTGAAACGCAAGAAGCCTAGCGCAACGCCTAACACCAGCACCCCCAGGGTGACGGACTCGCCCTGGTCCATCTGCCAGGCGATCAGGGCCAAGGTGCCGGCAGCGATACAGGTGATCCCGGCGGCTAAGCCATCCAAGCCGTCCATAAAGTTGATCAGATTCATCACCGCCACCACCCAAATGATGGTGGTCAGGTAAGAAAGCCAGATCGGGAAGAAGATCATCCCCAGGCCAAAGGGGTGACTGATATAGAAGATACGCACGCCATGGGCGGCCAACACCAAGGCGGCCAGAATTTGCCCCAAAAATTTCGGTGCAGCTCCCATTTCCTTGCCGCGGGACTTGCAGTAATCGTCAACCAAGCCAACGGAAAAAGCGATCAATGCGCCGAAAAGGATGCCCCGCAAATTACTGTCCAGGGGCAACACAAACAAAGCTGTGATACAGAAGCTAGCCAACATGGCCCAACCGCCCATCAATGGGGTAGGCCTTTCATGCTGCTTGCGTCGATTGGGCATATCCAATATCCCCAAACGGTAAGACAGCTTCTGCGCCAAAGGGGTGAAGAGCCAAACGAGGACTCCTGCTACTGCGAAAATAGCGATATAGCGTAACATAGGTTATATCCTCCCGTTTATAGAAACGGCCTATTGCCTTGGTTTATTGAACAGAATGAAGGGCAGCGTCCAGAGACCGAATTATGATCACTAAGGCGAATCTTTCAGCAGAAAGAATGGCCATTGCCCAGAACAGCTGCGCTAGTAGTGTGCGTCATTTAGAGTTAGCACCTTTCGTGACCGACCATCAGGCCATGAACAATCACGCCACTGCCTATGTCTGCAGCGGCTTCAACTGCCAACGCCCCACCACCGATCTGCAAGAGATGCTGAATCAGCTGGGCGTGCAGAATATGTAGCAAGCGTCAGATAACGCCAGCCCCCGGCAAACGCCGGGGGCTGGCGTAGCATTTGCCATTGATCGGACCTAATAGAAAGCCGTTTTCTCCCCCTTCATGGCTGACGCCATGCCACCTCCCTCGTCAGAGGGAGGCAAGTCTTGGCCCCTTCGAGGAGGGGGCTGTCGCGTGAGCGACTGGGGGAATGAGAGCGGTCAAAGAGGATAATTTATCCATACAAAGCTACTCTGGGGTTCTAGTATAATTAGATCAACTACATAGACTGGGAGAAACTATATATGCTAAAAACTAGACTTAAGTCCTTCGCCCTAGGCACAATGATGGTATCGATGCTGGGCTTAGCAGGGACCCCTCTCCAACCGAACGTTCAACCTACATATGAGATTCCGATCCCGGATGTTGTGCCCACCATAACCCAGCAGGCATTGGGGCCGGAAATACCGGATGAGGTACGTCAACTGCAACAAACTAAACAACATGCGCAATCAATGGCACAGATGCCAAGCGAGGCGACGCAGAGGGCCAGCGAACGGAGTGAATCACCTCCGGTTGCTGCGGTAGGTCCTGCACCACAGGGCAAGCAACCGACCAGCTGCCAGACAGAGCAAAGACGATCTGCCCTCCATATCGAGCTGAACGACTATGTAATGGACGCGATCTCCAAATATCAGGGAAGAAGCTATCCTTATCTACTGAATACGGACTACGCCAATTACAACGGCGTCACCGCCGACATCCGCTATCAGGATAGGCTGCTGCTTAAGGCCCACCCCAGCGGCAATCGGTCCAGCCATTGCGTAGGGATCACCTTTGAGGTGTTTTTCCATGCCATGCAAGCCAGGAATAGTGAAGTAGGGCTGAGCAAGGACGACTTTAACCAGATCACTTTCAACGAATTGCAGGACTTCATGCTGCTATGGTACACCGCCCAGGGATCAAAAGAAGTGAGCAATCCCGCTTTCGCCATCGTCAAATATGGTTTGGGTCAGCAGATCGGCGACTGGGAATTCGCGAAGGCCGGTGACTTCATCGATTTCTCTCGAACCAATGGCACTGGTCACAGTGTGATTTTCATGAATTGGCTCCGCCAAGACGGCGTTATTGTCGGCCTTCGCTATTGGTCCAGCCAGGCGTCCACCGGTGGGATCGCCTACAAGGAAGAGCATTTCAGCACCAAGAACGACGGTGGCATCCTCAGCGATGGGTTCTACATCGGACGCGTCGGTGCCATCACCGATTATAAATAGCGCTAACAAAACCGCCCTCCAATCTGGGGGGCGGTTTTGGGGTTCTTCGCTGGTGCAACGCCGATCTACCCTGCAATGGAGTGGAGTAGGTTTTTAGGACCCGTCCCCAAAAACCTACTGAAGCTACGGGCGCACGGTGATCAGGTGACTTGGATCCCAGTGCACCCTGAAACCTAGCACCTCAGAGACGAAGCGCAGCGGCAACATAGTGCGACCTTCCATCAACACGGGCGCGAGCTGTCGGCCGCTGGCGCCGATGATGGCCCGCTCCACCCCGTCGATCACGGCGTCGGTGGAGTCCACAACTAGAACTACAGTCTTGCCCCGGTAAGCGACGGTCACCGTTCTAGTCACACCGTCCCACCCGAGGCTGACACCGTATTCCTCCAGCATACGCAGCGGCATGAAGGTGTCGCTCTCCTGGTAGAAGC
>JBMNFB010000008.1:0-5289 GCA_050949085.1 Bacillota bacterium
GCAGGGCGAGAATAGCCAGCCCGATCAGTAGTTCAATTAGCGTAAAGCCTTCCCGGCTTTGTGGCACGCTGCTCATGAAAGGGCACCCCTGCTAAAGCGTTATCACATACACGAAGAACTGGTCGCTCGAGAAGAGCGCTATTTGTCGTCGACATCGTTGCTCCAGGTCTGTTGACCAAACTGATAGCCACCAGCCCCTGCCCCAAAGACTTCCTCAGAATACTCAAATCTCGTCTTGTTGGCGTTGGGTAACTGTTTCTTGTCTTTAGCCGCCAGTTCCCGGACAACGACGGCACCCTGGTGCACAATATGGTTGGCGTTATTTCCTAGTTCTAGCGTAGCTTTCGGAGCATACAGCAGCGTCCTGTTCGCCACAGGCCCCGTACTACCGTCGCCTTGCTCAATACTGATGAGGTCACCATCACAAACGATCTCAACAGTCGCCTGAGGGGAGACAGATGTGAGGGTAGATTTCTTGCCGACAGCGATGTAGCCCTTTACATAAATGACCAGGGTCCCAGACCCAGTCACCTCGATAGTGCCGTCGTCCAGATCAATGTGATCAAACACAACAACCGTGACACGATTGCTCTGGGTGTTAATCGTGAGATGTTTGCGACCCGATAGGTCCAGCCCGTCATAGTATCCGTCATTCTCGATATAGCGGTTATCAGGAATCGGGCGCTGTTCTCCCAGGTCTGGGAGCTCGATGGGGCCATAGAAGTCATCAAACAAGGCGGGGTCGCCGATCGGGCCAATAATCTCTCCGCTCTTCCCAAGTTTTCCGTCATCAATCAGCCCATTATCCTCTTGCACATGCAAAGCATGCATTGCCGCTTCGGCTGGGATGCCAGACGCTGATATATACCCGCCGGCAAAGACATCAAAAGACGTCTTCACAGACCTGGCTACGTGCGTGCCAACCCGCCCAGTCGACCTGATCGTCACCCTGAACCTGCCATCCGCATCGGGATCCGAATATGTCGCGGTGGCGTCGTATCTCCCGTTTCCCATTGCACCAGAAACGGGGGCTGGGGCAGTGGCACTCCCGGCGCTAAGCTCGCTGATCACTTCCTGCTGACAGTGCTTCAGCCCTGCCTCGGCCAGATAGAAGGCCTGGGCAGCGAGCTGGGCGTTGATGCTCGCCCGATACTCCACCGTCGCCGCCTGCAGAACGGGAACGGCAACGAGCAGCAGCAGTGCGAGAAGGATCAGTACACCGGCCAGAATGCTGCCTTTCTGGTTCACCGGCATCACCTCGCAAAGGGATTCATCCGCGGATAGGCAGTAGCCGCGCCGCCATCTGAATCACCGCGCGTAAGATCAATCTTCAGCTCCAGGCGAAAGCCAGCGCTGGTGGCGGTCAGATTCAGCGACTGGGGCAGCAGATTGGGACACTGCTCCAGTTGCTCTACCAACCATCGTCCGGCGGCATAACTGTCCAGCAGCAGGTTGAGGCTGAGCTGCTCAGCCGCCAGATCCAGATGAAGGATCTGACCCCCAACCTGCCCCACCAGGGCATGCAGATAGTTGAGCAGATCCTGATCAGAACTGAGCTGATCGAGGGACGCCCTGATCTCCTGGATCTCGACCTGCAGGGCAGTGATGGCGGCAGCCCGCTCGCTGTCGGTGCGCGCCCACTGCTGACGCTGGGCCAGCTGGGTCTCGGCGGCAGCCAGATCTGCCTTGAGGCTGGCGAGGGCCTCGTTGAAGGGCGAGAAGAGCAACACGAACCAGCCCATCCCGATCATCAGTGCCAACAGCACCCAGATGAGAAAAACCTCCCGTGCAGAAAGCTCCCAGCGGTTACTCATGGCTCCCCCCCTCCCTGGTAGCGAAATGAGACGCCAAAACTATAGTATTCCTGTCCCGTGAGGCTGATGGCACCGACACTCACATCGACCAAACGCTCCGCCTGCAGCAGATTGGTCTGAAACTGGCCGATGGCCGGCAGTGTCGTGCTCTGGCAGGACAGATCGACCTGGTCACCGTCCAGCCGAACGGAGCTGACAACAATCTCCGGCGGCGTCAGGCTGGCCAGCAGATCGAGGGGTTCGCTCATCTGCCGAACGGTATTCGTCTCCACCAGCTGGCGCAACTGCTGCTGAGTAGCAGCCAGCTGCTGGTGTTCAGTCACGCGCTGCGCCACCGGCTCCAGTGCAGCAACCTGCTGCTGCACCTCAGTCAATTGCTCCTCAAGAGTCTGCCTGAAGTAATATTGCCCAGCGCTGACTCCCCCCAGCAACAGGATCCAGATGAGGACACCGCCCAGCAGCAGACGCAGGCGCGAAGCCCGCAGCCGCTCGCGGCGCAATTCTCGCGGATCGGGCAGCAGGTTAACTGGTTGCATCAGCCATCACCTCCCCTAGCGCCAGGCCAATGGCCACGGCCAGCACCGGCCCTTGCTCCTGGGCCAGCTCCGCATCTCGCGTAAGCTCCAGCTGGGCGCAGGGATTGCCCAGCCTGATCTCGGGTGGCTCCAGGCTCAGGCGAGTAAACATCTCGCCAATATTGCGCTCAAGAGCCGCCTGCAGGCCCAGCAGCCGCGCGCCCCCACCGACCAGCGCGACCTGATGGATAGGCGCCTCGCGGTGTTCGATCTGGTAATACTCCAGCGAAAGGATCACCTGATTCATCCAGCGCTGCATGACTGGATCGACGGCAGCGTGGATGGGCGAACCGGCAACGATGCCATATTGTCGCTTCAGCGCTTCAGCTTCCTCCCACTCCACCTGCTGATCCCGGGCGATGGCTTCGGTCAAATCCTTGCCGCCGAGATCGATCACCCGCACCAACTGCAGTTGGTCGCCATGGAAGATGCTCAGGTTGCTAGTCCCCGCCCCCAGATCGAGGATGAGCACCGTCTCGTCGGCAGCCGTCTGGGGTACCCCGTCGCTCAGCCGCAGCGAACGCAGCGCTGCAAGCGGCTCGATATCGACCCGCAGCGTCTGGATGCGGTTTTCGCGCAGCAACTCCACCAGCTCCAGAATCGGCTGCCGGGGCGAACCGACGAGAAAGACTGACATCTGGTTGTCTGGCAGCTCATCAATAATCCGAAAATCGACGGCCAGGCGCTGAGCGGGCATGCCGAAATAGCGGTCGGCCTGCAGCTGGAGCACCTGGCGAAACTCATCTGCCGGCATCCGGGGCACCCTGATCTGGCGCACCACCAGGCTCTGGCCGGTCAGTGCCGTAGAGATTGCGAGACTGCTGGCGCCAAACTCCCGGCGGATCTCACTGAGAGCAGCCGTAAGCCTGGCTCGATCCTGAATGACGCCATTGACGATGGCCGACGTCGGCGTCGCCTTCACCAGAAAACGCCCCAGCTGCAGCCGATTTGCCCGGGTGTCGTGAATCAATTCCACCAGCTTCATGGTGCCGTTACCCAGATCCAGGCCGTAATGTTTCTTTAGCCGCTTGTGGCGAAACAGGCTCATTTTCTTGCCCCCATCAAATCTTAATCACCAGCGTTGCGCAACACTACGCTGGTCCTGAGGATAATCGGCAAACCCCGTTCAACGCCCGGGATATCATCCCTGGACACCATCACGATGGTGACCAGGCCGCTGCTCTGGTCGTAGCCAACCTGAAGCTGGTCGATCTGGGAACAGATCGGACCGCTGGGATAGCGGGTCCAGATCGAGTTGCCATTGAGGCCGAACTCGAAGGGTTCGCTGCGCTCCGGGATATTCACCGCCACCTTACCCACCTCGTCCCGCACCTCCAGCAGGCTGCCGTCCAGCGGCAGCCCCGGATAGGTCAGCGATGTGCCACGGCGCAGCTGGCCGACGATAGCATCCAGAGCATACCGCATCGCATCCTGCTGCTCGATCAGGCGCAGGTTCTGCGTCGTGGAACGCATCAGACCAGCGGTGACGCCACCGATGGCGGTGACGAGGAGAACGGCGATGGCGACGACCACCAGCATCTCCACCAGCGTGAAACCGCCGCGATCGCAGGTCATGGGTTAACACCGCCTGTAGCGACCGCCCGGTAGGTTACGATCTGCAGCGACTGCGGTCGGCCCTGATATTCCCACGAGACGGTGACGACTAGCTGCTGCAGCCCGTCGACCCCGCCCCCCTCGCCTGCTGGTTCATCCCAGGAACACGCATAGGGTGAATCGGGATCGGCCAGCTCCGGACTCACACCAGCCAGCCGCTGCTCGATGATGCTCTCAGCCAGCCGCAAGGCGCCGGTCCGCAGCCTGGCCTGCGTGTTGAGACTGACGGTCTGGGCCACGAGGCCGAAGCCAGCCGCCACCACCAGGGTGAGAATCCCCAGGGCGACCAGCACCTCCACCAGTGTGAATCCACTCTCGGCCGACTTCATCGATTTCACCTCCAGCGTGCTTCTGGTAAAGAGCGGGCGAGAACAACGCTGTCTCGCCCGCTGAGAAGCCAGGCTGGCGCTAGCCAGCCAACTGTGTCAAAGATACAACCCGAGATACCACTGGGCCATCTCCGCCCCCCAGAGCATCGCCAGGTAGCCACCCAGCGCCAGAAAGGGGCCGAAGGGGATGGCCGTCTTGCGGCTGACCCGCCGACTCGCCAGCAGCACCACAGAAACGAGGGCGCCGGCCAGGACGGCGATGGCCAGGGCCAGCAGCAGATGCTTCCAGCCCAGGACGACGCCCAGCAGCCCCACCAGCCGCACATCTCCCCCCCCGAGGCCGCCGCGGCTGAGCAGGTAGAGCAGATAGAATGCCCCATACCCCAGCAGCCCGCCCAGCAGCCATTCGCTCCAGGGCCAGCCGACATAGAGGTTATAGATGATCGCCCAGGCTGCCCCGCCAGCCACCAGCCCGGTGGGAATCAGCAGCGTGTCCAGATCGATGAAGCTGATGACGATGAGCAGCAGCGTCAGCCCGCCAAAATAGACGAACTGCAGCGACCAGCCGAAGCGCCGGTAGACCAGCCAGAGCAAGCCCGCCGTCAGCAGCTCCACCAGCGGGTAGCGCCAGGGGATGGGCTGTCCACAATGCCGACAGCGCCCCCGCTGCCGGAGCCAGCTGAGCACCGGGATCAGCTCCAGGGGCCTCAGCCGCGCCTCGCACTGGGGGACAGTGCGAGGGCGGATAGGCAATAGACTCCCCCCGCGGAATGCGATAGATGCAGACGTTGAGGAAGGAGCCGAGGGTGAGGAAGAGTGGTAGACACAGCATACCCTATGCCCCTCGCTTAGGACCCAGGTTCGGTATCAGTTGGGGTGCCGAAACTGACTTTTCCCTCGTGGTCCACTACGAGGCCATCCAACGAACCGTCACCGTCCTCACCTCAGAGACGTTCC
>JBMNFB010000009.1:0-458877 GCA_050949085.1 Bacillota bacterium
AGCTATCCCTCCGGGCATTACCAGAAGGCCATCGCCCAGCTCAAGGAGCGTCACGGGGTCGATTTGGCAGGCAAATACCTGATGGATTTCGTGTCCGATAAGCTGGAAAAGGGCCAAGTTAGTGCCGGGTCCACCGACGTCGGCGACGTCAGTTGGGTCACCCCTACTGCCCAATTCACGGTGGCCACCAATGCCATCGGCACTCCCGGCCATTCCTGGCAGTACGCCGCTTGCAGCGGCATGAGCATCGGCCACAAAGGCATGTTGGTGGCAGCCAAGGTACTCGGCCTGTCCGCTCTCAGGTTCCTGCAGCAGCCGGAGCTGATCGAACCGGCTAAGCAGGGCCTCAAGCAGGACACCAAAGGCCAGTCTTACGTCTCTCCTCTCCCTGAGGGGCAAGAGCCGCCGCTGCATCAGCTCGGCCACTAAGTGGGTTCTTGGGGACGGTTCCAAGAAACCACTCTCCTCTTGGATCAATCACCCCGCCGGTTTCCTCCGGCGGGTTTGTGCACATCCTAGGCGATAGCAGGATGACTCCTCGCTCAAAGGTTTGATTGCAGGCAACCTTAATGGCCAAGTTATTTTCGCTGAATAGCCCAATTCGCGCAGGGATAAGGCCCGAGATAGCAAAATATCATTCAGAGAAGGGAGGGGGTGGCGATGAGCAGAATAGGAACGGATTTTCGCCTTTCTATTGACCACCGCGGTCTAGCCACTGTTGCTATGGTCAGTTTTTCTGGCTGGATGTTGGCATTCCCTTTCCAAGGCCAAGTACTGCTGGCGCTAGCAGCTGATTATGGGATGGAACTTCGTGCGTTGTTGTTTGGTTGTGTAGCCGCTCATCTCGTCGCCTCTCTGCCGCCGGCTATCTGATCAAGACCATGCGTGGGGCCAAGAACCTGATGCTTTACGCCTGCGTGATTGGCGTCGCTTGCAGCTGCCTATTCTTTTTCGGCCCATCACTGGCCTGGTATGCTTTGCTGCTTGCCGGTGTGTTGGCCGGGATGTTTGTGGCAGCCTGGGGGTTTTATTATCGGGACTTCACGCCTCCGCCCGAACGGTTACAGACGGCTGCCGTAATTTTGATTTACTCCAACCTGCTGATGATCGGCGTGAACATGATGGCCTTGCATCTCTCGCCGGAAGCCGGCCTGGCTGCAGCCATTGCCTTATTGGTCTTTGCCTTCTTCTTCATCCTGGGATTGCCAGAACAGACACCCCCCACCCACGACTTCTCGGCAGCCCCATCTCCTGCGGCCGGCAAATCGACGAGCAGCTTGTGGTATCCACTGGGGTTGCTCTGCCTGTTTATCTTCGTGCTCACGATCAACTCTGGGCTGATGTATCAGGTGATCAATCCGGCTTTTGCCCACCACCAGTGGCTGGTCAGCTGGTATTGGGCGGTTCCCTATGTCGCCGCACTGCAAATTCTGCGTCAGTTCCTGCAGGCCACAAATCGCGCGCTGTCGCTATACATCGCCATCGCCATGATCGGGTTGGCCTTTCTCTTCTTCATGACCTTGGACCGGTCAGCGCCTGCCTATCTGGTGGTAAACACATTGATGATGGGTGCGTGTGGCATCTTCGATCTCTTCTGGTGGAGTATTCTGGGCGGAATGCTGGACTCGACCGAAAACCCGGCTCGGATTATGGGCTGGGGGCTATCCGCAAATGTGCTAGGCGTTTTGCTGGGGGGGATAATCGGCAGCGCCATCACTGGGCTGGAAAATCCACCGCTAGATCCTTCAGTTCTGGCCTTAGGCATCGCGATGATCGCCTTGATTATCCTGCCGCTGCTACACCAACGCTTGTCATCGCTGCTCAAGGATCATGCGTTCTTGGCCTCCTTCTCCTCCCAGATCCCGCTGGAGCAGACAGCTGCCCCCAGCAGCGTGTTGTTGGCGGCAGAGTTGAGCGAACGGGAGCAGCAGGTGGTCGGTCTGTTGTCCCGGGGGTGCACCTATAAGCTGATCGCCGCCGAGCTCTATCTCAGTGAGAATACTGTCAAGACCCACGTCAAGAATGCTTACTCCAAGTTGGGGGTGAAGAACAGAACTGAGCTGGTGAAGCTATTGATGGAGCAGACTTAGGTGAGCCGCAGATGCTAGGGGCAATGGCCATTCTTTCTGCTGAAAGATTCGCTTTAGCGATTGTAACAGCTGGTGCCGATAGAATAGGAGTTTATGAACACCTCACCCATTTCGGGTGAGGTGTTTTGATCCTTTATGGCCGCTTTTGTGTGAAGACTTCAGCGGCCAGTCGTCATACCATTAAGCTCAGGTGATCTGTGCCCAGAAGTGGGGAAGGGGGAAAGCGTATGTATTGTCCTAGCTGTAGCCCCGTTTCGCCAGGAGCTGATGATGCCAACTCATCCTGTAGTCGATCCCGATTGTTGTGTTTGAGGAGGCAGAAGCTCCCATCCAGCTGGGAGGGGGAGGTGTGGGGTTTTCCAGTCGGATCAACGAACCAGGCTTTGTAGGATATCGCGGCCACTCCAGTCGCTGGCCTGCGGCCTTTTCCCTCGTTCTGGCAGCCGCCGCCACGGTCGGCTTTGCCCTAGCCGGTTCACTTCCTGGTTCGCGCCTGCAGAATCCACAGGCTCTCTATCTGGGCCTATTCGTGGCAGGCATGCTGGTGATCGTCGGACTGGTACAAATTCGTAGTGGCAACCGCCGCCAGACATGGGATGGCACGATAGTGGATAAGCGGGTCGAGTTTCGCCGACAGGTTGACCATCAAACACAGCGGGAAACCAGCCTCTGCATCTACACAGTGGGCGTGATCAGCGACAGTGGCCAGCTGCATACCATGCGATTTAAGAACGATGCCGCCCGCTATGGCTATTTTGCCCTGGGTGATCGCGTGCGCTATCATGGCGGCCTTGGCTCATACGAGAGATACGAAAAATCCCAGGACAGGATCATCTTCTGCAACGTTTGTGGTGCGAGGGAGTTGATTTCCCAGGACTTCTGTTCCCGTTGTCGGTATCCGCTGCTCAAGTAGCCTGTGAAGCATTAGAGCAGTCAAGTGCTATTTCCCAATAGGAGGTCGATGTATAGATCTACAGCAAGCGAGAAGAACGATGTGCTGGCAAGGATAGTAATCTGCGGAGGTGATGGCATGAGAAGAAAAATGGGTGAGCGTTTAGTAGCTCTTTTGCTGGTCTTGACAATGCTGTTCCCTGGTGCGATTAGCGCAGCTGGGATCAATCGACTGCCTAGAACGCATGGGGAAGCGCTGGTTGGAATGCTGGAGAAAAGTGACCTCCCCGAAACTGAGGAATCTTTGGCCCCCCCTGGGGAGTTGCCGGCTGAGCCGTCTGGCCCTGATCTGGCGGCGGGGCAGGGGGATCAACAGGAGCCTGAAGAAGATCCCGACTCTGATTTGGATGATCACCCGGTGGAGGGCTCAGAGGAAGAACCGGGAGAACCGGCAGCTGACCCACAGGACCCGTCTGCACCAGGCGATGAATCGGGAGAGCCTCCTGCAGAAGAAGAGGCGGAAGCAGACGAGCCGGCGGGGGAGACTCCACAGGAGCCCGTCGGCGAGGTTGACTATGACCCGTTAGATCCAGCTGGTGCACTGCCGGATCAGCAGCAATTGCTGGCAGAACAGCTGCTGGCGGAAATGGCGGCAATCGGTAGCGAAAGCAGCACAATCATCGTAAACGATATCGAAAAATACTGGCACGTCGACCAAGTGCTGCCCTTCAGCGCGTATCAGGAAGTAATAGTTGATTTGGGTGAAGCGTTGGGTGGCGTGGCAGCGCTGATCACGATGGAAGACGCCAGCGGTCAAGTTGTTGGGCTCAGCGACACGAAAATAAGCGGGTCCAACGGCTATATTACCGCTGCCTGGGCTGCGCCAGCCGGGTTGCGGCCAGGAGAGTACGCCCTGCGAGCCGTAGCCGATGGCACGGTTTTCCCTGGTTGGGACCATGAACTGGAGGTTACCGATCAACTATTGGTGACGGGTCGATCCTGGCGGGGAGTGGACAGGGCCGCCTGGGTCGAAGGCGACGCGGCAGTGCTGATTGAAGTAACCGTCTTTGGAGCAGAGGATCCTGATGAGCTCAGTCTCACTCTTCAGCACCCTGATGACGGCGCCACGGTTTTTGTGCATACAGAAGGAGAGTGGCTGGGCAAAACCGCCCACGGCGCATCCCACTTTGTCTATCGCCTGGAAGCTGTGGATGGATACCTGGCAGAGTCATCAGAGGTGCTCTATGATCTGGTGATTGAATCAGCTAATCAAGAGCCTTTGCTGACCGAGGCATATCAGGTGTGGACAGATTACGGCACGCGGTTCTCTCAGATTGAAATTGTGGACGCTGCCGTCGCCAAGATCTGCGCTGACCTGGTCAACTTTCCGGCGGGAGAGTATACGGTAAAGTTGGAGGCAGCAGATGAGTATTATAACTGGTACCCACTGGATGAGCGAACAGTGGATTATGACGGTTCAGGCAGGCTGGTGCTGCAGTTTACTGACCAGGGCAAGCCGCTCTGCCTGACTGGGCGTTACAGCCTGTACTTCACTAGAGGCTCATTCGAGCTGTCGGAACAGTTCACGATCGAAAAACAGCATCGCCTCACTGCCGGAGCGCTATGAAGCGGCTGTTCTGACAGACAGTAACACTGCCTCCCTTCAGGCTGGTCAGACAATTGAGGTTAGCGGGCACATCGCCAACCTGGGCCCTGGCCCCGTGCAACTGGAGTTGGTAGAGGTAGATGAGCTGGGCCGCGTGCAGCAGCGGGTGCCCGACCTGCAGCCGATGGCCATGGTGGCAAGCGTGGCCTATCACCCGCTGGCCTACCGTTTCATCAACTACTATCAGGTACAGGGCAGCTTTACGGTCCCTGCAGATTTATCTGAGGACCAGGATTATCGCTGGTTGATCACCTGCAACAACTTGAGCGGAGAGAGCCGCGGCTTGCTCTCACCTATCTCGATGCGTACGGACGCGGCAACCGCTCCATCAATCTGGGAAATGACGGTTGTCGGCGCTCCTGTAAGCTCTGCTGAACAGAGTGGCGGGCACCAGGGGCCGCAGATGACATACTCCATTGGTTTGGATACAACTTCTTTCATGGTCGGGATGTACGAACCACAGGGTATTGTCGATTTGGACCTGCTGACCGTGTCCCTGCAGGGCTCTGGCGGCAACAACGTTGGCAGCTTGCGCGCAGACTCGGTGGTCGGCGGCGTGGATGAGATCACCTGCCTGCTGGATATTGAGAGCCCGCTGCAAACCGGTAATTACCAACTGCTGGCAGCATACGGTGGTGAGCAGTTTGCTGCCGCGACCGTTAGGGTAGTGGAGCAGGCGTTCTTGATGGGCGATTGGTTCTATCAAGTTGATGGGTTGCGCTGCTTTGCCAGTGACAGCAGTTTCACCCTCAGTTTCGACGCCGGGCTAAATATAGATCCCACAGATTTTGCAGTCACCTTGCGGCCGGCTGACGGTGGCGATGCCGTGGTGCCAGCTATCACATTCAGCCAAGATGGTCTGCGGTTGGACGTCAAATGCGACTCACCTGTCACTTTGAGTGGAGTCTACATGCTCCAACTGCAGTACGCTGGCCAACCAGCACAGACAGTTGACTACTCTGGAACAGTAGTTGATATCCTGCCACTGGCAATCTGTTTTGCCCCATCAGGGAGGGTCATGCAGGTGATCACAGAGGACGGGCAGTATGTCCTTCAGGGCAGTGGATTCGCGGCCGGCAGCAGCTACACAGCGGTGTTTTATCGTGCCGCGGACCCCTTTGACCGCTTGGGCGGGGCTGTGCAGTTGACCAGACGAAGCGACAGCGAGCTGATCCTGGATGCGGCTGCTCTTCCCGCCGACTGGAAGGGGAAGAGTCAGGTCATGGTCGCTAGCGATGGCGTACCTTTGCCGGTGACCCAGGAGCTGACGGTGATCTTGCAGCCGTCAGAGTTGCCGGTGATCGATCCGATGGTGACCGTAAACGATGGTGCTGCCTTTACTTTTGAACCGCAAGTAACGGTGAGTGTCTCGCCCGGAACTTACAGCGAGATGCGCTATGCAGCCAGCCAGTCGGCTTTGGCCAACGCAAGTTATCAGCCGGTGAGCGGCAGCTTCAACTGGCAGCTGGGTGAAGAGTATGGCCAGAAGTACCTGTATCTGCAGTTTAGGGACTCTAGCGGGCGGGAGAAATTGCTCACTGCCAGCATTGAGTATATCAGCGCCGAGCTGCCTGAGCCGACCGGCTATGGGTTAAGTACGAGCTTGGTCTGCGACGGGCATCCGCTGACAATCTGGGTAAAGAGCAGTCAGCAGGTGCAAGTCACGGCCAGGCTGCTGGATGCAGGGGGCAACCCACTAGGTAGCGAACTTACTCTGGCCCGTACAGGCCTGGAGTATGGCATCAGCACCTATTCGCGCACGCTGACCATCGCAGCTGACCAACATCAGCAGGTAGCGTCGGTGAAGTTGTCTCTGGAGGAGACGGCTACCGGGCGCACCTGGGAGCAGTCTCTGCCGCTTGGATATGAGTCCCGGTTATTCATCGCGCAAAGGCAGACTGAGATTCAGCGGGTCTATAGCCTCTTCGGTTCGTATGCCAAGCAGGCTGCGATCAATTACCGGTTTGTCGGTTCGCCCGACAAAGAGGCTGTGGCCATACTGACATACGACACTGCAGATGCCAAATCCCTAACTGCCACCATTTCGCTGGCCGAAACCGTACCGGGCTCAGGTATTTATGAGGGCCAGGCTGACCTGCCCCACGGGGCTATCTACCTGGCGCGAGCGGATTACCAGTTGGCGAGTGAGATGCAGACCGAGAAAGTCAGTGAGGACCTTGGCCTACCGGTAGCGGCATCGCTGCAGTTCACTGAACTGCCCGGCGAAAGGGATTACGATGGGATGTTGATCAACCTGCAGTCCGCGGGAGGGTGGCTGAGCTATCAGGCGGAGCTTTCAGGGCACGATCCTGTGCTGTTTAGCGACGTCCCGGCCGGGAACTATAGCTATTCGCTGAGCGACGAGCAAAGAGTTTATGCCAGCGGCGGTGTTCAGCTTACAGCCGGGGTAGCTGCCACATCCTCTCTAGCACAGGCGCTGCGGCCAGCGTCGCTAACCATCGATGTGGATGTCGCAGAGGTCACCGGTTATGTGCTCTGTGAGATCAGCCGTGATAACAGCAGCTGGAACGAGTATGTGCCTCTCGGTCAGACAATCACGGGCCTGGCTGTTGGCGATCAGGTGACCTATGCGGTGCAGATTAGATATCCGGCTGACCTCACCTACTGGAGGCCTCAAAAGTCCGACCCGATCCCTATCAGTGAGGCAACCACGACAATCATTCACCGGCTAGAACCGATAACCCGGGTGAACATCAGCGGGCGGGTGCTAGACCAGTTGTATAAAGACGCAGGTAAGGACAAACCGGTAGCCGGAGCGACCGTCTATCTGCGACAACAGCTGGATAACGATGGCACCAACGTCTACAACAATCAGAGCGTGACCACTGACGCAGAAGGACGATTTACCCTCTCAGTTTTCAGTGATGTGGGTGGCACTCTGCAGGTGAGCAAGCAAGGCTTTGAGAGCATTGAGTGCGAGCTGACCGCTGCAGAGTTGCTGGGCGGCGAGTTGGATGACTTGCAGCTGTGTTATCTGCATACGGGCTATCTGACACTTGATTTGGAAGTGGCAGCGGCGGTGCCGGAGGAAGAAGAGCAGAAGTTCGCGCTGGCATCCGATGACACGGCCTTCATTACCGCAGTGTATCGCGCCGACGACAGCCCAGTTAATGGCACCT
The DNA here is from genome assembly GCA_050949085.1 of Bacillota bacterium. Classification (GTDB taxonomy): domain Bacteria; phylum Bacillota; class UBA994; order UBA5500; family UBA5500; genus JBMNFB01. The sequence goes on from JBMNFB010000009.1 coordinate 7,788, forward strand.
ACAGCTATAGCGAGCAGAAGTTCCGCTTTCACAACAACCATGGCTTGCAGGCCGGCGATACTCTGACAGTAGAGGTGTGGGCTGGCAACGGGCTGCAGCTGGTTGAGCGGGAATTCACCGTGCAGCTGGATGCACACCTTTCTGCCGGCATTGTTGCGCAAGCAGTTGCCCAGGGAGAAATTTACGGAACGGCCAAGGGTGCAGATGGGCATCCCGTATACACGCTGCTTTTTGACGCGCACAGCCGTAACCGGATGCAGATGTATTCTGGAGGCGCCTTCTCCACCCGTGATGCCAGGCTTGCCCCGGGCGAATACACGTTGGTCTTCCTCAGCGGCGACGATTTGCAGCGAGTGCAGCGCCTGACCCGTTTGCAGCAGTTGGAGGATTTGCGCCTGACCGAGGGAGAGCACTACGCCATGCGCCGAGTCACGCTGGCACAAGGCTCTTTGGTTGAGTTGGAAGAGGTCGAAGTCCCAACAGTAACTGACGATGATTTGGGCTACTTGGCCGGTCAGGGAACGGGAATTGCCGTGAAGGCCAAGACACTGACTGACCCCCGCAAACCGAGAGGTACAGTAACGCTGCGTTATACCTTGCCAGAGAGGCTGCAGCAGTTGGGCTTTGCAGTGGATGCAGTTGAGGTAAGGCTGCTTGAAGGTGAAGGCCAGGTGGTAAACTATGACTACTATCTGAACGGTCTCAAGGGTAGCACAAATTCCGATTTCTATATTTTGGCCTATGTAGAGGAAGCTGACAGCGGCTCGGGTGTGCTACAGTTTGAACTTGAGCTGCAAGGATTGAGTCAATCAAATGTCACCGCCAACGCCATTGTCACACGAGCGGGTGGGGGGCAGGTCTTGGAGACTATTTACCAAGGGCCAGTCGATCTGCCGCTGTTGACTATCGTTTGCCCCGAGGAGGTGCTGGTTGGCTCTGGCACGCAAGTCGAGGTGCGTGGGGTTGGTTACATCGGCGAAACGGTCGAGATTTACGATAACGACATCCTGGTAGGAGAGGCGGTCACTGATCAGCGGGGACGTTGGCAAGCGCAGCTCAACTTGACTGAGCCTGACCTGCCAGGAACCCATCATCTGCAGGCCCGCATGCAGACAGGAGAGCAATCGCTTTCGGCCGTAGCCTATACCCAGGTGCTGCCGGCTGATTCGGTACGGGTAGAGGATGTCACAGTATGGCAGGGTGCGTTCAGCATGCGAACAGGCTTTGGGGCCAACCCTGTCGCCACGCCACTATCGTTCAACCCATCCCAGCCGGTGTACGCGACCTTCAAATTGGTCAATGCTGATCCGGAGGACGTGGCCCATGCCGGTCTGGTCAATGAGTATCGTGGCACCACGACACTCTATCCAGCCGAGTATCAGGAAAGCGGTCTCTATGCCGGATACTGGCTGGTAGAAGCGGCGCCGATTCGCCTCCCGGGGGTGTTCTACATCAGCTATGGACTCAAGGTGGAGACCGATCCGCTCGAGGAAGCTCAGGCAATGGCACGAATGACCGGCGGCAAGGTGATCGACATCGCCGACCTGCCTGATCAGCCGGAGTTGGATGTGAACACGCTGCCAGAACCCATGCGGCAAGCCATTTCTAGCGGCAATGACCTGTCAGCGCTGATTGTTTCGGATGACCCAAACGCTCCTTATCGCAATGGGGAAGACGGCGGTGACATCGCCGCGAAAATTGACTTGGGTGAAGGGTGCTATCTGTCCCTGAGCGGCACCTCAAAAGTTCACTCAGGCGAAATCCCAGCTGGATATATTCGCATCGATACCCTGCAAGGCCCTTACTGGACCAAGGCACCCGAAGTGACTGAGGATGAGGTCAACGTTACGGTCAAGTACAAAGCTTACTTCTCTCCGCAATTGTGGCAGGCATTATCTAGTGCGGGCAGACCAGCGGGCAGAATGGGGTTGCAGAGCCGGTCGGTGGACGGAGTGCAGATGCTTGAGTATACTTCCACCGCGGGTGGACTTGCCGGCGATCTTTATGAGCTGAAACACGGGGCCGACAAGCTGGGCAAATGGGGTACCCGCCTGAACGTGCTGGGTGGAGTATCTCTGGCTGCCAGCGCCTTGCTGGGCGAGATGGGGCTCGACCCGGCGCAGATGACGGCAGCGGCCAACCTGATCACCGCGTCTGAGCTCATTGATGAGCGCGAGTTGATTCTCGGATTCATCGACGAGTACCAAGACGCGACCAGGAAGAGCCATTACATCAATACCTTCATCGGCGGGGTAGGCTACGTAGCGTCTTTTGCGGGTCCGCTGGGAAAAGGGCTAAGCTATGTCGCCACCGTCGGAGGCACCATGTATTCCAGTTCCATCGGCTCCGAGTATGAAGCCTGGGGCAACTCCCTGATCAGCATGATTCGCAGTGCCCTGGAGAAACAGAATCGCTTGCTAACCAAGACGAAAAAGCTGAATGAAGAGAATTGGAAGATCGATCCCAGCGGTTACGTCTTCGAGGCTACCGATGAAAACCGCATTCAGGATGTAACGGCGATTGTTCTGGTTAAGGACGGCGATGCTTTCCGCATCTGGTGGGAAGCCGAGGATTGGGCGGAAACTAACCCGCAGCAGACAGACGAGCAGGGCAAGTATGGCTGGGACGTTCCGGAAGGCGAATGGAAAGTGCGCTTTGAAAGTGCTGACTATTTGACCTACGAGACCAAGCCGATGCAGGTGCCGCCTCTGCACGATCAGGTGAATATCGGTCTCTTGGCTAAAGCCGTGCCGCAGGTAACAGGCGTGGCCATCCATCCTGATGGGCTGGCACTGAGCTTTGACCGCTACATGCTGCCGGGTTCACTGACAGGCAACGTGCTGATCAGCGACAGCGACGGCAAGCCGATTGCGGTGAAAGAAATTGTGCCTGTCGGTGCAGTGGAGAACACAGGCTATACCGGTGTAGGCGACTACTCTGATCTGATCATCGATGCGGAGCAGTTTGCCCGACAGTTCAAAGTTGTCCCAGACACGCCGATGGGTGGGTTTGTTCAGTATCTTGATGACGGTGAGACACCCGCCGCCTATTCGGTACGGTTGTTGTCGGGCATAATGAGCTATGCTCAGGTGCCGCTGGCCGGATTGCACCAGGAAACTGGGCTCCAAGTGGCCGAGCGGGAAGCGATGGCCATCACCGTTCGCGCTATTTCCCAGGGCAAGGTCTACGGCGAGGACGATCCCGAGCTGAGCTACGATGTTATCTTTGGAGACATCGAACCTGGCGATCAACTGAGTGGTCAATTGGAACGAGAGCCGGGCGAAGATGCGGGCACGTACCAGATTAGCCAGGGCACATTGTCTGGCGGCGACAAGTACGATATCATCTTTGAATCCGGATTATTCACCATCAACCGCCGCCCGCTTACCGTGACCGCAGATGCCAAGCAAAAGTATGCTGGCAGCGCCGACCCAGCCCTAACCTGGCGCATAAGCGGCGGCAGCTTGGTCGGCAGCGACAGCCTTTCCGGACAGCTGAGCCGCGAGGTCGGTGAGAGCATCGGAACCTACGCCATCGACCGGGGCACGATTGCTGCCGGGAGCAACTATCTGTTGACTTTTGTGCCAGCCAATTTGAGCATCATAGCTCGACCCGCCACCCCTCCCGGGGATAGTGAGTCACCGACCACCCCAGGGCAGCCGGGAACACCGACGGGGCCAGATGAGACGGAGAACGTGGTGACTCTGCCGCTATTGCCTGAGCAGCAAACCGACGGGCAAGGAAATGTGACTGGCTACAGTTATGCGGTGCCTCGGACACTAGCTGCAGACATCGCTCATGCCCAGAGTCAAGGAGCCACAGGGTTTGAGTTGCAGCTGGCCATGGAGGGCGAGCCTGAGTCAACCCTTTCCCACAGCCTAATAATTGACAGCGATGCAATACAGGCCGCTGCCGCGGGTACCGATTTCTCTCTCCGCATCAGCAGTGAGCTGGGTGGCATCGTTCTGCCTCAAGCCCTGCTGGCTGCATTAGCTGTAGACGGTCAGCCGCTCTCGCTGAGTATCTGCCGGGCAGTGGCTGCCGATAGTCTACCGGTAGGGGCTACTGCCCTCCAGCAGCCGTTGGTAGTGGAAACTGAGCTGCGCGGTTCGACTCAGGTAGAGATCCGGCTGCAGTTGGCACTGCCTGTAGGCGAAGCGGCAAGGGCTGAGTTCCTGCACAGCCTAGCCATTCTGGCTAGGCACAGCGACAGTCGCGAACTGATACACGATCTCGTCTTCGAAATCGATGATACTGTCTCCCCGGCGATGCTGACAGCGGTTCGTTTTCAGGTTAATGAATTCAGTTCATTCACCTTGATCAAATTCGTCAGCGAACCGTTGACGACTGTCGTGGGAACACCCGGCTATGCTATTGCCGGAGTGAGTAGGGATATGCCGGCTTGCTTCTACCAGGAGAGCGACACCTTCATGCCGCTGCGTATGCTGGAGGAATACGGTGTCAGCCTCGGGTGGGACGGTGTGACTAGAACGGTGACCGTCGCTTACCGGGGCAAGACTGTAGTTCTAGTTGTGGACTCCACCGACGCCGTGATCGACGGGGTGGAGCGGGCCATCATCGGCGCCAGCGGCCGACAGCTCGCGCCCGTGTTGATGGAAGGTCGCACTATGTTGCCGCTGCGCTTCGTCTCTGAGGTGCTAGGTTTCAGGGTGCACTGGGATCCAAGTCACCTGATCACCGTGCGCCCGTAGCTTCAGTAGGTTTTTGGGGACGGGTCCTAAAAACCTACTCCACTCCATTGCAGGGTAGATCGGCGTTGCACCAGCGAAGAACCCCAAAACCGCCCCCCAGATTGGAGGGCGGTTTTGTTAGCGCTATTTATAATCGGTGATGGCACCGACGCGTCCGATGTAGAACCCATCGCTGAGGATGCCACCGTCGTTCTTGGTGCTGAAATGCTCTTCCTTGTAGGCGATCCCACCGGTGGACGCCTGGCTGGACCAATAGCGAAGGCCGACAATAACGCCGTCTTGGCGGAGCCAATTCATGAAAATCACACTGTGACCAGTGCCATTGGTTCGAGAGAAATCGATGAAGTCACCGGCCTTCGCGAATTCCCAGTCGCCGATCTGCTGACCCAAACCATATTTGACGATGGCGAAAGCGGGATTGCTCACTTCTTTTGATCCTTGGGCGGTGTACCATAGCAGCATGAAGTCCTGCAATTCGTTGAAAGTGATCTGGTTAAAGTCGTCCTTGCTCAGCCCTACTTCACTATTCCTGGCTTGCATGGCATGGAAAAACACCTCAAAGGTGATCCCTACGCAATGGCTGGACCGATTGCCGCTGGGGTGGGCCTTAAGCAGCAGCCTATCCTGATAGCGGATGTCGGCGGTGACGCCGTTGTAATTGGCGTAGTCCGTATTCAGTAGATAAGGATAGCTTCTCCCTGATATTGGAGATCGCGTCCATTACATAGTCGTTCAGCTCGATATGGAGGGCAGATCGTCTTTGCTCTGTCTGGCAGCTGGTCGGTTGCTTGCCCTGTGGTGCAGGACCTACCGCAGCAACCGGAGGTGATTCACTCCGTTCGCTGGCCCTCTGCGTCGCCTCGCTTGGCATCTGTGCCATTGATTGCGCATGTTGTTTAGTTTGTTGCAGTTGACGTACCTCATCCGGTATTTCCGGCCCCAATGCCTGCTGGGTTATGGTGGGCACAACATCCGGGATCGGAATCTCATATGTAGGTTGAACGTTCGGTTGGAGAGGGGTCCCTGCTAAGCCCAGCATCGATACCATCATTGTGCCTAGGGCGAAGGACTTAAGTCTAGTTTTTAGCATATATAGTTTCTCCCAGTCTATGTAGTTGATCTAATTATACTAGAACCCCAGAGTAGCTTTGTATGGATAAATTATCCTCTTTGACCGCTCTCATTCCCCCAGTCGCTCACGCGACAGCCCCCTCCTCGAAGGGGCCAAGACTTGCCTCCCTCTGACGAGGGAGGTGGCATGGCGTCAGCCATGAAGGGGGAGAAAACGGCTTTCTATTAGGTCCGATCAATGGCAAATGCTACGCCAGCCCCCGGCGTTTGCCGGGGGCTGGCGCTATCTGACGCTTGCTACATATTCTGCACGCCCAGCTGATTCAGCATCTCTTGCAGATCGGTGGTGGGGCGTTGGCAGTTGAAGCCGCTGCAGACATAGGCAGTGGCGTGATTGTTCATGGTCTGATGGTCGGTCACGAAAGGTGCTAACTCTAAATGACGCACACTACTAGCGCAGCTGTTCTGGGCAATGGCCATTCTTTCTGCTGAAAGATTCGCCTTAGTGATCATAATTCGGTCTCTGGACGCTGCCCTTCATTCTGTTCAATAAACCAAGGCAATAGGCCGTTTCTATAAACGGGAGGATATAACCTATGTTACGCTATATCGCTATTTTCGCAGTAGCAGGAGTCCTCGTTTGGCTCTTCACCCCTTTGGCGCAGAAGCTGTCTTACCGTTTGGGGATATTGGATATGCCCAATCGACGCAAGCAGCATGAAAGGCCTACCCCATTGATGGGCGGTTGGGCCATGTTGGCTAGCATCTGTATCACAGCTTTGTTTGTGTTGCCCCTGGACAGTAATTTGCGGGGCATCCTTTTCGGCGCATTGATCGCTTTTTCCGTTGGCTTGGTTGACGATTACTGCAAGTCCCGCGGCAAGGAAATGGGAGCTGCACCGAAATTTTTGGGGCAAATTCTGGCCGCCTTGGTGTTGGCCGCCCATGGCGTGCGTATCTTCTATATCAGTCACCCCTTTGGCCCGGGGATGATCTTCTTCCCGATCTGGCTTTCTTACCTGACCACCATCATTTGGGTGGTGGCGGTGATGAATCTGATCAACTTTATGGACGGCTTGGATGGCTTAGCCGCCGGGATCACCTGTATCGCTGCCGGCACCTTGGCCCTGATCGCCTGGCAGATGGACCAGGGCGAGTCCGTCACCCTGGGGGTGCTGGTGTTAGGCGTTGCGCTAGGCTTCTTGCGTTTCAATCGTTACCCCGCTTCTATCTTTATGGGCGATATGGGGGCAAACTTTCTGGGATTTCTGCTGGGCGCCATCTCCGTTGTGGGCTCCTTTAAGAGCGCTACCCTGGTGGGCATCGCCGTGCCGGTGCTGGCCTTAGGTTTACCTATCTTCGATACTGCGCTGAACATCGTGCGCCGCACCCGCAACGGACAACCTTTCTACGTGGCTGACCACGGTCACACTCACCATCGGCTGCAGAACTGGGGGCTGACCCAGGTGCAGACCGTGTTTGTGATGTACCTGATCAGTATCTGCTTCTCCCTTACCGCGCTGGTGGTGCTCTTCGCCAGCCGCTAGCGTTGTCATTCTGAACGCAGTGAAGAATCTTCACCTGGCAAAACCTTCAGGCGTTTAGGGCGATGGCCATTCTCTTGATTCGCCTTACGGCCGCCATCAGGCGGCCCGTTTATTTTCTAACCCCTTTACGCAACCTATCTGGGTACAGCTTGGGCCCAAGGTTGCTTCTTTGCGCAATAGCGCGCAGGAAGTGCCTGGCCAAAACAAGGGGGTGCTGACGATGGAGTATCAGTTCAAGCTGAATCCTGAACTGAGCGACGAGGATCTGCGCAAATTGAAACGGCGACTAGCAGAGCTGGCACAGGATGAGCAATTGCGGGTGCAACTGGATAGCAAGGATTCTCTGCAGCGGGCTAATCTGACCAAGATGTTGACCAATAACGGCTACACCTATCAGCCAGAAGGCGGTACGGAAGACGACGACCAATACCTGGTAGTGCGGCGGCTGCACTGAGGACTTCTTCACAGAGGATGGGTCTTCTTCGGAGGACCCATTTCTTCCGAATTTGCGTCTTGACACCCTTGTCAATCCTGTGATAGTTTCATCTAGGGAGGATGAATCAGATAATTCTATAAGGTTTGCACAAATAGAGGCGCGGATATGAGGGTACTCCACGGATATTTAGGTTCTGGTTGACTGAGGCTGTGGGGGAAGGCTTTATCCGCCGAAAGTGATTTAGCAGTTGCCAGCGCTCTTCACTTGGTTGGCGGAGGAACTCCGACCAACTGTTGCAAAGTATTTGCATCGAGCTATTTCAATTCTTGCGAGTTGAAATGGCTCTTTTATTTTTCTAAGCGAGGAGGAGTCATATGGACAAGATGATCATCACTGCCGCCATCTGTGGTGCCGAGGTGACCAAAGAACAGAACCCAAACGTGCCTTACACGGTGGAGGAGATCGCCAAAGAAGCGAGGCGCGCTGCCGAGCAGGGCGCGAGCATCATCCACCTGCACGTGCGCGAGGATGACGGCACTCCCACCCAGAGCGCGGCCAGGTTTGCCGCTTGTATGGAGGCGATTCGCACTGAGTGCCCGGCGGTGATCATTCAGCCTTCAACCGGCGGCGCGACCGGCATGAGTAACGAGGAGCGCCTGCAGCCCCTGAGACTGCAGCCAGAGATGGCCTCTCTCGACTGCGGAACCTTGAACTTCGGCGGAGATGAGATCTTTCTCAACACAGAGAACACGATTATCGCCTTCGCCGAGAAGATGAAAGAACTTGGGGTGAAACCGGAGCTGGAAGTGTTCGATCAGAGCATGATCAACACGGTACACCATCTGGTCAGGAAAGGTATCATCGTCGCCCCGCTGCACTTCAACCTGGTGATGGGTGTTCGGGGCGGCATCGGGGCCAGTCTGCGGGAGTTTTCCTTCTTGGTGGAGAGCCTGCCGCCGGGGGCGACCTACACAGCCACCGGTATCGGGCGTTCTCAATTTGGCCTGGTAGCTATGGCGGCTGTGACAGGAGGGCATGCACGGGTAGGGTTTGAAGACAACCTGTACCTCGAGCGGGGGCGGTTGGCCAAGTCTAACGGCGAACTGGTGGAGAAGGCGGTTAGGATTGCCAGGCTGCTGGGTAGAGAGATAGCTAGCCCTAGTGAGACGCGGGCATTGCTGCAGCTAGCGAGGGGTGATTAGCGATGAAAAGGGGATGTAAGTTCGGCAGCCATCGCGTGATCAAGCCGCAGGGAGTGTTGCCACAGGCTGCCTCGCTGATCGACAACGATATGACCATCTACGACAACGAGATCCTGGTTGACGTGCAGGCGCTGAACATCGACTCTGCCAGCTTCGCCCAGCTGAAGCAGGCCCATGGGTGCGATGCTCAGGCCATCGGGCAGGCGATTATGGATATCGTCAACCAGCGGGGGAAAATGCAGAATCCGGTCACCGGATCCGGCGGAATGCTGATTGGAACGGTGGCGGCCATCGGCTCCAAACTGGCCGACAAGATCGACCTAGCGGTAGGCGACGAAATAGCTACTCTGGTCTCGCTGTCGTTGACACCTCTCCACATCGAGAGCATCCAGCGCATCCATTTGGATATCGATCGGGTGGAGATCGTCGGCCAGGCGGTCCTGTTTGAGAGCGGCATCTATGCCAAGTTGCCCTCGGACATGTCGCGGGAGTTGGCATTGGCCGCCCTGGATGTGGCCGGCGCGCCGGCGCAGACGGCCAAATTGGTGCGGCCCGGGGATCGGGTGCTGGTCATCGGTGCCAGTGGCAAGTCTGGCATGCTCTGTTGTTATGAGGCGATGAAACGGGTGGGGCCGACCGGCCAGGTGATCGGCTTGGTGCGCACCGAGGAGTCCCGGCAGCAGCTGCAATCGCTGGGGTTGTGTCACGATTACATCCTGGGCGACGCTACCAATAGCATGTTGGTCTACCAGATGCCCGCTGCGCCACAGCTGCAGCGGATACATATGATACTTAATAAACGTGCGCATCAGCTCGGCCTGCTCATTGCTCAGCCGCAGGCGTCGCGCGACTTCGCCGATCATCTGGGCACCGACCTGCTCGTGCCCGTAGAAGGTGACCCTTCCCTTGCGGATGGCACGCGTCGGCGGTTTGCCGATATCGTGCAGCCAGGCGCCCAGCATGGTGGCAACCTGAAGCGGCTGCGGCAGCGCCGCCCAATAATCCAGGGCCGCCGACCGGACAGCTGGCGGGATATACTTTCCCTGCTGTACGATCTCCGTAAAGGCTGCGAAGGCGCGCAGGCTGTGGTCGTCCACCGCAAACGAATGGTACTGGTTCTGCGTCACCCCCTGCATGGCACTGGCCTCGGGCAGCAGCACCTCGGTGACGCCGAGGCTGTTCAGATAGGTCACGCCCAGCGCAGCCTCGTCATCCAGCAGAATCTTCCCCAACTCCTGCGAGATGCGCTCGGGCGGTGCGTCGGCCACATTCCTGGCGGCCTGCTTGAGCTGCTTCGCCATCGCGTCATCAAAGCTCAGATCGCGGCTGATCAGCAGGCGCACTCCCCGCAGCACGCGTACCGGGTCCCTGAGCAGCGCATCAGGAGAGGCGGGCCGCAGGCGGCCCTGCCTCAGGTCTGCTTCGCCACCCAGCGGATCGGTTAGCTGCAGTTCACCACTCAGCCAGGCCGCCACCGGGCAGGCCAGCGCATTGCAGGTAAAATCGCGCTGCCTGAGGTCTTCCTCCAGCTTGCCCTGCAGTTGGGACAGGTCTAGCCGTTCACCCTGCGCCGTGGTTATGCGCAGCATCTCGCGCTTTTCGTCCAGCCAGTAGCCAGTGCAGCCCTGCTCCCGCCAGAAACCGACGGGAATGGCACGGGGAGAGCAGGTCAGCGCCAGGTCCAGCTCTTCCGGGGCAATGCCCAGAAGGCGATCACGCACCGCCCCGCCCACTACAAAACCTGTTTCCCCATTCGACTCCAGCCAGCGCAGCAGCTGCTGCAACAGCTCCACCTGTCACCACTCCTCCTGAAAAGCTTTCTGGGTTGCGTGCAGTTCGCCTTCATGCCTGACGTTTCGCATTGCCCGGGCAATGTCCTGCCGTAAGATGGAGAAAAACAGAAGAGGCAGATCGCTGCCTGCCCCTTCTGCTGCCGTCAGCCTCGGCGCGACTGCTCTGGCATGTCGATTTTGCCGTCCCTTGCTTCCATCTCCGACTCGGCGAACCGGATCATCTTCCGGACCATGTTCCCGCCGATCGTTCCGACCTCACGGGTAGTCATCTCGCCCCAACCGCGTTCTTCGATATCATCGGCAAGTCCCAGTTCTTCTGCAGTCTCATACTTCAGTCGCTCCAAGGCCGATTCGGCCTGTGGAAGTAACGGTCGCCGTCTGCGTTGGTTGGCCACGCTTGACAAACCTCCTTCCAGAGGAAGAGACACTTCCTCTGGCTTAGTATGACTTGCCGCTCGCGTTTTTCATTCCCGGCACAGCTGCAGGAATTGAATGCGGCGTGGCAAACTAGCTATTACAGCATCTGTGCATTGTCTTTGGAGGGGATGAAGATGGAGATCAGGAGGGCAAACCCGGCCGACCGGCCTGCGGTGCTGGAACTTATCAGCCGCGTCTGGGAAGACGACTACATTCACTATTGCTGGGACGAATGGGTGGAGAACGCGGCAGGGGGCGTGCCGCTGGTGGCCCTGCACGAGGGCAGACTCGTGGGCATCGCCTATATCCATTGGCTAAATGAACGGGTTTCCTGGCATCAGGCCCTGCGCGTCGACCCGGATGCGCGCCGCCTGGGTATTGGCACTGCCCTTGGGCAGGCCTGCCTGAGGGAAGCCAGAGCCCACGGCCGCCAGCTGGCCCGCCTGCTGGTGGACGCTGATAACACACCATCGCTGAGGATGACGGCCCGCCTCGGCTTTGAAAAGGTGCAGCACTGGTATGAGCTGGCCAAATCGGATCTGTCTGATCAGGGGCCAGAGCTGCGAGAACCGACCGCAGCGGAGCTGCCCCTGCTCCTGCGCCTGGCCGAATCCCAGGGAGAGCGATACTGGCATAGCGACTGGGAGACCCACGACCTCAGCCTGAGCGCGCTGCAGCAGGCCAGAGCCAAGGGCTGTCTGCGGGTGCTGGCCGCCGCTCCCCCGGCCGCGGTGGCCGATATCAACATCGAGGGGGATGGCGACTGCACTGTGGGCGCGCTGGTGGGCGATCTGGAGGTTGTCCGGCGCCTGGTGCGCGGCCTGGAGCGGGAAGTAAGCTCGAAAGGACTAGCCCCCTTGCGCATCCTGCAGACCAAGGACTCACCGCACCTGCGCCTGCTCGTCGACGAGCTGGACTACGAGCTGCGCGAAGGCGAAGGACTCACCATCTGGGAATACGATCTGTCGGCGCATCATCCGGCTGCACCGGCTGATCCAGGCCGGTCAGATCTCCAGAGCCTGGCCGATCCTCGAGGCCATGGTCAGGGAGGAACGGATTCCGAAGAAGCACCGTCTGTATGCGTGCAGAAGAATGCTGCTCATGGTCAACAAAGGCAACCGGGACAATGAAGCACTGATAGAATGGCTGGAAACCGAAATGAGACGGCTCGAGGATAGTCACTCAGAATAGGCTACGATGAAAAGAAAGGCCCTGGGCCACACTTCGTGTGGCCCAGGGCCTTTCATCCTATGGTGTCGTACGACTGTAGCTCTACTTGAGCTCCACTTCCACCGTCGCCTTGCCGGCGCGATGGCCGTGGGCGGTGATGGTCAGCTTGCTGCCGGCTGGGGCCTGCACCAGCCACTCCACCTTCTTTTCGGCCCGACCAGGCAGGTGGCCGATCTCGATCTTTTCCTTGCCTACCGGCAGGTTGATCCCCTCGCCAGCGATGGTGGCTTCCACCGGCTGGGTGACGTTGATGCGTGCCGCCATGTCGGAGCCGCTGCTGGGCAGATAGCCCTTGTTGATCACTCCGGCTGAGATGCGGTAGAGACCTTCGCCGACCTGCTCCACCTTGACCTTGCGAATGCCGATCTCGGGCAGGGCCAGAGCATGCACGAAGGTAAAGCGCATGTTCTTGTCGCACTCGGCTTCCAGATACTTCGGTGGCGGGTTCTGCCGCACGTACTTCGTCTTCCAGCCGCCGATTTCCACTTCGCCCAGGTCGGGGTGATTGAAAGGCGTCCAGGGGATGAAGCCCTCACCGTTGAGCTCCTTATCGTTCCACTCCAGCAGTTTCAGCCCGTCGGCCTCAATCTCCTGCGGAGTCTTGTTGCGCATTGAACGAATGTCGGTTTTCTCGACGCCGGCTGTTGCAGCCATGTTCCAGAGCTCGGTGGACCAGCAGAGCAGGCCGCGGTGTTCGTAGACCCAGTCCATGAAGAGGCCGTACAAGGGACGTCCCATGCTGTAGCCTTCAAAGGTGTTAACCTGTTTGTAGCCGGAGAATTCCTCGCCACGGGCACCCAGGGTCTTGTAGTAATCGGCGTCGCGTCCCGGCATTCTGTCATCGCGCTTGGTGCCAAACGGACGCAGATGTACGCCCCCTGACGTATGGTAGGACATAGCGCCGGCCAGGTTCTTCTTGCTGATGATGAAGTCGGCCACGGCTTTCAGCTCTGGCTCGGAGAAGGGATAAGGGCCAGCGCCGCGCTGCTTCGAATCGATTTCCCAGTTGGCCGGTGAGTTGCGGTTGATGTCCAGGCCCCACTTGGGCCGGGCCATCGTTACCTCGACGCCGTCGAAGTTAACCAGCTTGCCTTCCATGTAGACCCGGTAATACTCTCCACCGAAATCGTCCGGGCCGCGCCGCAGCATCAGGCGCGGATCCTTCTCGGAAACCTTCCAGTCGCCGTTCTCATCCTTGATGCGCATCTGGGTGATCCAGCCGTCGCCATTCATATCCTCGGCGTGCAAGCCGTCCTGCTCTTCCTCAAAAGGCCAGACGCGGATGCTGCTGCGCGGAATGTATGGTGTGTGCAGATAGACTTCAGACCCGTCAATGCTCACCCGCGGCAGTATGTAGAAGCTACGATGGTCGAGCAGATAGGTGACATCGTCCTTCTTCCCGTAGTTCTCCAGCAGGTAGTTGGCGGTGTAGAGTGCCACGGCCGAACCAGTTACCTCACCGGCATGGAAGTTACCGTCGATGTAGTAGCCAGGCTTGTCATCAGCGCAGCCGGTGGCATGATTGGTGATCTCAATCAGCCACATCTCGCGCCCTTCGTAGGTCTTGCCGATGGAGTAGACGCGGGTCATCTCGGGATAGGCCGCGTGCCACTGATTGAGCAGCTCAACATACTCCGCATAGGTGTAATACTTGGCGGGATTGTAAGCAACCTTCGTCATTTCTCATCCTCCTTTATACGTTCTGGTAAAGCCAAACGCTCTTGTCTATCAATTTTCGCAAAGGGTGCGCCGTTTCCCTGCACCTCCCTCAGAAAATTTCTATACCAGAACGATGTCGATTAGAAGCGGACGCATCGCGGCAGCGAAAGAAAGACCCCTACCCGGCCACGCCGCTGGATTGGGCGGCAGCAGCCACGGCGGCGGCAACGCGCTCCACCACTCGCTGATCGAAGACATCGGGGATGATGTAGTCCACAGTCAACCCATCCTCGGCCGCCAGGTCGGCGATAGCGTGGGCCGCGGCCAACTGCATCTCCTTGTTGATTGTCCGGGCGCGCACGTCCAGCGCACCGCGGAAGATGCCGGGGAAGCAGAGAACGTTGTTGATCTGGTTGGGAAAGTCGCTGCGCCCGGTGCCGATCACCAGCGCTCCGCCCGCCTTGGCCTCTTCGGGCCAGATTTCGGGCACCGGGTTGGCCATGGCAAAGATAATCGCGTCTTTATTCATCTGCGCCACCATGCTGCTCTTGAGCACGCCGCCGGCTGAGACGCCGATAAAGACATCGGCTCCCTGCAGCACCGAGGCGAGGTCGCCATTCAGGCGGCGCGGGTTGGTCACCTGGGCCAGTTCTTCCTGCGCAGGGTTGTTCTGCGGATTGCCCGGGTAGACGGCCCCAGCCCGGTCGCAGAGGGTAACATCAACGAATCCGGCCTGGAGCAGCAGCCGGGCGATGGCGCTGCCGGCAGCGCCGGCCCCGTTGATGACCACGCGCGAAGTGGCCATCTCCCGCCCGGTAAGGCGCAGGGCGTTGAGCACGCCGCCCAGCACCACCACGGCGGTGCCATGCTGATCGTCGTGAAAGACGGGGATGTCCAGCACCGCCTGCAGACGCCGCTCGACTTCAAAGCAGCGCGGCGCAGAGATGTCCTCGAGGTTAATGCCGCCAAAGCTGGGCGCGATCAGGCGCACGGCGCTGACAATGTCGTCTACATCCTGCGAAGCAAGGCAGATGGGTATAGCGTCCACCCCGGCAAAGGTCTTGAACAGGGCGGCCTTTCCCTCCATGACGGGCAGTGCCGCTTCGGGCCCGATGTTGCCCAGGCCGAGGACGGCGGAACCGTCGGTCACCACGGCTACCAGATTACCCCTGCCGGTGTACTCATAGACGAGCTGGCGCTCGCGGTGAATCTCTTTGCAGGGCTCAGCCACGCCTGGCGTATAGGCGACGGCCAGGTCTTCACGGTTGCGGATGGGCACCTTGCTCTCGATGCTCAACTTGCCCCGGTTGGCGCGATGCAGCTCAAGCGCTGCTTCCCGATTATTCATGCTGTCTCCTCCTTAACTGGGTCCGTCAGGGAATACCTCACCTGGAGGTAAGGGGACATTCTCCAGCCCGGTGCTGAAGGAATGTCCCCGGGTATGCTATTTTAGCTTGACCGCAGTGCCGGCGGCAGTCACCATCAGCATGCTGCCGGAGCCGCCGACCACTTCATAGTCTATGTCGATGCCGATGACCGCGTCAGCGCCGAGTCGCCTAGCCTTCTCGGCCATCTCCTGCATGGCCACATAGCGCGCCTCGTCGAGCTTCTCTTCGTAAGCGGAAGCGCGGCCGCCGAAGACGTCGCTCAGTCCGGCCATGAAGTCGCGAAAGACGTTGGCGCCCATGATCGTCTCGCCAGCGACGATGCCCAGGTAGCGATCAACTTGTCTGCCCTCCACTGAGGGGGTTGTGGTCAGGATCATCTGAATCACTCCTTAGGAAAGGGTTATTGTCTGTACGTCGCATCCGCCCCGTTCGGAATAAATTTTGATGGTGCAGCTGGTGCCGGGGGCGGCGCGCAGCAGCCAGGTAGCCTGGGTCTTGGACCAGCCGGCGAGGTGACCCAGATCCACCAGCGGCTCGCCGTCGACCATCTCCGCCTCGGGCGGCAGATCGAGCTCGACCTCCACCGGCCGGGCAACGCCGGCGCGAATGGCCTGATCGGTGATATTGCTGGGCAGGAAACCTTCGTTGGCAACCGTCAGCAGCACCTGCCAGAGTTCGCTGTTACGACGAGTTACGCTGACCCGGTCGATGCGCAGCAAAGGTGAAAGGGCCGCATGCCGGAGAGTAAAGAGCATGTTCTTGTGGCACTCATCCGGCAGATACTCGGGTGGAGGGTTCTGCATATATTGTTTGGTTTTCCAGCCGCCCAATTCCACGCGGCCTAGCTGAGGATGGTCAAAGGGATACCAATCGACAAAGGCCTGGCCGCCCAGCTTTTCGTCATTCCAGCGCAAGAGCTGCAGCATGCGTTCTTCGCGGTTGAAGCGGCTGAACTGCCGCGGATTCGTCCAGTCCATCGGCTCAGCACCGGCTGCCGCCCCGATATCCCACAGTTCGGTGGTAAAGACGAGGGCGCCATAGTGCTCATAGGCCCAATCTTTAAGGTCGCCATGGCTGGGTCTGCCTCGGTTGAGACCGGAGTAGACGCCGATCAGATCGTAGCCGGTGATCTCCCTGGCAATACCGCCCAGAGCCTGATAGAGCTGAAGGTCGGCTGCCGGGAAGCTGCTGTCGTCCTTGGTGCTGTAGGGGCGCAGGATGACCCCGCCGCTGGTGTGGTAGGACATGATAGCGCCGACGTTTTTGTGCGCCAGCAGAAAATCAACGACTGCCCGCGTCTCAGGTTCAGACAGCGGATAGGGGCCGGCCCCCCGCTGCTCATATTCGGGCGCCCAGTTGGCCGGATAGTTGCGGTTGAAGTCGAGGCCCCAGAGGGGTGCAGCCTGCTTGACCTGCTCTCCCTCCCGATAGGGCCCCCGGATAAAACCTTCCTGGTAGAGATGGTAGTAGACGCCGCCCTTCTCGCCCGGCCGACGCCGCACCATCAGCCGCGAGTCGTGCTCAGACACGCGCCAGCCACCCATGGGATCCTGGACGCGCATCTGTAGAATCTGCCCGTCTCCGTCGACATCAGCCTGGTAAAGGCCGTTGGTGGTGATGCCCGGATAGGGGCGGACCGAACTGCGCAGATGGTATGGAGTTGTCAGGTACTTCTCGGCGCCGTCGGGGCTGACGCGGGGGTTGATGTAGAAGGTGCGGGTGTCCAGCAGGTCGGTGATCTCGGGCAGAGTGCCGTAGTTCTTGAGAAGATACCAGATGGTATACTGGCAGACGGCGCAGCCGGTGACCTCGCCGGCATGCATGTTGCCCTCAATGTACATGGCGGGCTTGCAGGCCGGATCGCCCACCTGGCGGTTGCTGAGCTCCATCACCCAGATGTCGCGCCCCTCGTAGCTCCGGCCGATGCTGTGCAATCGGGCCAGGTCGGGGTAGGCTTCGGCAGCCTGTTTCAGGAAGTCGGTCAGCTCGTGGTAGCGGTGGTAATGCGAGAAATCGAACGCGTCCAACATGGCTAATCCCCCCAATTTCTGGTGCAGTGTTTCTCCGACTACTTCGTTGCCGACCCGTCAATCCCTGCCCGCGGGGCGAGATTTCAGGGGGAGTTGGGGGCGTAAGGTGGGCACTGGCCCCCCGGCGCAGCGATGTCTTCCTGAATCAAGGTATCAAGCGAAACGGTACGGGGAGCAGCAAAAGGTCATTGGCCAGCTCGGCTCTCCACAGGGTCCTTCACAGGCTCTGGCGGCGACTCGTTCAAGCGACCATTCCAGGCTCGATTGCTGCCCTTTTTCCCGCACCGTTCCGCTTTCTTGAATGTGTGACTAATCGGATGCGCCTCGTGGCCAGATGCCCACCTCTCCACATGCGGGGACCTTGAGTGCAGCACTGGCCCCCCGGCGCAGCGATGTCTTCCTGAATCAAGGTATCAAGCGAAACGGTACGGGGAGCAGCAAAAGGTCATTGGCCAGCTCGGCTCTCCACAGGGTCCTTCACAGGCTCTGGCGGCGACTCGTTCAAGCGACCATTCCAGGCTCGATTGCTGCCCTATTTCCGCACCGTTCCGCTTTCTTGAATGTGTGACTAATCGGATGCGCCTCGTGGCCAGATGCCCACCTCTCCACATGCGGGGACCTTGAGTGCAGCACTGACCCCTCGGCGCAGCGATTCTGCTGAATCAGGTGACAGAGGCGGAACGGTATGGGGAGTGGCGGAGGGCATCCTCAGGCGGCCGCTATTAGTGAAAGATAAAGGCGTGCTGCTGCACGCCTAAGTGAAAGCGTACTGCAACACGCCATAGGTACTGTCTGTATTCTACTCCTGCGAATCCAGCATGAACGTCTGATCGCGGCCGGGGCCGACGGAGACGATCTGGATCGGTGCCCCGATCAGCTCCTCGATGCGCTGCAGATAGCGCCGGGCGTTCTCCGGCAGATCGGCCAGGGAACGAGCGCCGGAGGTATCCTGCTGCCAGCCAGGCAGAGTCTCGTAGACAGGCTCGACCCGCTCCAGTACGCTGGGGTCGGGCATGCTGGAATAGACCTTGCCATCCAGCTGGTAGCCGGTGCAGATCTTGATCTCTGCCAGCTCATCCAGGACGTCGAGTTTGGTCAGCGCCAGCCGGGTGAAGCCGTTCAGCATGTGGGCGTAGCGCACCGCCACCGCATCAAACCAGCCGCAGCGTCGCGGCCGGCTGGTTGTCGCGCCAAACTCGGCACCCCGCTCGCGCAGGTAATCGCCGGCGGCCCCAAACAGCTCGGTCGGCATGGCACCTTTCCCCACCGATGTGGAATAGGCCTTAACGATGCCCAGCACGTCGCTGATCTTGTGCGGTGGAATGCCGGCGCCAACAGCTGCCCCACCCGCCAGGGGGTTGGATGAAGTGACATAGGGGTAAGTCCCCCAGTCGAGGTCCTTGAGAGCGCCAAGCTGACCTTCAAGAACAATCCTGTCGCCGCGTTGGATAGCAGCGTGGATCACAGGCAGGGTATCGGTTATATAGGGTAGCAGCTGCTGGGCTGCGGCGCGCACTTCCTCAATCACCCGATCGGCGTCGAGGGGCTCCGCCTCGTAGAGTGCCGCCAGCAGCACATTCTTCTCGGCAACCTGCGCTCGCACTTTGCGCTCAAAGAGGCTGTCGTCGAGCAGATCGCCCACCTGGATGCCGGAGCGCCTGACTTTATCCACATAGCAGGGCCCGATCCCCCGCAGGGTGGTGCCCAGCGATTGCTCGCCGCGAGCTTCCTCCTCTAAACGGTCAAACAGGACATGATAGGGCATCAGCAGGTGCGCCCGCGATGAGATCAGCAGATTGCTGACATCGACGTTGCGCGCCTTGAGACTGCGGAGCTCTTCAGCCAGCACGACAGGGTTAACTACGGTGCCGGTGCCGATCACACAACGGGTATTCGGGTTGAAGATGCCGCAGGGAACAATATGCAGCTTGAATTCGCCCAGTTGGTTGACCACAGTATGACCAGCATTATTGCCGCCCTGGAAGCGGATAACCATATCCGCCTGCATGGCCAGCCAGTCCACCATTTTCCCCTTACCTTCGTCGCCCCATTGAGCGCCAACAACAGCTGTCACTGGCATGTATGTCGCCTCCTCCTATCTTACACAAGGCATTCGCCCTAAGCAGACAATTCCATTCTAGCGTCTGGCCCAGCAGATTACAAATGCCAGGCACCGATTGGCTGGTGGCCGATGACGCCGTGTGCCGCCACTTTTTCTCCCCTGCCGTGCTCGCCAGGCAAAAAAAAGCTCGCCCACAGTCGGGCGAGGTGCCTGGGTCGCCCTGGCGAACAGACCGATCTGAGCCAAACGCAGCGAGACTCTAGTTGCACTCGCTGGACATTCTCAGTTCCCAGATCACTCCCTCGGCGCGCAGCCGATTGAGACGATAGTTGGCCCGGACAAAATCGACGACCGACATTTGATCGGCATAGATGGTCTGCAACTTCTCGAGGACGTCAGGATCATCAGTTTCAATGATGACAGCATCATCTTTATACTCAACTTTGGCTACCAGCTGATGATCCTTAGTTAACAGCGTCGTGAACACCCACTATCCCCCCTTCAAACGATAATCATTGTAAGGTAAGCGCGGCCTGCTGGCAAGACTTACTTATCGACAGCGATTGACACGAATCGCCAACGGAGCGCCTCCGTCCAGCCTCGGCAGGACAAAGCAAGATTCGGAGGATAGTAGCCCTGGATAAAAAGGAATCAGGATGGCTTCTGAAAATAAAGGAATTTGGCGCTAGTAAGCCAAAATACTATTATAAGGAGCGCCAGACTCGTGGTTAGCCACATGGAAAGGAGGAAAAGTGTGATGACGCAACAGCAGAAAACTACACTGATGGTGCTGGGCGGGCTTGGTGTTGTGCTGCTGGTAGCTGCCATCTATATTGGGCAAGCTTTTAAGAACAACCCGCTCAACTTCGTCTTCTATGCTGCCGTCGCCGTCGTCGTCATCATCGGGGTGCGGATATGGATGCCCAGCGCGAAAAAGACGTTCTGCCCCAGCTGCGGGAAGGCGATGATGACCACGAACCGTGTTGTCTTCCCGGAATCATTCAACGCCGAGACACAGGAGCAATTGCCGCCGATCTTTGAGAAACGCTACCATTGCCAGAGCTGCAACTACCGCTTCTTCGAGGTGGAGGCGGGGGATCCAGAAGCACCGGAGCTGGAACGCTACTGGGTCTATCAGAAGGATAAGACGCGGCCGACGATCTCTGTTGAGGAATGGGAGAACATCAAGGCAGAGGCGGCTAAGGCAGCCTCAGAGAAAAGCAACAGACCGGAATCCGATAGCTCAAGATGGATGTACTGATCAGGAAAGGGGCTGCTCGCGGCAGCCCCCCTTGTTTTGGCCTGAGCCCCTGGCCGGGTTAGTCTTCCCTTCCCCCGCCCGGGATGAAGATGCTGCGGGACAGAAATCTGTCCCAGTTGCTCCAGCGACCATTCTCTGCCCTGTGGTCGGTCACGATCCGTCCGAACTGGGAGAGTCGGCTGCTGGTCAGATCGGCCAGATGCAGGGCCATGGCGTTGGCCGTCTTTGGCTCCTGCGGTGAACCCCACTCGGGCACGCCGTGATGGGCCAGGATCATATGCGAGAGCTCCATGGCCAGATCCTCGGGAAAGCCCTTTATGCGCCGCGCCGTGGTGCTCACCAGCTCCGCCCCCATCTGCAGGTGCCCCAACAGCTTGCCGCGATCGGTCATCTGGAAACTGAGGCTGCGCTGATCATACTCCTCCAGCTTGCCAATGTCGTGCAGAATGCAGCCGGTGAGCAATAGATCGCGGCTGAGCCAGCTGCCCTGCTCTTTAATCATTGTCTCGGCATAGGCCACCACTTCCAGAGTGTGCTCCAGCAGGCCGCCGATGTAGGCATGGTGCACTTCGCGGCCGGCCGGCGCTGTACAGAAGCTCTGGATGCGGCCGGGGGTGAAAATATCACCCAGCAACTGCCGCAGATAATCGTTCCTGATACCCTGCATGACAGACTCCAACCGCCGCCAGAGTATCTGGCGATCGAAGCCGCCATCCGGCAGATAGTCCTGCAGGTCAATCTGCGACGTAGGCAGCGGCACGATCTGTTCCACCACCAGTTGCAGCTGGCCACGATATTCCTGCACCCGTCCGCTGACCAGCCAGACCTGATCCACGGTGACTCGCTCAAACAGTTCCTGCGCGTTATTCCAGGCCACCGCTCCAATTTTCCCGGTCCTGTCGCCCATGTTCAGGATCAGGACGTGGGCGGGCTGCCCGCTCTTATTCGTATATTGGTTCAGTTTCTTTTCATAGATGGCCAGGGGGACGGTGAGTTCCTCGCCGATCACAAACTCTTCTACAAACACCTTCTTGAGCATCTATATCCTCTCTCCTCTCGGGGGGCGCTGCCGGGTAAAGGCAGGCGGCGTTGCGGTTCCATCTTCGTCTAGACGATCCACGACCTACTCTCTAGTTCACCGTACAGGCGGCGCTTCCTTCTTATCCAGCGCCAATCTGCGGCGTAGCGCCGCGTGGCCAGTTGGTTCCTGCATTGGCGAACCCCCAGGATCCAGCTCGCCATACATACGCCAAGAAGCAGGTGGGGCATGCCCAGGCATAGGAAAGGCAGTCAGCTTTACGCCAACTGCCTCTTGAATGTTCTCTGCTGGTGTCCTATTTGATCACGCCCAGCTCGCGGCCGACCTTGGCAAACTTCTCGACGGCGAAGTCGAGGTCTTCCTTGGAGTGAGCTGCCGAGATCATCACGCGGATGCGGGCCTTGCCTCTGGCCACTGTCGGGTAGGCGATCTTGCCGGCGAAGATTCCCTCCTCAAAGAGCCTGTTGCTCATCTGGGCAGCCACATCTTCGGCACCGAGCATGACCGGCGTAATCGGCGTCTCGCTCTCGCCGGTATCGAAGCCGAGATTCTGCAGTTCGGCCTTGAAGTAACGGCCGTTGTCCCAGAGCTTGTCGACCAGTTCGCCACTCTCCATCAGCAGCTCGATGGCTGCCTGGGTGGCCACGACGTCCGGCGGGGTGAGGGCGGAGCTGAAGAGGAACGGACGAGCCCTCTGTTTCAGGTATTCCACCAGCTTACGGCTGCCGGCCGCAAAGCCGCCGACGGTACCGATAGCCTTGGAGAAGGTGCCGACCTCGACATCCACCTGACCATGCAGCCCGAAGTGATCGACGATGCCACGGCCGTTCTCGCCGAGGACGCCTTCACCGTGGGCGTCGTCCACCATGGTCAATGCGCCGTATTTCTTCGCCAGCTCGACGATCTGCGGCAGTTTGGCGATATCGCCATCCATGCTGAAGACACCGTCGGTGATGACCAGAACGCGTCCCTCGTTGGGTCCCTGCAGAACTTCTTCCAGGTGGGCCAGGTCAGCGTGCCGGAAGACTTTGATCTGGGCACGGCTGAGGCGGGCGCCATCGATAATGGAGGCGTGGTTTAGCTCGTCGGAGACGATGGTATCGCCCCTCCCCACCAGAGCGGGGATAACCGCCACGTTGGCCATAAACCCGGACTGCAGGGTGATAGCTGCTTCGACGCGCTTGAATTCGGCCACTTTGGCCTCCAGCTGATCATGCACCGTCATGGTGCCGGCGATGCTGCGCACTGCGCCTGGGCCTACGCCATATTCGTCAATGGCCCGCTTGGCGGCTTCGCAAAGCACCGGGTGGTTAGCCAGGCCGAGATAGTTGTTGGAGCACATGTTGAGCACCTTGCGTCCCTCGATCTGCACCCAGGCACCCTGGGGACTCTGCAGGGTACGGATCGTGTTGTACAGGTTAGTCTGCTTGAGATCACTGATGACCTCATCGACAAAAGCCAGGCGATCTACTGTCAAGAAAAACCCTCCTTGCGTATGTAGTCCAAGTGAATTCTACTACAATCTGCCCCCTCAAACCAGCAATTGGACTAGAGGTGAGCCTTGCGCAACACCTCGCGCAGCGTCTCTCGCAGTTGAGGGTTGCGCAGAGAACGCCACTTCACCTCGCGTGCTAGCGCGTCGGGTTCCAGCAATTCCTGTCCCGGCCGCAGCTCGGCACGAAAGGTGAGAATCAGGCGATGGGGCCCTTCCTTAGGCTTGGCACGATGGATAAACTCCAGCACCTTGCCCTCAAAACCAGTCTCGCAGGCCAAAGCCCGCTCAACTCCATCCTCCGGCATCTCGCCCTCCTCCAGCTCGGCAGCGGGCAGGCGCCAGAGCGGTTGCCCGTCGGGGCCAACATCCTTGACCATCAGCAGGTGGTTGTTGAGCACAACCAGGGCCTCCACTTTGGTTCTCCTGTAATCCATTGTCTTCGTCCCTTTCCCCTATAGATGCAAATGTAAGTTCAACGCCTGGTGGCGCGTCTCCTGCTGCAGGCTAAATTCGAACTGAACCGTAGCGGCCGACCCGCAACTGGCGCAGATCCTCGATGATCAGCTGCTCCCCGGCGATCTGAATGACGTCGCCATGCTGGAGCGTGCTGCACAAAAAGGCCTGCTGCCCGTTAACCAGCACTGCCAGATCAGGCGCCAGCACTCGCAGCTCGACGCCTCCCGCCGCGGTGGGCCGCAGGCAGAGGTGCACCGGTGCACTGGCTGCAGAAAGACGGATGGGGCAGCGCCGCTGGGAACCGGCATTGAGCGGCCGCTGCAGCGGAAACTCCCGCTGATAGCCGGTTGCCGAGAGATGGCGCACCCGCCAGACCACTTCCGGGGCGGGCAGGGCAGCAACGCAACTCAGGCCGAGGCCGCCCAGCAGCAAACTGGTGATGATGGCGGTGCGCTGGACGAGCCGGGCCGGCCTCGGCAGAGGCTGAAAAGCATCAATCAGGACATCGGCCTGCCGGACAACGCTGCCCTGCAGCTGCACCGTCAGCTGCCCGGCCAGCGGATGGAGAAACGGCGGCAGCGATGCGGTATAGACGCTATCGGCTGCCACGGCGTCACCGTTAAGGCCCAAATCGTTGAGCCAGACCAGCGGCTGACCGCCTCCATCCAGGAGCAGCACCTCGGGATAGCCCAGCTCTTCGGCCGACACGCGACGAGTGCCGCGCCAGACACTGGCGGTGACCAGGCGCTGGCCGGGTCCGGAGAAAACTTCTGCCTGCAGCCGGAGCTGATCAGCCAGCCAGATGCACAGGTCGGCCTGCACGCCGGCCTGCACTCTCCACTCGCCAGACCAGGCCCCTGGGGGCAGGTCAGCTGGCTGCAGATGCAGGCAGGCATAGTTGGCGCCCAGGTAGACTTCACCTGGGAAATCGTCCGCATCAGGCTGATAGATGGTTCCATCCGGGCCACGCAGCTGCACACCAGCAAGACTGTCCTGCAAGGCTAGCAGGGCCAGAGATTCAGTGGCGTCACTGACCTGGAACACGCCCTGCCCATCGTCGACCGTGGCAGAGGCTAGGCCGATCTCGCGCAATATTCGTTCCAGGAGGTTGTGGCGGAACGCACTGCCCTGAAGCGGGGCAACGCCTGCCGGGTCGCTGGCTAATAGGAGCCGCACGCCGGCAGTCTGGGCAACCTGAGCGAGGTCCGTCGCCAGGCGATCCGCCAGGGGGCTCGCTGACCAGATGAGCAGCAGCCGCTCGTCGCCGTCCAGCCGGGTCACCGCCTGTTCAGCCAGGCGCAGCAACTCGCCCGCCGTTGCCGCAGTTGGCAGCATGCCATCCAGATAGCAATGGAGATGCAGTCGCCGCTGGGTATCCAGCGCCGCGGGGGCAAGAAGATCGTGTCCACCCCCTGCACTGGCCAGGCCAAAGGGCATGCCTGGGGGCAGAATATCTATCAGGGCGTGCAGCATCGCTACCTGGGAGGTGGCAGGCTCGCCCAGATTCGCCACCAGCAATATACAGCTACCCTGAGAGCCCTCCGCCCGACCGATCTGGCCAGGGATGGCCAGGAGCAGGCAGCCAAACAGGCAGGCTAGCAGCCAACGCTTTCGCACACTGATTCCTCCCCTGTAGTTAGAAGGGTCTGCTGTTTAGTCTGCCTCACATCTGGCAATCTATTCCTTGGGGTTTTCTGAAACTGATAGCAGTCCCTACGGCGGGGCAGAATCTGGGGAGGGAGGTATTTGAGCTATGCTGCTATCTGCAATCAGAACTGTCATCCTTTTCCTGGCAGTCACCATCGTCATGCGCCTGATGGGCAAACGGCAGGTGGGCGAGATGCAGCCGTACGAGCTGGTCGTCGCCGTCCTGATCGCCGAGCTGGCGGCGATTCCCATGGAGAACACCGACATCCCGCTGATCAACGGCCTGGTGCCGATCATCGTCCTCCTCCTGCTGCAGATGGGGTTGTCAGAAGTCGCCCTCTGGTCGGAGACAGCGCGCAAGCTGATCTGTGGCACGCCGGCCATCCTGATCAGGAACGGCGAGATTGAGCAGGAGGAAATGAGGCGGCTGCGGGTCAACCTGAACGATCTGCTGGAGCAGTTGCGCGACAAGGGTTACCCTAATCTGGCCGACGTGGACTATGCAATCCTGGAAAACAACGGCCAGCTCAGCGTCATCCCCAAGGCAGGCAAGGGGCCTGTTACCGCCGATGATCTGGGCATTGAGGTCAGCCCTACGGGGCTGCCGATCAGCCTGATCCTGGACGGCCGGGTCAACCAGAGGAATCTGCAGCTTTCCGGCCTCACTCCGGCTGAACTGGAAAAGATGGTGCTGGAGCACGGGTGTCAGAGCTTCTCTGAGGTCTTCTTTGCCAACATCGATGAGACCGGTTCGGTCCATGTGCAGAAAAAACAGGGGAGGAAACAGCGAGGATGAGAACGATGCTACCCCTGCTGGCTGTTGTCCTGGCCCTCACGGTGGCTGGGCTGGCGATCAATGGATATCTGGCCAGGAGCGCAGCCCAGCTGGAGGAGAAGCTGGCTCTGATGCAGGAACTGGTGGGCACCGATGACTGGGATGCCGCCCAGCAGGTGTTCGCCCAGTTTAGTCAGCGCTGGGAGGATGTACAGCGGCATTGGGCGATCCTGATCAATCACCAGGAAATCGACGAGCTGCAACTGTTGTTTGGCCGCATCGAGCAGTACATCATCGCCGAGAATCGGGCGCTGGCCCTGGCCGAGCTGGAGGCGGCCAGGCTGCTGGTGCGCCACATCCCGGAGAAGGAAAACGTCAACCTGACGAACATCCTCTAGGCAGTCTCGTCAACCCAGTCTCATCAGCATAGAAAAAGCGCCCTCTGCTCTTCTGGCAGGGGGCGCTGAACGTTTCATTGGCGGCCTAGAAGCGTTTTCGCTGATTCCCTTCGTCGTCGACGTCGAGGAAGGGCAGGTTGGGCGTGGCAAAAGACTCGGCCTGAACTTCCCATGAGAGGGCCATGGAAAGGCTGCCGACCACCGACAGCGGGATCACCTGCAGGTCGTGCGCTTCCACCACCAGGGCAGAACGCTGTCTTCCCGGCCGGCGGGCGGAGCGCAGAACCTCACCGATGACCAGCACCAGCCCCGGGGGCTCGATGCAGACTGCCTTGTCGAGGGCATCATCGCCCCGATAATGCACCAGCAGTGGGATCTCTGTATCAGGATCATAGCAGTGTAGCTTAAGTAACGGTTCTTCTGTATGCAGATCGGTAACGTTGGGTGCCCGATTGACCACAGCGATGGCAGTGAATGCATTCATGCACAACACCCCCTATAGCATATTGATACGATCCTGGGCGGGAGATGCCCTCCCGCCAATCGTATACCAGCCATTGTATCATTCTTCTGTCGGCGCGCAAGGGCCGGACAGAAAAAGTTTGCTTCTATGCCTTCAGTTCCTGAAACTACTTCAGGACGCTATAGAGGATCGAGTTAAAGAGGATCTTGTAGGTTCCCCGAGCCTGGGCGCGGAACTGAGGCCGGAAGCCGACGAGGATTACGCGGCCCTCGCCCACCGGTACCTCCACCAGTGCACTCTTATTGTGGAGATATTCCTCTCCCAGAATCCAGCCGGCCACCAATGGGTTGCGCGGCGGGTAGTCTCCCAGACTGACAGCCCCCTGGCCAAGGTTAAAGGCAGGGCTATGCAGGTAGACAACGGTCGCCTCGCGCGGCATGCCGTAGTTGACCGGGTGCTGGGTATCCAGCAGGACCCGCAGGAACGAGCCAGGCACATAGAACCGCTCTTGCGGCAGATTGTCCAGCGGGTTGCTCACCGGCAGCCAGAGGTGCTTGATGGCCCACTCGCTGGCTGCATCCAGCGCGATCAAGGTTCCACCCTGCTTCACAAAGCGACGCAGCTGTTCAGCGCCCACGTCGCCAATACCGCCGCTGTATTCGGACGGATAGACTCCAGCCGGCAGGCCGTCTTCCAGCATGCGCAGCCGGGCACTGGGCAGGATGACGCAATCCAGCTGATCGAGGACGTCGCCTTGCCGCAGTTCGCCATTGGTCAGCGAGAGATAATCCATCTCGTTGTTATCGAAAACCAGACGCGTCCAGCCTTCATCGGCGTTGGGGAACCAGCTCTGGTACAGGCCTACCCGCGGCAGATGGCTGAGCTGGCGGGCGGGCAGCTCAGGGCTGCCTGCTCCATGCGGCACGGCCAGTTCGGCGCACTGCTGCGCAAGGGCAGCCAGAACGTCAGGCTGGCCCTCGACCAGGAAACTACCGGCCGGATATCCCTCGTGAGCCTCGGTCAGCCGGCTGACGCTCACGCCGTCCTTCAGCAGGCGATGAACCAGGCGATAGGACTGGTTGCTGGTGGCATCCAGCAGCAAGGCCTGGCCGGCCTGCCTGGCGGTAAACCGCTCTGGCTCAGCCACTGCCCGGGGCGGTGAGTCGACGTCTCTCCAGGAGATTTCACCGAGGCGGGACTGAGCTGCAATGACTTTGACGCCCATCTGTAGCGGCAGGGAATGCGCCGTGATGTCGTAGGGACGCCGCGGCGGCCCGCCGGGGTAGACACGCAGATCGGGATAGGGCTGCGCCTCGATCAGGGTCTTGGCATAGCTTCCATAAGGCTGGTTGAGAGGGATGATGTAAGTCCCTGCCGGATAGGTAACCCCATCGCATTCGAAGGCCTCGGCGGCCTGCTTAACTTCCACGCCACCGAACATCAGCACCCAGAGCATTTCGCCGGCAGTGGCCGGATCGGCCTGATCTAACGGAATGATGAAAGCATAGGGTGGCCGATCGTAGGAGATGGCGTTCTGATGAATGCGGTAGAAGTTGCTCACCCAGCTGTCGCGGTAGCGGGCAGCATGGCGCAGGCAGGCCCAGGCACAGGCTTTGTCGTAGTCAACGACATCGCGCAGTGTCCAGTCGCCGCCGGTCCAGGGCAGGGGATGATTCCAGGTGGCTTCGCGGGGATCGAAGCCGCCCCGCCCGCGCAGCTGCCGCTGCTCGACGCGGACAGGCGTTGCCAGGCGTACGCTGGCTGCCTCGGACAGGATACGCACCCCGCCATGGTAGTGCTGATAGGCACGGCTGGGCGAAAACGCGTCATAGGTGAGGTTGGTCGCCACGCCCTGGAAGCCGCGACCAGTCATTTCGGATGCGATGCTCATGCCCAACCAGTTGACCATGGCCCGCAGAATGGGATCGACGTTCTCATCATACGGATCGATAAAGGGTGGAACCTGGAAGCGCGGCCCGTCACTGGCCTGCTGATGCTGGTCCTGTACCATATGGGGATGCCACACGTTATGGATCTTCTCGATGGCCAGCCGATTCTCCACGAGATTGGCCATGAACCAGTCGCGGTTGTTGTCGTGGCCGGCATATTTCTGATAGAGCTTGGGCGGCATGCTCCCCTCGGCGGGGGTACCCAGCGTCTGCCGGTACCAGTCGACGACCAGATCGAGCCCATCGGGGTTGAGCGACGGAACCAGCAGGAGGATCACGTTGTTCAGAATCTCCTTGACCTCGGCGTCGTCGCGACTGAGCAGATCGTAGGCCAGTTCCATGGACATCTGGGCGGCACCGACTTCGGTGGCGTGGATGCTGCAGGAAACCAGGCAGATCGTCTTGCCCTGCGCAATCAGGCGCTGGGCCTCTTCCTCACTCAGGCCACGCGGGTCGGCCAACTGTTGCTGAATCTGACGGTAGTGATCCAACTGTGCCAGATTGGCTGCTGCCGAGATGATGGCCATCACAAAGGGACGGCCCTCGGTGGACTCACCCAGCTCCTCCAGAATCAGACGGTCGCTTTGCTGGGCGAGCAACTGGAAGTAGCCCAGGATTTGCTTCCAGTCGGCCAGCTTGCGGTCTGCCCCCACCGGCCAGCCCAGATGCTTTTCGGGGGCGGTGATGCCTCGTTTGCGTCTAACCACTCGTCTTCACCTACCATTCATGTTTTTTGGTCTGCTTACCTAAGATTATTCGGCAGCAGAAATAGCATCCCTGCGTCAGGGCAAAAATTAGTGAATCGGCCTAGCCAGCGATTGGTCTGAGCTAAGTCAGGAATCGCCTGCGCGATGGGAGGAGGTGAGCCCAGGGAACTCGAAATACTCAGCGAGCATCTTATCAGTAAAGGGGGTAAAGCTTGAGATGTTTGATCGGGAGTTTCTCGCGCGCGCCGCAGAGATTGCGCTGCAGTGCAGCCAGGCCGAGCAGACGCAGGTAAACGTGCAAGCCGAGTCGTTTGACCTGACTCGCTTTAACAACAACCTGATTCATCAGAGCCTGACGCGCGATAATGCCGCCCTGGTCATCAAGGTGATCGACCAGAATCGGGTGGGCATCGCCACCACGAACCGCCTGACGGAGGAAGCCATCCGGCAGACGGCGGAACAGGCCCTGCGCTTCGCCCGCCTGCAGAACCCTAACCCGGATCTGGGGCAGCTGCCAGAGCCGTTGCCGCTGCCGGAGGCCGACAGCTACATCGCCAGTACGGCTAGCGTGACGGCAGCAGACCGGGCGCGCCTGGCGGAGCAGGTGATCGAGGTGGCCCGCGAAGCAGATCTGACCGCCTCGGGAACGCTATCCATCAGGCGCCAGCAGCGTCTGGTTCGCAACTCGCGCGGTGTAGACGCCTACAACCAATCCACGGACGGCTTTTTCCGGACGATCATGAACAACGGCGAGATCACCGGATACGCCGACCGGGTGATCAAGGACATCAGCCATCTGGATGTGGTCCAGGTGGCCCAGGAAGCCCGGCAGAAGGCACTGCTCTTTGACCAGTCTCAGGACATCGAGCCCGGCGAGTACGTCACGATTCTGGAACCGGTAGCCGTATCCGACCTGGTGCGCTTCCTGGGCTATACCAGCTTTGGGGCGACGGCCAAACAGGAAGGCCGCAGCTTCATGGCCACGCAGTTTGGCCAGCAGGTTATGGGCGAGAACGTGACCATCTGGGATGAGGGGCTGCATCCTGAAGGGTTCGTCTGCCCGTTTGACAGTGAGGGCATGCCCAAGCAGAAGGTGATGCTGATCGACAAGGGCGTCGCTGCCGGGGTTGTCTACGATTCGCAGGCCGCCCAGCGGGAGGGCCGCCTCTCCACCGGCCACGCTGGCAGCCGCTACGGTGGTGCGTCACCCAGCCATATGCTGATGGGCACCGGCGATATGCCGCTGTCTGAGATGATTGCCAGCACGAAGCGAGGCGTGCTGGTGACGCGCTTTCACTACACCGGCTGCCCGGATCCGATGCGGGTGGTAGCCACCGGGACGACGCGGGATGGCACGTTCCTGATCGAGGATGGCGAGATCGTAGCCCGCCTGAAAAACCTGCGATTCACCGAGAGCGTGCTCACGGCGTTCTCAAATATCTCTGGCATCTCGCCTGACCGGCGCCTGACCCGCGACTGGTGGTCTACATTTATCTCGGTGCTGCCGGCCCTGAAGATCGAGAAGTTCCACTTCACCGGAGCAACGACGTTCTGATCGGGTGCCGTCGGGCGCCTGCCAGCAGATACGGCCCGATTGTTCTGCGCAAGTCACAAAAGACTTGCGTCAATAGTGTTGAGAGAGGAGGTTTTGGCCTATGGAGGATATCCTGAGAAAGGGACTGGAACTGGCTCAGCAGCTGGGCGCCAGCTATGCCGATATCCGCGTCACCCGGCGCGACACGGAGCGGATCAGCGTCAGGAATGGCGGGGTCGAGAGCCTGAACCGGGGCGGCAATGAGGGATTCGGCGTCCGTGTCCTCAAGGATGGCGCCTGGGGTTTCGCCGCCACGCCGATCATGCAGGAAGGCGATCTGGAGCGGAAGCTGGCCAGGACGACGCAGCGCGCCATCGAGGTCGCGCAGGCCGCCGCGCGGGTGAACCGCACGCCGGTGGAGCTGGCGCCGGAAGAACCGGTGCGGGCCAGGGTTGCCACGCCGCTGAAGTTGGACCCCTTTGAGCTGCCGCTGGAGAAGAAGATTCAGGATCTGACGGACATCACCGCGGCCCTGCGCAGCCAGCCGGAGATCCGGGTAGGCAGCGCCGCCCTGCGCCTGTTCCGGGACACGAAGACGTTTGCCAGCAGTGAAGGCGCATACATTGAGCAGACTATCACCCAGACGGGTTTCAACACGATGGCACTGGCCGTCGGTAACGGCCGCGCCGAGCGACGCACCTATTCCGATCATGGCACCGGCGGCTATGAGCTGGTGCAACAGCTGGATCCCCTGGGGAAGGCGCCGCAGGTAGCCCGCGAGGCGGTGCAGCTGCTCACGGCTGAGAACTGCCCGGTGGGTGAGAATACGCTGATCCTGGGAGGGAATCAGGTGGCGCTACAGCTGCACGAGTCGTGTGGTCATCCCACCGAGCTGGACCGGGCGCTGGGCAGCGAGGCCACGTATGCCGGCACCAGCTTCCTGATGCCGGACATGCTGGGCAAGTTCCGCTATGGCTCCCCGGAGGTGAACATCAACATGGATGCGACAATCCCGCAAGGGCTGGGAACATTCTTCTATGACGATGAGGGAGTGCAGGCGCAGAACACACCGATCATCCAGCAGGGCATTTTCTCCAACTACCTGACATCCCGAGACACTGCCCTGCAGTTTGGGCAACGTAGTAATGGCACGATGCTGGCCGACGGG
This sequence comes from Bacillota bacterium, assembly GCA_050949085.1. Lineage (GTDB taxonomy): Bacteria > Bacillota > UBA994 > UBA5500 > UBA5500 > JBMNFB01. Next base: position 40,227 of record JBMNFB010000009.1, read on the forward strand.
TGGGAGAACTTCCCCCTGGTGCGGATGACCAACATCAGCCTGCAGCCAGGCGACTGGACGCTGGAGGAGATCATCAGGGATACGAAACGCGGCGTGATGATGGATGGCCAGAAGAGCTGGAGTCTGGACGACAAGCGCGTCAACTTCCACTTTGGCTGTGAGATTGGCTGGGAGATCGCCGATGGCGAAATCAAGCGAGTGCTGCGCAACGTGGCCTATACAGATCTGACCCCCCATTTCTGGAACGGCTGCGATGCGGTAGCTAACCGAGACTACTGGCGCTGCTGGGGGCTGCCCTCCTGCGCCAAGGGAGAGCCAGTGCAGATTGCCAACGTGGGACACGGCGCAGCGCCAGCCCGTTTTCGCAAGATACGCGTTGGTGTAGAGGCCTAAATGGAGGCGCAGCAGAGCGATTGCTCTTCCATGATTCCAGTGACTATGGTAAAATCAAGGGCAGTCAAGCTGTAGTGTTTTGGGGGAACAGACCAGAAAGTTAGGAGGAGATTTCAGTGAAGAAAGCTTTATTACTCTCCCTGGTACTGGTAGTAGCAGTGGGCTTGTTGGCCGGATGCTCCAAGTCGGTGTATCAGGACGGCACCTACACGGCCGTATCTGATAGCACGGACAACGGCTACATGGAGGCCAAGGTGACCATCGCGAAGGACAAGATCACCGCCGTCGAGCTGATCGGCTACGACAAGTTTGCCGCTGCTAAGGGTGAATCGTACCCGTGGGATGCGTACCATCAGGCCATCGAGGATATTCCGGCGCAGATGGTAGCAGAGAACACCTGGGATGTAGACGGCGTCGCCCAGGCAACTGGTACCACCGAGCAGTCCAAGCAGGCTGCAAAGCGGGCCCTGGAACTGGCCTTGACCGAGCCTGCCTCGACCGCCAAGTACTTTGATGGCACCTTCATGGGCGTTTCCCCTGCGGATGCTCGCGGTGGGATCACGGTTGTGCAGGTGACGATCGAGGGCGACGTAATCAAGGCTGTTACGGCCAAGTCGGCGCAGAAGGCTGAAGATGGTTCCCTCGCCTTCAAGGACGAGAGCTACCCGTGGGCGGAGTACTTCGAAGCCATCGAGAAGGTGCCAGAGCAGATCGTGGAAGCCAACGGCGTTGATGTTGATGGCGTAGCCGGGGCTACCGGAACCAGCACCCAGATTAAAGAAGCTGTTCAGGACGCTCTGAACAAAGCTACTCGCTAATCAGGTCAACCCAACCAAAACAAGATAGCTTACATAAAGCAGCCGGAGCTTTGCTCCGGCTGCTTTGTGTCATCGGCAGATTCCGCTGTAAAATGGTCAAGTCAGGGCAGTAGTGCTATAATCGAACAGATATGTGAGCTGCCGCGCAGGGCAGCCCGGCTGCTTCCCGTCCAGCTCACTAGTTCCACGGAGGAAGTGAAATCATCATGCAACGCAGACATCTGATCCTGGTGCTGAGTATGGTCATGGTCGCCGGCCTGATCGGCGTCGGCTGGTGGCGGTGGAGCGACACCAGGGAGGTCACTCGTTCCGAGTTCCTGATGGGAACCTACATCGAGGCCCGCTTCTATGGCCGCCAGGCGGCGGCAGCGATGGATGCCGTCTTCGCCCGCCTCGTCGAGATCGAGGAGAAAATGAGCATCAACCTGCCCAGCAGCGAAGTCTCCCAGATCAATGCGCAAGCCGGGCAGGCAGCGGTCGCCGTCAGTCCCGACACGTTTTTCGTGGTGGAAAGAGCGCTCCATTATGCTGAGCTCACCGCTGGGAAGTTTGACCCCACCGTTCAGCCGATTGTCTCGCTCTGGAAAATCGGCTCTGAGGAAGCCCGGGTTCCCGCCCCGGCGGAGATTGCGGACAAGCTGGATCTGGTGGACTATCGGGCAGTCGAGCTGGACAGGGAAAACCAGACAGTTTTTCTCACCCGCGCCGGGATGGGTATCGATCTGGGCGGCATCGCCAAGGGTTATGCCGCCGATGAAACAGCCCGCATCCTGCGCGAGCATGGCGTCAAGAACGCCTATATCAGCCTGGGCGGCAACCTCTATACGCTAGGGAAGAACCCCAAGGGACGCGACTGGCGTATCGGCATTCAGGAACCGAAGGTGGAGGCCGCTCAGGGGGCGTTTGTGGCGATTGTGGACACGTCGGGCGAAAGCCTCGTCAGCTCAGGCGGCTATGAACGCTACCTGGAGGACGACGGCACGCGCTATCACCACATCATCGACCCAGATACAGGCTACCCGGCGGAGACGGATGTGCTCGGCGTGACCATCATCTCCCCCAGCTCCATCGATGCCGATGGGCTGAGCACCAGCCTGTTTATCCTCGGCCGCGAGCAGGGCTTGCAGCTGGCCGAGCAGCTGGAGGACGTGGAGGCGATTTTCATCGACAAGGATAATTTCATCTACGCCACCAGCGGCATCAGGGACAAGTTGATCATCGCCAATGATGCCTATACGCTGGCCCCCGCAGACTGAGCTCGCTAGCTGATTAGGAGAGAGAAAATGAGCAGAGCAAAAAAACTGGTTCTGATCGGGGTGCTGATCTCGCTGGCTCTGGCGCTGCATGCGGCTGAGCGGCTGATCCCCCTGCCCATGGTCGTCCCTGGCGTAAAGCTGGGCCTGGCCAACATCGTCACACTGGTGGCAGTCTTTATCCTGTCACTGCCTGAGCTGGCCCTGCTGGTGCTGATTCGCACCACGCTCTCGTCGATGTTTGGCGGCGGGCTCTCGGGCTTCCTCTTCAGTCTGTCCGGCGGCATGCTGAGCATGCTGGTCATGTATTTCCTCTGCCATCGGTTCCAGCGCTCGCTGAGCCTGCCGGCCATCAGCGTTGTCGGCGCCCTCTTTCACAACATCGGGCAGCTGCTGGTGGCCTCGTTCATCGTGGAAACGCTGGGCATTTTCTTCTACCTGCCGCTGCTGATCGCCTCGGCGGGAGCGACCGGGCTGGCGGTGGGCTTCACCAGTCTGCTGCTGGTGCGAGCGCTGGATAATGCCAGGTTTATTCGCGTGGCGCCGGAGATGCGGGTGCTGTTTGAAACGGGCAGCGAAGCCAGATAGAACAACCAAGAATACCAAGACATGCGAAGGCAAAGGTCCTGTCTCAATCGCTCTTCAATGAGCGCAATGTGACAGGACCTGTTTTCTTACCAGCCGTATCGGCGCAACCACTGGCCGATCGCACCCTGGGTGGCTAGTCAGTCTCAGAATCGCGTGAAGCCGCCCGCCTTTGCTGCACGTTCTGGCGCCACTCCTGATCTTCCGCCTGCTGACGGTGCCGCCAGAGCTCCAGCAGGGAGCGCACCTGCGCCTCTTCTGCATCGCTGAGCAGCGTGCCATCCTCCAGGCATTCCTCGAAGTACTCGACGATCTCGTCGGTGGCAATCAGAGGGTAGAACGTCCCTCCCCCACATTCTGGGCAGAGGGGCACCCAGAGGCTGCTCAGGTAGGGCTGTACTTCTCTGCCGTTCTTCAGTGCCCAGAGATCAATCTGCTTCCAGTCGTCAGGCAGGTTCTGAACCAGCTCCTCGAAGTCCAGCCCCTTGCCGCACTGGGCACAGATCAGATATCCGGTATCCAGGCTCATGCAAGCACCCCCTCAATCAGCGCAACAGTGTGGCCACGAGCAGGCAGAGTTGAGTCATGCCCAGGGGAATCGGCCGGATATCCAGCGATTCATCCAGACGATGGGCGCCGGAGCCGGTGGTGATACCGATGCAGATGGCCGGAATGCCCTGGCTGAGTGGCACGTTGGCATCGGTGCTGCTGGGAGCAGAGCTGGGCGTGATGTCCAGTGCCCGCAGCGTCTCATTGGCCAACTGCACCAGGGAGTGATCGGCTGGCAGCGCTCCTCCTGGGCGATCACCCACGACCTCCGTCTCCAGCTCGACCGCACTGGCAGTGGCGTGCCGCTCAAGGATGGCGCGCACTTGCTTCTCCAGTTCGGCCAGGCTGGCATCGGACGTGGAGCGCATATCGATGAGCATTTCGGCCGTCTGGGCAATGGTGTTGATTGATGTGCCGCCGGAGATGACACCCACGTTATAGGTGGTGCGCGGATCGGCCGGCACCTCGAGATGGGAGATGTCAGCGATCATCCGGCCGAGGGTATGTATGGCGCTGGGCACACCGAAATCGCCCCAGCTATGTCCCCCACCGGTGGAAACCAGAACGCGCAGGCGACGGCTGGCAATACCGGCATGGATCACGCCACCCAGATTGCCGTCCACGGCGATTACCAGGTCCACCTCCTGGCCATAGCGGGCCATAGCCGCCTTCATGCCCCGCAGGTCACCCAGGCCCTCCTCCCCGGCGGTGCCAACGAGAATCAGTCGGCCGCGCAGCGGGATCTCCATCTCGCGCAGGCCTTTCACCAGATGGATCAGGCTGGCTACTGCAGTGGAGTCATCGCGGATGCCAGGCGCATGCAGCTCGTGCCCGATCCGCTTGACGGTAACGTCGGTTCCTTCGGGGAAGACGGTATCCAGATGGGCGGCCAGCAGCAATGTAGGCCCACCCTCGGCGCCGCGGATCTCGGCATAAACGTTGGGTGTATCGTCGATCTGAACGTCGTCTGCGCCGACCTCACGCAGGCGGCGAGCCAGGTACTCAGCCCGCTCCCTCTCCATGAACGGCGGAGCCGGCACCTCGCAGACAGCGATGTTCTCAGCCACCATGTCCTCCAGGCGTTCAGTGTAATAGGTCTTAACCCTCTGCAGCAACTGTTTATCCACCATAGTCCTTCCTCCCTTTCCTGACTCGTGCTCTTGTCCAGGGGCGACAGCTCAGGTCTATTCTCTGCGGCGGCGGTGAGTCTATGCGCAGGAGAGCTATCCCGGTGCCGCGCCTTTGGCTCCCAGTTTATCACACAGCAGGCGGCGCGGGGAAAGAATATGCATAGTCTGCAGGGAAGGAAAGGCTAGTCCCTTGACGAAACCTATAGCTGAGTAAGCCTAAGGAGGGACAGCAGTGGCAAAAGGAAAAAGAAGAATCACCATTGAGGATATCTACCAGATGAAGTGGGCCAGCGACCCGCAGATTTCGCCCGATGGCCAGCGGATTGCCTATGTGGTCAAGGAGACTGATCCCAACGATAAGACGAAGTATATCTCGCGGATCTGGATGGTGGAGACGGCTGGCGGGAAGCCGCTACAGCTGACCAACGGGCCGCGCCAGGACTCCAACCCGCGCTGGTCGCCAGATGGCAGTCAGCTGGCGTTTAACTCCAACCGCGGCGATGGCAACCAGATCTGGCTGCTCTCGATGCGCGGTGGCGAGGCATTGCAGCTGACCAAGGGCAAGAACAGCGCTGGCACTCCGCTCTGGTCGCCTGACGGCAGCCAGATCGCCTTTGTCAGCCGCATCGCTCCCGAGGCGGCCGAAGAGGGCGAGGAGAAAAGCGATGTGCGGGTAATCACCCGCCTGCACTACAAGCAGAACGGTGCTGGCTTCCTGGATGATAAAGTCGCCCAGATCTGCGTGGTTGACGTGGCCAGCGGCGAGCAGAGGCAGGTGACCAGCGGCGAGCATAATTGCAGCAGCCCTACCTGGTCGCCCTGCGGCCAGTATCTGGCTTTCGCCTCCAACCGCACCGAGGATGCGGACTACAACAGCCAGTCGGATATCTGGGTCGTACCGGTCAGCGGCGGCGAGCTGCGCCGCTTGACACCAGGCGCCGGGCCATGCCACAGCCCCAGCTGGTCGCCAGACGGCAAGCTGATCGCCTATGTGGGACATAACAACGAGTATAAGGGAGCTACCCTGGGAAGGATCTTCGTCATCCCGGCGGAAGGCGGCGAACCCCGGATGCTGACCGGCGATTTTGATCAGACGCCAGGCGCTGGCGTCGGCGGCGATATGGTCAGTTCGCCAGCTCCCGGCCTGATCTGGACGGCGGATAGCAGCCAGCTCGTCTTCCTCTCCTCCTGGCACGGACAGACGCACATCTATCAGGTGTCGGTGGCAGGCGATCCGCTGGTCCAGCAGATCAGCCCCACGGAAAAGCGGGTTGTGTATGGTATGAGCTACGCGCCTCAGTGCGGCCGCTTCGCGGTGACCATCACGCAGCCGGACAATATCGGCGATGTCTACACCCTGCTGGCCGGCGAAGAGCCGCAGCGCCTGACCGAGCTGAACAAGAAGCTCCTGGACGAAGTGGAGCTGACCATGCCAGAAGGTTTCACCCACGAGGTCGAAGGCATGACCACCGAGGGCTGGGTGATGAAGCCGGTGGGCTTCAAGCCAGGCGTCAAGTATCCGCTCATCCTGGAGGTGCACGGCGGCCCGCATGCGGCCTACGGGTATGCGTTCATGCACGAGTTCCATGTGCTCTGCGCCGCCGGCTTCGTCGTCCTCTTTACCAACCCGCCGGGGAGTTCCGGCTATGGCCAGGAGTTCCTGATCCAGACCCACCACGATTGGGGCGGAAGGGACTACCGGGCGATCATGGCCTGCGTTGACCTGGTCAGCCAGTATGACTATGTCGACACCGAGCGCCTCGGCGTCACCGGGGGCAGCTACGGCGGCTATATGACCAACTGGATTATCGGGCACGACAACCGCTTCAAGGCAGCCGTCACCCAGCGCAGCACCTGCAACCGCTACAGCATGTTCGGCACCAGCGACGTCGGCTTCCGCAACGGCGACTTTGAGCTGAACGGCAATCCGTGGGACAACCCGGAGCACTATCTGGAGCACTCGCCGATCACCTATGTAAAGAACATCGAAACGCCGCTGCTCCTGATCCATAGCGAGCAAGACCTGCGCTGCCCGATCGAGCAGGCGGAGCAGTTCTATACAGCCCTGAAGTGGCTGCGCAAGGAAGCCGTGTTCGTGCGCTTCCCCAACGAGAACCACGAGCTCTCCCGCTCCGGTCAGCCGCGGCACCGCGTCGAGCGCCTGCAGTGGATCGTGAACTGGATGAAGAAGTACATCCCTGTTCGGGCGGAGGAATACGCTAACTGAGCAGTGGGATGTGGGAAGTGCGTAGCGGGAGTGAGCGATGAGAGATGAGGAGATCACTCACTGCTGAGTGGTGAGAGTTATACCTGAAAGCTGAAGGATATGGGTTAGAAGCGAGCGCATAATTACCCTAGTTGAGAAGAGGAGGGGCTACCCCCTCCTCTTTTTTCCCGCTCACATCTCCCGCTCCAACCAGGCCGCTGCGTATTCCGCAAGCGGCTGGTTGTCGATGACCAGGTGTCCGCTCGGGTCAATCCGAATCTGGAAGAAGTTCAGCACCAGGGCATCCTCCACCAGGTAGGGCTGGGGTAGCAGGTCGGGCATGATGCGCAGATAGCCGGGCAGCTCCCTTCCCTGCCGCTTGAGGCGGGCGGTGCTATGCTCCAGCTGCAGGCGGCGCAGCGGGAAGATGATGTCAAAGCGCTGGCCGATCTGCTCGATAGCTTGCTGATTCGCCTGCCAGAACTGCGCCAGGGCCGGGTGGGGCAGCGGTGGCGCAGCCGAGAGATCGCCGAGGCTCTTCAGTGTCCTGGCCAGGTCCTCCGGTGCGAGCTGCAGCACGTCCTGATACTTGCGTAACGCCCCCTGATACTGCGGCAGCAGGATCAGCGCATCGACGAAGCCCTCGTCGAGAGGCATCTGCTGCGCCAGCTGCTGCCACAGGTCATAATACGCGTCAAGAACTGTGAAATCCGGTTTCATCAGTCTCCCCCCTAGCGAGTCCGGCCGGCCATCAAGCCCGCAGGACCCGTTACTCTCACAGATCAATCTTCTCCAGCAGGGCAAAATCCTCCTCTTCCGCAGCGTTGGGGTTGAAGCGACCGTAGTAGATGGACGCGCCGTCCTCGGACCAGACGGGACTGAAGACTGGCTGACCCTCGGTCAGCTGGCGCGGTCGCCCGGCACCGTGGTCCAACAGCCAGAGTGCGGTGCCACCCTGGTCATCCTGCACGATGTAGGCCACCTGAGTCGGCTGGCCGGGCCGGGGCGCAAACTGCCAGATAGTAGCCGAGACGATCTGCTCGGCGCCGCTCCCATCTTCGACGGAAGCTACGTTCAGCCCGCCCCCCTCCAGAGAGTTACTGAAGTAGAGCCGATCGCCGGCGATGGCAAACGCTTCGCCCTGGACAAGGCGAGTGGGATCGACGCCTGTCGGATCGATCGAGGCGATGAAGGCTGGTTCATCGTCCGGAAAACTGTTGAAGAGGATTCGCTGGCGTCCGTCCTCCAGGCTGACCCACGCCAGCTGCCGAATCGATTCGGCCTGAGCGATCTCCCCCAACTGACGCCCCTGACGGTCGATGCGTACGATGGTATCGTCGATGACAACGGCCAGTTCCTGACCATCAGGTGACCAGGCAATGGGGCCCAACGTCCGCTGATCGTCGATAAGCGCCATAGGGTTTGAGCCAGTGTCGTCAGCCAGCCAGAGCTGATCGGTTGCCCAGGCCAGTTGGCGGCCATCGGGTGAGAAAGCCGGGTAGAAGCTGGGGGTCATGAAGTCCAGGATCTTGCGAGCCTCCGCCCTGTCTACACTGAAGAGCCAGCCCTCAAACGACTCGCTTCCCTCGCGGACGAGGAGCAGCTGTTGGCCACCTGGCTGGAGCAGCACCGGCTCACCCCCACCCAGGCTGACGGGTTCGGGCGGGCTCTCGCCCGCAAAGAAGCGGCACCCAGTAGTCAGCGTAGCGATCAGGGCGAGGCTGAGCAATAGCGGCAAGAGGCTGGTGCGACTGGTCAAGTTACCCACTCCCTCTCTGTTAGTCCTGGGTTATTTTCCGCAGAGTGGGGTCGCGATCATACATATTGTGACAATAGCAGGGATAAAGTATAGCTGAGCATTCTCCTCCCCGGCAGCCGAGGCTGCTTGACAAGGATGCTCTGACGACAAACCTATACCCCAAAACCCCAGAAGACAATTCCGCCTGACGGCGGTCTTGTCTTTTTTGCCTGTCCTAAACTGCCAGCACCTGACGTAAGCTGTAGGGAACTCGTTCGCAGGAGGATTGACGATGCGCAGACGGCTTCTCCTTCTCGCCATTGTGACCCTGCTGTCGCTGCTCCTGATCAGGCTGCTGCTGGGGCCGATAAGGTCCGGACCACGGCTGGCCTCGGCAGTGCTGCGCTTTGCCGACGGCTCCTGGCCGCAGGCGCAGCTGGTCGACGCCAGTGACGATCTGACGGCGCTTTCCCAGGGTTACAGAACGGCAGAATCGCGCCCCGCTGGCCTGCCTAACCAGGAGCCCCCGCTGTATGAGCTGGAACTGCAATGGGCGGATGGCCAGAACTTGCGCCTGCACCTGACCCACGACCAGCGGATCTTTGATCTGGCTGCCGGACAGGAGCTGTTCCTAGATCGCCTGGCAAGGGAAACGCTGGACAAGTATGTCCTGCAGTTGAGGGAGCAGCGGTTCGGCGAACTGCTGCACTGGAAGGAGGCCAGCCAACTGGTCGGCAATCGCCAGATCTTTACGATCATCGACCTGGAGACCGGACTCAGTTGGCGCACTCAGCGCCGGGCCGGTTCGCGGCATGCCGACATTCAGCCGTTGACCAAAGAGGATACCGCCATCATGAAGGCGGCCTACGGCGGCGCCTGGAGCTGGGATCGCCGTGCGGTGATTGTCGAGGCTGGCGGCAGGAGGATCGCCGCCTCGATCAACGGTATGCCCCACGGCAGCGGGGCGTTGGTCAACAACTTCCCCGGGCATCACTGCCTGCACTTTCTGAGCAGCATGACGCACGGCGGCCGCAATGCCGACCCGGTGCACCAGCTGATGGTCCACAAGGCAGCCGGGCTGTTGCATGAATATCTGGATGAGCTGGAGCCGGCACTGCTGCAGCGGACGCTGCTGGAAATGGCCGGACAGGGCGATGTGGCGGTGGTGCATCTGGGGATCATCAACGATAGGCCCCTCGATAACAGCCCCGCTCAGCAGGTAGCCGAGATCCGCGATATCCGGATCTGGCGCAGTCAGGCAGGCGAAGCGCGCGACGGGGAGCTGAGCGGCATCTACGAGGTGAGCGTCTTCTACAAGGGAGACGTCAGCCAGTATAGAACGAGTGTCACCGTCCGCAGCCGCTATATCGGCGGCTTAGGCAAATGGCTGGTGGAACCGGACTTCATCGACCAGTTGATGGCCGCCCGCCGCTAATGGCGAGCTACTCTAGAGCGCCTTCAGCTGTTGCAGCAGCCGCGGCACTTCGGTCTCGGCTGACTGGTTGATAATCCGCACCGGAATCCGCTGTCGCTGGGCGATGTATGGCAGATAACAGGCCGGCGCTACCTCCAGGCTGGTGCCGATCACCAGAAGCTGATCAGCGCCCAGGACGCGGGTTACGGCCTCGTCCCAGCCGAAGGGGGTTTCCTCAAAGAGCACAACGTTAGGCTTGAGGATGCTGTCATCGTGCCGACAGCGCGGCACCCCTGCAGCCGGCCAGTCATCAACGTTCTCCAGGGCGCCGCAGCGCTCGCAGACAAACTCGCGCAGGTTGCCGTGCATCTCAATCACATCACTGCTGCCGGCTGCCTGATGCAGGCCATCGATATTCTGGGTGATGATCTCCACGTTCGCTTCGGCCAGCGCCAGGTGAGCCGGGTTGGGCCGCGCCTTCCGCCAGGGCTGCAGGGCCTCCCAGAAATACTCGTAGAACGTCTCCGGATGGCTTAAGAAATACGTCTTGCTGAGGAGGTCGCGCACCGGGCGTCCCCGCCAATAGCCTTCTGCAAAGGTGGGCAGTCCGCTGGCCACGCTGATACCGGCTCCTGTGAGCGCTACTAACTTCATCCTCCTGGTCACCTCACAATCGGCTTTCCTGCCGCCGTTTATCCTAGCTTCCATTCTCTCCTTCGCTACCCCGGGCGCAATCCCCTTCCCCCATTTTGGCGCAGTAAGGCCCCCGGCTGTGTGCTATGATGTGGGTAACAGACCAGGGTGGGGGGATGCGCGTGCAACCCAGAACAGAAGCCAGGCCGGCAACGACTCCGCGCTCACTAGGCCGCCGCGTTCTTATCGCGCTGGCAGCAGCCGGCGCAGCGCTACTGCTTGTCCTCAGCACCTGCCTGGGATTGATCCTCTATCATGGGAATAACGCCGTGCCGGCGAAGGCGGATGTGCTCATCGTACTGGGGGCCAGAGTCTACGGAGACGACCCGGGGCCAGCCTTGCGCCTGCGGCTGGACAAGGCTCTGGAGCTCTATTTGGGCGGTCTGGCGCAGGAGATCATCGTCTGCGGCGCACAGGGCGCAGATGAGATCATGCCAGAGGCAAGGGTGATGGAAAACTACCTGGTGGCAAAGGGAATTCCCGAAGAGCTGATTCACCAGGAGGACGGCTCATACAGCACCGCCGAAAACCTGAAATACGCCGGGGAGATCATGCAGCGAGAGGGTTTCAGCTCATGCATCATCGTCACCAGCGATTTTCATATCTTTCGCTCCCTGTTGCTGGCTGAGCGGCTGAGTATCCCGGCTACGGCCGCGGCAGCGGCGAACCCCTTTGCCCCGGCCGAGCTGGGCTGGTATCTGATCAGGGAGGTCTTGGCTCTCGTCAAGGATTGGCTGATCACGCTCTAGTCCGGCCGCTCGGGCTGCTCCTCACCGCAGTTAGGGCAGAACTCGAAGTCCTCCTGCAATGGCTCGCCGCAATAGGGACAGAAGCGGTTGGCCCGCTCACCCGGAGCATCGCCGGGGCGGGGAGTCGTGCGGCGACCAAAGCGCTCGTTCAATGGATCGGGTTCTTCATTCTCGGTGGTCACATCGAGGATGGAATAGCGATTCTTGCGGGTGGCGTTGGAGAAGTTGTAGACAGCCATGCCGACACCCATCAGACAGAAGATCACGCCAAACAGGGGAAAGAAACCAGGCGCGCCCATGCTGGCGGCTGCTGCTGTCCAGACGATGCCAAAGAGAACGGCGCACACGGCAGCAAACCCTCCCATGAAGGACGGCCCGCGACCCGGCTTGAGACTGTACCTGGGCATGATTACTCACCTCAATGGTTTATACGCTGGATGCGGCCGGATGTTGCAGAAGCAGGGGCGAGCAAACTGATAGGATGGAGCAAACTACGAGGGAGGTGGTCAGATGAAACGCTGGCAAGGCATCCTGTTGAGTCTGTTGCTCTTCCTGGCAATGATAGCGCTCTCCCGCTTCCTCAGCGGCGGCAGGTTTACATTTGGCCTTTTTGTCTTTCCGCTGGCCATCATCCCGCTGCTGTTTGGCAGGGGACGCGATCAGGAATAGGTTCACCCCGGGAAACAGGGAGCTGTCGCAAGAATACTCTTACCGCCCTCCTGGGGAATAATGGATACCATCGTCGACATACCTCAGACATTCAAGACGAGCATCAGGCGATACCCACCAAATGGCATCATGCTGAGGTGTGTCCCCTGACCTTTGACGACATCGACGCACCCGAAGGGGTGTGCCCTGGCTTTGCGCAAAAACGACGTGTCAAATACGGCACCCACTGCAACCCGGGAGGGAGGCAGTGGGTGTTAGTTGTGACGGCCCTATTGCGGGCTCCGCGGTTTCTTGGTCACTCACACTCGGGGCACTTCTCTTGGATCCTTATCCTCTGCCTTACCGGCTTTGTCCGCTTTGCTGGGGCCGTTTGTGCACCTCGACGCTGATGGCAGCATCGGGGCAGTGCATAGCGCACTGGTTACAGACGATGCAGCCCTCGGCTTCCACCTCAACCCGGGGCGTGCCGTAGTTGCTCAGCTTATCAGACCAGCGGATGACGTGGGTCGGGCACTTTTCAATGCACAGGCCGCACCCCTTGCACAGCTCAGGGAATGTGGTCCAGGTGCCGCGCGGCGGGTAGTAACGCTCACCCAGGAAGGTGCGCTGCTGCTCCCTGCTCTTACTCATCGTTCGCCTGCCCCCTTCCCTGCTGCCTGGCGAAGTCGATTCCGCGCTGCAAGGCCTTGAGATTCAGCTCCTCCAGTTCGGGCTTATCCTTAAACTTGGCGCCCAGCTTGTCCATGAGCGCCTCCCTGACAACATCCTCCGGCAGCACCTGGCTGGCGCCGACAATCGCCCCGAGGATGATGATGTTGAAGACCCGGGGGATGAGCTCATTCTTGGCGATTTCCGCCGCCGGAATGCCGACGATGTTGCCCGGGCGCAATGCCGTCCCCGGCGGCGGCCGGCTGGGCTCGTCTGCCTGATGCCCCACCATGAGGCTGAAACCCTCCGGCGCCACTGTCTCCCAGGCCTGAATGCCAACGGCCTGATCGTTGAGATGGGGCACCTCCAGTGCTGAGGTTTCGTAGATGTAGATGGTTTCCGGCTGGATGTAGCCCCTGGTGCGCTCGATCGCCCGCTGGCTCAGCGCCACCAGGACGTCGGCCTTGGCAAATTTGGGCGAGCCGAGGGCTGTGTCGGCGATCTGCACGAAGGCTATCGACACGCCGCCGCGCTGTTCGACCCCGAAGTTGGGGATATAGATGGCTTCTTTACCGGCTTTGTAGCCAGCCAGAGCCAGGATCTCACCCACCACCTGCACGCCCTGACCGCCTTCGCCAGCCAAAGCGATGTGCCACTCGCGGCTCATTTGGCGTCACCTCCCGGCACTTTCAGCTCGCCTAACTTGAAGTATTTGGTCATCTCGTCGTCGATGTAGCTCCAGGTCTGTTTGGCGTTGGTGCGCCAGTTGGTCGGGCAACCGGATAGGGCCTCGACAAAGGAGAAGCCGCGCCCGGCCAGCTGGTTCTCCAGGGCCTTCTTGACATAGCTTTTCAGCCGCCTATAGTTGGAGACGCTGCCGCGGGCGATGTAGGCGCTGTCCGGCGTGATGGCCGCCGCCATCTCCGGCCCCAGGGTCGGCAGGCCAGTGGCCTCGGGATCACGGCCGTAGGGCGTGGTTCCTGTTGTCTGACCCGGCAGGGTGGTCGGTGCCATCTGTCCGCCAGTCATGGCGTAGACGGTGTTGTTGGCGACGAGTACGGTAATCCGTTCGTTGCGCAGCGCGGCGTTGACCAGGTGCTGGGCGCCGATAGCGTACGCGCCACCGTCGCCCATGTAGGCGACAACGATCAGCTCGGGGTTGGCCCGCTTGACACCGACCATGACCGGCGTGGTCCGGCCGTGATGGGTCTGGATGCTGTCGACGTTGAAGAAGTCCCAGGCGAGCAGAGAACAACCGATGTCGCAGCCAAAGACGACACGGTCCCAGATCTTCAGTTCATCGATGGCATCGCCCAGCGCCTTGAGGAAGATGCCGTGGCCGCAACCAGGGCAGAACCGATGCGGCTTTGTCTCGCGGCGCCAGGCCTGGGGCATGGCTTCGTTCCTGGTATAGACAATCTCCATCTCAGTGCCCCCCTCCTGCTTCCAGCAGGCGCTGCGCCCGCTCTGCAACTTCTTCGGCTGTCACGCCTACCCCCGGCTTGAGCAGGCTGTGAATGGGAATCATGGTCTGACCATAGAGGCTGTCCCGCACCATGGCCAGCAACTGGCCAAAGGCAGATTCGGCCACCAGGATCTGCTGACATCCCCTGGCAGCGTCGATGAGGGCCTGCGTGGGGAAAGGCCGGATGGTGATGGGGCGGAAATAGGCCACCCGCTGACCGGCTTCGGTCAGGCGCTGGAAGGCAGCCAACACGGCGCGGGATACGACGCCGTGCCCGATCAGCAGAAGGTCGGCCTGCCTGGGGCCCTGCCAGTCCGCCTCGACGACGTGGGGTGTCATCTGCTCAAAGTCGCGGTTCAGCTCGGCCACCAGCTCGGCCAACTCCTCCTCGATATTGTAGGTGTTGCGATACAGCGCCACCGGGCGGTCCACTTCCGGGATGCCGGGACGGCCGACCAGACGCTCGGTCGGGGTGAGCTCGATGCCGCGATCCTCGGGATTATAGAGGGTGAGCGCCTCACGCATCTTCCCCTGATAACCATCACCGAGGATGAAGGTCGGAAAGCGGTATTTCCAGGCATTGTTGAATGCCTTGATGGTGTAGTCAAAGACTTCCTGATGGGTGGCGGTGGAGTAGACAAGACGGTGCCCCTCGCCGTTGCCACCAAAGGCCGTCAGCCGCGTCTCCTGCTGCGAGTAGATGACAGTGCCGGTGGAAGGACCGCCCCGCTGCTGGATGAACCAGACGGCGGGGATGCGCATGGCCTCCGCCATGCTGATGGGCTCCTGCATCAGCACATTGCCCGGTCCGGCAGTGGCAGAAAAGGCCTTCCTGCCAGCCATGACGCCGCCGATGGTGCCAAAACCGGCAGACAACTCATCCTCTGTCTGCAGAAAGGAGCGCTGGAATCGGGGCATAAGGCGCGCCCAGTAATGCATGATCTCAGTCTGCGGTGTGATGGGATAGCCATACATGATCTCGGCGCCGGCGGCGATAGCCGCCCAGGCGGCGACTTCGTTGCCGGTCATGAAGGCCCGTTGTTCTTCGTCAACAATTCTCGGCAATTAACTACCTCCTCGCTGCAATCACCAGAATGCGGCGGGTAAGAAACGCCGCAGCGGCCAGACCGGGTGGCCGCAGGCATCCTCTGGGCCGATTTGGGCGGCGATGGCTTGCACGGCGCAGGTGGCCAGCACCGGCCTGTTCAGCTGCCGCGCAGCCTGCGCCACGACCCTTGCCCCGGCCTGCACCAGCTCGACACTGGTCTCGTCGCCCCGGTGGGTGTTGTTCAGCAGGGCATCAACCCGCCGGATGCTCTGCGCCTCGCGCACGATGTCCGCTACGCTATGCGTCAGCGGCCGACTGGTATTGAAGACCATGATCACCTGCAGCCGGGGATGCTCCCAGGCGCCATCGATCAGGTTGAGCGCATCGCTGCCGTAGACGCCGTAGCCGACGTCCAGGACGACGCTGCCGGGCCGCCGCAGCACGGCTGGCGCTGCCGGATGGAGGACGGCGCCGGCCTCGCCCAGGCCCAGCGTCTCGGCCGTCTCCCAGGCGATGACATCCAGCCCCAATGCCTCGAGCTGGCGTTTGAGCGGCCGCAGCGTATAAGTGGGTTCCACCAGATCCAGATCGACCAGCGTCACCTGCTCTCCCCCGCTCTGCAGCATCAGGGCCCGATTGACGGCCACCTCGCTCTTGCCAGATGCGTATTCGCCAACGTAAGCCTCCACCCGCTCAGCCAACCTATCACCTTCTTCGCTGCTAGCATTCCCAAACGAGCCAGCTTCCATTGAAAAAGAGGCACCAGCTGCTCACTGCAGCCAGTGCCTCTTAGCCTATTCTCACGCACCGTCTAGCGGGGTATGGTACCGATGGAGGTCGGCGGCCAGAAGATCAGGAAGGCCTGCCCCAGTATCTGTTCGTAGGAAACGAAGCCGATGGTGTGCGAGCGACTGTCGCGGCTATCCTGCCGGTTATCGCCCATCACGAAAACGCTACCCTCGGGAACGATTACCGGCCCGCACTCGCCCAGGGTTGGTCCGTCCAGATAAGACTCCACGAGCTTGACACCGTTCAGCCAGACGAACCCATCGTGTACAGCCACTTCGTCGCCTGGGACGCCGATGACTCGCTTGATGATGGAGATCCCTTCGTTAGGCAGGTCGATGACCACCACATCGCCATGCCGCGGCTCGCGCAGCCGATAGACGAAATGGTTGATGAACAACCGATCTTCATTATGCAGGCTGGGTTCCATCGAATAGCCATCCACCCGGTAGGGCTGGAGGACAAAGGTGCGGAGCAGAAATGCCAGCACCAAGGCAATGACTAAGGCCTTACCCCATTCAACCAGTTCGCGTTGCGCTGCTGACAAATGAAATCGCCTCCTGACTCGTGCAGCCTTACCTTCCTAATCTTAGCACAATCTTCCGCTGTGCGGTCAGGGGATTAGTCAAATTTGCCGCAGGGCGTTTCAGCGCAGCTGGGCAGGAGACCGATTGCCTCCTGTACCCGCTGCAGAGTGGGACGGGCCAGCTCATTGGCGCGCTGCGCGCCCTGCCGCAGGACGTCAACCACGCTGCCATCCTGCCGCAGCTGGTGATAGCGCTCCTGAATCGGCTGCAGCGTGGCCACGACCGCCTCGATCAGGCCGCGCTTCAGGGCACCATAGCCCTGACCGGAGTATCGCTGCTCAAGTTCGGCGATGGACTCGCCGCTGCAGAGTGAGTAGATCACCAGCAGGTTGCTGACGCCGGGCTTCTGCTCCACATCGTAGCGCACCGAGCCCTCGCTATCGGTGACGGCCCGGTTGATCTTCTTCCTCACCGTGCCCGGCTCATCCAGCAGCGAGATATAGCTGGCCGGAATGTCGCTCTTGCTCATCTTCCTGGTAGGCTCGGTCAGCGACATGATCCGCGCCCCCTGCGCCGCAATGGCCGGTTCGGGAACGGTAAAGGTCTCTCCATAATGGTGGTTGAAGCGAATGGCGATATCCCGGGTCAGCTCCAGGTGTTGCTTCTGATCCTCGCCCACCGGCACGAGATCGGTCTGGTAGAGCAGGATGTCGGCAGCCATCAGCACCGGGTAGTTGAGCAGGCCGGCGGTGATGCTCTCCTGCTTAGCCGCCTTATCCTTATACTGGGTCATTCGCTCCAGCTCGCCGATGTAGCAATTGCAGTTCAGCAGCCACGCCAGCTCGCTGTGCGCTGGTACATGCGACTGGACAAAGAGCGTGGATCTCTGCGGATCTATCCCCATGGCCAGATAGAGTGCCGCCAGTGTCAGCGTCTGCTCGCGCAGTGCCGCCGGATCCTGGGGCACGGTAAGTGCATGCAGATCGACCACGGAGTAGATGCAATCATGGTCAGCCTGCATGGCTACGAAGTGACGCATCGCCCCCAGGTAATTGCCAATGGTAATCGTTCCACTAGGCTGCACGCCGGAAAATACTCGTTTCATCGGTCACATCTCCTTATCGATTCTGATCTGGAAACACAAACTCCGTCCCGATTTGGGACGGAGTAATTCCGCGGTGCCACCCAAGTTCATCGCCGAGGCGATGCCCTCTCTGCTCCCCTTAACGCGGGAGACGCCGGCCGCCAGCAGCCGGACACTCGTGGGCCCACTTCAGCAAGGCTCTGTCACCGGACCTTTCACCGCCGCCGGCTCGCTTAAGACAAAACTCCCTGCCTACTCTTCCATTCATCGTGCATGTATTCTTATCTAGCAGTTTATCCAGATTGGTCGGCAAATGTCAACAGTAACGCAGGAATTTCCTTCCCAAAAGCCAAGTGAAACCGAAGAGGTGATTCTTGATGAAGCTACTTGCGTTAACGGGCGGAGCACGTCGCAACGGTAACTGCTATCAGCTGGCGCAAACTCTGCTGCGAGAACTGCCACACAACAGTGTCGACTATGAAATCGTTGAGCTAGCGGACAAGAGAATCTACCCCTGTCAGGGCTGCGAATACGAGTGTCTGCAACAGCAGACCTGTCCTCTGCAGAACGATGACGTGCCTGATCTGTGGCAGGCGATGTGGCATGCTGATGTATTGCTCTGGGTTGTCCCCACATATGGGGGCACTCCACCGGCACTCTGGCAAGCCCTGCTGGAACGTGTTCAGGGTCTTTTCGGCAAAGCCCCTGCCTCTAAAACACAGTTTCATGCCATCATCGTTCTCGCCAACCAGCTGGGAGCCAGCTTTGGGGAGTTTACTCCGCAAATTATGCGTTCCATATTAGAGATGCTGCCCTCAGAGAGTCAAGCTTTCTTGCAGCTGCAACCGCGCCAGTATCAGGATAATTCTCTAACGCGAGGCCTCGCTGACCACCCGGAGGTTTGGGCAACTATGGCCCCACTGCGGCAACGCATTCTGGCCTGGGTAAGTGGCGAGGCATCTTCCAGCTTACCAAAGTGATATCTTTTTGCCCGCAAACCAATCACCTCAGCCGCTATACGCCGCGGATAGAGAGGCTGATCCGTTTACGGCCGAGATCAACACCGATCACCCGCACCGCGACGCTGTCGCCGACATGCAAAACATCAGATACACGCTTGATGTAGTGATCGGCGATCTCCGAGATATGCACCAGGCCGTCCTGTTTGACGCCGATATCGACGAAGGCGCCGAAGTCGACGACGTTGCGCACCACTCCCGGCAGGATCATCCCCTCGGTCAGATCCTCCATGCGCAATACGTCGCGCCGAAAGACCGGCCCGGGCAGATCCTCGCGCGGGTCGCGCCCCGGACGGCGCAGCGCCTGATAGATGTCGCGCAGGGTGGGCAGCCCGGCGCCTAACTCTGCAGCCAGCCTCGCCAGATCAGCTTCCTGCAGCACGACCGTGCCGTTGGCGAGACCGGCAGCATCGCTGCCCAGCCTGGCCAGCAACTGACCAGCCAACTGATGGGATTCGGGGTGCACCTGAGTGTTATCCAGACTGTTCTTCGCTCCAGGTATGCGCAGGAAGCCGGCGCACTGGGTAAAGGTGGCCGGGCCGAGGCGTGGCACGTTGAGCAGCTGCTGGCGCGACTGGAATGGGCCGCTATTATCACGATACTTGACGATATTCCGCGCCACGCTGGGCGAGATCCCCGCCACATAGCGCAGCAGTGCGGCGGAGGCGGTATTCAGGTCAACGCCCACGCTGTTGACCACGTCCTCAACCACGTCCTGCAGGGTGGCAGCCAGCCGCTTCTGGTTGACATCGTGCTGATACTGCCCGACGCCGATGGCCTTCGGGTCGATCTTCACCAGCTCTGCCAGAGGGTCCTGCAGGCGGCGACCGATAGACACGGCGCCCCGCAGGGTGACGTCCAGCTCGGGCAGTTCTTCGCCAGCCAGGACTGAGGCCGAATAGACGGAGGCGCCGGCCTCGCTGACGATGGTATAGGAAATGGCTAGCTGGTGGTCGCTGATCAGGGAGGCCACAAACTCCTCGGTTTCCCGCGACCCGGTGCCGTTCCCGATGGCGATCAGCTCCACCCGGTGTTGGGCAATCAGATCCAGCAGGAGGCGGCGCCCCCGGGCAAGATCGCGCTGAGGCGGGGTGATATAGGCGACGCCGCTGGCCTGCACGCGGCCGGTGGCATCCACCACCGCCAGTTTGCAGCCGGTGCGATAGGCTGGATCGATGGCGAGAACAGTTTTGCCCTTGACTGGCGCCTGCAGCAGGAGGTTGCGCAGGTTCTCTGCAAAGACGTTGATCGCCTGCTCCTCGGCGGCCTCCGTCAGGGCGCTGCGGATCTCCCGTTCGATGGCCGGGAAGAGCAGGCGGTTGCAGCCGTCCAGGATTGCGGCCTGCAAGATCACTGGAGGCTGGCGCATGCCGCTATAGCGCTGCACTATGCGCTGGGCCAGCTGTTCCTGATCGACCAGCAGGCTTACCTTCAGCACCGACTCCCGCTCTCCCCGGTTGATTGCCAGGACGCGGTGGGCCGGAATCCGCTGAATCGGCTCGCGATATTCATAGTACGTCTCGTAGGGGGACGAGGCAGCCCTGTCCACGGCGTGGCTGGCCAGCTCCCCATATGTGCGATAGTAATTGCGGGCCAGTTCCCGCATGAAAAAGTCTTCGGCTGTCCGCTCGGCAATGATATCTGCCGCTCCTGCCAAGGCCTCTTCCGGCGTGTTTACTCCCTTTTCGGGGTCGAGATATAGCTTCGCCAGGTCGACGGCGAGGGCATCATTCAGACGACCTTCCAGCAGGGAATCGGCCAGTGGCTCCAGGCCTTTCTCTCTGGCCAGGGTAGCGCGGGTGCGTCGCTTGGGCCGATAGGGCAGGTACAGATCCTCCACCTGCTGCAGTGACTCGGCTGCATCGATCTGCTGGGCCAGTTCAGGTGTCAGCTTGCCCTGCTCTTCAATCAGCCGCTTGACCTCCTGCTGTCGAGCCTCCAGAGAGCGCAGATAGGCGAGCCGCTCCGCCAGGCGGCGGAGGATGACCTCGTCCATCTCGCCGGTGGCCTCTTTCCGGTAGCGGGCAATGAAGGGGACGGTATTGCCGGCGTCCAGCAGCTCTACCGCGTTGGCGATATTGCCGACAGAAAGGCTCAGCTCAGTTGAGAGACGTTCCATAACGTGCAAAAACATAACCCCCAAAAAATCATCAGAGCACGGCTCCCGCAGCATGTCCCGCGGGCAGAGCGCGCCCTGTTTGATCAAGTATGGGACAGGACCCTATTTTTCTGGTGCAGCAATCTCGCAGAAAAGGGCGGTACCCAGGGGGAGCGCCGCCTCGTTGAGGTCGAAGGCCGAGTGATGGGTCGGATGCTGCTCCCGTCCGTCGTCCAGCCGGGAGCCCAGCCAGAAGTAGGCACCAGGAACATGGTTGAGATAGTGGGCAAAGTCTTCCCCACCCATGCCGGCCATGTTCAGCTTGAGCACCGAATTGCGCCCCATGACGCGCCGGGCGGCGGCCACCACCTTCTTAACCGGACCGGGCGAATTGGAGGCAGAGGGATAACCCAGGGAATATTCCAGTTCATATCTGGCGCCGAACGTCTCGGTTACGCCGGCGACAACCTGCTCGACCCGCTGCTGCATCAGCTCACGGGTTTTCTGATCCACCGTCCGAATGGTACACTCCAACTCAGCTGTCTCGGCCACCACGTTATAGCGCTGGCCGGCGCGCAGGACCCCCACCGTCAGCACTGCCGGCTGCGAAGGGTGCACGTTGCGCGAAACGATGCTCTGGAGAGCGATCACCAGGTGGGAGGCAACCAGAACGGCATCCACCGTCTGCTGAGGAGCTCCCCCGTGGCCACCGCGGCCGATGATCCGAATCCGGGCACGATCACTGGCCGCCATCATCGGCCCGTCGGAAATCCTGATTATACCGACCGGCAGCTCGGCAGAGACGTGCAGGCCGTAGATAGCCTCCACGCTGGGGTTTTTCAGCACGCCGTCGGCGATCATCGGCTGGGCACCGCCCAGGGGTGGGCATTCTTCCGCCGGTTGAAAGAGCAGCTTAACAGTCCCGGCCAGCCGCTGGCGGTGCTGCTGCAGCAGTAGGCCGGTACCGACCAGGATGGCGCAGTGAGCGTCGTGGCCACAGGCGTGGCAGACCCCATCGCGGCGAGAGGCATACTCGGTTCCGCTGGTATCCGGAATAGGCAGTGCGTCCATGTCGGCGCGGAAAGCGATGGTGGGGCCAGGGAGGTCGCCGATGATGGTGGCCAGGATCCCGGTCTGGCCAACCTTTTCGCAGACCTCAATGCCGGCCTGGCGCAGATGCTGGGCCAGATAGCGAGACGTCTGGTACTCTCTATAGCCCAGCTCGGGGTACATATGCAGATGTCGTCGTATCTCCACCAGTTGCGCGGCGATCTGGTTGGCCTGGTCCAGCCAGTAGCTCATGATCGGCCTCCTCCCTCCGTTGTCGTACCACTGCTTATTCTAGTTCTGCCCGTCCCTAGCCAAATCCTGTTTGACAAGGGAAACTGCCCCTCGCAGCCTCACTGGGGCAGTCTGTTGCGCCTCTCCCTCCGCCAGATCCGCATCAGGCCTGCCCCGACGAGAAAGATGATCAGCAGGGAGAGATTCCGCTGCGCCCTGACCACCCGGGCTTGAGCCTGGGGGAAGAGCACAGCACGCTGACCCACGACGCTAACCACCTGATACCAGCTATCGGTAGTGGCGTCCCAGTAGACATCACCGACCGAGGGCGGAAACTCAGTGGTGGCAATCACCCGGCCATCCGGCAGAACCAGGCTATAGTATACACCCTCTTCCAGCAGAGGGGAATCGAAGGGGAGCAAGATTAGCAGCAGCAATACGATCAGCGTTCGCCTCATCCTCATCACCTGCGGATATTGTTCCCTATCCGGGCCAGCCGGCAACCGTAGTTGCCTAAACAGCAGCTGAGGCAGCCTATCCGCGGCCGACCAGACCAGGGTCAGGATCATTCCGTTGAGCGCCGCCAGCCGGCCAGATATAATTGGTGGTGGAGCGCACTAAGGAAGGGTGTGTTTGAACAGTGAAGCTCGTACGGAATACGCTAGTGAGTCTGCTCACCATCGCTATAGGCACCGCCATGTCGGCAGTAGCTTTTACGAAATTGATCATCCCCAACCAGATGCTCTCCGGCGGGGTGAACGGCGTCAGTATCCTCATCAGCCGCTTTACCGGCCTCCAGGTGGGTACCCTGGTGCTGCTCATCAATATCCCGATCATCATTCTCGGCTACCGCAAGATTGGTGGGCGGTTTATCGCCCTGACCACTGCTGCTGTTGCCAGCTACTCGCTGCTGGTGAACCTGATCCCGACCAGCGCCGCCGTGGACGACCTCCTGCTGGCCTCGGTATTCGGCGGATTGCTACACGGGCTGGGACTGGCACTGGTGCTGCGGGCGGGCGGCTCCACGGGCGGCACAGATGTGATCGGCGTCATCCTCAACCGAACCTATGGCCTGTCCATGGGAGAGGTGATGCTGGGCTTCAACACGCTGATAGTCGGCGCCTCTGCCCTGCTCTTTGACCTTAACGCGGCGCTCTACACGCTGGTCTTAATGTTTGTCACCTCGCGCACAGTTGATACGCTGCAAAACCCCAGCAGCCGCAAGACGGCGATCATCATCACCAGCGAACCGCACGAAATGGCGGAGAGGATTCATCAGCAGCTGCAGCGCGGCGTGACCTTCCTGCAGGGAGAGGGCTCCTATGAAGGGAGCGAGCGCAAGGTATTGATGTGCGTCCTGACACGCTTTGAGACCGTCCATCTGAAGGAGATTGTGCTCAGTGTGGACCCGAACGCGTTCATGACTATCTCCGAGACAGGGGAAGTCGTGGGGCGCTTCGCGCCGCGCAGTGTATTCCGCAAGGTGACCCGCAATTAGCTGGGGGCTGTGGCGCACCACTAGCGCCAGCTGTCCCAACGCGCCATGCTCCGGTTCAGCAACCGGAGGGCGCCGGTGTTGCGGATACGCTATAGGATTACCCTTTCGGCAGATTGCCTTCACCCTGAAAAAGGAACCGGAGCGGGTGCCGCTCAGTAGCCCCGCTCCAGCCCCAGATACCAGAAATCTATCGCCTCGAGCACACCGGTCGCCGCCAGGCCATGGCTCTCCTGCCACCGGGCGACCGCTTCCCCCATAGCCGCATCAAACGAACCATCCATCGTCAGCTCGTAGCCCATCCCTCGCAGCAGTTCCTGCACCGCCAGCACATCCAGCCCGCGATCGCCTGGCCGCAGAGGCCGACCGCCGATGATGGTCCGGTCCCAGATGGCCAGCAGCGTGTCCAGAAAGGCCTGGCCGGTCACTCGCATGTCGGGCCAGCTGACCTGGCTGTCTCGCTGAAAGGCCCGGACCAGGCGGGCCGTCCGCGTATCGTAGACGCCGTCGGCCGGGCGCCCCAGAATCAGCGCCAGACGGCGATTGGCGGCTACCAGCCGGTTTTGTAGCACCCACACATCCTCGCCCTCATCGCCCAGAATCAGAGGGCGCTGACCAAACTGCCTCTCTTGTCCTGCCACCTGACCGAAGATTAGGTATGTAAATTCGTTGATCTCCCGCGGTTGCCAGAGGGCCAGATGTACGGCCAGCTGGCGCAGCTGCAGCAGCAGCCTACCGGTAAGTACGCCGTCCTCGGGCAGTCGCATCAGCTGCCAGGCGGGCTGCAGCAGCGAAACGCGGTTCAGCCAACGCTGCATGATCCAGACATCGGTGCCCCGAATAGGCGGATAGCGCAGCCGCAACCAGCGGCTGCCCAAGGGAAAAAAATAGTAGTTGAGGTTCTCTGAGACCATCCTCCTCGTCACCCCCATCGCCCCATCTCCTTTCAGCGTATGCAGATCGAGCTCGCCGGGTGTTGGCCCCTGCTCGGCAACAATGACAAAACCGGCGCATATTCTGCAGCGAAAGGAGGCGATGTCTGATGCGTGACCAGGATCTCGTCGCCTGTTACGCCCCACCCCTCTTGCAGCGAGCCAACGCAATCGGTGTGGGCATCGGCAGGAAGGTAACCAACGGGCGACGACTGGATCAACCTTGCCTGACAGTATTGGTCAGCAAGAAGTTGCCGCTGACGGCGCTGGCCGTACCCGACCTGATACCCCGCCGGGTAGCCGGGCTGCCGACGGACGTTATCGAGAGCGGGCCGATTCAGCCGCTGGAACAGGTGGCGCGCCTGCGCCCGGCAAGGCCGGGATGCAGCATCGGCCATTATCGAATCACGGCCGGGACGTTTGGAGCGGTGGTCTATGATCTGGCCAGCGGCGCGCCGCTGATTCTCTCCAACAATCATGTGGTGGCCAACTCCAGCAACGGCCGCGACCGCCGTGCCACCCACGGTGACCCGATTCTGCAGCCGGGGCCGTACGACGGCGGTCGGCTCAGCAACGATCTGATTGGCCACCTGGAACGATACATACCGCTGCACTTCAGCCGGGCGCAACCGGAAGGCAGTCTGGCCGCCAGCAACGTCCGCGGCCAGTGGCGACAGCTGAATGAGCCGCCCCGTCAGGCGCTGCTGAACACAGTGGACGCAGCAGTGGTCAGACCGATCAGCGCCGACCTGGTCGATCCGACCATCCTCGGTCTGAACCAGATCGACGGCGTAGCCATACCAGAACTCGACATGCAGGTAAGGAAAAGCGGCCGCACCACCGGCGTGACCCAGGGGATCATCCTTATCAGGGATGTGGTGCTGCGCGTTGACTACGGCGAGAGCGGCGACTGTATCTTTACCGGACAAGTAGTGAGCGACCTGCGCAGTGCGCCTGGTGACAGTGGCTCGCTGATCGTCGATCTGGCGAACCGGGCCGTGGGACTGCTCTTCGCCGGAGGCAACAACCTGACGGTTTTCAACCCCATTCAGCCAGTGCTGGACAGCCTCGCTGTCCGCTTCTGAGAAAAAGCAGGATTGACTGCGCGAACAGGCATTTTTCCTGCAGGAATCTTTGGAGTTTGCCGCGAATAAACATAGGAAATGGCATGAGGATGAAACTTCTGCCTGTGGGAGCCGTATCTATTCGCAGGGCAAAAATAAGCAGTGAGGAGGTGGAGACGTGTACATGAACAGTAATGAGCTGGTGATGAATCTGGGACAGAATCTCGCCTATTTTGGCCTGGGCATGCTGGCAGCCAAGCGGCTGCGGCCTTACGCCAAGTATTTCATCATTGGAGGAATCGCCATTGCAGCTGCTCCGGCAGCGATGACTTTGATTGAACAGTGCAAGCAGAAGCATGCCTGCCGCAATCAGGTTGAAGAGGTGGAGATCGATTCAGCCGAGGAGTGCTGCTGCCGCGACGAGCACGAAGAGTGCTGCGAGGAGGAGCACAAGGAATGCTGCGAGGAGGGGCACAAGGAATGCTGCGAGGAGAAGCAGCATGACTGCAAACACGAAGACAACCCTGAAGACTGTCCCTGCCACGCCAAGGAGACCGAGTGCTGCGAGGAGGAGCACAAGGAATGCTGCGAGGAGAAGCACAAAGAGTGCTGCGAAGAGAAGCAGCATGACTGCAAACACGAAGACAACCCTGAAGACTGTCCCTGCCACGCCAAGGAGACCGAGTGCTGCGAGGAAGAGGCTGGCGAGGAAGCTGAGGAAAGCGAAGAAACACAGCCCGAGTAAACAGATGCGGCTAATACAGGGAGGAGGGGCACCCCTCCTCCCTGCTTCGTGTTCACCCTGCACTGGAGGGACGCGATTTTCTCGCTGGCGGATATTGACACAGCCCTTGTCTGATCATATAATTATATTATATAAGTTTTAGCATGTTAAACATTTCGCCTGGCTAGGAGTGACCAGAGAAGAGAGGAGATTCGTATGATAAGGCTTCTGAAATTCCTCAAGCCGTTTGCGATCTCGATCATCGCAGTCTTTGTCCTTACGTTTCTGCAAGCTATATCACAGCTTCGCCTGCCCCAGCTGATGTCCAGCATTGTTGACGTGGGGATTGTTAAGGGCGACACACCTTTTATCTTGCGGACCGGCCTGCAGATGCTGCTGGTAGCCACGCTTGGATCGCTCTGTACCGTTGGTACCAGCTACTTTTCGTCGACAACATCGGCTGGGTTTGGCCGACTGCTCCGCTCAAAGGTATTTTCCAGAGTGGAGAGCTTCGCGCTGAACGAATTTGACAGGATCGGCACATCAACCCTGATTACCCGCACCACTAACGACGTGACGCATGTGCAACAGGCGGGAATCATGATCATGCGGATGATGATGCGGGCACCGATGATGCTGATCGGCGGCCTGGTCATGGCTGTTTCTACCGATGCGAAGCTATCGCGGATTCTGGTCTTCTCCATGCCGCTGCTCTTTCTGGCGGTCTATGGAATCGCTCGCCAGGGCTATCCGCTTTTCCGGGTGATTCAGCAGAAGCTGGACAGGGTCAACCGCGTGCTGCGGGAAGGCCTGACCGGCATCCGGGTGATCCGCGCCTTTAACCGCACTGATTATGAAACCAGGCGATTCAACGAAGCCAATCTGGATCTGACCAGCACCAACGTCAGGGTTGGTCGCCTGATGACACTGATGGATCCAGCCATTTCGCTGATCTTCAACTTCACCACCATCGCCGTCGTCTGGCTAGGCAGCCAGCGGGTCGACCTGGGAGAAGTGCAGATCGGAGCTCTGATGGCCTTTGTTCAGTATATCGGCACCATCCTCTTCGCCCTGATGCAGTTCTCGTTCCTGTTCATGATGCTGCCGCGGGCAGCTGCCTCAGCGGAGCGGATCAACGAGATTCTCGACACCGAACCGGTGATCAACGATCCCCTGGTGCCGACAGAACCCGGCAATCTGCGCGGGCATGTGGAATTCAGAGATGTGACGTTCGCCTACCCAGGGGCCGAGACACCGGCCGTTCAGAACATCTCCTTCGAGAGCAGGCCTGGTGAACTGACAGCGATCATCGGCGGCACCGGCTCAGGCAAATCGACGCTCCTCAACCTGATCACCCGCTTCTACGATGTGGATCACGGTCAGGTCCTGGTGGACGGAGTCGACGTGCGGGAGATGAATCAGCAGGAGCTGCGCCAGAAGATCGGGCTGGTGCCACAGGCGTCAGTGCTCTTCACCGGCAGCGTGGCCGAGAATATTCGCTACGGCAAGGAAGATGCCACGGACGAAGAAGTGCAGCATGCCGCAGCAGTAGCCCAGGCCAGCGAGTTCATCAGCGGGATGCCAGGCGGCTTTGACGCCTGGATTACCCAGGGCGGCACCAACCTGTCGGGCGGCCAGAAACAGCGCATGTCCATCGCCCGGGCGCTGGTCCGCCGCCCCGAAATCTACCTGTTTGACGATAGCTTCTCAGCTCTGGACTTCAAGACGGACGCCAGACTGCGGGCGGCCCTGCGCAACGAAATGGGCAACTCCACCGTGCTTATCGTCGCCCAGCGGGTGAGCACGGTGATGGATGCGGACCAGATCATCGTTCTTGATGAAGGGAAGATCGCCGGCATCGGCACCCATCGTGATTTGCTGAAATCTTGCCAGGTTTATCGAGAGATTGTCGCTTCGCAACTCTCAGAGGAGGAATTGGCATGAGCACCAACCAGAATGATCGGCGGCCAAGTGGGCCACACAACTCAGGTGCCCCCAGCGGTCGTCCTCGACCAGGAACCCAGCCGCTGCGCGTCGGCCGTCACGGACCGCCCCATGCCCGACTGGTGGAGAAGCCGAAGGACTTCAAGACGGCGATGCGCCGCCTGTTGCGCTATCTGCAGCCTCACCTGGGAGCCATCGGGCTCGTCTTGCTGCTGACAGCGCTGAGCACGCTCTTCGCCATCGCCAGCCCGAAGATCATGGGGCTGGGCATCACCAGCCTGGCAGAGACGATCAAGCTGCGGCTGGCTGGTGACAGCAGCGCCCAGGTGGACTTTGCCTACATCCGCAACCTCCTCCTGCTCCTGAGTGGGCTATACGTCGCCAGCGCCGGCTTTCGTTATGTGCAGCAATTTGTCATGGTCGGAGTGGCCCAGAAAACCGTCTACAACATGCGGCACGATGTCTACGACAAGCTGAATCGATTGCCGCTGAAATACATGGACTCACAGGCACACGGCGAGATCCTCAGCCGGGTCACCAATGATGTGGATATGGTCAGCTCAACGCTGCAGCAGAGCATCACGCAGATTCTGTCGGCTTCGGTGACGCTGATCGGTGTGTTGGCGATGATGTTCTCCATCAGCGGCTGGTTGACGCTGACGGCGTTTGCGACGCTGCCGTTCTATGTCATCGTCACCCAGTTCATCGCCTCTCGCTCCCGCAAGTTTTTTGCCGAGCAGCAGAAGACGCTGGGCGAGCTAAACGGCCATGTGGAGGAGATGTATACCGGCCACCGCATCATCAAGGCATTCGGCCGGGAAGAGGTCTCGATCAACACATTTGAGGAGGTCAACGAGCGCCTCTATAACGTCGGCTGGAAGGCGCAGTTTATCTCCGGCATCATCATGCCGCTGATCCACCTGGTGGATAATCTCGGCTATATCCTCGTCTGCGTCATCGGCGGCATCTTCGCTTCTCGCGGTTCGATCGCCATCGGCGACATCCAGGCGTTCATCCAGTATTCGCGCCAGTTCTCCCAGCCCATCAACCAGACGGCGAACATCATCAACGTGCTGCAGTCGACAATGGCAGCGGCGGAGCGCGTCTTTGAGGTGCTGGATGAGCCCGAGGAGATTCCAGATGCTCCGGGAGCGCTCGTCCTCGATAAGCCGCGCGGTGCAGTGCGGTTTGAGAATGTTGACTTCGGCTACGAGCCGGGCGTCCCGATCATCAAGGATATGAACATCGCCGTTTCTCCGGGACAAACCATCGCCATCGTCGGCCCCACTGGCGCCGGCAAGACGACGCTGGTCAACCTGCTGATGCGCTTCTACGAGATCGAGAACGGGCTAATCACCATCGACGGGCAGGACATCCGCAATCTGAAGCGCCATCATCTGCGCAGCCTCTTCGGCATGGTGCTGCAGGATACGTGGCTGTTCAACGGCACGATCCGCGAGAACATCGCCTATGGCCGTGAAAACGCCAGCGAAGAGGAGATCATCCAGGCAGCCAGGGCAGCCCGGGCGGATCACTTCATCCGCACCCTGCCGGGAGGCTATGACACGATCCTGAATGAAGAGGCGTCGAACATCTCGCAGGGGCAGCGCCAGCTGCTGACCATCGCCCGCGCCATCCTCGCCAACCCGGCGATGCTGATTCTGGACGAGGCGACCAGCAACGTGGATACGCGCACCGAGATTCACGTGCAGGAGGCGATGAATGCCCTGATGCAGGGGCGAACCAGCTTTGTCATCGCCCACCGTCTCTCGACGATCCGCGACGCCGACCTGATCCTGGTCATGAACGAGGGGCGCGTCATCGAACAGGGCACCCACGAAGAGCTGCTGGCCGCCAACGGGTTCTATGCCGAGCTCTACAACAGCCAGTTTACCGGCAAGGGTAATCAGGCTGCCGCGTCCAGCTAGGCCAGGCACCTCTTCAGCTCGGGGCTTATTCCAGGCCTCGTCAGCTACAACCGGGAGGGATTCTCCCGCTCCAACCGATAAAGACTGGCGTGCTGCCAGTCGCTCGTTTGAGCGTTCTGCAGCACGCCAGTCTCTTCTTATTCCTGAGTTTCGCTGGGGCTGTTGCACCAGCAACGCCCCCGGTCAGGACACACCGCTTCGGGCAATTGACGACTTATCGGAAAGCGCCCAGGGGTGATGCCTGCCTTCCACTGCTCAAGAAAGCACCCACTGCAACCCAGGAGAGGCAGTGGGTGTTATTGCGACAGCTCCGCCCCCTCACTCCCGTTCCTGCCGCAGCCGCCTCAGCGATTTCTCGCTGACGAAGCAGCCCAGCACGTAGCCGCACTTGAGGCAGACCCGCGCCTCCAGCTCGTAGGGCCGGAAGAAACCGCCCAGGTAGGCCTTGAAGCCGTGATGCGCACTGGTGACGATCGGCAGGCCGCGCCACGCGTCACCCTGGCAGATGGGGCAAGAGCTGTCAGTCGAAATCGGCATTGCCTGATCAGGTGGATCATCAGCCAGGCCCAACGCGACGTTGGCCATCCAGCCTTCCACCGTCCGGTAATCATCGACAACTTTTACTCGTGAGTATCGCTGCTGATAGTCGAGCAGCTCCAGCTCGGTGCCTGCCGGCAACTCTAACAAGACCTGCCCCTGCGGTTGCGGGTCCTGCCGCAGCTTTGCGCTGTCCACCCTTGTCTTAACTTTACGGATCACAACGACGCGCCCCCTCTCTGCATTCGTCTAATATTCGATACGCGGGGCGAGCGGTTCTTGTTTCACGCTGAGCTAGAGCAGCGGCGCAAAAAGGCGCAAGATCTGCTGGCCGAGCCGGGCCAGCGCGTGGCGCTCCGTCTCCTCCAGTGTGATCTGCTGGCAGCGCTTTAGTGTCTGCAGGAAGTCGTCCTTGATCTCGCGAACGGCCTGGCTCTGATGCAGCCAGACACCGCACTCAAAGTGCAGATAGAGGCTGCGGTAATCGAGGTTTGTAGTGCCAACGGTCGCCGTCTCGTCATCGGCCACAAATGTCTTGGAATGCATGAAGCCATCGGTGTATTCATAGATCCTGACGCCGGCGGCGAGGAGTTCCCGATAGTAGGAGCGCGTGGTGATGTGCACCAGCCGCTTATCCCAGTGATAGGGAGTGACGATGCGCACGTCCACTCCGCTCTTGGCCGCGAGTCTCAGCGCCTCCAGCATCACATCATCCAGAATCAGATACGGGGTGTTGATATAGACGTATTTCTGGGCGCGGTTGATGATCTGCAGGTAGACATGCTCTCCCACATTCTCTTTATCCAGGGGGCTATCGGCGTAGGGCTGCACAAACCCATCGTCGAAAATCGCGGCCGATGCGTCACTCGGCTGATAGCGCTGGAAGTCGACGGCCTCGTTCTGAATCAGACTCCACATCTTCAGAAACATCATCGTCAGCCCCCAGGCGGCATCGCCCTGGAGCATGACGGCAGCATCCTTCCAGTGAACCGGACGGTTATCGGCGTTGATATATTCATCGCCGATGTTTACGCCGCCGGTGAACGCCACCTTGCCGTCGATGACGACGATCTTGCGGTGATCGCGGTTGTTCTGCAGGGTGGAGAGCACCGGCCGAAAGGGGTTGAAGACTGCTGCCTTAAGACCGAGGGCAGCCAGCCGCTGCGGGAAGTCGCTGGGCAGGCGCAGAAAACAGCCGAGGTCGTCGTAGATCAGGCGCACCTCCACCCCCTGCTCGGCCTTCAGCCTGAGGACATTCAGGATGCTGTCCAGCATCCGGCCGGGGGAGATGATAAAAAACTCAAGGAGGATGTACTTCTCGGCCTTTTCCAGCTCGGCGAGCAGCACCTCCCACATGCGCTCCCCTGGCGTCAGATAGCGAACCCGGGTATTGCGGTAGAGGGGGAAGCCTGCTGTTCTGGCCAGATAGCGGGCCTGGGGAACGATCTCGGGAGAGCGCTGGGCAAGACTGGCCAGGACGTCGTTGTCCTGGCGCAACAGGTGCCGGGCGGAGTGGTCGATGGCTGCCTCGCGCTGCCCGAGGAGGCGCACAAATGACTGGCTGCTGAACAGCAGGTAAAACAGCCCGCCGAAAATAGGAAAGGCGAGCAGGAGGACGGTCCACATCAGCCGATAGGGCCGGTTGTCGGGACGGCTGATCACGTAGAGGGCGACCAGCAGGCTCAGGAGATTGAGCGCCACGTTGATCAGTTCTGATTGACGGCTGGTGTTGATAATCGTGGCTACCAGGAATATAACCTGGAGAATGATCAGGAGCGCCACGAAGGTACGCCTGCTATAGAGCTCGAATAACCAGTGTTTTCTCATGCGATCCCTGCCTGCTCCGCTGTAGTAACAACAACTACTATAATTGTTGCCTCGGCAAATCTCAAACCAACCTCCTGCCTGCACAGCAGCACGCAACGATCATCCGCTGGCGCTGATTTTCGGGGCGATGGCCTGATGCCCGTCCTGCAGGGCTGAGGAGGAGCACCTCCCTCTGGCGCTGCAACAGCGCATTGACGGACATTCACCCCCTCCAGCAACACGGCATACACTGGGAGAAATGGTTCACATGTGGGGGCCTCCGGTGAGAACCATCAGCGGCCAGTCTGTCTGCAAGACTGGCTGAAAGGAGGAAGCAGATGACTGACTGGACAAACCCATCCACTGAGGACGATCGGGATCTGCTGGCTCTGGAGGGCGAGCTGCAGGAAGACATCAACGAACGCGCCGCCAGCGATACATTCGCCATTCCGCCGGCCGGAACGCTGCTGGAAGAGGCCCGCTTCTGGACGAGGATCATGCGGGAGCATGCGATCTTTATCCGGCTGGGCCTGCCCGCAACTCAACGGCCCGACCTGGTTCGGCAGGCCAGGGAGTTCCAGCGCATTTTCGCCCGGCTGGAGGCGGAAGTTAACTCGGTATCGCGGCTCACTCCTCGCCTGGTGGCCAGACTGAAACGAGCTGTCAGGGCGATCGTCAAGTACAAGGAGCGCATCCTGCGACTGCTCATAGCCTGCCGCTTGCCGGGCAACGCCCTCTATCCGCTGTTGGTGGACCACATCCGGCGCGAGGCTGAGCACTTCCTGGCGCTGCTTACAGGCTCCACGCCGAAAAGCCGCCTGGAGGAAGTGCTGCTGACTGAAGTGTTCTGGCTGCGCATCCAGAAAGAGCACATTGAGTTTGTCAAAGGGCTTCTGGATCCTTCGGAGCGCGGGCTGATCGAGCAGACGGAGCAATTCCGGGCAACGTTCTCCCGCCTGTTGGAGACGGCGCGAGACTTTGCATCGATGAACGCGGCTGATCCGCGATCCTTCAACGCCGTCCGTCGCTTCACTGACGAAGTTATCACCGCCACCCGCGCCCTGCGAGACTTTGAAGCCGCTGCCTACGAACTGCTGCAGCGCTGCCAGGTATTGAGCATCATCCCCTCGCCGCTCCTGGCCGACCATATCCGCCGCGAGGCCGACAAGTTCCTCGACGAACTGCAACTGCTGCGGCCAGCTGAGCCGGGAGCCAAGTAAGAAACAGGCGTGCCGCCGACCATCGTCCAGGGACGATGACATCGGCGGCACGTTGCTTTTCCGTTGTGGGGGCGCTCTGCCGCCCTGTTGCCAGCTAGTTGACTCCCTGCAGCTCGAGGATGCGCTCCAGGACCTGACGGCGGCGCCGCGCTACAGCACCGAAATCCATGTGCGGTACATAGCAGGCTTCGATCCGGTCGTGGTTCTGCCTGGCCCGCTGGATCATGTCCACTGCCCGGAGCAACGCGGCTTCGCGCAGCTGGCCGACGTGCTCGATGTCAGCCTCAAATCCGGCCAGTCGGGATTGGTCAACAAACTGCCCGGTCTCGATGACCCGGTCGTCGGGCAGGGCGTCGTATGTATGCGCCTGGCAGGAAGTGATCACCCCGAGAGACAATTCGGGAATGAGCAGATGCTCGATGCGCTGCGGGTCCAGCGCACAGTGGAACGCCTCTATGTCTAGCCCCCGCTCTAAGGCCGCCTTGAGCAGCTTCTGCACCAGGGTGGTACGGCCACTGCCGGGAGGGCCCTGCAGGACGATCCGCACCCCAACGCCAGCAAAGATGTTGGACAGATGGTTGACGAGACCGCCGGGGGTAATAGCGCTGGCAAACAGGTGGCGTTGAGCAGCCGCCCGATCCTGCGGCGTGTGCTCCGCTGGCAGCAGCTCGTCGATCAGTTCTCGAGCGAGTCGATTCAGCCCGGGAATATCCAGCGCCTGCAGCTCGCGCAGATATGCCTCCTGTTCGTTATTGTAGCGGCGGGCCACGTCCAGATAGCCGTAGGCGCGGCGGAAGAACAGGCTATTGCGGTCTATCAGCTGCATCACCTGTGCCTTCTGCTGGCGCAGCTCATCCTCTCGCCAGAAGTCGCCCAGATGGACGATGGTGTCCACCACGCCCGGGTAGCGAGGATCGACGATATGGGGAGATGTTCCGTCCACCAGCGCCACACCCAGGGCGGGAAAGCGCACGGCATCCAGTGAAGTTTCATCTGATGAGCAATAGAACTCCTCGACAGCGTAGCCTCGTTCCCGCAATTGCTGGCTGATCGCCCGCATGAAGCTGGACTTGCCCACTCCGGGGCCGCCTTTGAGAATGAAATAGGCGGTAGCGCCCCTTTCTACTATCTGGTCATAGAATGAGTAAAAGCCATAGCCAGTGTTGCCGCCGGCAAAGAACCTTCTGATTTTACCTGGCATTTTCAGGCCTCCTTCTTGCTGGGTGGTACCCTACATCATATTGACGAGCCGGCGGAGGTGTGAATTGCCGCGAAGCAATCCCTCAGACAGATAAGCGCCGAGCGCAACTTGGTATATAATCAACGTAACTGAGCCTGGTGCGAAACCTGGCGGGGAGGTGCCAGCATGCTGGTCGGCGTCTGCCGGATCACTCTCCGGCTGCATGGAGTGCATTCGCTGAAGGAGAAGCGATCCATCGTTAAGAGTCTGGTCGAAAAGATCCGCCGGCAACTGAAAGTGAGCGCGGCCGAGGTGGACGCGCTGGATCAGAAAGACGGAGCGGTGATCGCTTTGGCTGCCGTGAGCCTGTCGGAGGCGATATTGCGGGACCTGTTTACGCAAGCGGAGCGAATGGCCGAACAGGCGGCAGGAGCGGAGGTTATCGATGTCAATGTGGAGCTATTGTGATGACAGGAATAAGGGGGTAGGGTGAGGATGGAGCGGTTGCGCGATTTGCTCCAGGATTGTCTGCAGCAGGAATCGCTGCTCTATCTGGTGTTAAGCGGCGTCCGGCGGCGGGTGCCGGACGGCTACACTAAAGTCAGCCTTAAGCCGATACTGCTGCAGGGGGAGCTGCACTACCACTTTACATATCATTATCCGCGAAAGGTGACTCATCGCAATCTGGATCCGGCCGAGACCCTGGAGGAAGTGTTGC
The DNA here is from genome assembly GCA_050949085.1 of Bacillota bacterium. Lineage (GTDB taxonomy): Bacteria > Bacillota > UBA994 > UBA5500 > UBA5500 > JBMNFB01. The sequence continues at coordinate 75,928 of JBMNFB010000009.1, forward strand.
GGCTGAGTCGAGACGATTTCCGGCAGGTTCAGGCCTATTCGGCCGAGGCAGACTACCAGATCTTCATCAACAAGGGCGGCGAGGTGCGGATTCTCACCAAGCCCCCCACCCGTCAGCCAGATGAGCTGGACCTCAGTCACAACCGACGCAAGAATTATCTGCTTCCCGAGGGCACGCCGCATGGCTTTCTGGTACATCTGGGCGTGATGAACCGGCGCGGCCAGGTCCTGGCTGCCAGGTACGACAAGTTCCGACAGATCAATCGCTTCCTGGAGCTGGTGGCAGACGTGGTTGACGTCCTGCCCCTGCCGGCCTGGCGGCCGCTCAGCATCGTCGACTTTGGCTGTGGCAAGTCGTATCTCACGTTCGCGCTGTACTACTACCTGCGCGAAATCAGGGGCATGGATCTGCAGATCAGCGGACTGGATCTGAAGGAGGATGTGGTCAGCTACTGCAATCAGGTGGCCCAGCAGCTGAATTACGACCGCCTTAGCTTCCAGGTGGGCGAGATCAGTCAGTATGCCGGCCAGACTGACGTCGATCTGGTGGTCACGCTGCATGCCTGCGATACGGCCACCGATGATGCTCTCGCTCAGGCGGTGCGTTGGGGCGCCAGGGCGATTCTCTCTGTCCCCTGCTGCCAGCACGAGCTTTTCCGCCAGATCGCCAATGAGACGATGTGGCCGCTCCTGAAGCATGGAATCATCAAGGAGCGCTTAGCTTCGCTGATCACCGACAGCCTGCGGGCCAATGTGCTGGAGATCATGGGCTACTCGGTACAGATTCTAGAGTTTATCAGCACAGAGCACACGCCGAAGAACCTGATGATCCGGGCGGTGCGGAGAGACGGCACCAGCGCCCACGACCAGCAGCGCCTGGTCAGACAGTATCTGGGCTTTAGAGACAGCTGGGGGATCAGTGATCCCTACATTGAACGGGCCTTCGGAGCAGAGCTGAGGGAAAGGCTGGATGCCTCTGAGACTTCCAAGGGTGAGGTGAAGTGATGCGAATGACACGTAGGCGCTGGCATGGCCTGATCGCCCTGCTCAGCCTGGTCCTGCTGCTCTCCGCCTGTGGTCAGCTGAACCCGACAAGCGGCGGCGAAAAGCCGGCGGCCGGATTGCTGCAGGTGCATTACCTGGATGTAGGGCAGGCGGATGCCATCCTGGTACAGTTCCCGGCCGGCGTCAATCTGCTGATCGATGCCGGCAACGACGCAGACGCGCCCCTGGTCATCAACTACCTGCGCCAGGTTGGCGTGGAGACGCTGAACATAGTTGTGGGCACCCACCCACACGCAGACCATATCGGTGCTCTGGATGACGTCATCCTCGCCTTTCCGGTGGGAGATGTCTATCTGCCCAATGTGATCCAGAACACCCGCACGTTTGAAAACCTGCTGGAAGCGATCGATACGCGGGGGCTGAGCATCAGCGAGGCGAAGGCCGGCGTGGAGTTGCCGGTGGGCGCCGGCGCCGCGGCGGTGATCCTGGCTCCGGTGAAGGATGAGTACGCCAAGCTGAATGACTACAGCGTTGTGATCCGGGCCGAATTGGGTGAGCACAGCTTCCTGTTCACCGGCGACGCAGAGGTCAGGGCGGAGCGGGACATGCTGGAGAGCGGCGCCGAACTCCAGGCGAACGTCCTGAAAGTTGGCCACCACGGCGGAGCTACCTCTACCAGCGGCGAGTTTCTGGAGCGGGTACAGCCCGAATATGCGGTGATCTCAGTGGGGCGGGATAACGAGTACGGGCATCCGCATCTGGAGACGATGGCGCGATTGGCCGAGGCTGGCGTTGCCATCTATCGGACCGACCAGCAGGGAACAATCGTCGCCATTACCGACGGAGTGACCCTGGAGTTCAACGAGGCAGCGATCAGGATACCCCGGGTGACCATCGTCGCCGTCGATCGCAAGGCGGAGGTAGCCACCATCCGCAACGACGAGGAGTTCCTCCTGGACATCACCGGCTGGAAGCTGGTCAGCGAGGTGGGGAACCAGATTTACACGATCCCCGCCGGAACGACGCTGGGCGCAGGGCAATCGCTGCAGATCGTCAGTGGACCGCAGGCAAAGCCTGCAGCCGACACCCTCGTCTGGACAACAAATAATATCTGGAACAACGATCACGACCCGGCAGCCCTCTATGATGCCGACGGCAACCTGATCCATCGCCTGGATCGATAGGAGGTAAACCTGATGATCGTCATCGAGCGCTTTGAAGGAGAACTTGTCCTGCTGGAGATTGACGGCAAGATCTATCAGCTCCCCCGTAACCTCCTGCCTGAGACGGCCAAAGCAGGCGACCTGCTGAACATAGAGATCAGCGTCGATGCCGAGGCCACCGCCGCGCGCCGCTCCCAGATAACCTCCCTCTGGGAGCGGCTGCAGAAAAGGTGACAGGGTCAGGCGGCAACACGTCTCGCGTCTCATTCTATCAGGGTGACAGTGCAGCTACCCTGGGCGACCCAGAGGATATAGCAGGCCCGGACCGGCTCGCCGCTGATGCGCTCCCAACAGCGCCGATAGAACTGAACCTGGGGCGCGTAATAGGCGATGAGCTGCTGCATATGATCCTCGCTCAGGATAGTATCGGACTTGTAGTCGACGATGACCCAGCCGTCCCCTTCCTGAAAGACCAGATCGATAGTACCGGTCAGGTATTGCCCGGCGACGAATTCGCCGAAGGGGGCCTCAGCATACTTGACCGGGGAGCAGCACACGCGCTGCCAAAGCTCGCTGTCCAGCACCGCCTGTAGCGTATCCGCCAGGAGCCGGGTCTGACTGGACGCCAGGCCCTCGTCCGCCAACAGCCGCCGCAGCAGTTGCTCCGAGAGATCTGTCCCGTGGAGCAGTTCCTGCAACGCCCGGTGAACGACGTTACCCCAGGCCATACCGCGGCCGGTAGCGACGCGCTCCGGCTCCGGCTGATCTCCACCGGCCAGATCGCTGCCGCGCACCACGCGGTAGCTGGGCTGAGCACAGACGCGCCGCTGCTGCTCCAGCCGCAACCGGGCTTCGCTCCAGGCGACGGCAGCAGCCGCCGCCTGATCCTCTCGTCCGCTGTGCACGGCAGACAGCTCGGCATTCTGTTCCAGAAAGGCATGCAGCGGCTGCCAGGGGCTCCGCGCCTCGTACCGCGGACAGCAGGTGATCACCAGCAGGTTTTTGGCCCGGGTAGCTGCTACATAGAGCAGGCGCACCTCCTCTGCCCGCTGATATTTGCTCTCCTCATCCTGCAGATCAGGCCAGTGCAGCGGCTGGGCGATCGGTTCGCGCAGCAAGCCCCGCTGCCGCTGCAGACAGACAAATCCTTCTGCCTGACCGCCCCGGCGACGCACATGCAGATCGGGCTGGACGTTCACCCGGCGGCTGGGGTTAGCCAGGATCACCACTGGAGCCTCCAGCCCCTTAGCCTTGTGCAGATTCATGATCCTTACGCCACGGACCGCCCCCACTCCCAAATCCAGCTCATCCTCCACCCCACCGTTGGCCTGGAGCACCTGCAGCCATTCCACGGCAGCAGCGAATGAAGACAGCTCTTTCTGTTCCTGGGTGCGCAGCATCTCCACCGCCTGTAAGAGATAGGAGGCGCTGCCTGCCGTACCAAACTGGTGCGCCCAGGGCAGTAACCCGGTGCTTGCCAGGATCCGCTCCAGGCTGCTGCTGGGCGGCAACCCAGTGCTCCACGCCCAGAAGCGGCGCAGTGCCTCCCAGGCCGGCTCAAAGACGGTGCGCAGTGGCGCATCCAGCGAATCGGGCAGGTCGCGGAGAAAGTTGAAGTGGCCTCCCGCGGCCCGGTAGCGCTGCAAATCGTCATCGCTGATGCCGAAGAGCAGGCCGCGCAGCGTCGCCACCAGGGCTACCTGATCGTCAGGATCCAGCAGCGCCTGGCAGAGGGTCAGCAGCTCATTCAGCTCCCGGCAGCCGGCCATGTCGCCTCCTCCCGAGATGGTGAAAGGAATGCCGCGGGCGGCCAGAGCCTGCCCATAGACGGCCATGTCGCGCTTGTAGCGGACGAGCAGCAGGAAGTCCTCCGGCTGTGCCGCCGGCGAAACCCCGCTGGCCTGTTCCTGATCGGTGCGATCGAGGCGCAGGTTCTCCAGCGCCCAGGCGACCCACGCCGCTGACGTGCGGGCGTCGGCGGCGACAATCTCGCCCTGCGCCAACCCCTCCGGCAAATCCAGCCGCATCACACCGTGGGTGGTACCCTCGCCCGGCGTGCGAATCGAGTGCATCGGCACATAATCAGCCTGATAAGGGGCGCTGCTCTCGCCGAACAGCTGGCCAAAGGACTGGTTGACCCAGCTGACCACCGACTCCAGGGAGCGGAAGTTGGCGGAAAGCTGCAGCACCTCGCCGCCCGACTCGACAATCAGCTGTTTCACCAGCTGGTAGATCTCGATGTCCGCCCGGCGAAAGCGATAGATCGACTGCTTCGGGTCGCCAACCACAAAGAGGCTGCCGGGCCGAATGCGCAACTGCGTATAATCAACCTCGTGCAGGTCGGTGCCCGTCAGGTAGAGCATGATCTCGGCCTGAACCGGGTCGGTATCCTGAAATTCGTCCACCAGCAGGTGCGTGTATTTGCGCTGAAAATAGGCGCGCACATCAGGATGATCGCGCAGCAGATCCCGTACCAAGAGCAGCAGGTCCTGATAGTTCAGGCTGCTTTCCTGCTGCCGCAGCTGGTGGAAGCGCTGCACCGCCGGCAGCAGGAAGCGCATGAGCGGCTGGTAGCGAAATTCGCGCACCTGCTGCAGGAATGGCTGCAGTTGCCCCTCTTTCAGCTCTGCATAGCGCTCCGCCAGCTGCTTGGCCATCGCCTTGTCGGTCCAGCGGTTCTGCACCACACGACTGCCGCGATCCATCTGTTCCAGTAGTCGAAAACAGGTGCGCGGCTCGTCGAAGTCGAAGAGCTGTCGCCAGTGCTGCCATTGCCTGATCAGCTTCTGCAGTGGGTCCCAGCCTTTGGGCGGGCAGTCAGCGGGCAGAAAGGGCGCAGCCCGGGCGCAGAAATCGTCCAGCGCCTGAATGACGGCCGCCGGATCCGGCTCAGACGCTGCCGCCGCGACGAACTGCACATCTTCATGCAGGACCAGCCGCGAAAAGATGCTCTGGAGCTCAGACGCTCGAATATCGAGAGCAGCCAGTTCCTCCAGCTCGCCTGGCCGCTGCGTCCGCGCCTCCTCCAGATATTCATTCCAAGCTTGCCTGGCCAGCTTAACCTCTTCCCATTCCTCCAGCTCAGCAAAGTCTGGCGTCAGTCCGGCCTCCACCGGTCGCTCGCGCAGGAGGTGAGCACAGAAGGAGTGTACCGTACCGATAAAGAGCCGATGCAGGTTGCTCAGGGCCTGCTCGAGACGGCGGCGCACCTGCGGTTCGCGCTCGTCGGCCAGGGCTTGCTCCAGCTTGATCTGGAAGCGCTCCCGCAGCTCAGCGGCCGCCTTGCGCGTGAAAGTGACGGCAGCTATCTGCTGCACGCTGCAGGTGCCAGTCACGATCAGCGCCAGCATCCGGTTCACCAGGCTGGTCGTTTTGCCCGACCCAGCCCCAGCCTCGACCAGGAAGGTCTGATCCAGACGCTGCTCGATCGCCTGACGCTCCCGGGCATCGGGGATTGACCTACTCATATTGCCGCAACTCCTTCCATACGGCCAGTTCATCGCTGCTTTCTGCACTCAGCAAGACCTTGATCTTTTCCGCTGACTGGGGCGCGCGGCAGACGGCCGCATAGTCACAGAAGCGGCAGGCGTCCTTGTTGTCGGTGCTGTGAAAGATGCCGGACTCACGCAGCTCCAGCAACCGGTCAGCAACCGTCAGGGCATCGCGCCGACGCTGCTGAGAACGCCCCACGCGTCTCCCTTCCCCCCGCTCGGTGGGGAAAACATAACCGGCCACCACCACCTCCGCCGCTGGATCAACCCGGCTGGTGCGCAGGATCTGCTCGGCGACGATGGAGTAGAGGGCGTGCTGCAGGTGTTGCCCGCGCTCCAGATAACCCTCATCGGGATAGCTACTGGCGCTACCCGTCTTGAAGTCCCAGACCTGATAGCTGTGCTCGCCAACCTGGTCAATCCGGTCGATGGAACCCCGCAGCTGCAGGTTCCGGCCGGACGGCAGCCTGATGACTACCGGATCGGCCAGACCGAGGCCGGCTCGCTGGACTTCAGCCTCACCCAGGCCGAACGGAACTTCGAAGAAACGGGGAACGGCCTCCCGCAGCTGCTCTGCTTCCATGCGCCAGAAGATAGTCAGGCTGCGCTGCAGTTCCTGCCACTCCTGCTGGTAGACCGCCGGACTCGGAGGCAACAGGTCCGCGCGCAGCGCCTCCACCTCGCGCTGAGCGATACTCTGCAGCAGTGCTGCATCCGGCCTGCCCAGCACCCCGTACGCCTCCCGCTGATAGAGGCAGTAGATACGATGCAGCAGGCTGCCGCGCTGTAGCGGATCCAGCCAACCGTCAACTGCCGGAACCGGCAGCGGCTGCACGCCCAGGACGTAGCGCAGGAAATAGGCAAACGGACAGCGCGCCAGCGATTCCAGCTGAGTGACCGAGAGCACCTCGCTCCCTGCCGGGTTCGCCACCCAGGCGGTTAACCGCCCATCATGGAGAGTGATCCGTTTGCTCTCCCGCTGCGCCTGGCCCAGGGCGCCGGCAGCAACTCCCTGATAGGCCGCTGCCAGGCTATTGGCGTCGAGGGCGCGTTCGCTGAGCTGGTATAGCCACCATTCCTCCTCGCTAAAGGCGGCAGTCTCGCTGCGAGGCAGATAACCAGCCGGGGGCGGCAGGTGGCGCAGCAGCAGCGAGAAGTCGGCATCCGGCTGGCCAGAAGCCAGTCGATAGGCGTCAAGCAGCAGAGAGGCCGGAGCCAACGGGCGGTTGTCGGTCGGGTCGTGCGAGGGGAAGCTCAGGTTGATGAAGCCGCGGCAGGCGGCCAGAAAGCGCAGCATGCGATAGAGGTTGCGCAGCGGGGCGTCCCCCTGCTGCAGCAGGGCGGGACTGACCCGGGAGCGCTCCTCATCCAGCAAGATCGGATCCGGCGCTCCCCGGCCGGGAAACAGGTCTTCACTCAGCCCGACGACGAAGGTATAGGGCCTCGTGCCCCAGCCTGCCCGGCTGTAGCCTACAGCGTGCAGATGCCCCGGCTGAGGGCTCGAGGCAGCGACTGTCTGGCCAGCCAGCCAGAGGCGCAGACGCTTGCTGGCCCGAAGGTATGTATAGCTGCTGCCGTCGGCCACTGCCGCCTCAGCCAGCAGGGCGGTGAGCACCGGCAACGCCTGCTGATCCAGCGGATCGGCCTGCGGGGCAAACCGGCGCAGCAGGTTGATCAGTCCGTAGCAGAGGCTGCGCCAGGGAACCAGCCCTTGCGCATCGGCGGCAGGGATCTCCTTGAGCAATCGAAGCAGCAGTTGCCGCAGATCGGCCCCATACGCCTTTTCCAGGCGGCTGGGCGGCCCATCTTCCTCGACAGTTTCGCCTCTCCCCTGCTCCGCATAGGCCCGATAGCGCGCACGGCCGCGCCTGATGCCTGTCTGGCGCAGCAGCCGCGCCAGGGCTGGGGCGTGCCTCGTCACCATATCGCCAGCGACCAGCAGGCGATAGAGTTCCTCGCTGGACCAGTCCTCCTCCAGCCACTTCAGCAGGCCGAGACAGAGTCGGCCGGGCCGGGTAAAGGAGGTGGGCACGCCTTCGCCAAAGGTGACCGGGATGTCATGGCCGACAGCCAGAGCGTAGAGCAGCGGCTGATAGACTTCGCCCTGGGTGTAGCAGATCGTCGCCTGATCCCAGGGGATGCCCTGCGACTGCAGATAGCGCAATACACTCTTCAGCTCGTTGGCAGCACCATAGGCTCGCGTAATCCGCAGCTGCGGCGCCTCTCCCCTGGCCGCTGCCGGCTGCAGGAGGTAGGACAGGGTGCTGGCGTCGTCAGACGCTGCGGCCGCTTCAGTCGTATAGCTATAGCGAAACGGCAGCTCCAAACCGTAGATCGGGTCAGAGGCGAGCACGATCACCTGCCCCTGAGTCAGACAATCTACGAGGCGGCGCGAGAGCAGATCCAGCTCCAATGGCTCCGGAATCAGCCAGATTTCTGCCTGGCGCTGCCCGACACTGCTGTCAGCGATGGCCAGCGCCGCCTGCAGCAGCCGCGCTTCATCCCAGAGTCCTTCCGACTGGAGGCGCTGTTCATAGGCCTGCAGCAACGCGGCCAGTTCGCGCCCCTTGCTCGGCACCAGAAAATCGGCCTCGTTCAGGTCGGCCGCCGCAATGCCGGCCAACCGCATCTCGCACATGGCTCGCCAGAGAAACTCGGCCAGCCGCACCGAGTCTTTCTCGTATAGATGAGCAAAATAGCTAAGCTGGCCGGACTCAGCCAGCTGGTGCAATAGTTCATCCACTATCGTCAGCGCCAGGCCAGCCGTCAGTTCTTCCTCGCCTTCCGGCAGGGGAAAAACCAGTTGCCGGGCGACCTGGTTAACAGTCACCGGATGCAGGTTCAGCCAGCCGATGCCGGCCGATGCTAAGGCGGTCAGAAGCTGGTGACCGGCCGATAGCGAAGGAACCAGCAGCAGCTTCCTGGCGATCGGGTGTTCCCGACACACGCGCGCCAGACTGCTGAGCAGCGTGTTCATGCAAGGATCACTCCCTTCTTGGAGGACAGCGGAGCCGTCGCAGTAGCAGCTTTCCTTAGCCAGGGCACACCGCTTGGGGCAAATCGGTGTCTCCAGAATCGAGATATGCCTTCAGCGGCAATGCCCTGTCTTCCGGCAAGACTCGCCAGGGAGAGGACAACAGGCGATGTTCTGGCGACGGCACCATGTTTGGTCGAAAGTCGCATGTCCTGGCGAGCTTGCGGAGAACTGCCTTTATCCTTCGCGAATCCGGCGGGGTTTCCCTGCCGGCCCTGCTGCGCCGCTTCTTCCCGGCCAATGGCTGAACAGAAGGCGCCCTCGCGGGCGCCAACCTCTTCGTATTCACGGGCGTGTGAGCCAACACCCAGCTGAGAAGCCCTGCCTTTGACACCGCTGCGCTGCTGCTACCTTCCCGGCTCGATCTCCTCCGCCAGCCGGAAAACCTCCTTCGATAGCCCCTCTGCGGTATCGCTGACGACCAGCTGGCCATTAACTCTGGCGATAAACTGTTCGGCGCATTCACCACAGGCAATGATGCATCTGGTCTCCTGCAGTCGCAAGCGGGGGTCAGCTTTGGCAACGAGCTCATCCCAGGCGGCACGGCCCTTAAAGCGCAGGTTCTCCCGACAAAACAAGACTTCTATCTGTGGCATGGTGCAGTCTCCTCCGTTCTGCTGTTTCAACGCCACCTATTATAACATGGGCAGGACTGTCAGTTGAGAAAGGCATTCTCCTTCCCCTGGCGAAATAGGGAGTCATGGCGGCGCCGGATGGCGCTGCAGATAAAGGAGGCGGGATTTACATGACCGACCAACAGACATTTGAACGGCTGAAAACCTGGTTTCGAGACGATAACTGGAGGTTTGATACCGCTGAGGAGGACCTGATGGTGTTCACCGGGATTACCGGGAACAACGGCCAATACCAGGTCATCAGTCAGGTGCGGGACGGTCACCTGCTGGCGTTCTGCTTCTCGCCGGTGAACGTGCCGGCGGACAAGCGCCAGGTTGTTGCAGATTATCTCACCCGGGCCAATTATGGACTTCTGATCGGCAACTTCGAGATGGATATGAGCGACGGCGAGGTGCGCTACAAGACCAGTATCAAGTTCGGGAGGTACGACCTGGAGACAGAAGTCATCGGCCATATGATTAGCATGACCTGCGCAATGATGGATTGCTACTACCCAGGCATGATCAGCGTGATTTACGGTGACGTCGCTCCCGAGGAAGCCATTCAGCAGATCGAAGGGTAAAACAGGTACCCTGCTGCCAGGGCGCCCTTGCGCCAGGCTGAGTCGGAACAGTGGATAGAGCTAGACAGGATGCGAGCAGTCAGATAACGACCAGGGGAGGGCGGCAAGAATGCCTTGAAGCTCCAGATGGGAGCGCGGACTTTCTGGGCCGCCCCTCTGTTTCGGCAGGAACTCTGTCAAGGTCTGCAGGCGTTGGACGAACAGGGGTGGATATGTCACGATTAGTGCATTGATAATTATGCATCCAAGAGATTGCATATTGAAGAGGAGCATCAGAAGTGAACATTGACTTGTATGCATTACTTCGGCCAGAAATTCGCCCAGCCCTGGGATGTACCGGGTCAGCAGCAGTGCAGGCTGTGCTCCTGGCCAAGAGCGGACTGGCGGCTGCAGTTGAGGACGGGATCATCGGCGACACCGTTGAGGAGACTATCCGAAATCTCGGCGCTGTGAGTAACCCGGGCATGGTCGAAACCGACCGGGTGATCCTCGATGTGATGCTGCAGAAGCAGAATCAGTAGACCACAAACAGGGCGTGCTGTAGCGCGCCTCCTGAACAGGGAGGAGGCAAGCTGCTCAGCACGCCTTTTCATATTCTTTGGGACAACCATCATATGATTAGTTGATTCCAGGGACGCGCGCGCGATCGCTAGCGGCTTCGCGGCTCAGCGTCGCCGCTTCCAGCCGAAACGAAGCATAAAACTCGCGCCCTCGCGCTGCGCCTGCAGAAACGTCCAGCCGGAAAGCAGCCCGACGATCCAGTTGATGAGGATCAACCCGCCGATGAAGACCAGAACGGCCAGGGCTACACCGATGGCCAGCCCGACCGCGCCGACTACGACCGGGATCACCAGGATGACGGCCAGCGCCCCCAGGGCCAGAGCGGCCAGAGTCGCCAACAGTGCAAAGGCCAGCGAGCCGACGACGGGGGCAACAAACACCCCAAGAATAGCCACCAGGACGGTAACGCCCAGTGCCAGTCCGATGCCAGCCACGAGTACCCCCCCTTCGATGACACCACTCGTCCAGTACAGACTATGCAGCTGCTGCTTGCTGCAGAAGGCTGTCGGATTTCCCGGGAAATCATCTGGCGTGTCGAACCGCAGCCAGTGTGGAGGTGAGCACTATCCGGTCAACGATAAGGAACGACATAGCCGCAACCGCAATCCAGATCTTCACGCTGGTTGCTGTAACCGATGTCAGGGCAGAACCCCGGATACAGGCGGGCATTATTTTCCTGACCATCGGCACCATCCTTGCCACACTATACCGTGCCGCGCAGCGGCCACAGGTACCGTCCAACCAGCGGCGAGCTGCAGCAATCGTTTACGGCCTGACAACCTGTATCGGCATACCGCTGGTCACCGGCCTGGAGCTCTGCTCCTCCCCAGGCAACCTCCTGGGCGAGAGCAGCTACCTGCTGGGCGCGCTGCTCCACATTGCCGGCTTCCTGCTCAGTCACATCGCACTTCAGCCGAGCCGCCGCTGGATGTGGCACCTGGGCCGCTGCGCAACCATCATCGCCTGGCCGCTGCTCTTTGGAGCGCGCTTTGCCCTGCTGCTGGCCATCTTGTCAGCACTGCTTTTCGTCGCCAGCTCGCTGCAGCGTAGAAGAACGTTGCCTGGTAATCTCTTCGGCAAAAACTGACTGAGACCCTTTCTGGAACGGAGCGAATACAAAAACCCTCCTGTGAAACAGGAGGGTTAATTGTCTTTGGTGGAGACGAGGGGGATCGAACCCCTGACCTTCTGAATGCCATTCAGACGCGCTCCCAGCTGCGCCACGTCCCCGGGTCAAATCGTTCGCCCTCAGGTGAGGACATTATTTATTATACAGACCGATTAGCGGCCTGTCAACTATCAGTGACGCGTAAAAAACTAACAGCAATTGTTAGCCCTGTTTCACCGCCACCAGCTGGATGCGCTCCGTATTCTCCACAACCTCCCCGCTCAACTCTGGCCAGGGGAGAATGGCAGCCAACTGAAAGCCGTTCTCCTGCAGCGCGGCCTGCAGTGTCGGGATCGGGAAGAAATGCTGCAGATGATCCTCCTCCTCGCGGCGGTACAGTCCATCAGGCTGGCGCAGCCACAAGGTCATCTCATGCCAGCAATCACCGCTGGCAGCGTCGTATCGGGACGACCAGATACAGCAGCCCAGCTCACTCTCCTGTACAAACAGCCCTTCATCAAAAACTTGCTCCATCTTGTACGCGGAGTGGACGTCAAAGAGAAGCAAGCCGCCGGGCACCAGCACAGCTGCCAAGCCGGCCAGAGTCTGCTGCAGGGCCAGCTCGTCTGGCAGATAGTTGAAACCATCGCAAGCGCAGATGGCGATATCAAAGGCGGCTGGCGGAAAACGCAAGTCGCGCATATCCATCTGGCGCCAGCGATCTGCCGGCATGCCAGCGCCCAGCCCCTTGTTCAGGGCTACGGCCAGCATTTCGCCCGAGAGGTCGATGCCGGTGACGTCGAATTGCGCCCGAAACAGTTCGATGGCCAGCGAACCAGTGCCGCAGCCCAGATCCAGCAGACGCCGCCCCGGCGCCGCATATCGCTGAATCAGCTGCTGCAGATAGGCTGCCCACCGCCGATAGTCGACATCCTGCATCAGGCTGTCGTAGAGCAACGCGAGATTGCTATACACCGCTGCTTTCCAGGGGCACGCGCTGCGCATCGCCCCACAGTCGTTCCAGATTGTAGAAAAGGCGCGTGTCCTGCTGGAAGACATGGACCACTACGTTTCCATAGTCCAGCAGTACCCAGCGCGCATCCTGATCAGCCTCCCGCTGCTGCGGCAGGATCTTTTCCTTGGCCAACTCTTGTTCGACATAGCTGCTGATAGATAGGACATGGGGACGCGATGTGCCGGTGAGGAGCACAAAGCAGTCAGCCACGATGGTAATGTCGCGCAGATCGAGGATCAGGGGATCCTCGGCTTTGCGTTCATCTGCCAGAGTAACAATCCTCTTCGCCAGTTCAACTGAATTCACACGTTTCACCTCATCCTCTAAGCTTCCCCGCTTCAGGCAGCCTGAGTCAGATCAGATCAGGGGGAAAGAGCGCACGTCTAGGGCAGCATGTCCTGAGCAATGATCACAACCACATCGGCGCTGCCCTCCAGGGTGGTGTCCAGCAGTACCTCGGGCAGAGAAAGCGCCTCGGCTACACTGATGGCACCTGCTGTATCCTTCTTGCGGCTGATGACCTGCGATACCTGATAGTCGCTGCGATCGGCCGGCGCAATCTCGACCACATCAAAGCCAGCCCTGCGCAATAGCTCAGCGACAGGCTCAGCGCTGGAGCGCTGGCCATTTCCGTACTGGACGCTGACTCGAACCTGGCTGTTAGCTTCCTGCTTCAGCCCGGAGTAGAAGTATTCATCCACGATCTGCGCCAGCAATGCCTCGTCTGGAATCGCATAGTAGATGCCATCGATATACTTATCATTACAGGGCACGGTGGTGGACTTGATGCTGTCCAGCTGCAGCGAGCCAGCCAGCGGCATGTAACGGATGATCATGCCCATGGGAATATTGCTGTTGACTGTCTCCAGGCCCAGCTGAATCAACTCCGGCAGCTTGAAGATGTTGGCCGGACGCAGCAATTGTTTGAGGGCAGCCTTGATGAACTTCTGCTGACGCTGCGTGCGATGAAAGTCGCTGTCATCCCAGCGGTAACGGACATAACCCTCGGCCTGCGCACCAGTTAGAGTCTGCGGCCCCGGGTGGAGATCGATGTAGAGATCTCCGGGCTCATCTACATAGTACATCCGCTTCTCGACGTCGATGGGTACGCCGCCGATGGCGTCCACCAGCTTGACGAGACCTGCGGTGTCAACCCGCACATAGTAGCGGATGGGGACGTTAAGAAATTCGCGCACCGTCTGCAGGGTCAGGCTGATGCCGCCATAGGCATAGGCGTGGTTGATCTTGTCATAGCCACGGCCGGGAATCCTCACCCGGGCGTCACGCGGGATGGAAAGCAGGCTGACCTCTTTTGTCTTGGGATCGAGGCTGGCCACGAGCAGCGCGTCGCTACGCCCGCCATTGGCGTTGTCCACGCCGATCACCAGGACATGAATTTTGCCGTCGGCCTGGACTGACCCAAACTCGCCTACAGCCGGCGCGGATCTCATCCAGAAAAAATAGGTGCTGAGCGCGGTAACTGCAAGGAAAAACGCGATTACCAGCAATATCTGTAGCTTCCGACCCATGTCTCTCCCCCTCACCCCAAGACCGACCCGCTCGGTCAGGCACTGATTGATCGGGCCGTCTCTCTGTCGTCGTCTCTTGTCTCTATCTACTATTTGACGTCTTACTATGCCATATTGCTGCAGTAGGCAACAACGATAATCTCTTCCAAAACGCAAGTCTCAAGCATTGATAGGGGCGTTTTATGCACGATTTTCGGTACCTTAACTATAGCAAAGCGCCTATGTGGTGGCAAGATAAACGCGGGAGGGCCCGACGGTCAAGTGAGGTATAAAAAATAAGCTCTACCACCGGTTTATTCCAGGTAGAGCTGATTCTCGTCTATGTAGGCGGCAACTGCGTCAGTGACCAGGTACCTGATCGGTCTCCCCTCACGCCTCCGCCGCCGGATGTCGCTGGACGAGATCGCCAGGGGCGGGACCTCCAGCAGATGGATGCGCTCCAGCTCACGAGGTGTGAAATTCTCTGCCGAGAGGAAATCGGTCAGGCCAAACCCGGGGCGGGTGGCGGTTGCCAGCTGACAGAGTTCGATCAGATCGGCATAGCGATACCAGCTATGAATCTCCAGCAACGCATCGGCTCCGATGATAAAAAAGAGCTCACAAGGTTCCAGCTGGCTGAGCAGGGCGCGGACGGTATCATACGCATAGGAGAACCCAGCCCGATCCAGCTCGATGCGCGAGACCTGAAAAGCGGGGTTGCTCGCTGTCGCCAGGAGCGTCATCTGGTAGCGATGTTCGCCAGGCGTAACCTGGCCTTTGTGCGGCGGGTGCCCGGCGGGGATAAAAAGGACTTGATCCAGTTCGAGCTCGTGCCGCGCAGCCTCAGCAATAAACAGATGGCCGACATGAATGGGGTCAAACGTACCCCCCATGATGCCATATTTCCGCTTCACTCCGGTCCTCCCCCGCTTCCTACATCGGATTGTCTACGAAGTCAAACTCGATATCGTTGATGCGCACTGTATCGCCCTCGGCTGCCCCGGCATCACGCAACAGATCAAAGACACCATTGCGGCGCAGCGAATGCTGCAGGCGACGCAGCGCCTCTTCATTGTCAATGTTGGTCATGGCTACGCGCCTTTCCACCCAGGTTCCCGTGACGACGAAAACATCGCCGTCCCGGCTGACTTCAGTCGGCCGCTCCGGCTCTGCCGCCACCTCCGGTATCTCCAGCGGCGCTGGCTTGGGCGTAACCTGCAGCAGTTGAGCAACAGCCTGCATCAGTTGGCGCACATTCTCCCCGGTGGCTGCCGAGATGCTCAGCACCTGATACCCCTCGGCACGCAGCGTCTGCTCCAGGGCGTCGCGGCGGGCAAGCGCTTCCGACAGATCCATCTTGTTCAGGGCCACGATCTGCGGCCTGTCGGAAAGATCGATAGCATATTGGGCCAGTTCGCGGTTGATGGTGTAGAAGTCATCCAATGGTTCTCGCCCATCCAGTCCGGCAGCATCCACGAGATGCACCAGCACCCGGGTGCGTTCGATATGACGCAGGAACTCGTGGCCCAACCCGAGGCCCTGATGGGCTCCCTCGATCAGTCCTGGGATATCAGCGATGACAAAGCTGCTCTCGCCAACGGCCACTACACCCAGGTTGGGGACCAGAGTCGTAAAAGGATAGTCTGCTATCTTGGGACGAGCGGCAGAAACCTGAGCCAGTAGCGTCGATTTCCCCGCATTGGGGAAGCCGACGAGACCTACATCGGCCAACAGCTTTAGTTCCAGGCGCAGATTGCGTTCCTGGCCCGGCTCGCCCTGTTCGGCGAAACCTGGTGCCTGCTGGGTGGACGTGGCAAAGCGGGCATTGCCGCGGCCGCCCCGGCCGCCCCTGGCGACGATCACCGTTTCGCCAGGTTCGGTAAGATCAGCCAACGGCTGATCGGTATCGTCGTCATAGACGATGGTACCCGGCGGAACGTCAATATAGAGATCCTGACCATCCCTGCCATGCCGACGATTAGTGCCGCCTTTCTCGCCAGGCTCAGCCCGATGGTGCCGTCGGTAACGCAGATCCAGCAGAGTGTTGACATGCTCGTTAACTCGCAGGATTACGTTGCCGCCCCGGCCGCCGTCACCGCCGGCCGGCCCGCCGCGGGGCACATATTTCTCGCGGCGGAAATGAACCATACCGTTCCCGCCGTCGCCTGATCTGACATAGATCCTGACCTGATCGATAAACATCCTCTGCCTCCTCTACAGGCGATCACTTTCCAGGCTGACCTGAATCACAGTCTCGTCGGACTGATTGCGACTGACTGAACAGCCGTAGTGCCGCGATAAACGACAGGTTGCAGCTGTGCCTGGCAAGGCCGCGCAGATGAAACGCAGCCCCATCTGCTCCGCGTCCAGGGCTACATGCAGCCAGCGATCCTCATCCGGCAGCAGCAGAATGTCCTGCACGATCTGCTCGGTGAGCTGGTCGAACACCTGCAGGGCGGAGCTAGCCGGCTTTCTGGCCAGCGGGGCGACTTCTAAGACTGAAGGAAAGTCCTGCCTGCTCGGCCTGCTGCTGGCAAGCCCAGAGTCGCAGGGCAAGGCTCTCATCGCCACAGGCGAAAATGCGGCTCAGAGACTGAACGTTCTCGACGATGCGCCAGGTATCATCCAGCAGCTCCTGGCCTGAGCGACCCAGCTGAATGTGCCCGCTGAGAATCTGCAGTTCATTGAGCAGATCATGCCGCCAACGCCGGAACAGGACGGAAAACAGCTGCTCGCCGTTATCTTTCCCCATCAGGCCACCTCCTCGCCGCCGGATTCAGGTTCTATCATATCATTTCTGGCAAATTATCGCACAAAAATCCCGGTGTGAAACACACCGGGTTAATATGAGGGGGTATATTACGAATCTGCTACCTCGTCGGACAAGGCGTAGATGCTGACCTGCGTCTTGTTCTTACCCTTGCGCTCAAAGGCAACCACACCAGTGATGCGCGCGTAGAGTGTATCGTCCTTACCAATCCCCACATTCTGACCGGGATGGATCTTCGTGCCCCGCTGGCGAACCAGAATCGATCCGGCGGTGACAAACTGACCAGACTGCCGCTTAACGCCCAGACGCTGCGCCCGGCTGTCACGACCGTTCCGCGAGCTACCGACACCTTTCTTCTGAGCAAATAGCTGCAAATCAAACTTAAACTGCATGACTACACCTCCTCTTGATCCAGGATCGTTACGTAATCAGCGTAAGCCTCGGCAATTGCAGTCAAACCTTCCAGCATCGTCAGCAGCAGGAGATCTGCCTGGCGGCGTTCTTCTACCGAAAGCGGCGGCAAGGAGCAGGTCAACTCCCCATCTCTGTGGCGGCCGGCGCACTCTAGCCCCAGCACATTCTGCAGGCCCAACAGGGTTGTCTGCACAATGGCGGACACGCCGGCGCAGACGATGTCCTCTCCCCGAGGTGCGAACCCGGAATGCCCACTTACAGACCAGCCGACGATATCTCCCCGCCTATCCCTGACAACGCTGATTCTGATCATTGCCTTAGCAGCGAATGTTATCGATCTTGACGCTGGTAAACGGCTGCCGATGTCCGCGCTTGACGCGCACATTTTTCTTCGCCTTGTAACGGAAAGAGATCACTTTCCGCCCCTTGCCCTGTCCGAGCACAGTGCCCTCGACAACGGCGCCTGCGACCAGCGGCGTACCCATCTGGACGTTGGCACCGTCAGCCACCAGCAGAACCTGATCAAAGCTGACTTTTTCTCCGACGTCAGCCGCCAGCTTCTCCACACGGACTACCTGGCCAGGCTCAACTTTCAGCTGCTTGCCACCAGTTGCGATAATGGCGTACATTTCGCCACCTCCTTAATCAGGCTCGCCGAAAACCAGGCGGCAGGTCGCTGCACTTTGGGCCCGTTCCGAGCGGCTTCAGCAGTCTGTCAGACAAACTGCCTACGAGAAGTAATTCTAGCACAATTAGTGGGACGCGTCAACGAGTTCGCCGGCAATTCGCGCCTTGGCGAACGTGCGATAGGTGCGGACAATCTCCACCAGCACCTTCTGTCCCACCAGCTTAGCGGCTTTATCCACCTGGATGATGAACCCATCCTGACGGGCGATAGCATCCTGCGCCCGCCCGGCGTGAATGTCCTCCAGTTTGACCGAGAGGACATCGCCCACGTGCACCGGCAGGGCAACTTTTTCTACCATTTCGCTGTTGCCGGCGAGGATGATCCCCCAGTCGGCGATATGTCGCTCCGAATTGCCCCGAATGAAGATGTGCCTGCCCGTCTCGGCCTCCAGCCGCTCCAGGTTGCTGCCGCCGCTGCCAATCAGCACCGCAGCCACGGTCGGATGAACATCGAGCAGCACAGCCTCATCCTCATGGGTCTGAAAATAACGGTGCAGCTCCAGCTCGATCTTGTACCCCAGGACCTCCTCATGCAGCACCTGACCGGTTCCCTCACAGTATGGACACGGTTTCTGCAACACTTCACTGATATTCTGGCGTACCTTCTGGCGGGTCATCTCCACGAGCCCCAGCTGGGTCAGACCGAGAATGGAGGTCTTGGTCTTGTCCAGCTTCAGGGCCTGCTCCAGGCGCTGCAATACCTGCTTCTGGTGATCGTTGCTGGACATGTCGATGAAGTCGATGATGATGATGCCGCCGATGTTGCGCAGGCGCAGCTGATGGGCGATTTCATCGGCTGCCTCCAGATTAGTCCTGAGGACCGTATCAGCCAGATTGGTGCTGCCCACATAGCGGCCTGTGTTAACATCGATGACTGTCAGCGCTTCAGTCTGGTCGAAGATCAGGTAGCCGCCGCTCTTCAGCCAGACGCGACGGCGCAGCGCTTTCTCCAGCTCGACCTCCAGACCGAACGTATCAAAGATAGGCTGGCGCTGCTGATAGATGTGCACTCTTTCCTTGAGGTGAGGCGCTGTCGCACTGAGGAGATCCAGCACCCGCCGATACTGCTCCACATCGTCAACGATGAGCCGATCGACGCTATCATCCACCAGGTCGCGGATGACCCGGTCCACCAGATCCAGATCGCGATGTACGAGGCTGGGGGCCTTGGCACGGCGTTCCTTGCGCTGTATACCCTTCCAGAGCTTTGCCAGGAAGTCGATATCTGCCTGGAGCTCCTCCGCTTTGCAGCCGGTAGCCACTGTGCGGACGATGACGCCCATCTGTTTGGGCCTCAGCTCCGCTGCCAGCTTGCGCAAGCGCTTCCGCTCCCCTTCATCGGCGATACGGCGGGAGACACCGACATGATCTACAGTGGGCATCAACACCACCAGCCGCCCCGGCAGGGTGATGTGGCGGGTGACCCGCGCCCCCTTGTTGCCGATGGGCTCTTTTGTCACCTGAACCAGCACATGCTGCCCGCTCTGCAGCAGTTCCTTGATGGTTGCCCGGCGCTTTTTCTTCGGTACACCGCGGGGATATTCGTCAATACCCGGAACTGCATCGGCCACATAAAGAAATGTATTCCGCTCCAGACCCACGTTGACAAAGGCCGCCTGCATACCCGGCAGCACGTTCTCGACAACCCCCTTATAGATGTTGCCGACGACCCGTTGCTCCAATGGGCGCTCCAGGTAAATTTCCACCAGCTGTCCGTCTTCCAATACAGCGATGCGTTTCTGTCTACGATCGCAGTTAACGATAATCTCTTTACCCACAAACAAACCTTCTTTCAAGCAGACCCAAATCGTCTTGCTCTAACGACAAAACTCCAATGGGCTAATTAGATTAGCATCCTCTGATAACAAATACAGCTCCTGACGAGTGATGTGCGGCGCTGCACCGGCAGCCGCCTTCACACCCAGATGCTCCAGCAGGAGCTCGGGCCGCAGATTGCCCTGGCTGCCGATGGCCAGCGTCAGCTGCAGTTGACCGTCATCCAGCTGCGCCTGTCGGACCAGGGGCCGGATATCCACCTGGCGCAGGCCGCGCTTCCGCTGCATCTCAACCACAACCTGGGATTCGGCCAGAAACCGGGGCAAGGCCGCCTCCAGCTGAGCCTGCTGTTTCGTCGTCAACTCACTGACGAGGTAATCGGCATAGCGAATCAACCCCATCAGGGCCCCTGTCCCCTCGGGAACTCTGGCTATCCCCAGAACCTCGGTCTCCGGCAGCTGCCGGGCGCGGATTGCTGCTGCGACGGTGGCAGCAGGCAGTTCCTCGCGCAGCTCTAGCTCCAGATATTCGGCGCGGCTGTACTGGCCCACCGGTAGAGGTGCGGCCAAAGAAAGCAGCGGACGGGGAGAAAACCCTTGCGAAAACGCCAATGGCAACCGGCTGCGGCGCAGCACCCGCTCCCAGGCATGGAGCATGTCCAAATGACCAACGAAGCGGAGGGAACCGCCCTTGGCATAGCGCACCCAATACTTCATCATTCTCCCCCTCTGGACAGAACAGTCTTGACCGGCAGGTTCATGCAGACGCCGCAAACGGAGCAGGCAGCAAAGCGGCAATCGGGAGTGATGCTGCGCCCCACCGCCGTCTGATATTCCTGCCACAGGTAATCTTTATCCACCCCCGGCGAGAGGTGATCCCAGGGGAGGATCTCGTGCTCACCGCGCCTGCGGTTGGCATAGAAAGTCGGATCGATCTCGGCGTCTGCAAAAGCCTGCATCCAGCGTTCCCAGGAGAAATGCTCGGACCAGCCGTCAAAACGGCAGCCGAGTCGATGTGCCCGCAGGAGGACCTGCCCCAGCCGTCGGTCACCCCGGGCAAGAACCGCCTCCAGGAAACTGACCTCGGCCTCGTGATACTTAAAGCTGATGCGGCGCTCACGCCGGAAAAGCCCGCGCAGAAACTGCTGTTTCTGCACCAGTTGATAGATGGAGTCCTGGGGTTCCCACTGAAACGGTGTCCAGGACTTGGGCACAAAGGAAGATGCACTGGCTGTCACCCGGATGGGACGCCCCTGGCCGCCAACATGCTGATAGGCATAGACGGCTTTGCGCGACAGCTCAAACAGCGCTTCCAGATCCTCTTTGGTCTCGGTAGGCAGGCCGATCATGAAATAGAGTTTGACCGCTTCCCAACCGGAGGCCTGTGCCCCAGCTACAGCCATCAGCAGGTCTTCTTCTGTCACCTGCTTGTTGATCACGTCGCGCAAGCGCTGACTACCCGCCTCCGGCGCCAGCGTGAGGCCACTCCGCTTGTTCTGCTGCACCTGTTTGGCCAGCTCTACAGAAAACGAATCGGCCCGCAGCGAGGGCAACGAGACTTTCACGCCTTCGCAGTTGGCTCGCTCCATCAGGTCGCCAATCAGCTCAGCGATATCGCTATAGTCCAGTGTGCTCAGCGACATCAGTGAGACCTCGTCATAGCCGCTATTCTGCAGCGCCTCGCCAGCCAGCTCCAGCAATTCGTCCTTGGTGCGCTCGCGCACCGGGCGGTAGATCATCCCTGCCTGACAGAAGCGGCAGCCGCGGCTGCAACCCCGGAACACCTCCAACACCAGGCGATCCTGCACCGTCTGGACAAAGGGAACGATGGGCTTAACCGGGTAATACTCAGGCCGCAGCTCACCCAGCACTCGCTTCTGTATCTGAGGAGGGTTGCCGGCAGTCGGCTCCACCGCTGCAATCGTTCCGTCAGGGTGATAACGAACCTGATAGAACGCAGGCACGTAGACGCCGGGGATGCGGCTCAGGGCCTGGAGGGTCTCCCGGCGGCTGGCCCCCTGCTCCTTGCAGTCCTTATAGACGTCGATGAGCTCAAGCAGGACCTCTTCTCCTTCACCCAGCACCACCAGGTCCAGAAAATCAGCCAGGGGCTCGGGATTAAAGGCGCACGGTCCGCCGACCATCACCAGGGGCATGTCCTCGCCGCGCTCCCGGGCCAGGAGGGGGATGCCGGCCAGATCCAGCATGTTCAGCAGATTGCTGTAGCTCAGCTCATATTGCAGCGTGAAGCCCAGCAGGTCGAACTCGCGAATCGGTCGCCTGCTCTCCAGAGCAAACAGCGGATAGCCCGCCTTTCTGAGTTCTGCTTCGAAATCTATCCAGGGGGCATAGACGCGCTCAGCCACTGCGTCGGCGCGCTGGTTGACAACGTGGTAGAGAATCTGCAGTCCGAAGTGTGACATGGCTACATCATAGACATCTGGGAAGGCCAGGGCGACGGTAACCAGGCCGGTGTGGTCCTTGTGGACTGAATTAAGTTCATTGCCCAGATAACGGCCCGGTTTGGTTACTGCACCCAGGAGCTGTTCCAGTTTATTCTGCAAGTTGTATCCTCCTATCCCAAGAGCAGCTGTATCGCTCAGCAACAACTCATGCACATCTCGCTAGATCATTAGCACATATTTTATTATACCCAAACTGCGCCTGCGCCCAAAAGGATTCAGTCCAGAATTTGCCGCAAGGTGATGTCCAGGCCCCGATCAAAGATAGCTTGCACTACTTGCTGTTCGCTCAGCACGCCCTGAATCCGCCCCTGCCGATCCACGACCCAGAACAGATGATAGCGCTGGGGGACGAGCTGATCCAGGATGTCGCTACCAGCACAATCCGCAGATACGACCAACGTGACGGCCGACATCCGGCCCAGTCTGGCCAGCTCGCGTTGCTTGCGGCTGAGGTAGCTGAGCAGCTGGTAAGGGCTCTGACGCAGGACTCGCTGCGATGAGATGAGCAGGAAAAAGGACATCAGCAGGAAGTTCAGGCCCAATGTATCGAGGAAGAGGCAGAGGCCGATGCCCAGCGCCAGAAACAGCAGGCTGCAAAGTCGGCTTAGCCGCACGGCGCGGATGGTTCCCGCCCTGTAACCGTGCTCCTGCACCAGGTATGCCCGATAGATCCGCCCTCCATCCAGCGGCAGGGCCGGGAGCAGATTGAAGAAGGCGAGGACGATGTTGATCTGCAGGAAGTGATCCAGCAGGTGATGCGGCCCAAGGATGCCGCGCCCGATCACGACGACACCGATCAGCAACAGATTCGTTCCCGGGCCGGCTAGTGCGACCCGCATCTCGCTGCGAGGGTCAAACTCCAGGCTCTCCTCCAGCGTCGCCACGCCCCCAAAGGGTAGCAGCATGACCTCTTTCGGGGTAAGGCCCTGAGAGCGCGCCGCATTCAGGTGGCCCAACTCGTGCAGGAGGACGGCCAGGAAGGATAAGAGACCCTGCAGGAGCTGGCCGCTCAGTGCCCAGGCCAGTAGAGGCAATAAAAAAAGGTAGTGAACCCGGAGATTCACTCCCATGATGCGGCCGATATACATAGCACCACCTCGCTAACGACGGGGATTCTCCAACTTTGGAATCGGATCCACCGGCGTCCCATCCACGAGAATCTCAAAATGGACGTGGACGCCGTCAATTACTCCCGTCTGCCCGGCCCTGGCCACAGTCTGCCCCTTTTGCACTTCCTCGCCAACCTCAACCAGCACCTCCTGCAGATGGGCATACTTGGTCTCAATGCCCTGGCCATGGTCGATGATCAGATAGAGACCAAGGCTGGCATCGGTGGCGACCTCCTTGACCATGCCCGCCCCGGCGGCCTGCACCGCGGCATCCGCATCAGTCCTGATATCTATCCCGTAGTGCATGCCCAGCTGACCGGTCACCGGATGGTAGCGATACTGGTATCCAGAGATAATCTGCCCGGCACAAGGATAAGCCAGTCCTTC
This sequence comes from Bacillota bacterium, assembly GCA_050949085.1. GTDB lineage: Bacteria > Bacillota > UBA994 > UBA5500 > UBA5500 > JBMNFB01. The sequence continues at coordinate 99,617 of JBMNFB010000009.1, forward strand.
GCTGTCGCCACCCCGGCTGCTCCAGAAGGTAGTGATGGCCACAGAGATCGGCTGCCAATCCAGCCAGGCAGCGAGAGGCGTCCCTTCCGCGGCGTTGGGCTTAAAGCAGTATGCCAAATACGTCTGCCAGGTTTCTGCCCAATTGAGCGGCAGGTAGCTGATTCCGGCCACGAGGGCAAGAATCAGGCCGGCGAGAAGCCAGCGGCCCAGACCCGAACTCTGCGACGAGGGCATTCGGCGATAATTGGTTTGGCGGCGGCTGCGACGACCATGAAGGCTGCGACCTGACCGGAGTGCCACTCTCCCCACCCCACTTCATCAGATTGAACAAGCTCTGTTCACTCTCATGTATATGGACGAGGTGTCCGGGTTATGACTCTCCGCTGCGACCAGGGTAGTCCCTAGAAAAGAATCTTCTGCCGCCGCATCCCGATGTTTAGCACGAGAGCCATCGCAATGGAGAAGGCCAGGTACGAGCTGCCGCCGGCGGTGACAAAAGGCAGAGGGATCCCGGTGACCGGCATCATCCCCAGGGCCATGCCGATATTGACGAATATCTGGAAAAGCAGCAGCACGAGCACGCCGACAGATACCAGACGCCCAAAAACATCCTTGGCATCCAGGGCGATCGCCAGGATGCGCTGCATCATGAACAGGAAGGCCAGAATCAGCAGCAGTGAACCGATGAAGCCAAACTCCTCGCCGATTACCGAGAAGATAAAGTCAGTGCGCTTCTCCGGCAGGAAGTTGCGCGTATTCTGGGTTCCCTGCAGATAGCCCTGTCCGAACAGGCGTCCGGAACCGATAGCGATGAGCGACTGGAGCACCTGGTAGCCACCATGGTCCCAGTAGGCTGGCGCCTCAGGGTTCAGGAAGGCCAGCAGGCGTAGCTTCTGATATCCCTCCAGCACATACATCCACATCACTGGTAGCGCAGCTATCCCTGCACCGATGATCCCCAGCAGATACTTGATCTGGATGCCTGCGCCAAAGAGCATACCGAGGAAAATCGCAATAAAGACGAGGGATGTGCCAAGATCAGGCTGGATCAGTATCAGCACCATGGGCAAGCCGACGAGAGCGCCGACCCAGATCAGGTCCTTCAGGCTGTTGGCAACGCCCTGCTGTTCCAGATAGTGAGCCAGAACGATGATAATGAACACCTTGGCAAACTCGGAAGGCTGCAGAATAAAGCCGAAGACATTGATCCAGCGCTGCGCCCCGCCGCCGGTGCTGCCAGCAACCAGCACCGCCAGCAAGAGTCCCAGCGTGACCAGGTAGATCGGTTTGGTGAATTTTAGCAACAGCCGATAATCAAAGAGGAGCGAGACAGCGATCATCGCATTGCCGACGAGCACAAAGAGCACCTGCCGCTTGGCATAGTAGGCCGGGTTGCCAGGAATGGCTGTGGCGCCGGCGCTGCGGATCACCACCACAGCAAACAGGGAAATCAGCAGCATGGTCAGCCAGAGCATCCAGTCGAGATTCTTGAGCAGTTTGCGATCGATCAACGTCCCTCACCTCCTGTCGCCTGTATGAAAACCGATGTTTACCGACTATCTATCAGTTTACCATAAACGCCTCTCGCAAGAATCATCTAGTTGGCCAGGCAAAACAAAGTGGGAAACAGCTGCCTGCTTCCCACGGATAGTCCCAGCTCATTAATTGCCACGCTGGCTGGAGTTGCGGTGGAATGCCTTGATGGGGATACTGGTGATCAAGGCGGTAGACTGATCATCCTGCTGCAGTTCGATCGCCAGATTTGTTTCGTCTATCTCGACGAACTCGGCCAGGACCTGCAGGATACGTCGTTTTATCTGCTCAAGGGTATCGGGTGAGAGGGTGGATCGGTCGTGCACGAGAATCAGTTGCAGTCGTTCCTTGGCCTGATGCTTGCTCCCCCTGCGCCCTCCCCAAAGACGGCTCAAATCAAACATGCGCACCGCCTCCTCAATCGCCCATTCCCATGATCTTTCTCAGGCGCCCCAGGAAACTGGAGTTCTCGCGCCACTCGGCAATGGGTACGTCTTCGCCACAGAGGCGTCGGGCGATATTGCGGTAGGCCAGCCCTGCCCGGCTGTTCAGGCCATCCAGAGCCAGAGGCTCGCCGCGATTGGTGGCAATCACCACCCGTTCATCCTCGGGCACAACCCCCAGCAGGGTGACAGCCAGCAGATCGACCACGTCCTGGGTCTCCAGCATTTCGCCTTTCCGAACCAGCTCCGGCTTGAGCCGGTTGATCACCAGGTAGATCTTCTCCACGCGTTCGCTGTCCAGCAACCCGACCACCCGGTCAGCATCGCGCACCGACGGCACCTCGGGGTTGACGACGACGATAGCCTCATCGGCCCCAGCCATTGCATTCTTGAATCCCTGTTCAATGCCCGCCGGGCAATCGATGAGCACAAAGTCAAACTCCTCTTTGACCTCCTTGACCAGCTTGGCCATCTGGCGCGGGGTGACTGCCGTCTTGTCCCTGGCCTGGGCCGATGGCAGCAGCATCAGATTGGTCTCGAACTGCTTGTCCTTTACCAATGCCTTCCGCCAGTCGACCACGCCCTCAACTACGTCGACCAGGTTATAGACGACGCGGTTTTCCAGCCCCATGAAGAGATCGAGGTTGCGCAGGCCGATATCTGCGTCTACCAGCGCCACGCGTTTGCCCAGTGCGGCTAGCGCGGCTCCTATATTCGCCACTGTCGTCGTCTTGCCAACGCCGCCTTTACCGGATGTGATGACGATTGCCTTCCCCATAGCTCCCCCACCTTTCACCCTAGTCGAAGTTTGCCTGATTATATGGCTCCACCACGATGCTGCCATCCCGCAGCCGGGCAACTTCTGGCACCCGCCTGGCTGGTGCCTCGTTCTCATCCGGGTGACGCGCCAGCACGCCGGCGATGGAGACCTGGATGGGCGCCAGCAACGTGGCTGCCACAAATGCGTCGGTTCGCCCCTTGACCCCGGCATGGGCCACGCCCCGCAGCGCCCCCATCACGGTGATGTTGCCCTCGGCAATTAGCTCTGCGCCGGGATTGACGTCACCGAGAATCACAATGTGTCCCGGATGGATGACCTGCTGTCCCGAATGGATAGTCTTTTCCACTACTAGCGCTGTCATCTCCCCGGCTGTTTCGGGGGCCGCCGTTTTCTTCTGCTCCAGTCTGATCAGCTGCACATCGTCGTATTGGCTGAGCACCTGGCGCACTGCATTCACCTGTTCTTCAGTCAAGGAACGGCGACCGGTATTGAGAATGATCCGCGCGCCCTGAAAAAAGCCAGGACTGACAGCCAGTCGATTCTGCAAAGATTCGAGGACGCGAGCAAACTCGACTTCGTCGTTGAGCTGAATATGAATACCTTCCCGGGTTCCCTTGAACGATACAGCTTCCGCAGGCAATAGCGGTCCCTCCAAACGCGATTTCTCTCTTACCAATGATTTCGCGCTTAACCTACTATGTCCTTCTTTTATCGACAAAACCAGTCGGTTGTTTAGCGGCTGGGGACCGCCGCTGCCTGTTCTCCGGCAAAATACGCCTTGAGGATCGCGTGGGCGACGGGAACCGCGCCGGCCGCGCCTGAGCGACCGTGGGCAACAAAGGTGGCTAACGCGACTTCTGGGTCTTCAAAGGGAGCAAAGCTGATGGCCCAGCTGTGGGGGGTGCGTCGGTCGCCGATCTCGGCGGTGCCAGTCTTTAAGGCAACCTCGACTTTTTCGCCATTTCGCAGCACCGGATCAGTGGTGAACTGATACCAGGCCGAGCCGTTGCCCGGTCCGCCGGGGCGGCTCTGGGGCAGGGTGACCTCGTGCATACCATTGCGGATCACTTCCAGGGCGACAGGATCCAGGTCCACCACATCCAGCAACTGCGGCGAGGCGCGGAAGGTAATCTCCCCCTCCGGAGACTCGATCTGTTTCACCACATATGGCTGATAGCGTTGCCCTCCATTGGCCAGAAGCGATGCATACATCGCCATCTGCAGAGGGGTGAACTCGACGATACCCTGACCGATGGAGGCGTCCCATACCTCCCCCGGATAGGGAATGGTTCCATAGATGCGCTGGAAATTCTCGCTGGTAGGGATGTTGCCTGGCGCACTGAGGTAACCGGGCACAAAATCCAGGTCTAGCGCCTCATCCAGTTGCAGCAGCTCGGCGGCCTCGCCGATCCTGTCCATGGCTCCAGCCCGGCCGTATTCGCTGACTAGCCGCTGGGCGATAGTGTAGAAGACGACATTACAGGAAACCTTGATGCCCTCTTCCAGCGTCAGGTGGCCGTGACCGCTGCTGCTCCAGCAGTTCTTGCGGGTATTGCCAACCCGGTAGGAGCCGGTGCAATAGAATGTTTCGTCTGGCTCCAGCACTCCACCCATCATGCCGGCCAGCAGCGTGATCGGCTTGAAGGTGGAGCCCACCGGATAGGCATTGAGCGGAATATTGGACGTCCAGAGGTAGTCCGACGTAGCCCAGCTGCCCGGGTTGAAACTGGGATAGGAGGCCCAGGCCAGGATCTCGCCAGTCTTGACATTGAGCACAACGGCTGCCGCCCGGTCGGGCTTTTGCGGATAGCGGCTGTTGTTGTCGTTCAGACGCTCCACGATCTCGGCTATCGCCTGCTCGGCGGTGCGCTGCAGATCGGCATCGATGGTCAGGGTCATCTTGTTTCCAGCCACCGCTGGCACTTCACCAACGTCGGCAATCAGCCGGTTGAAGCTATCCACCTCGACCTGACGGTAGCCGTCGATGCCGCGCAGACTGATGGCTGGATCGACCAGCTCGTAGGCGTTCTCCAGACCAAAGATGCCGACGGTGGCATCCAGCCGGTAACCCGCCTGTCGATAGGCGGCTGAGTTGTTCGGCGTAATCTTCCCCAGCCCACCGATGAGGTAGGCTGCCAGCTCACCCTGCGGATAATGGCGCACCGCCTGCCGCTCAACCAGCACGCCGGGCAGATCCATACGGCGCTCGTCGATGGCCAGAACGGTGTCCTCATCCACATCCACCGCGAGGCGGATGGGACGGTAGTGTCCCCGGGTTGTCTCACTGATCTGCTGCCGGATACTCTCTTCAGTTACGCCGTAGTCAGCCAGCAGGTCGGCCAGGGCAGGAATGACGTGGTCAATCTGCTGCAGGTCGCTGGGAACCATGAGCGACACCACATAGGCGGGGCGGCTGGTCACCAGCAGCAATCCATCACTGGTGAGGATGTCGCCGCGGGGAGCATCGATGATCAGTTCACGGGAGCTGTTGTTGGCCGCCCTGACCGCGTAGTAGCTGCCCTGGATCAACTGCACATAGGCCAGGCGGCCGATGAGGGCGATAATCAGGAACACGACAGTAAGATTAAAAGCGTTGAGGCGTTTCTCAAATTCTTGTTGCACGACACTTCACCCCCTGGCGTCGGGACGACGGCTAAAAATCGCATAGAGAATGGCGACCAACAGGCTGTTGCCGAAGATCACGGGGAAAGAGCTGAGCCAGGCGCGACCGGCCAGCCAGTATGCATAGAAAAGCCCGCTGAACCAGGTCATCAGCAGATAGTAGGCGGCCGCACCGGCTGCGCCGGTGATTAGCGGCACGATGATCGAATCGCGAAAGACGACCCGCCTGAACTGCCCGACCAGATAACCCAGGACAAACAGGGGCACAGTGTAGACTCCCAGGCCAAGACCGGTGGCGACGTCACGCATCAGCCCGGCGAACAGGGCAAACAAGGCGCCAACCAGAGAGCCCTGACTGAGGGCGACAACGATGGTCAGCGCCAGAATCAGGTCAAGGTAGCGCAGGAACCCCGGCAGAGCCGGAATGACGGTGACCTGAAGCACGATGAAGGAGACGAGCACGAACACCATGAGGAGGTAGTATTTCCACATCCTAACGCCCTCCCAGCGAGGTGACCAGCAATACTTCCTCCACAACGCTGAAGTTCACAGCAGGTTTGATGGTGGCAATCAGTTGCAGCCCGTCGGCGGTAGGAGTGACCTGGGTGATCTCCCCGATCACGATTCCCGGGGGAGTAGGAAGTGCACCGGTGCCAGCGGTAACAACCAGGTGACCGACTCGCACGTCAGCATCGCGGGCAAGACGGATGAGACGAAGCATGCCCGGCGCGCCAGGATCAGCCTCAGCCGTACCGCGCACCCGCGTCTCCTGCACCTGGGCAGCCACCGGGCCGCGCGGATCGGTGATCAATACCACCTTGGAACTGGTGGGGCCCACTTCGTAAACGCGGCCGACAAAACCGCGGTGGGTGATCACCGGCATATTCACCTCAACCCCATCCTCGCTCCCCTGATCAATCAGCAACTCCTGGTGCCAGGGGGTAGTGCTGGTGCCGATCACCTTGGCCAGCTGCAGTGCCAGCTCGGGGCGGCTCTCCCTGTAGCCGAGCAGCTCTTTCAGGCGCAGATTTTCCCGCTGAACTTCCACCAGCAGGTTGAACTGCATCTCCAGCGCATCGAGACGCGCCTGCAGTTCAGCGTTGCGCGCCTGTAGCGAGAAGAGCCCGGCCAGATCGTCGCCGAAGCCCCTGATCTGCTGCACAATGTAGCTGCTCCAGCGCTGCAGCGGCGCAAAAATACGCATGATAAAACCCTCTAGCCCGGACTGGTCACTCCGCTGGCCAGCATACGCTCCCAGGAAACTGATCAGAATCACCAGAGCCAGGCTAAAGGTGATAAATCCCCTGTTTCTCCTCCAGAAGGACAACTCGCACTCACGCCCTTTTTCTCTATCTGCGTGGCGAGGCAGCGACTAGCTTCTGCAGGTCTGGATTTTCTACAATCTTGCCGGTTCCCAACGCTACGCAGGTCAGCGGCTCTTCAGCCACGTGTACCGGCATACCGGTGTCCTCACTCAGCAGCTTATCCAGCCCGCGCAGCAATGCGCCACCACCGGTCATCATAATTCCTCGATCCATAATGTCTGCGGCCAACTCTGGTGGCGTTCGCTCCAGGGTGGATTTCACGGCATCGACAATGGCGCGGATCGGCTCTGACAGGGCTTCTCGCACCTCGGTCGATGTCAGCTCCACCACCTTGGGCAAGCCGGTTACCAGATCGCGCCCTCTGACATCCATTTTTTCTTCCTCGCCCATCAGGTAGGCGGTACCGATAGTCTTCTTCGTCTCTTCGGCGGTTCTCTCACCGATCATCAGATTGTAATGGCGCTTGACGTAGGCGATGATGGCGTCATCCATCTCATCTCCCGCCACGCGGATGGAGCGATGGGTGACAACGCCGCCCAGTGAGATGACGGCAACCTCGGTTGTGCCGCCGCCGATGTCAACCACCATGTTGCCGGTGGGCTCGTCCACTGGCAGACCAGCACCGATCGCGGCAGCCATCGGTTCTTCGACGATATATGCATCGCGCGCCCCGGCGGATTTGGTGGCGTCATAAACGGCGCGTTTCTCCACTTCAGTCACACCCGAGGGCACACAGACCACCACCAGGGGCGAGACGAGAGGCCTGCCGCCCAGCGCGCTGCGGATGAATTTATGCAGCATCTTCTGTGTCGTGTCAAAGTCGGCAATCACGCCATCGCGCAGCGGCCGAATGGCGACAATGTTCCCGGGGGTGCGCCCCACCATTCGCTTGGCCGCCTCACCGACCTCCAGCACTTCGCCGGAATCGCGGCGGATTGCCACGACAGACGGTTCGTCAACCGTGATGCCCTTGCCTTTTACATAAACCAGCGAATTGGCAGTGCCGAGATCGATGCCCAGATCGCGGGAGAAATACCTCTGCAAGACATTTGTCATCCGTTTGCCCTCCCAAGCCTAAACTAAGCCTTTTTCTTTCAGGCTTATAGTCTTACCATCACCAAAAATGATGTGGTCTAAAACCTCAATGCCAATAATCTTACCTGCTTCTGTCAACCGGCGCGTAACATTGATGTCCTCGCGGCTCGGTGTGGGATCGCCACTGGGGTGATTGTGAGCGACAATCATCCCCGCCGCGCTGCGCCGGATCGCCCGCTTGAATACTTCCCTGGGGTGCACGATCGATGCATTCAGACTACCCAGAAAGACGCCCTCGATGGCGAGAACCTGATTCTTGGTATCCAGCAGAACGATGACGAACTCCTCCTGATCAAGCTGCAGAAAGCGAGACATCAGCAGCTTCTCCACATCAGACGGATGCCTGATCACGGCCTGCTGGAACCGGTTCTCAGCGATGCGTGTCGCCAGCTCGGTGATGGCACCCAGCTTGCTGGCCTTAGCCAGACCGATGCCTGGGATCTGCGACAGCTCCTCCAGGGAGAGATCGAACAGGCCCCGCAGCCCACCGCACTCACTCAGCAGGCGATTGGATAGCTGCAGCGCCGACTCGCCCCGCCGCCCGGTGCCGAGAATGATCGCCAATAGCTCCGAGTTGCTCAGTTGCTTCGGTCCCAGGCGAAACATCCGCTCGCGCGGCCGCTCCTCGACAGGCATATCCTTGATCAGGACGGAATCCAGTGACACTTTCGCACCTCCCAAACAGCGCGGGCGCTAAATTATCCCAGCTGATGCCAGAGCTCTACCAGCCGGCTCAGCGGCAGGCCGACCACATTGTAATAGCAGCCTTCTATGCAGTCGACAAAGGTCGCTGCCCTGCCCTGAATAGCGTAGGCCCCTGCCTTATCGTAGGGTTCGTCGCTATCCAGATACACGTCGATTTCCTCATCGGTCAACGCCCGCATATGCACCCGCGTGGTGACCAGATCGACCAGGGAAGCACCAGTCTCGCCGTTGACGAGGGCCAGGGCAGTCAACACCTCGTGCCAATCATCGGACAGCTGCCGCAGCATGCCGTCGGCATCGGCGCGGTCAACCGGCTTCCCCAGAACCTGCCCGTCATGGACCACCACTGTGTCTGCACCGAGCACCCAGCCCTTCCCGACTCGCTGCGCGACTTCGCGCGCCTTGCCCAGAGCATTGCAGGTCACGATCTCCTGCGGGCTGCCCTGGACCACCTCCTCAAAGGTGCTGGGAACCACCTCAAAGCTGGCGCCAATCTGACACAGCAGTTCCTTCCGCCGCGGTGAACCGGAGGCCAGGATCAGGCTGATCATAGGCTTCGATAGATGAGCAGGGCCAGAGCCAGACCGATCAACCCAGCCACAGACAGCTTGACCGAAAAGCCCAGCGTCAGGGAGAACATCTCCAGGTTGAGCACCAGCGGCGAGGTGAGGCCGTAAGCGCGGCTGGAGATGTTCAGGAAAGGCAGGAAATCGCCCAGAGCCTGGCCCAGCAGGCTTCCCAGAAAGGAGCCGATGACCAGGAAAAGAACCAGCAGGAAGCCGCTCTTGTTGCGTCTATGCATGTGACACCACTCCTTTGTGTCCTACTCGAAGGCTGCCCGTGGCGACAGGGCAGGCTCAGCCTGTCCACGTCATCCTTATTGTAACATAGCCGTCTCCTTGATAGTACCAGAGAAAAATCGCGCTGACACAGGAAAGGCCCGGGCTTTTACCCGGGCCTCGTCAGGCAACCAGCTTAATGCAGAGTGATGACCTTCTGCGGGCACTTCTCCACGCATGCGCCGCAGCCGACACATTTATCGGCGATCACCTTGTGGGGCGACTTCAGCTCACCCTCAATCGCTCCGACGGGGCAGACCCGCTTGCAGAGAGTGCAGCCGACGCACCCGTCGCCGATAACCGCCTTCGGGCGCCCCTCCAGATCGCCATAGATGGCATGGGTCGGACACTTGGGGACGCAGAGGCCGCAGTTACGACACTTGGCAGGGTCGATGGTGGCCAGGTTGTTCTCGACAGTGATCGCATCAAAGGGACATACCCTGGCACAGATGCCGCAGCCGATACAGCCAATCTGACAGATCTTCCGTACCACGGCACCTTTATCCGTCGACAGGCAGCGCACCTGCACCCGGTTGGATTCAGGACGCATGCCGATGATGTTGCGCGGGCAGGCAGCCACGCACTTCTCGCAGCTCTGGCATTTCTCTTCGTCGATGATGGGCAGTCGGTCCTCACTCATGGTGATGGCGTCAAAGGGACAGACGGCCGCACAGTCGCCATAGCCGAGGCAGCCAAAGCTGCAGGCCTTATCTCCGCCACCAACCGCCTGGGCAGCGCTGCAGGTCTGGACGCCGGCATACTGATGCCGGGAACCGCATGCCTCTTTGTCCCCCTGGCAGTAGACGGTAGCGACCAGCTTCTCCTTCACTTCCACATCGCCAGCACCCATGATTTCAGCCAGTCGCGCGGCGACGGCAGCACCCCCGACTGGACACAGGGTCAGCTCAGCGCCTTCCAGAATGCCCTCGGCATAGGCGACACAGCCTGGATAGCCGCAGCCACCGCAGTTTGCTCCCGGCAGTGCAGTGACGATCTCCTCCAGGCGAGGGTCTACGGGAACAGCAAACTTCTTGGAGGCAAAGGCGAGGCCGAGCCCGAACAACAGCCCGAAGCCCCCCAGAGTGATAACGGCAGCTAGAAAAGCAAGCATTGAACTCATTCTCTTAACACCTCCTCCTGACTACAGCAGGCCCTGGAAGCCGAGAAAGGCAATGGAAAGCAGGCCAGCCGTGATCAGTGCCAGCGGAAAGCCTTGCAGCGGCTTGGCCACCTTGGATGCAGCGAGGCGCTCACGAATGCCTGCAAAGATGACGATCGCCAGGAAAAAGCCCAGACCGCCAGAGAATCCATTGAGCATGGATTCCAGCAGACCGTACTCAGTATTGATATTGAGAATAGCCACGCCCAGCACGGCGCAGTTGGTGGTGATCAGCGGCAGATAGACGCCCAGCGCCTGGTAGAGGGTTGGGCTGGATTTCTGCAGGAACATCTCCACCAGCTGAACCAGGGCAGCGATGACCAGAATAAAGGCGATGGTCTGTAGATATAGCAGGTCGAAGTTCTCCAGGATAGCTGTCTGAATCAGCCAGGTGACCGCCGAAGCTACAGTCATAACAAAGGTGACGGCAATGCCCATGCCGGTGGCAGTCTCTACTTTTTTCGATACACCCAGGAAGGGACAGATCCCCAGGAATCTGGAGAGGACGAAGTTATTGACCAGAATACCGCCCAGCACGATAGCAAATACTTGACCCATTCTCTATCGCCTCCTTACGCTGTGCGCCGAGTGCGCAAGAAGTTGATCAGGCCCATCAGTAAACCGAGGGTTATAAACGCGCCGGGAGCCATGATCATGATCAGCATCGGCTGAAAAGAAACCCCCAACAGAGAAACCCCAAAGACAGAGCCGGAGCCCAACAGCTCGCGCACGGAACCGAGCAGAGTCAGGGCCAGGGTAAAGCCGAGTCCCATTCCCAGACCATCAACCATAGACACGAGAACGTTGCTCTTGGAAGCAAAGGACTCAGCCCTCTGCAGGATGAGGCAGTTAACGACGATCAGCGGAATATATAAGCCTAGCACTCGATGTAGATCGGGGACAAAAGCCATCATCACCAGATCGGTGATAGTCGTAAATGTGGCGATGACGACGATATAAATGGGGATACGGACTTGATTGGGTACAATTCTGCGAATCAGCGAGATCAGGATGTTGGAGCAGGTCAAGACAAAGGCCGTGGCCAGCCCCATGCCGATCCCATTGATGGCCGCCGTAGTCACGGCCATGGTCGGGCACATACCGATAACGAGGCTGAATACCGGGTTTTCCCTGATCAGCCCTTTCAAGAACTCCTTCTGGATACTCATCGCTACACCCCCTCCTTGACTACTCTAGATACTGCCGAGTCAGACCGACGCAGCCTCATTTAGTGACACTACCAAACCGGCGGGGCCGGATGTAACGGTCAATCAACGGCGTCAGGCCATTCATGACCAGAATCGCGTAGGTGACTCCCTCGGGGTAGCCACCCCAGATGCGGATGATGCTGGTGATCAGCCCGCAGCCGATACCCATGACCCAGCGTCCCGGTCGGGTGACCGGCGAAGTAACCAGATCTGTCGCCATGAAGAAGGCGCCCAGAAGCACGCCTCCGGCCAGCACATGGAAGAGCGGATTGCCTGAGAAAAGGCTGGCTCCGCCAAAGATCCAGGTGAAAGCCGCCACCGAGCCGATAAATCCTGCAGGAATACGCCAGTCGATGATGCCACGCCAGATCAGGTAGGCACCACCCAGGAGCAGGGCTAGCGCCGAAGTCTCACCCAGACTGCCCGGTACTATGCCTAGGAAGAGTGCGTCATAGCTGGCTTGCGCGCCAGCCAGCGGCGTGGCAGTCGTCAACAGGGTGAACGGAGCCAGGAAGTTAGTCATCTGCGTCGGGAATGACGCCAGCAGCACCCCGCGGCCGATCAGGGCCGGGTTGAACGGGTTGTCACCCAGCCCGCCAAAGACCTGCTTGGCGATGGCGATAGCAACGACCGAACCCACAGCCACCATCCAGAGCGGCATGCCGGGCGGCAATGTAAAGGCGAGCAATAAACCAGTGACAGCGGCACTGAAGTCATTCACGGTTACCGGCTTGCCTGTCAGCCGCTGAATCACCGCTTCAGTGACGACCGCACTAACCACGCCAACCAACATCACCCACAGGGCTTGCAGTTTGAAGAAGAACACCGCCAGCACGGCTGCCGGCATCAGGGCCAACAGCACCTCGAGCATCATCCGTTGTGTCGTCAGGGGATGATGCTCATGCGGGGATGAGGTCACCAACAGCTGCTTTTGTTCCATGTCTCTCCCCCCTACCTTCGGCTTCTCCTGGCCAGAATCTCTCTCTTGGCCAAGCGTATACGCTGTACCAGTGGTCGTCGGGCCGGGCAAATGAAAGTGCAGGCCCCGCACTCGTAGCAGTCAAGGATATGGTAAGCCTCGGCCTGCTCATAGTCACCCATCTCGGAGAACTGGGCCAGGAACAGAGGCTCCAGCGACATCGAGCAGGCATCCACACAGCGGCCGCAGCGGACACAAGGCCCAGGCTCTAGCACAGCTGCATCCCGCTCATTCAGAGCGATAATGCCGGATACCGTCTTGATTACCGGCACTGCTGTTGAACTCTGAGCGATACCCATCATCGTTCCGCCACTGATCACTTTGGCTGGTGCACTCTGCAGCCCTGCGGTTTCCAGCAGATATTCAAACGACGTGCCGACGCGCACCAGCAGGTTCTTAGGCTGCTGTACGGCTGACCCAGCGACGGTCACCACCCGTTCAATCAGCGGTCGTCCATTTGTTACTGCCTGAGCCACAGCTGCCGCCGTAGCCACGTTATTTATGACCGCGCCGATGTCATGGGGCAGCTTGCCTGGGGGCAGTTCCTTACCGAGAATCGCCTTGATCAGCTGTACCTCGCTGCCCTGCGGATACTTATGCTGCAGCGGCACCACAGCCAGGTCGGGGTAGGCTGCACAGGCAGCTTCCAGCCGGGCGATAGCGTCGGGCTTGTCCTCCTTCAGGCCGATATAACCCTGCTTCGCGCCCACTGCCTTCATGATCAGCCGCAGCCCGAGAACTACATCCTCGGCCTGCTCCATCATTACCCGGTAGTCAGCTGACAGATACGGCTCACATTCGACACCGTTAAGCAGAACCGTATCGACATTGTTCAGCAGCTTGACGTGGGTTGGGAAACCGGCGCCCCCCATACCGACAATACCTGCCTCGCGCACGATCTGCGCAATCTCTGCTGCGTCCACTTGCTCGTACGATTTGGGGCCGGCAAGGTTGGGAACTGCTTCATCCTGATAGTCGTTTTCGACTACGATGGAAAGTACAGTACGGCCGCCAGGGTGCGGTCGCTCTTCGATGGCAATCACCTTGCCAGAGACGGAGGAATGAATCGGCGCCCCGATCCTGGCCTCGGTATCACCAATCTTCTGCCCCATCAGGACGCGGTCGCCGACGCTCACCAAAGGCTGGCACGGCGCATCGATGTGCTGGCTCAGCGGGAAGACCAGAACCTCCGGAACCTTGGCCCGCTCAACCGCCAGGGCACCTATCTCGTCCTTATGGCAATCCAGGTGAACCCCTCCGCTAAATGTTTTTGCCTTGGCCAATTGTCTCACCTCACAGCTCAGTTATTGTGATGAAAGTAACTTGTTTTTTAGCAACCAAAAGGCAGGTCTCTGCCCGCCTTTTAGTACAGTTACTTATTGCGCTGCGCGGATACACTCACGCAATAGAGAGATTTCTGCCTGTATCCGTCAAGCATACATTGCTATTGTAACTTTTTTGGCGCATTACCACAAGCAAAAGACCATAGTGAAAATAACCAGCCTCGCGCCTTAACGCATAGCGGGACTGCTGGCAGCGTAAGAGCCGATCTGTCAGGACACACCTTTCTTCGGCGCGCCGCTGTCTCCAGGGATCAGGTTACCAAGGGATGCGCCTTCAGGGGCAATGCTCTGTCTTTCACATGCTAAACAAAGCACCCACTGCAACCCAGGAGGGAGGCAGTGGGCGCTTGATGTCACTTGTAGCCTGTTCTATAGGCGAAGCGCTTAACGCTGGCGGATCTGCCGCGGGTACTTGCCGCGCGCGGTGTAGTGTGTATGCAGCAGCTGATGCGCCTTTTCGCCGCCGATTTCGCCAAGAAACTCGTCATAGAGCTGTTTGACAGCCGGATTTTCGTGTGACTTGCGCAGGGGCAGTTCCACGTCAGCCTGATAGATGCCGGCGATGCGCTGCTGGCGCAACTCGGTGAAATCGTTGACATCGGCTGGACGCGGCTGTCCGCCGCCGCTGATGCAGCCGCCGGGGCAGGCCATGACCTCGATGAAGTGATACTCTGCCTCGCCAGACTTGATGGCATCCAGCAGGGTGCGAGCATGGCCGAGGCTGTGGGCTACCGCCACCTTTAGCGTCAGGTCGGTTCCCGGGAGTTCCACCCTGGCCTCCTTAACTCCCTCTAACCCGCGCACTGCAGTAAACTCCAGCCGATCCAGTTCCCTCTCAGTGATCCACTCATAGGCAGTGCGCAGCGCCGCTTCCATCACGCCGCCGGTGGCGCCGAAGATGACTGCCGCGCCCGTGGAGATCCCCAGGGGATCGTCGTAATCGCCCTCCGGGAGACCGGGCAGGTCGATACCCACCTGCTTCAGCATCCTGGCCAGCTCGCGGGTAGTCAGCACATAATCGACGTCTGGTACACCAGGCACGGAGGACATTTCACTGCGCTGCGCCTCGTACTTCTTGGCCGTGCAGGGCATCACCGAGACGAGGATGATGTCCTCGGGCCGCTTGCCGATCTTTTCGGCATAGTACGTCTTGGCCACCGCGCCAAACATCTGCTGAGGCGACTTGCAGGTGGAGAGATGTTCCAGCAGGTCCGGATAGTAATGCTCGATAAACTTGATCCAGCCCGGGCTGCAGGAGGTGATCATCGGCAACGTGCCGCCGCTCTGAATCCGCTGTACCAGTTCAGTCGCTTCTTCCCAAATGGTGAGGTCAGCGGCAAAGTCGGTATCAAACACGGCGTCAAAGCCCAAACGGCGCAGGGCGCTGACCAGCTGCCCAGTCAAGACAGTGCCAGGCGCCTGGCCGAACTCCTCGCCGATGGCTACCCGCACCGCAGGAGCCGTCTGGACGATGACATGCTTATCTGGCGCCGCCAGGGCGGCGAAGACATCCTCAGTGTAGTCTTGCTCCGCCAGAGCGCCGGTCGGACAGACCATCACACACTGGCCGCAGAGGACGCAGGCCACTTCGCTCAGGGGATGGTTCCCCTCAGGGGCGATGATCGTCTCGAAACCCCGTTCGACCGGCGAGAGCACGCCGATCCCCTGGATCTCCCTGCAGGCGGCGACGCAGCGTCGGCAGAGGATGCACTTGCTCGGCTCGCGCAGGATGGAAGGGGTGCTGGAATCGGCGGCGTACTGCTGGACCTCACCCTGGAAGCGGACCTCTCTGATTCCCATCTCTTCCGCCAGGGATTGCAGTTCGCAACTGCCGTTACGAATACAGGTCAGGCAGTCCTGCGGGTGGTTGGAGAGGAGCAGTTCCAGATTAGTTCGCCGCGCCTGCCGCGCAGCCGCCGTATTGGTGTACACCTTCATTCCCTCGCCTGCCTGGAAGATGCAGGCTGGCTGGAGGCTGCGCATTCCCTCGACCTCCACCATACAGACTCGACAGGCGCCGATTTCATTCAGACCGGTCATGTGGCAGAGAGTAGGAATGCGAATCCCCACTTGTCTGGCTGCCTCGAGCACAGTGGTGCCCTTGGGTACGGCGACCGGCTGACCGTCTATCGTCAGGTTAATCATTTCCATGTTCTCATCTCCTTCTGGCCACTAGTGCTTCCTGATCGCATCAAAGGGGCACTTCTCCAGACAGGTGCCGCACTTGATACACAGATCCTGATCGATCTGATAGGCACTCCTCGGTTTGCCACTGATGGCGTTGACCGGACAGACGCGGGCGCAAATGCCGCAGCCCCGACAACGATCCGGGTCGATCTCAAAGCTGATCAACGCCTGACAGGTACCTGCCGGGCAGCGCTTTTCCCTGATGTGGGCTTCGTACTCGTCGCGGAAGTACCGCAAGGTAGAGAGAATCGGATTGGGAGCTGTCTGCCCCAGATTACAGAGCGCTGTCTGCTTGATATGCGCGGCCAGCGTCTCCAGGTTCTCCAGATCACCCTCCTCACCGGCGCCGCGAGTGATCCGGTTCAGGATCTCCAGCATGCGTTTTGTACCGATCCGGCAGGGAGTGCACTTGCCGCACGACTCGTCCTTGGTGAAATCCAGAAAGAAGCGGGCGATATCCACCATGCAGGTGTCTTCGTCCATGACGATCAGACCGCCGGAGCCGACCATGCTGCCGACCCTGGCCAGATTCTCATAGTCCATCGGTGTATCGAGATGCTCGGCGGGGATGCAGCCACCTGAAGGACCGCCAGTTTGAGCCGCCTTGAACTTCTTGCCGTTAGGGATGCCGCCGCAGACGTCGTAGATAATCTGGCGCAGCGTTGTGCCCATCGGCACCTCCACCAGGCCTGTGTTGTTGATCTTTCCCGCCACAGCAAAGACTTTGGTCCCTTTGCTCCGCTCGGTGCCGATGCTGGCAAACCAGTCCGCCCCATTGAGGATGATGGGGCAAATGTTGGCCAGGGTTTCCACATTGTTGATGACGGTAGGATGGCCCCAGAGGCCCGAATCAGAGGGGTATGGCGGTTTGGGGCGCGGCTCGCCGCGTTCGCCTTCGATGGAGGCCATCAGCGCCGTCTCTTCGCCGCAGACAAACGCTCCCGCTCCGACTCTGATCTCTACATCGAAGTCAAAGCCGCTGCCGAAGATGTCCTTACCCAGGAGACCGAATTTCCGGGCCTGGTCGATGGCCAGCTGCAGATGCTGAACGGCCAGCGGATACTCCGCCCGCACATAGACAAACCCCTGATTCGATCCGATGGCGTAGCCAGCAATGGCCATCGCCTCGATAATGCTGTGGGGGTCTCCTTCCAGGATGCTGCGGTCCATGAACGCGCCGGGATCACCCTCGTCGGCATTGCAGACGATGTATTTCTGATCGCCCTTCACGCGTCTGGTCAGTTTCCACTTCAGTCCGGTGGGGAAGCCGGCACCGCCCCGCCCCCTGAGACCGGAGCGCTCAATCTCGTCGATAACCTCCTCCGGCGTCATCTCGGTGAGCACTTTGCCCAGCGCGGCATAACCATCGCGCGCGATGTACTCCTCAATGATCTGCGGGTTGATAACGCCCGTATTGCGCAGGGCGATGCGCACCTGCCCGGCAAAAAAGCCAATATTATCGTAGTCAGGAATCTGTTTCTGCGTCAGGGGATCCTGATAGAGCAGGCTGCCGACGATGCGGCCCTTATACAGGTGCTCGCGCACGATGAGGCGAGCATCATCCGGCTTCACCTGCTGGTAGAACGTTCCCTCAGGATAGACCACGATGACGGGCCCCAGATCGCAGGTGCCGATGCAACCTGTTTCTACAATCCTGACCTCGTCAAGAAGGCCCAGGGCCTCCAGCTCATCGCGCAGGGCCTCTGAGACTGCCTTACAGCCGGACGAGATGCAGCCGGCCCCGGCACAGACGAGCACATGGGCTCGGTAGAACGCCATATGTCTAATACCTCCTTGTACTTGACACGATCTAGAAGAAACTAGCGGTTAATAACATAATCGCTGACAATCTTACCCTCTACGATGTGGCTGGCGATGATCTGACGGGCACGCTCTGCGTCCACCCGTCCATAGGTGACCCGCGCCTCATTGGGCAAAATTATGTCAACCAGAGGTTCCTCGTCGCACCTGCCTGCGCAGCCGGTCTGGGTGATCACAACGTCCAGCAGCTTGCGCTGCTCGAGCTCCTGCATGATCGCTGCGAGAGTTTCGCGAGCGCCGGCAGCGATACCGCAGGTGCCCATGCCGACCACAATCCGAATCGTCTTTCCTTCGTCGCGCAGATGCATCATCTGGCGGGCAGATTCTTTGATCTGCCTAAGCTCCTCCAACGACTTCACGCTCTACACCTCCAGGAGAGATTCATTTTCCGCTATATGCTGTCGTAGCCAACCTGCTATCCGAGGATGGCTCAGTGGAATGCCTTTCAGTTGTCTCCGCAGCACTGCGGTATCCAGAGTGAACGCCTTGTCACCCCGCTGGTGAAAATAGCGAAACTCACAGTGTTCATTGAGTGCAATGGCGCTAGTCAGTGTAGCCGCCATATCTCCCAGGGGAGCCCGATCGAGATGATCGTGCTGAAAAGTGGCGGTAACCACCGTTCCCTGCCCCGGCGCCGACTGGATTGCCACCACTCCACCAGCCCGTTCTGCCGCAGCTGCCAGAAGCGGCAGACCGAGCCCAACTGATCTGGTCGTGCGACTGGTGTAGAAGGGATCCAGGGCGTCCCGGCAGGCGTCAGGCGTCATGCCGCGTCCATCATCGGCAACGCTGAGGTGAAAAGTGTTCTTACAGACATCCTCGCGAATGCAGATGGAGATGCGGCTTGCCCCTGCCGCCAGGGAGTTTTGAATCAGGTCCAGAACATGAAGGGCCAGTTCTCTCATGTTCTGTGCTAGTAGCGAGCCAGTATCTCTTTGATCTTGTCGGGAGTGAGGCGCCCATAGACGTCGTTATCGATCGTCATCACCGGCGCCAGGCCGCAGGCTCCCAGGCAACGGGTGATCTCCAGGGTAAACTTGCCGTCGTCGGTGGTATCGTTGACAGCGATGCCCAGCTGCTTCTCCAGCTCGGCCAGCACGGCAGCTGCCCCACGCACATAACAGGCCGTCCCCAGGCAGACCCCGATCTTGTGCTCGCCTTTCGGCTTCAGTGAGAACAGCGAGTAGAAGGTCGCCACGCCGTAGACCTCACTCATCGGTACTTCCAAACCATCGGCCACACGGCGCTGCACTTCTTCAGGCAGATAGCCAAACAACTCCTGCGCTTGATGCAGGACTGGTATCAGGGCACCTTCCTTTCCCCGGTACCGGTCAATGATTGCCGTCAGTTCTTGGTAGCGCGGATCTTCAGTAGCTGGAGAACAGCAACCACAGCGTTTAACTTCCATCACTCACGCCTCCTATCTACGTCCAATAAGTTTGCGAATGTGAAAACTATCACATTCTTCCCGTAGCAAAACGCCAAGAAAGCCAGCTTCTGGCCTCTTGGACGTTTGGTAGCGGAACACAGCCGCCTGGCCCTCTGGCGGTTAACTGATGTTCCATTATGTAAGGGCGGACGCCCCAACATTCCAGCGTTGCAATACCGAGGACAATTCTTAGACGGTGAAACGATACAACCGGCTACGAAGCCGGATCGCAGAGAGCAGCGGCTGTATCATGATACTCCAGCGCACGCAGCGCTGGTGCGCACCTCCAGGCACGAAATTTCCTGGGGGAGCATCAACTGTTTCGCCGCGAGGCAGCTGATTCGAAGCCCACGATGCCCAGCTGATAGAGACGCCCGACAAGCTCGAAGGCGGGCAGCGAACTGCCCAGCAGTGTGACGCCGACAGCAGCTGCCTGCTCCAGGGTCCGCGGATCGGGCACCGTCCCGCCACTCAGGATCACTCCGCTGAGACCCACCAGTGAGGCCACCGCCACCACGTTGGGGTGCGACTGCAGGGTGACCCAGAGCGCCCCCGCCGGGGCGTGCCCCAGCACGTCGCTCAGCAGATCAGAAACATAGCCGAGCCTGATCTCCCCCTCCGGCAGCGGCTGGTCGGTGAACACAGCCAGATCGAGAGCCTTGACGATATCCGCTAACTGCACAGCCAGCCTTCTCCCCTATCGCGAAATTCCGTCCCCGTGAATTCACATTGATCTGATTATAGCATTCCATCCGATGTCTATGCGATAGTGTCTAGCGATCAGAATTTCTCGTGAAGGGTCTGGCTCACTACCTGGTAGTTAAGGACAAACTCCAGCAGATTGCTCTCAGCTAATACCCTAAACTGTTCATCATTATAGGTCAGGAACTGGACCAGATCGCTGATCGCCTGCCGCAATGACTCTGTCGCCGCAACCATCTGCCCCTGCAGAGCCTGGCAATCGACCGGATACTGGGCCGATTGCAGTAGCTGAGCCGCCTGCTCGATCTGTTGCTGCATCGCCTTGCCCCGATCATAGTTGATGCTGCCTGGCCGCAACATCTCGGCAGAGAGGGCCTCCAGTTCGGCTACCACTTCCGCCAGCCTGGCGAAGTAGCCAGCGCGCGCATCGTTGATCGTCCAATCGCCGGGTTCAAGACTGACCTCGCGCACAAACCCATCCACATCCTCGTCCTTCAGCATCTCGCGGACGGCCAGCGCCGCCTCTCGATTGTCGAAAATGCCGACGGACACCTTATGCAGCTCGCCTTCCTGGCGAATAGCCCCAGGATAGCCAGCCTGCTGCAGGCGCTGCAATAGCCCCTGGGCGTTTGCTTCACTGCTCAATGCCCCGACCTGCAGCACATAGCAGGTCAGTCCCTTAATCTTTAGCCGCGCCGACGTCACTTCGGGGTCTGGATCGGGTGGCTCAGGATCCGGATCCGGCTCAGTCTGAGGGGGATCGGGCTCTGGATTGTCCTTGATCGCCGGCGCCCACAGATAGCCATTGACCAGCAGGCTGTTGATGATATATCCACAAAGGATGGCCAATATGCCTGAGATTATCAGGGCGGGAATGAGATTGCTTTTCTTGCGCCGCTGCCGGCTCCTTCTGCTGCGCGGATGCATCCGATCACCCTCCTTTCTCTGATGCTGTTCGCCAGTTTCATGTAGAATCCTGCCGAACGGAGAAACAGAATAGGACCCATGCTCTGGGTCCTCTTGTAAGCGATTTATCGGTTCGGCAGAACACCCTTCAGATACTCGCGAGCTTCGGCAACGACGTAGAGCGAGCCGGCCACCAGCAGCAGATCGCCCGGCTCCAGCTCAGCCAGCGCCGCCGCCAGGGCTTCTTCTACAGTGCTGGCCGCCGCTGCCTGCGCCGGATACTGTTTCGCAACTGCGAGCAGCTCGGCAGGATCAGTGCCGCGGGAAAACTGGGGTGCGGTAAACCAGACGCGGCTGGCCAGCGGCAGCAGATGCTCGAGCATCTCAGCTCGCTGTTTATCCTTCAGGATACCCAACACCATCACAATCCGCCTGTCGGGGAAGAATTCGGCCAGAGCTTCCCGCAGGCGCAGGGTGCCGTGCGGGTTGTGCGCGCCATCGACGACGATCAGCGGTGACCGGGACATGATCTCCAGACGGCCTGCCCAGCGTGTGCCGGCCAACCCGTCACGATAAGCGGACGGGGGCAGGGCAAAGCCCTGTGCCTCCAGCTGGCGGACGGCGGCGATGGCGGTCGCCGCATTGCGGCATTGGTACTCGCCCAGCAGGGCAATGCGGAGATCCGACAACTGCCCCTGCGGATCGCGATAGGTGAACGTCTGGCCGCTCAGGTCGAATGATTCCCGCACGTAGGAGAAATTCTCGCCGAGATGCCAGATGGGTGCCTGGCGGCTTTCGGCCTGAGATCGAATCACGTCCCAGGCTTCCTCTTCCTCCACTGCGGTGACCACGGGCACCCCAGGTTTGATAATCCCGGCCTTTTCGGCGGCAATCCTGGCCAGCGTATCGCCCAACACATCGGTGTGGTCCATGCCAATGTTCGTAATCACGCTCACCAGGGGCGTGACCACGTTAGTGGCGTCAAGGCGCCCGCCTAACCCTACCTCCCAGACGACAAAATCCAGGTCCAGCTGCTGATAGTAGAGCAGGGCGAGGACGGTGGTAACCTCAAACTGGGTGGTCGGCCCCAGCTCGGTCTGGTTGACCTCCTCGACCAGCGGCCGCACCCGCGCCATCAATTCAGCCAGGACTTCCACCGGGATATCGGCCCCATTGGCACCGATGCGGTTGGTGAACATCTCCAGGTAGGGCGAGGTATACATGCCGACCCGGTAGCCTGCTGCCCGCAAGATGCCGTGCACGAAGGCAGTGGTCGACCCTTTGCCGTTAGTGCCGGCGATATGAATAAAACGCAGGTTTCGTTGGGGATGACCCAATCGCTCCAGGAACCAGTTCATGCGTTCCAGCCCCGGCCGACTGCCGAACCGGCCAAAGCTGTACAGATAGTCCAGTGCCGCCTGATAATTCATCCGTCTTCCTCCGATCTGTCATCGATCAAGGGCATTATACCCCGTTCAGGCGGCTTACATCAAAGCGCTTGCACCGGCAGCTTCACCTGCTCATACCAGGCGCTGAGATCGGTCAGCTCTGGGAATCGCCCTGTCTGTTCAGCGAGCCTGCTCCAGAGGCCATATAGATTCTCCCTGGTCCAGCCTAAGCCCCCCAGTTGTTCGCGCTGCTCCGGGGTCATTTCGTCGTAGTGAGCGATATACTGGCAGATGTAGCCTGAAAGGATCAGGCGGTAGACTATGGAAGCGTAGGCGATATCCCGCTGGACATCATCGGGCAGCTGTCGCTCCCGCTGGTAGCACTCTGCCAACGCGGCCTCCTGCTCCAGACTCAGGCCGGCTGTGGGGTCACAGACTAGCTCGGCGACATCGAAACAGGAAAGGTCATGCCGCGCCATGCCCCAGTCTAGCTTTTGGCACTTGCTGCCGTCATAGTAGAAACTGCGGGGAGTTGCCTCGCCCAGCTTGAGACCGCGCTCCGTCGCTACCAGCTGAGAGACGACCGGGGCCATGAGCTGCTGGAGCTCGTACAGCTCGCCTTCGGTGACGGAGACGCCTGCCTTCGGCCACAGGGAAATGCTGAACTCCAGAAGGTTGTGCAGTATACTCTCGGTGTACTGCATGCCAGGCAGGAGGTACTCAACCACAGGCAGCGCTGCCTGGTGGGCCCTGGCTATCTGCCGGACCAGCCCCTCCAGCAGCCGAAAACGCTCGTCGGCTGTGAGCTGAAGCAAGGCATCGTCCAGGCGCTGCCCGCCTACATCAGCGGTGAGGGTCAAGAGAGCCTTGGGATCGAAGTTGATCAGGCGGGGGTAGAGATCGGTCACCTCATTCAGGCGGCGCAACTGTCCAACCTCTTCGTTCAACCGCTCGATCTTCTGCAGCTTAACCCTGGCTTCTTCGGCTTCGTTTTTCATCGGATCTTCCTTGACGCTCTGCAGACCGCTCTCGGTGATCATCGTGGGTCGCAGCTGATATGGATTGAACTCCATCAGACTGGCCGCCATCGACTTCTTCTCCCGTTCTCGCTGTTCGAAAAGGATGGCCAGAGGGTAGAAGGACTGGGCGACCAGATACCTGACTTGACCACCAGCCAGCTGCAGTTCGACGCGCTGGAACACCCGTTCCAGATTCAGATCCTCAGTGGCCGCGACCGGCATGCGTTGAACCCGCAACTTCTGCACCCTGTCCGTCGCCGTCAGAACGCCCTGCCGGCGCAGCACGCGCTGCAGATAGGGCTTGTTCAGATGATAGTCAATGGGCGACATCATCCTGGCTGCTACTACGACGGCTACGCCTGCGACAGCCCCTACCAGCAAATTACCCCACATCAGATACACCTCCTGGCTTACTACACTGCTTTTGAGACAGGAAAAGGAAGCCGTTGCCTGCTTCCTTTGACTCTGCTGTTTGATTCCTGACCTTATACCGGGTAACCGCTGCCTTTCTGCGCCTGCTCTGCCAGGTCGTAGTCAAGGTTATACTTGCGGGATTCCCGTTCCTTCAGGAAATTCAGCGCTACCTGGGGGAAGAGAGCATAGGAAAGCACATCTTCCTCTTTCTCCAGATAGAGTGCGATATCCTGCTTGGCTGTATCCAATTCTGGCTCCAGCAGATCAGCCGGGCGCACTGTCACCACTTTGGCATCACCGATCAGCCTGCGGCGGAAGTCCTCATCGATTTCTCCCGGCGGCCGTCCGTAATGCCCCATCAGGTAGTTTTTCACCTCGTTGGAGACCATCTTGTAGCGCTCACCGCTGATCACATTGAGCATGGACTGGGCGCCAACAATCTGGCTGAAGGGGGTGACCAGTGGAGGGTAGCCCAGATCCTGGCGCACCCGGGGAACTTCCTTCAGCACCTCGGGCAGCCGGTCGATCTGGTTGCCTAACTGCGAAATGAAGTTGCTGATCATCCCGCCAGGCATCTGATAGAGCAGCACGTTGGTATTGACCTGATAGACAGACATGTTCTGCGCCTGAGGGTATTGCGCCTTAACCGCAGTCATCTTCTCAGCCATCTCGCTGAGCAGCTCCAGGTCGAGACCGGTATCATAGGGAGTGTCCTTCAGCACAGCTACCATGGATTCTGTGGCAGGCTGCGATGTACCCAGGGCAAGCGGCGAGAGGGCGCAGTCGATGATATCGACACCGGCCTCGATAGCCTTCAGATACGTCATGCTGGCCATGCCGCTGGTGTAGTGAGTGTGCAGCTGAATCGGCACATCCACAAACTCCTTGAGATACTTGATGAGATCATAAGCCTCGAAGGGAGACAGAATGCCAGCCATATCCTTGACACAGAGTGAATCAACACCCAGCTGCAGCAGTTCCCTGGCCACCTGACCATAAGTCTCGAAATTGTGCACCGGGCTGATAGTGTAGACTACGGTGCCCTGCACGTGCGCTCCGGCCTTCTTGGCCACCCTGATGGGCACCTCCATATTGCGGATATCGTTGAGCCCATCAAAGATACGGATGATGTCCATGCCGTTCTCAACCATCTTGTTGATAAAGGCGATGACGACATCGTCCGGATAGTGGCGATAGCCAACCAGGTTCTGGCCGCGCAGCAGCATCTGCAGTTTCGTCTTCGGCATCCGCCGGCGGATCAGGCGCAGGCGATCCCAGGGATCTTCATTCAGGTAGCGCAGGCAGGTATCGAAAGTCGCCCCGCCCCACATCTCTACCGCTGCAAACCCAACCTGATCCATCATCTCCAGGATGGGGATCATATCCTGAGTCTTCATGCGGGTGGCCCAGAGGGACTGGTGGCCATCCCGCAGCGTCGTGTCCATAATCTGTATTCTCTTTCCTGTCACCCTTCTTCACCTCTCGCGATTATTGACAAACCTGTTGCCGCTACACCGACCCAGCAGTCTACGAACATTGTATACAGAATAACATACTTGGTGCAAGAGTCAATCCATAGCTTACCTCTCCAGGGGGCAGGGTACTCCCCCAACTGCACTTTATTGAGGAGATAGCGCAGCGAGAATGTGCTTCCACAACTCTTCTACCCCCTGCCTGGTCTCAGCCGAAAAGAGAATCAGCGCATCCTGATGCAGTCCAGGCAGGCTGGCCAGTACGCCTTTCCGGTTCACATCCCACTTGGATCTCCCAACCTTATCTACCTTGTTGGCCACCACTATCCGGGGCGCGCCTGCCTGCTGCAGCAGGTCGTACATCGCCTGGTCGAGCGCGGTCGGTGGATGGCGAAAATCGACGACCTGCAGGACGAGACGCAGCTCCTCCCGGCTAGTGAGATAGCTGGTGATCATCCGTTCAAACCTCTGGCGCTCGCTCTGCGAGACTTTGGCATATCCATAGCCGGGCAGGTCAACCAAATAGAAGCCATCGTTGATCAGATAGAAGTTGGCAGCCCGGGTCTTGCCGGGCTGGCTGCTGGTGCGCGCCAGATTCCGCCGCCCCAACAGGGCATTGATCAACGATGACTTGCCCACGTTGGATCGCCCGACCAGAGCGATCTCTGGCAGGCGATCGTCGGGGTAATGGGCGGCGTGAATTCCGCTGGTGATGTATTCAGCTGTGCTAATCTTCATGGCCCTGTCTCCAGCAGCGCCGCCCCAAGGACATCATCCATGTGATCCACCAGCACGATCTGCAGCTCATCGCGGACAGTCTGGGGCAACTCATCCAGATCGCGCCGGTTCTCAGAGGGGATCAAAATTGTCTTGATGCCCGCCCGGTGTGCCGCCAACGCCTTTTCTTTCAGGCCACCGACGGGCAGAACCCGCCCGCGCAGCGTTACCTCGCCGGTCATCGCTACATCCTTGCGTACGGCGCGTCCCGTCAGCGCTGAGGCCAGTGCGGTCGCCATAGTGATACCGGCGGAGGGACCGTCTTTGGGGATGGCGCCCTCGGGTACATGGATATGGACG
The DNA here is from genome assembly GCA_050949085.1 of Bacillota bacterium. Taxonomy (GTDB): domain Bacteria; phylum Bacillota; class UBA994; order UBA5500; family UBA5500; genus JBMNFB01. The sequence continues at coordinate 126,064 of JBMNFB010000009.1, forward strand.
TCATGCTGTCGGTGGAAATCGGCGTCGATGCAGAGCTGCTCCGCACGAGAACGCACATAGGTGTAGGCCGCCTGAGCCGATTCGCGCATCACATCGCCCAGCTTTCCGGTGAGAATCAGGTTGCCTTTGCCGGGCATGGCGCTTACTTCCACAGCGGTGGTGTCGCCGCCCACCTCGGTCCAGACCAGGCCCGTAGCCACGCCAACCTGATCATGCCGTTCGGCCAGATTGTAACGAAAGCGCTCGGTTCCCAGGAAATCAGCCACATGCTCGGCGGTGACGCTGATCGGACCCCTCTCGCCCCGCACTATCTCCTTTGCAGCCTTGCGGCAGATGGCCGCCAGCTCGCGCTCCAGATTGCGCACGCCGGCTTCCCGCGTGTATTCGCGAATGATCTTCTGGATAGCGTCCCCACTGATGGAGAGCTGTTCCGGCTGCAGGCCGTGGGCTGTCATCTGCTTGCGGATCAGGTGGCGGCGGGCGATCTCGAACTTCTCTTCCTCAGTGTAGCTGCTGATATTCAGCACTTCCATGCGATCCAACAGGGGACGCGGGATATTGTACTGCGAGTTGGCAGTGGTGATGAACAGCACCTGAGACAGATCGAAGGGCAACTCCAGATAGTGGTCAGAAAAAGCCGAGTTCTGCTCTGGATCAAGCACCTCCAGCAGCGCAGCCGAAGGATCACCCCGAAAGTCAGTGCTCATCTTGTCGACCTCATCCAGAAGGAATACCGGATTCTTCGACTGCACCTGGCGCAGCGCCTGGATGATGCGCCCTGGCCTGGCGCCGACATAGGTGCGCCGATGGCCGCGGATCTCCGCCTCATCTCGAACCCCGCCCAGAGACAGCCGGAAAAACTTGCGATCCAGGGCCCGGGCCACTGACCTGGCCAGCGAAGTCTTGCCTACCCCGGGCGGGCCCACCAGGCAGATAATGGGGCCCTTCAGCCGACCCGCCAGCTGGCGCACAGCCAGGAATTCAAGGATGCGCGTCTTTACCTTGTCCAGGCCGTAATGGTCTTCCTCCAGTATCTGCTCAGCTCGGTCGATGTCCAGACGGTCCTCAGTGACTTCGGCCCAAGGCAAAGCCAGGAGCCAGTCCAGATAGTTGCGGATGACAACACCCTCGGCAACCCCAGGCGGAATCCGCTCCAGACGGTCAATTTCTTCGGTCGCTTTCTCCCTTACCTCGTCCGGCAGCTGCAGAGACTCCAGCTTTTCGCGCAGGGTGTCGGCTTCTGCCAGCCGCTCATCCTTCTGCCCCAGCTCCTGCTGGATGGCTCGCATCTGCTCGCGCAGGTAATATTCCTTCTGATTGCGTTCCATCTGCTCGCGCACGCGCTGGCTGATCCTGCGCTCCAGCTCGGCCACTTCCAGCTCGCGCGCTACCAATGTACAGAGCATCTCCAGGCGGTCGCGCGGGTCAGTCTGCTCCAGGATTGCCTGTTTTTCGCTGATACTGAAGCTAAAATGTGAGGCAACCACATCGGCCAGGCGCCCTGGCGCCGTGATGGTGCTGACGTTAGCCAGAACCTCCGGTGCGATCCGCTTGGACTGTCTTGCATACTCTTCAAACTGAGTAACCAGTGTGCGCATCAGCGCGTCGATTTCCGAATCCCTGGTTTCATCGTCGACGATGGTCTCGACGTTGACAATGAAATGTGGGGCATCCGCCACGAACTCGCTGATTCGAACCCGCGCTATCCCCTCTACCAGAACCCGCATCGTCCCCCCAGGAAGCTTGAGCAACTGCTTGATGTGAGCCGTGGTGCCGATTTCATGGATATTGGCCGCTTCTGGGTCATCCTGTCGGGGATCGCGCTGGGCTGCCAGCACGATCATGCCATCATCAACCATCGCCTGGTTGACGGCAGCGATGGATTTGTCCCGGCCGACGTCCAGATTGATGATCGTGTATGGAAAAACTACATAGCCACGCAAGGGCATCAGCGGTAGCGTCTGTCTCTCGTCAGGCATAATAGTCTGCACCTCCCTAGCAAGCGTAACTGACGCTTGAGCCAAGAAAATAGAAAAGCACCGCACCCTCTTAAAGTCTATTTCTTGCCCACCTAGAGGTTTCCCTGCTGGATTGGCTGCTCATACCAGCCCGTTAGCGGAGCACCCCCTCGGCGCTATGCGACACAGCTATTCCGGCTCTACAACAATAAAGTGCTCCTCCTCCACAGGGAGCAGCGGGAGCACTTCGCGGGCATTTCAGAGGATCTACCAGGTCTGCCAGTCACGACGATGCCGTCAAGGCCTGATTGGCGTTGACCAGAGCATGTTTCAGGGCCTCATCCAGGCGGCTAACGGCGATGACCTGGATGGAGCAGTTGGCGAACATCTCCTGATAATTCTCCTTCGGGACGAGCACCCTGGTAGCACCGGCCTGCCGGGCCGCCTCTATCTTGGTAGCGACACCGCCCACTGCTCTCACCAGGCCGCGGATGGAAATCTCACCGGTCATGGCCACCTGATTATCCACCGGCTGCCGGGTGATGGCCGAGTAGATGGCCACCGCCATGGCCACGCCGGCCGACGGGCCATCAACGAGGCGGCCCCCGGGGAAGTTGACATGGAGATCGTATTCGGTCGGATCAAACTCCAATACCTGGCGCAGTGCAGTCAGCACATTCTGCACCGAATCCCGGGCCATACTCTGGCGCCGAATCCGGTGCTGCGAGTTGCCGATCTCCTCCTGTTCGGCCACTCCGGTGACCGTGATTCTGCCCGTCCCGGGCCTGGTCTTGACCGCAGACACTTCGATCTCCAGCAGCGAGCCGATATTGGAACCCATGACGGCCAGGCCGTTGGCGCAGCCAACCTGAGGCTGCTCAGCCACCCGGCGCTCAAAACGGGGCGAACACTGGCTGCTATTGACCACCCACTCCACATCCTCAGTGGTCACGGCGGCGCGCCCCTCGCCGGCTGCCAGTCCGGCGGCGATCTGGAGGATGTTCACCGCTTCGCGGCCATTGGCGGCGTAGCGGCGAATGACCGCCTCGGCCTCTTCCGGCAGGTTCAGGTTAATGCGCCGCGCGGCGTTCTGGGCGATGATGCCGATTTCATCGGCCCGTAACGGCCGGAAAAATATCTCCAGGCAGCGGGAACGAATCGCCGGGGAGATCTCATCAGGCTGGCGCGTTGTGGCACCGACCAGCCGGAAATCAGCGGGCAGCCCCTGCTGGAAGATGCTATGGATATGCTCGGGGATGTTGGGATCCTCGGAACTATAGTAGGAGCTTTCCAGGAAAACCTTGCGGTCCTCCAGCACTTTGAGCAGTTTGTTCATCTGCACCGGATGCAGCTCGCCGATCTCATCGATAAAGAGGATGCCACCGTGAGCCTTGGTCACTGCCCCGGGTTTGGGCTGCGGTATGCCGGCAATGCCCATGGCGCCGGCTCCCTGATAGATGGGGTCGTGCACCGAGCCGATGATCGGATCGGCGATGCCGCGCTCATCAAAGCGGGCAGCAGTAGCATCGACCTCGACAAAGCTGGCGTCCGGCCCGAAAGGAGTACCAGGGGTGCGCTTCGCCTCTTCCAGGACGACCCTCGCCGCAGCCGTCTTGCCGATACCAGGTGGCCCATAGATGATCACATGCTGCGGATTGCTGCTGCAGAGCGCCGCCCGCAGCGCGCGCAGACCGTCTTCCTGGCCGACGATGTCAGTAAAACTGGCCGGGCGCGTTTTCTCGGCAAGCGGTTCGCTGAGGGATATCTGGCGCATGCGCTGCAACCGCTCCAGCTCCTTGCGCGACTCCTTGTCGACGGCGCTGCGGCTAACCTGTTGATTGCGCAACATCGTCACAAAATAGCAGAGCATAACCAGCGACAAAACGAGCTGTATGACAGCGAAAACACTAGGCGCGCCCATATGACACCATCCTTATCCAATATCCTTTCTTATTATGGGCATCCGCCGACATCGGTAAACCCGCGCGCTTCCAACCCTCGCTAACGAAAAGAGGGGCCGCAGCCAGACTGGCTGCAGCCCCTCCCTGATAACGTCAGGCGGTATCCAGTTTCTGCTTTTTCGTGCTGCCTGTTATCAGGAGCGGTGGCTCCTGATTGAGGATTGACTCCCTGGTCACGACGCATTTCTTGACGTCGTCCCGGGACGGAATTTCGTACATCGTCTCCAGCATCACTTTCTCCAGGATGGAGCGGAGACCGCGGGCGCCGGTGTTGCGCTTGATGGCCTCCCTGGCGATCTCCCGCAACGCGTCCTCCCTGAACTCGAGCGCGACGCCGTCCATCTCAAAGATCAGCTGGTATTGTTTTGTCAGGGCGTTCTGCGGCTCCACCAGCACCCGGATCAGCGCATCCTCGTCAAGGTTCTCCAGAGTTGCGACCACCGGAATCCGGCCGACAAACTCGGGGATCAGGCCATACTTCAGCAGGTCTACCGGCTGGAGCTGTTTCAGAATCTCGCCGATCTCCATTTCCTGCCTGGCCTTGACGTCGGCACCGAAGCCCATCGTCTTCTGGCCAATCCTGTTCTGAATGATCTTCTCCAGCCCGTCAAATGCCCCACCCAGGATAAAGAGCACGTTGGTGGTATCCATCTGGATAAACTCCTGATGGGGATGCTTGCGCCCACCCTGCGGCGGGACACTGGCCGTGGTTCCCTCCAGAATCTTCAGCAGCGCCTGCTGGACACCCTCCCCCGACACGTCGCGGGTGATGGACGGATTATCTGAACGCCGGGCGATCTTGTCAATCTCGTCGATGTAGACGATGCCCTTCTCGGCCCGCTCGAGATCATAGTCAGCGGCCTGAATCAGCTTGAGCAGGATATTCTCCACATCCTCGCCCACATAGCCGGCCTCAGTCAGTGAGGTGGCGTCGGCGATGGCAAACGGAACATTCAGCAGGCGGGCCAAGTTCTGCGCCAGATAGGTCTTGCCGACTCCGGTGGGACCGAGCAGAAGGATATTGCTCTTCTGCAGCTCGACATCGTCCTTCTTACTCCCACCAGAATAGATTCGCTTATAGTGATTATAGACAGCCACCGAGAGGATCTTCTTGGCGTTCTCCTGCCCGATCACCCACTGATCGAGAAACGCCTTGATCTCCTGGGGCTTGGGAATTTCCCTCAGGTCCAGCTCGGCGTCATGCATAGTCTCCTCTTCGACGATCTCCATGCAGAGCTCGATACACTCATCACAGATATAGACGCCGGGCCCAGCTACCAGCTTGCGCACCTGCTCCTGCGGCTTGCCGCAGAATGAGCACTTGACCACGTTCCTATCATCGAACTTGGACATGTTTCACCTGCTTTCTGAACCTATTTACGGTGCACCAACACTTCGTCGACGATACCATACTCCTTGGCTGCCTCCGCGTTCATCCAGAAATCTCGGTCCACATCGCGCGCGATCCTTTCCAATGGCTGCTTGGTGTGCCGCTGGTAAATCCTATTCAGCTCATCCCGCATGCGCAGGATCTCCTTGGCCTGGATCTCGATATCTATCGCCTGGCCCTGCGTGCCACCCATGGGCTGATGAATCATCACCCGGGCGTTAGGCAGGATCATCCGCTTCCCTTCAGTGCCGGCTGCCAACAGCAATGATCCCATGCTGGCCGCCAGGCCGACGCAGATGGTGCGCACATCAGGCTTGATATACTGCATCGTGTCATAGATGGCCAATCCCGCGTCAATGGAACCGCCGGGACTGTTGATATAGATGCTGATATCTTTTTCGGGATCCTCCCCCTCCAGATGCAGCAGCTGTGCCACCACCAGATTGGCCACGTGATCATCAATCGCTGTGCCCAGCATGATGATGCGATCCTTCAATAGGCGCGAATAAATATCGTAGCTACGTTCTCCGCGACTGGTCTGCTCAATGACAATCGGAATTAAGCTCATCTAAATCCTCCTTTTCTTCTGGACTGGTAACGTCAAAGCCTCTCCCTGACTTTACTCAGCTTCTGACGCCTCTGGGTTGTTGGATTCATCCTCGGCTGCTTCGGTTTTCGGTTCCGTCAGTTGCGCCGAGTCAACCAGCATGTTGACCGTCTTCTCGACGACGATACTATTTCTGATCTCATCCAGGCTGCCCGCTGCCTCGAGGCTGTTGCGAAGTTCGGCCGGATCCTGCTGGTAGAGTTCAGCCATTTCCTGCAGCTTCTGCTCCAGTTCATCATCACTGGCCGAAACACCTTCAACCTCGGCTACCTTCGCCAACACGAGTCGCGTCTTCACCCTGTCGGCAGCCATATCGCGATAGTCAGCCTTGATTTTATCTAGCTGATTTTCAATATACTCACGAGCGAACTCAGGTGGGAATCCCTGACGAGCCAAATTGTAGCTTAACTCGCGGACCATTTCCTCCACTTCTCGCTCGACCATCACATCCGGCAGGTCCAGTTCGGCATTCGCCACAACCGCCTTCACCACCCGGGACTCCAGGAGGTTGCGCTCCTGCTGCCTGGCAGCCTCTGCTAGTTTATTCTCCACGTCAGCCTGCAATTCCTCAAGCGTGGCGTGCTCGCTGATCTCCGCCGCGAAGTCATCGTCCAGATCCGGCACTACCCGGCGCTTGATGTCCTTGATCTTGATCTCGAAGACGGCCGCCTTGCCGGCCAGGTGCTCAGCGCGATAGTCCTCCGGGAAAGTCACGTTGATGGCAGTCTCGGCCTCGCGCGCCAGACCCACCAGCTGCTCCTCAAAACCGGGGATGAACGTGCCCGAACCGATCTGCAGGGTATAATCACTCGCCTGACCACCTTCGAAGGCTTCGCCGTCTACAGACCCAGCGTAGTCCAGGGTCACGTAGTCGCCTTCCTGCACTGTTTCCTCAGGCGAATCGACCAGGCGTGCATGCTGTTCCTGCAATTTCTCCAGCTCAGCCTGGACATCTGCGTCCGAAATGGGGAAAGAGGCTTTCTCCACCTCTACCCCCTTGTACTGGCCAAGTGTTACCTCGGGCGGAGTCGGCACGGTGAACCTGAAGACGGCAGGCTGCTCACTTTCAAACGTGACGACCTCGACCTCCGGTTGGTCGATAGCCTCTACCTTGCTCTCCTCAAGAGCATACTCATAGGCCTTCGGCAAGAGGAAGTCGATGGCATCATCGTAGAATACTTCAACGCCGTAACGGGCCTCGATCAGCGCCCGCGGTGCCTTGCCTCTGCGAAAGCCAGGCATGACTATCTGCCTGACTACTTTCCGATAGGCATGCTCCAGGGCTTCGGCCACTTGCGCTGCATCGATCTCAACCTGCAACTGAACTTTGCTCTGTTCAAGGTTCTGAACTTCAACCTTCATTCCTCTTCTTGTGCCTCCTCTTACTCACAGCTCCTGTTTTGGCGCAAATTCGCCGCACAGCCCCAACAGGCGCCGCTTTTGCCTGAATTTGACCAGTACATTATATCACAGAAAGGATAACATACAAATGAAGGCACACGAAGGGGGCGCCGTCGTCTCATCCTCTCGAGTATGCACATTCCTGTCTTCAGACAAACATATACAAAAAGGACCTGCTGCCGAGCAACAAGTCCTGCTGTTACAGATGGAGCGGAAAACGAGATTCGAACTCGCGACCCCCGCCTTGGCAAGGCGGTGCTCTACCGCTGAGCTATTTCCGCTTTCTAGGCTTATTTTAGTACGGCCCGTCCCGAAAGTCAAGCCGTTTCCGGCTGTAAAGATCAGTGGCGCGCCCGGCAGGATTCGAACCTGCGACCACCGGATTCGTAGTCCGTTACTCTATCCAGCTGAGCTACGGGCGCGAGTTAGGAATGGGACGTGTCGGAAATAGAAATGGCGCGCCCGGCAGGATTCGAACCTGCGACCTCCAGATTCGAAGTCTGTAACTCTATCCAACTGAGCTACGGGCGCATCCGATTTAGCAAAGAAGAAAACGCGGTTACCCCGCGTATATGAGACAAATTGGGGTGGATGATGGGACTCGAACCCACGACCCCCAGAGCCACAATCTGATGCTCTATCCAACTGAGCTACATCCACCATGTCGTCCTTTCAGACGCAAGACTCATTTTAGCACATCTCTGGCCTCGCCGCAAGAGGTGCACCACGGTTTGGAAAGGAATGGCGCGCCTGAAGGGATTCGAACCCCTGACCTACGGATTAGAAGTCCGTTGCTCTATCCAGCTGAGCTACAGGCGCAAGGAATGAGCACTGATCATTATAGCTCAGATCGCTGCTACTGACAACAGGTCGGCGGCGGATCACGACGGATCAGGTCAGCCATGCTGCGCAATGCTTTGGCGCGATGGCTGATTTGGTTCTTTGCCGCTGGAGCCAGCTCGGCCATGGTTTGCGAAAACTGGGGAAGGTAAAACAGCGGATCATAACCAAAGCCGTTGCTGCCGCGCTCGTGGGTCCAGATCAGGCCAAAGCAGCGGCCCTCTGTAAACAGCGTCTCCTGCCCTGGCCGAGCATAGGCCAGCGCGGCCGCAAAGTGCGCCTGCCGCCTGCTCAGCGGCACACCATCCAGCATCGCCAACAGCTTGGCGTTGTTGGCCGCGTCGCTGGCAGTGGCCCCCGGCTCAGCGAAGCGGGCCGAGCGCACGCCAGGCTGGCCGCCGAGATAGTGCACAACCAGGCCAGAGTCATCAGCCAGCACCGCCATACCCAACTGACGCGAAACAGTTTCCGCTTTAATGCGCGCGTTTTCGACGAAAGTCTCGCCGTCTTCCACGATATCTTCGATCTGCGGAAATGCACTCAGGGGCAAGATCTCGTAGCCCAGCGGGGAGAACATAGCTGCGAACTCCCGCACCTTGCCGGGGTTACGACTGGCGAGGATGATCTGCTGCATCCGGCTTCACTCCCACCAGCTCGGCGACCGGACCTAAAACCTCCCGCTGGAGCGCCATCAGCTGCCTGATGCCTGATTCAGCGAGATCCAGCAGGCAGTCAAGCTCTGCGCGGCTAAAGGTGGCTTCCTCTCCTGTCCCCTGCACTTCAACCAGACGTCCCTGACCAGTCATGACCACGTTCATATCCACATCGGTCGCTGCGTCCTCGGCGTAGTTGAGATCCAGCAGCGCCTCCCCCTGCTGGAGGCCAACGCTGACCGCTGCCAGGAAATCGTTCACCGGCAGGTAGGGGATGGCCTCTGCCACCACCAGTGTATGCAGCGCGTCGCAGAGTGCGACAAAGGCGCCGGTGATGCTGGCAGTACGCGTGCCACCATCGGCCTCGATGACATCACAATCCAGCCAGACGGTGCGTTCACCCAGGGCCTGCAGATCGACCACCGACCGAATCGCTCGACCGATCAAGCGCTGAATCTCATGGGTGCGGCCCCCGATCCTTCCCCGCGCCGACTCGCGCACATTGCGCGTAGCAGTCGCTCGCGGCAGCATGGCATACTCCGCCGTGACCCAGCCGCCGCCCGAGTTGCGGAGAAAAATCGGCACCTTGTCCTCCAGGGAAGCGGTACAGATCACCCGCGTCTTTCCCACCTCAATCAGCGCTGAACCTTCCGCCTGGCTGATGAAGCCCCGCTCAATCCTCACGGGTCGCAGTTCGTTGGGCATCCGTCCATCAGTTCTTGTCTTCATCATCGCGTGACCCTCCTCGGCAAGCTTGTCCCATTCTAGCATGACAGCAAGGTCGGCAGAGCCGACCTTACCATTTTTTCGCAAGCAATGCCCAGACTCATTTTACACTGAAACGGACAACTTGGGTAGGCGCCTGCCAATAGTATGCGCAGCCAGAGACGCCTCACCCCTGACTTGGCCGCAGGATCAGATGATAAACGGGTTGACTACCGCCGGGCGCGTTACCGGCGTTGACAGGTCTGTCCCCTCGGGCAACGACGGCACCTGCCCGTTGATGGTGATCCTGACCTGCGAGACCCCCGGCAGCTCGGTCAGAGTGAGCAGCAATGCTCCCACCAGCGCCTGCTCGGCGGCCCGGCCGCCCCCATAGCCGATCAGGCTGGGCGAGAAGTCGACGATGGCGGTTCCATCCTCGATCCGCACACTGCGCAGCTCAGTGTTGGCCGGCAGATCAGCCAGCAACCCGCTGATCGCCAACGGCCCTTTGATCAACTCCAGCACTGCAGCTGCCGCCGGTTCGTTCGTGTTGGGGATGATCCGCGTGACCGGCACAAAGTAGATAAGGCCGCCGCTGGGGCCAACCGCCGAAAAGTAGAGATGCACCTTAGCGCCGACTGTCGGGTCGGTCACAGCCGGAGACACTTCCAGATTGAGATCTCGCTGCGCCCGCGAGACGGGATAGCTCATGGCCAGACCGCTGGGCAGTTCAGTCAGCGGGTGGCCGTTAACCCAGATCTCCACTTCATCGACGGTGGGAAACTCGGTCATGGTATAGAGGACCGAGTCGATAGCCAGACGCTCGTGGGTAGCGTTGCGGAACTGGAGAAATTCTGGGCTGAAATCGATGATGGCCAGCCCATCGCGAATCGTCATGCCGAGAAGCTTCGTGCCCTCCGGCAGCGGCAGACCGAAATCGGTACCACTCAGCGCTACCCGGTTTTCCGGCGAATCCACCAACCGCGCCAGCACTTCCTTGGCCACGCCCTCCACCGGCGGGATGCCCAGCAGATAAGGCACCAGGTAGCGCCCCTGGTAATCCAGCAGATAGACGGTGCGCAAGCGCACATCATCTCCCACAGTGGGGATAACGCTGGGCACAAAGGATCCGGTTCGCACCAATGGATCCTCGCCGGCTGGTGGCTGCTCCTGTCCAGGCGGGTGGTTGGTCTGATCGGTGGGCCAGAGCAGGGAACAACCGGAAACTGAAAGCAGGAAACAGACGCTCAGAACGATCAACAGTAGCTTCCGCAGCAAAGCAACCCCTCCTCACAGCTAGATGAGCTTCCTTCTACCATGCCTAGTACAACCTATGCCTGGATGGGGAAGCGCATGCAAACGCGAGGAGGGCTATTTCGTCACCTGGAGTCTGCCGCCTGCCGACTCAAAGACGGCCGGCCGGGCAGTCACAGGATGGCCCAACAGGCGGGCGGCCCGCTGCTCAAACTGCGGCAGACTGCCGCTGACATAGAAGACCTGCTCAGCCGGACCGGTTCCAGGGTTCAGCAGATCCAGCCGGTGCAATAGGCGGCGCGCTTCAGCCACGACAGGCTGCGCCGGATCCACCAGTTGCACCGGATACCCCAGGGCACTGGCGATCTGCCGGGAAGCAAACGGATAGTGAGTGCAACCGAGAACGACCGGATCAACCGCTGCCTGACGCAGGGGCTGGACACATTGCTCGACGGCTGCAACCAACCCGGCAGGATCGTCACCGGCCTCAATCAGCGAAGCCAGCTCCGGGCAGGCGCTGGTAACAATCCTGCCCTGCACTCCCGCCGCCCGAAACCTGGCCGCATATTTGCCGCTGCGCACCGTCGCCTCTGTCGCCAGGATACCGACCGCAGCCGGCTTCGCTTGCGCCAGCAGCTGAGCTGTCGGCTCGATCATCCCCAGAATGGGCAGCGAAAGGCAGCCCCGGGCCAGATGCAGCACCAAAGCCGAGGACGTATTGCAGGCCATGATCACCAGTTTGACGCTCTGCCGCTGCAGGAAATCCAGAATGGCAAAGACCAGCTGGCGCAACTCCTGAGGGGAACGTGGCCCGTAGGGCATGTGCAGAGTGTCTGCAAAGTAGACGACATTCTCCCGCGGCAGTTGCGCCCGCAGCTCTCTCAGCACGCTGAGACCACCAACACCAGAATCAAACAGACCGATGGGATTATGACTGATCACGGGCAGATCGCCCCCTAACAAAGCACTGTATACCATAGTATGCTGCCCAGCGACAAGAGGTATCTGAATGCACAAGAGAACGGCGTGCTGCGAGACGCTCCTGACATCTGGCAGCACGCTGTTGCCAAAGGGATTCAACCTAAATCTGGATTTTGGCCCATCTCCCGCTGCGAAAGCGCCAGATGGCGAGGCTCCCCCGACCATCGCCATATCGACAATCTGGGTGAGGGAAGTAAAGATCTGTTCCGCTATCACCGGCAGGGCCAGGGTGAAAATGGCGCTACGCAGCGGTTTCTGAGCCAACGCTGAGGCAGGCAGGTCCGCAGACGGCTCCGGTGTGGAGGTTGCCTGTTCCGACAAGAGAAAACCCTCCTCATGCTGACGGTTTCGTCAGGCGGTATTTATATTATTCGGTTAATTCGCCAACCGGTGCCAGCGCTCCTTCCTGGATTTATCCGTTTTCCTGCCAGGAGGGGGTTGCCCTCTGCCAGAGTGAATACCCTTCTCGGCGCTGGGGATGCTGCCTCGCATGCGGCCGGGCGTCTGCCGTACCCCGGTAGCCTGCTGTCATCAAAGAGAACGGGACGGGGAAGCATGCTGCTCTTACCCCGTCCCGTCCGCAATGCAACTGCGAAATAGCGCCCCGCTTCCCCTAACCTAGACCTTAATCGTGGCCCACTTGCCGCTGCGGAAACGCAGGAAGGCGACGCCGCCGCGGACTACCCAGTCCATCAGCTGGGCCAGCCAGGCGCCAGCCAGACTCCAGCCGAAGACGTTAATAAACAGCAGGGAGAGTCCCAGCCGTACAAACCAGACGCTCGCCGTGCTGACAAAGAGCATGAACCGGGTATCACCGGCACCGCGCAAGGCACCGGACATGATGAAGCTGGTGCCCATCGGGATCTGAGAGAAGGCCGCAATCCTCAGGCACTGGGAGCCATACATGATGACGTCAGGGTCATCAGTATAGATACGCATCAGCAGGCCCGGGATCAGGAAGAGGAGTACCCCCATCGCCCCCATCAGCGTGGCACCCAGCTTCCAGGCCTCCCTTCCCGCCTGGCTGGCGCGCTGCGGATTTTTCGCGCCCAGATTCTGTCCCACCAGGGTGGTGGCAGCAGCAGAAAATCCGAACCCCGGCATGTAGGAGATCGACTCGGCATTGATCGTCACCTGGTGAGCGGCGTAAAGAACCGTCCCCAACCCCGAAACGGTGCGTGCATAGAGTATCTGCCCAGAGCGAGTGATCAATTGCTCAACGGCCGCCGGCAAACCGATGTTAAGCATCCGCTTGATCAACGGCCAGTCAAAGCCGCGCCGCAGGTGCTCCTTCCGGATATGCAGGACGCGGCGGCCGCTGAAGACAATGTAGACAAAGGTCAGTCCGCCCACACTGCGCGCGATGGTCGTCGCCAGGGCAGCGCCGGCCACGCCCATCCTGGGGAAGCCCAGGTTGCCGAAGATGAGCAACCAGTTGAGGATCGGGTTGAGGATATTGATCATCATGTTAACCTTCATCGGCGTCCGCGTATCGCCCGCGCCGCGCAGGGAGCCGGTGATCATCATCGAGGAGAGCATGAAGAAGATGCCCGGCATCATGAAGCGCACATAGCGAACTGCCAGTTCCAGCACGTCAGTCTCTGGATTCATGATGTTGACCAGCTGAGGAGCGAAAAGAAAGCCGATCACGGCAATCAGGCCGGCGAAGATGGCGGCAATAAGCAGGGACTGGGTCAGAGTCCGGGATGCGTTGTCCGGTTCGCCGGCACCAATGAAGCGAGCGACCAGCGCAGTATTACCGACAGACACCGCTGAGAAAAGCGACATGGCCAGCATGAAAGGCTGCATGCTGACACCGACAGCCGCAATGGATTCGGCGCCGAGGCGTCCGACCATGGCCATATCGACAACCTGTGTGACGGTGGCCAGGATCTGCTCCGCCATGACCGGCAGGGCCAGAGCGAGGATAGCAGCGCGCAGCGGCTTTTCCGCCAGGGTAGCCGCCAGGGAGTTCTGCGGGCGATTCTGTGCCGAAGCGGTCTGTTCTGACAAATGTAAACCTCCTAACGTCTGGGGGAGTAATGGCGATAAACCTTTGCAAGTGAGACAATTCTACATACAAAGGCATTGTCCTGCCAGAGTTCTCCCGTTCAGCGTATGCCAGGAACAGTTGCCCCAGTCCTGCCGGATCGTTGACTGATCAGGCGCGGGTAGACTATACTGTATTAAGGAGCTAGCGACGGCAGCTCGACTGACAAAACTGCATATGCCACAGGGGAGGTCAATTGTTGATCTGAGAGGAAGCCAGGCTTCGACCCTTAAAACCTGATGCGGGTAATGCCGCCGTAGGGAGAGACTCTGTTTGATTTTGAGGGAAACAGCCCCACCTTCCGGTGGGGCTGTTTTGCTGGGGGAGGTTGTTATGAGCAAACCGTACTTGCGCAAACTGATGCCGGTGATCCTGCCCGCTATCCTGCTCCTCCTCTGGGAGGCGACGGTGCGGCTGGGTGAGCTGCCGCTGTATCTCCTCCCCGCCCCCAGCCAGATTCTCAGGGCATTGCTGGACAACCACCAGGTGATCCTGCCCCATGCGCTGATCACGCTGGGGGAGGCGGCCCTGGGAATAGTCATCGCTACCGGGCTGGCAGCACTGCTGGGGATAGCCATGGATGCCTGGCCTACATTTCGCCAGGCGGTCTATCCGCTGATGGTCGTCTCCCAATCGGTGCCAATCATCGTTCTGGCTCCGCTCTTTATCATCTATTTTGGGTTTGGACTGGCGCCGAAGGTGATCACGGTGGTGCTGATGTGCTTCTTCCCCATCGCCGTCAATCTGGCTGATGGGTTTGGCCAGGTATCCCACAGGCTGGTCGATCTGCTGCGCACCATGGGTGCCACCCGGTGGGACATCTATCGGATCATCAAACTCCCGGCTGCGGCACCTGCGTTTTTCTCCGGGCTGCGCGTAGCGGCTACCTACAGCATCATGGGGGCGGTCGTGGGCGAGTGGCTAGGTGGGAGCGGTGGCCTCGGCTACTACATGCTGCGGGTCAAGAACGCTTACATGCTGGATCGCGTCTTCGCCATCGTTCTCCTGATCATCGTTCTCAGCCTGCTCTGTAACGCCGTCGTTCGCGCCGTCGAGTATCTGCTGACACCCTGGACGCGCTCCAGGTCAGCTACCCCAATCAAGGAAGGTGACAACACTTGAAGAAATCGCTGCTTGTTGTACTCTGCGCGCTGCTCGTCCTCAGCCTGACTGCCTGCGTGTCGCGGCAGGATCCGGCTGACCTGACCCCTGTCCGGGTGATCCTTGACTACCTGCCCAACACCAACCACACCGGGCTCTATGTTGCCAAAGCCAGGGGCTACTACGAGGAAGAAGGGCTGAATGTGGAAATCGTTCAGCCGTCGGAGGGAGCTACCGCCACTCTCATCGCCACCGGCCAGGGTGAGTTTGGCATCTCCTATCAGGAGGATGTGACCTACGCTCGCACGGCGGAAGATCCGCTGCCCATCAAGGCTATTGCGACCATCGTGCAGCACAATACGTCGGGATTCGCCTCCTATAGGCCGAAGAATATCACCTCGCCCCGCGACTTCGAAGGAAAGACGTATGTCAGCTGGGGCTCTGAGGCTGAAGCCGCCGTCATCAAGGCGGTCATGGAAGCCGAAGGGGCTGACTTTTCCACCCTGAATCTGGTCATCGGGGCCGATGCCAGCCTGGCTTCCCTGCAGTCGAACGTTGACCTGATCTGGATTTTCTATGGCTGGGACGGTATTCGGGCCGAAATGCAGGATTTCCCCCTCAACTACATCGAGCTGCGCCAGCTGGATGAACGGCTGGACTACTATACACCGGTGATCATTGCCGCAGAGCAGTTGCTGAACGAGAACCCCGAGCTGGCTCGCAAGTTCCTGGCGGCCACCGCCCGGGGATACGCTGATGCCATCGCCAACCCGATCGCAGCCGCCGACATTCTGGCCGAGGCAGTGCCTGAGTATGATGCCGCCTTCCTGCGCAAGAGTCAGGAGTATCTCTCCACCAAATATATAGATGATGCCCCCCGCTGGGGTGAGATGAAGGCAGAGGTCTGGGACAACTACACCGAGTTCATGCGGGAAGCCGGTCTGATCAAGAAGGATATGCCGGCCGAAGAAGCGTTTACCAACGAATTCCTGCCCAGGTAGGAGAAGAGGCCATGAACCTGCAGGTCGACACCCTCAGTTTCTCTTTTGGCGAACAGCTGATTCTTGATCGGCTCAGCTTCGCTGCCGAGGCGGGCGAGTTTATCAGCATTCTCGGCCCATCGGGCTGCGGCAAGAGCACGCTGCTGAACATCCTCGCCGGCCTCTTGCCGCCGGCCGACGGGGCAGTCTTGCTGGATAACCAGCCCCTCAGCGGCCTGTCGCCGCACGTCGCCTATATGCCGCAGGAGGACCTCCTGATGCCCTGGCGGACAGTCCTGGATAATGTCTGTCTTCCTCTCCTCCTGCGCAAGGTGGATCGAGCCACTGCCCGCCGTCAGGCGCTGGCTCACTTCGCCGAGTTCGGCCTGGCCGGATACGAGGACGTCTATCCCGATCAGCTTTCAGGTGGCATGCGCCAGCGTGCCGCCTTCTTGCGTACCGTGCTCTCCGATGCCCAGATCCTTCTCCTGGACGAGCCGTTCGGGGCGCTGGACGCCATCACCCGCCAGCGACTCCAGATCTGGCTGGCCGACCTGCGCTGGCGTCTGGGCCGCACCATTGTTCTCGTCACCCACGACATCGACGAAGCCGTCTTCCTCGCTGACCGGATCTATGTGCTGTCGCAGCGTCCGGCCCGCATCCAGCTAGAGATCGCCGTTACGACGCCGGCCCAGAAGCGCAACTGGGAATGGTTGCTGGCGGCAGGCGAGACAAAACAACGCATCTATGCGGCTCTGGAGGTATAGGATTGGAGAACTGCAGCGGGGATTTGTACCTGGTGGACGCTCATACCCACATTCAGCCCGACGAGGAAGAGGCGGCAAGGAGGCTGGCGCAGCAGGGACTCTGGCAGCTGGTGGCCGCGACGAACCCAGACGAATGCGCCCGCATCGCAGCGCTGGCCAGCAGCGAGAGCAGGATTATTTTCACAGCGGGTTTGCACCCCTGGTATTCGGCTGCGCACAGTCCCGATACCATGGATGATTGGCTGCAGCAGGCGCCGGTCATCGGCGAAATCGGCCTGGATACAGTCTGGACAGACGCGCCGCTGGAGCAGCAGCGCGTCGCTTTTCTCTATCAGTTACAGCGGGCGGTGGTGCTGCAGAAGCCGGTGATCCTCCACACCAAAGGGGCCGAGGCAGAGATCCTCACCTGGCTGGAGCGATACACGCCGCCGCTGGTCATCGTTCACTGGTATTCAGGGCCGGCCGAGCTGCTGCCCGGCTATCAGGCGCTGGGCTGCTACTTCACTCTGGGGCCGGATCTGGAACAAAATCCGGCCCAGCAGGCCGTCTGTCGCCAGGTGGCGCCTGACCGCCTGCTGACCGAGACAGACGGGAGCGGCGCCGTAGCCTGGGCGACGGGCTGCCCCAGCCTCCTCCAGGATACCCCTCAGGTCCTGCGCCGAATCCTGAACACTGCAGCCCGGACCAGGGGAATCGCTCCAGAGGAGCTGCAGGCCGCAGTTCAGCGAAATCTGCTGCGGCTGCTGGGTATCTAGCCCTGGATCCTGCGGACTTGCCCTGGCATAACAAAAGGGAGCCTCCACCTCTGGGGCTCCCTTATATGCTAAGTGAAGTAGCTGCTAAGCCCGGCTGCTTGTCACCTGGCTATCGCGCATCAGCTCTTCCAGATGAGTCATGCCGGCAATCATCACCTTGAGCTCTTCCAGCGAGACATCCTGCAGAATCTTCGATAGATAGCGGATCCGCGCGGTCATCACCTCGTCCACCATCTGCATGCCCCGTTCCGTCACGTTGAGGCGGATCACCCGCCGGTCGTTGCTGTCCCGCACCCGCTCAACCAGATTGTTACGCTCCATACGATCGATCAGATCTGTGGCCGTGCTGCAGGCAAGAAACATCCTCTCACCCAGCTCACCGATGGTCAGGTTGCGATGCCTGAGAATCAGAAGGGCATTGAACTGCGGTGTCGTAATGTCGAAGTCTTGGAGAACGTCGCGACCCCGCCGCTTGATGATACTGCTCACAGTCCGCAAAAGTCGCTCCAACTGGATGACACACTGTTCAAACTCCTGAATGCTGCTCTCTGTCACCATCCTCACCCCCTCCCCAAGCACGTGGACTCCGAAGCACGCGCAAATTTCCGTTGGCGAAACTTCCCTTGTGTCGATATTATCAAACAGGGGGAAATTGTGTCAAGGCGTTGTCAGAATTAACGGCCAAGTCTCCTAGAAATATCTCTCAATCGCCCGGAAGAGGGCCTCGGCGATGCGGATCCTGACCGATTCCTGCAGCAACAGTGCTTCTTCGGTGGCATTGGAGATAAAGCCGATCTCCGCCAGAGCACCGGTGGTATGAGTCTCCTTAATGATCAGATAGCGGGTATTGGGGATGACGCCGCGATCGGGCCAGCCCAGTTCATCTACCAGCTCACCGTGTACCAGGCGCGCAAACCGTTCATTCTCATAGCGTGGGTAGTAGAATGTCTCCAGCCCCCGTACGTCCCGCTTGGTATAGGAATTGATGTGGATGCTGAGGAACGCATCCACGTTGGCCTGGTTGATCAGCGCCGCCCTGCGGGGAGCGTCAATATAGGGGCTGTTGACCTCGCGGGTCATCACCACGTTGGCGCCAGCGCTGACCAGCAGCTCGCGCAGCCGGTAGGCGATATCATGGGTGAAATCCTTCTCGTTCCAGCCCTTTGTACCCATCGCACCGGGGTCGGTAGCCCCATGACCCGGATCGAGAGCGATCGTCTTCCCCACCAGGGAGGGAGAGGCGATCTTGATCTCCCAGACCTCATTGCCGTTGACGGCATTCAGGTGATAGGCGCTCTGCTCCCGCAGCCTGATCGTCAGGCGCACTTCATCGCCCAACTGCGTCGCCTCGACGGCCTGCACCAGTCCCCCTACTCCCTGCAGATGCGTCGGCAGCTCGCTGCTCATTCCGGCTCCCGGAATGGTCACGAGCAAGGCCTGCTCGCTGGCAACATACCGCGCCGTTGGCCGGCTCTGCCCCTGCAGCCTGACCCGGAGGGTGGTACCGCCGCTGGCCTGCGAGAGGCTGATATCCTCCACCAACGTTCCCAGCATCAGGCGCCAACCATTTTCGTCCTGCAGCAGGTGGGAGTTGATCGGTTTCTTCAGGCGCAACTCCAGCGCCAGCTCTGACTCCGCTTCGATCCACTGGGCGGTTTCGATATAGATAGACTCTGCCCAGGGGCCAGACAGCTCACTGTCCCGCACCACTTGCGGGAAAACGATGCGCAGACCGGAAATTGTCACTGGCTGAGTGAGGCGGCTGCCAATGGGAACCAGATCTTCGCGGATCCAGCCAGGCTGCTTACCGCCAAAATCCACCCGGCACCAGCCATTCTCACGTTTGAGCACCACTACCTTATGGCCAGGGTAAAGCGTTGTGATCCGGTTGCTGTTATCCCGCTTGACTTCCGGTGTGGAGCGCACGTTGACGCCCACCTTCTCCTCAATTTCGGTGGTAACCGTCACCCACTCATCTGTCATCCAGCCTTCCTGCCCATCAGCCAGACGGACCTGATACCAGCCGGTCGTTTCACCGACAACTTCTACCTCGGTCAGATAAGGTACTGTACAGATTTTGTCCTGGGCGGTGCTGGGAGTCGGGCGCAGATTGACGCCTACCTCTGCATTGACCCGGCCGGGCAGACTACCGCCAGCTTCTACCTCTTCCGTAGTATCGATCAGCTCTGGCACAACGCTCAGGGGCAGCCCAAACGAGAAATGCTCGATGGCTCCTGACTGGGAGAAAGCCGCCTGCTTCAGCCCGATTGGCCAGCTGATGGTCAGCTGCTCCTCGTCGTCACTTAGCACTGCCTGAGGCACCAGGCTGGCCGCGGCGTCATCGAAATGCAGCACAACCTGCAACGAGTTATCCTCAAGTGGGTGGATCTCCAGGCGCTCGAGGGGGGCACTTTCTATCTCTTGCGTCAGCTCCTCGGCGGTAACCCGCGACAGATTGACGGTGAATGTCCCCTCCTCCGGCAGAAAGCTGCTGCTCTCCAGCACCAGCCGCCGGCTGGACCTGAGCACCAGTGCACTAGCCCGCCCTTCGGTAACCGTCAGCCCAGGCTCGCTCAGCTCGCCAATTGCCGAGGTAATGTGGACACTGCGGGACGCATTATCCCATTCGACCCCGGCGCCAAAGCTCTGCCCGATGAAGCGCAGCGGGACCATGATTCGGCTCTGGATCAGCACTGGCGGCGCATCCAGCTCTACAGCCGCCCCATCCAGATAGGCGATCTTCTGGCCGAGCGTCAGTTCCACCCGGGTCGCCCCCTGGCGGATGAGGACGGGCTGCTCATTGGAGATCCAGGTTACATCGGCGCCCAGTTCCTCACTGATGATCCTGACGGGAACCATCGTGCGGCCGTTGATGATCACCGGTGGCACGTCCTGCGGCCCCAGCACCAGCCGCTGGCCATCCAGATAAATGGGAACTCCTGTGCTAGCGATGACCGGGGGACTGATCGCCATTAGAATCATCAGGCTGAGCAGCGATATTATGTAGTAGTGGCGTTTTTGCATATGTCTGCCCCCTCTCGTAATCTGTCATTGGCTCCCATGCATCTTGCCACAATCAAATCGGTATCGCCCTGTGTATAGACGAGCCATTCAGCGAGCTGGTTTCAAACCCCATTTCAGCCCGAGCGCTCGTCCTCCTCCAACAGGATTCAACATAGGCAAAATGGTCTCCTGTCCGGAGACCCTCAGGTAACATATTCCACAACCCGAAAGCACTGCTGCGCTCCAGATAGCAGAGAGTCATCATCCCTGCTTCTGTGTTATACTGCTTTCAGAACATCAGTAGGGGGGAACAAGAATGCAGTCTAGCTCGCCGCTTGCCAAGATGGTCCTCATTGCCCTCTTTATTGCCCTGGTGACCGTCGGCACTATGCTTGTCCAGATCCCCACGCCGGGAACCCAGGGGTATATCAACTTTGGCGATACACTGATCTTCCTGGCGGGGGCGCTGTTGGGGCCGCTGCCGGGGGCAGCCGCCGGTGGTCTGGGCTCGGCGCTGGCTGACCTGCTCTCCGGATATGCCCATTATGCCCCCTGGACATTGCTTGTCAAGGGATTAGAGGGACTTGTAATCGGACTGTTGCTGGGGAGGGGGAGCGGCACGGCCAGACCAGGCCTGGGGGTGCTGCTCTCGATGGCCAGCGCCGGATTGCTGATGGTGGCCGGCTACTGCCTGGTTGAGATATACCTGTACGGTTGGGTGGCTGCCTGGGCCGGCGTGCCGGGCAACCTGATCCAGGCTGGAGGTTCACTGATACTGGCTTCAGTGCTCCTGGGCCCGGTCGGCAAGGCGCTGGAGGGGTTTCGTCGCCGTTAGGCACGGCTACAGATCGATAAAGGAGGAATGAACGATGAAGGTCTACATTTCGGTGGACATCGAGGGTGTCTGCGGAGTAGTCAATGGGGAAATGACCAGTCCCGCGGGGCGCGGCTATGAACAGGCCCGGCGGCAGATGACGGCCGAGGCTAACGCCGCTGTCCTGGGGGCCAGGGCAGCCGGGGCGCAGCTGATCGTCGTCAACGACTCCCACGGCAGCATGACCAATCTGATTCCGGCTGAGCTGGATGAAGCGGCTGAACTGATCCAGGGCAGCCCCAAGCCGCTCTCGATGATGGAGGGGGTACAGGAGGGTTTTGATGCAGTCCTGTTTGTGGGCTACCACGCGCGCATGCTGCAGCATGGGATCCTCAGCCACACCATCAGCGGCGGCACGGTGAGCACTGTCCGCCTCAACGGTGTGCCGATGGGTGAGACAGCCATCAACGCCGCTATCGCCGGCTACTACAAAGCGCCGGTCGTCTTTGTGGCCGGAGATAAGGCTGTGACCGAAGAGGCCAGGGCGCTGCTGGGCGACATTGAGACGGTAGCGACCAAGACGGCCATCACCCGCTACTCGGCGCGTTCGCTGCATCCGGCCAGAGCCTGCCGCGAAATTCAGGCTGGCGTCCAGCGGGCGCTGCAGAACCTGGCCGACAGGAAGCCCTTCCTGCCGGAAGGACCCTACACGTTTGAACTGGAGTTCATCCAGGCGGGTCAAGCCGATGCGGCCTCGCTGATGCCGGGCACCGTACGCGTCAATGGCAACACAGTGAGCTTCACCAGCGACGACTATGTGGAAGCCTTCAGGGGGCTGCGCAGCATGATCAGCCTGGCGCGCCCCTAGCAGCGGCGCGGACGCCCGCGAGGGTCAGGAGGCGGTGCTAAACCGGCTATGCTCAGCCAGGGCACACCCCCTCCGGCGCTGGCGATGCCTCCAGAACTAAGGTATCAAGCGAAACGGGACGGGGAGCAGCAAAACTCGCCCGCCTAAGACCAGGATTTCTGGTCCTGAGTGACGCCCAGCAGTCTGGTGCACTATCTGGCACCGCCAGGCTCGGGGCGCTTAGGCGGACTCAGACAGTTGCTGCATTTTCCCCCGTTCCGTTTCGCTTCTTGTCAACTGACGGCTAATCGCAAGGCACCTTCGCGGGTGATGCCCTGACTTTATCGCCACTTGCCTACTCCGGTGCAACAACCCTTTGTACCGCGTGACCGGCCACGGCCCTCTGCAGGAGCACAGAACTCAGCCGTGAGGAACGGTCGCTCGCCAGCCCCCAGGGCACACCCTCTCCGGCGCTGGCGATGCCTCCAGAACTAAGGTATCAAGCGAAACGGGACGGGGAGCAGCAAAACTCGCCCGCCTAAGACCAGGATTTCTGGTCCTGAGTGACGCCCAGCAGTCTGATGCACTATCAGGCACTGCCAGGCTCGGATTGCTTAGGCGAGCTCAGGCAGTTGCTGCATTTTCCCCCGTTCCGTTTCGCTTTTTGTCAACTGACGGCTAATCGCAAGGCACCTTCGCGGGTGATGCCCTGTCTTTATCGCCACTTGCCTACTCCGGTGCAATAACCCTTTGTACCGCGTGACCGGCCACGGCCCTCTGCAGGAGCACAGAACTCAGCCGTGAGGAACGGTCGCTCGCCAGCCCCCAGGGCACACCCTCTCCGGCGCTGGCGATGCCTCCAGAACTAGGGTATCAAGCGAAACGGGACGGGGAGCAGCAAAACTCGCCCGCCGAAGGCCAGGATTTCTGGTCCTGAGTGACGCCCAGCAGTCTGATGCACTACCTGGCACCGGCAGGCTCGGATCGCTTAGGCGAGCTCAGATAGTTGCTGCTAGAGCACGGCCGCGGGTACATAAGAGTTTGAGCACAAAGAAGGGACGGGTGATCCAAAGGGTCTCCCGCCCCTTTCTGCTTTCCTCCAACGAAGGCTAACAGCGCGGCGGCCTGGCTGCGGAACGCTCGGCGGGGTGACAACCCCTGCGGCTCACCAGCGCAAGCGTCTGATTCGCTCCACTGCCTCCCGCAGCCGGGCATCGTTGACAGTGAGGGAGAAGCGGATGTAGCCCTCTCCGTGCTCGCCAAAACCGATGCCAGGCACCACAACGACGCCGATCTCCCTGAGCATGTGCATAGCGAATTCCATGGACGTGTAACCTGCCGGCACCGGCGTCCAGACATAGAAGCTGGCGCGCGGCACATGAGGAGAGAGACGGCAGGCGCGCAGCCCTGCCACCAGAAGGTCGCGCCGCTCCTGATAGAGGGCAGCCTGCTGCCTGACGGGGTCATGTACGTGGCGCAAGGCATAGGCACCTGCCGCCTGGATGGCGCCGAACTGGCTGGAATCCACGTTCACCTTGATCCGGCGCAGGTTTTCCAGCAGGCGCCGCCCCCCTACCGCCATTCCCAGCCGCCAGCCCGTCATGTTGTAGGTCTTGGAGAGCGAGTTGAACTCAATGGCGACATCTTTCGCCCCTGGAATCTGCAGGACGCTGGGCGGTCGATAGCCGTCAAAAGCAACTTCACTGTAGGCCAGGTCATGGGCCAGGACCAGCTGGTGCCGCCGTGCAAAGGCCACTGCCTCCTCAAAGAAATCCAGGTCTACCGTAGCCCCGGTCGGGTTGTTTGGGTAGTTGAGGTAGAGCAGGGTCGCGCGTTGACAGACCTCAGCCGGCACCAGAGAGAAGTCAGGCAGGAAATCGTTTTCCGGCCGCAAGGGCAGTAAATAGGACTCAGCGCCGGCGAAGATGGCGCTGATCCGATAAACCGGGTAGCCGGGGTCTGGCACCAACACTACGTCGCCCGGTCCCGCCCAGCCCAGGGAGAGATGGGCGATTCCCTCCTTGGAACCGATCAGGGCCAGCACTTCCTCATCAGGATCCAGCTCTACCGCAAACCGCGCCTGATACCACTCAGCCACCGCCTGCCGAAAATCGCGGATCCCAGCATAGGGCGGGTACTGATGATGCTCCGCCTGGGCAGCCAGCCGTTGCAGCTGCTGTACGATCACATCTGGCGTCGGCTGATCTGGATCACCTACCCCGAGGCTGATGATGTCCCGCCCTTCCCGGATGGCAGCTTCCTGCAAGCGGTCAATCTCCGCAAAAATGTAAGCCGGCAGTTGATCGATTCTCGCCGGGTTTTTCATCTGGCACTCCTCCTCATGCAGGTACAATCGGCTTCACTATCTCTATTCAGCCGAGAGGAGGAGCATGCCTCGGCCTACTCGGTCGGCTCCTCAGCCAGCGCCTTAAGCGTGTTGAGCAGCAGCGTGGCGCCGCGGATGCAATCGGCATCGCGCGTCAACTCAGCCGGTGCATGACTGATGCCGCCGACACTGGGCACAAAGATCATGCCGGTCGGACAGATCCGGGCCAGATGCTGGGCGTCATGTCCTGCCCCACTGGGCATCTCGCGGAATGAATAACCGAGGGCGCCGGCGATCTCGCCGATGACCTGGCGCAGCGTTTCATCCAGTGGCGCCGGCTTGACATCCGCCGTCCGCTCCCAGTGCAGATCCAGCCCGCGACGCTGGGCGATAGCCTCCAGGGCGGGGAGGATCAACTCCGCCAACCGGTCCATTACGCCAGCCTCCAAGTCGCGGATCTCGAGACTGAAATCAACCCGCCCGGGGACGATATTGACGCCGCCGGGGGAGACGGTCAATTTGCCCACGGTGGCGACAGCCTGGGTGAAGCCGCTTTCCCTGGTCAAGCGTTCGACGCTCTGCACCATCTCGGCGGCTCCTACCAGCGCGTCGCGGCGCAGCTGCATCGGCGTGGTCCCTGCATGGTTGGCCTGTCCCAGCAGGCTGAGATCATAGCGGCGAATGCCCACGATGCCGGTGGGGATGCCGATCTGCTCGCCAGCGGTATCCAGCACACCACCCTGCTCGATATGCAGCTCGAGATAGGCCCGAATATCGCCGGGCTCCCTCTTCAACCGAGGGATCTCAGCGACGTCGAGACCGCGCTGTTCCAGTGCCTCGCGCAAAGAGACCCCTTCCTCGTCGGCCTCGTCCAGCTCACTCAGCGGTAACTCGCCAATAAAGGCTCGGCTACCGACCAGCCCGCCTTTGAAGCGGCTGCCCTCCTCTTCCGTCCAGACAACCAGCTCAACCGGGTGCTTGAGGCACGCCGCCGCTTCTTTCAGCCGGATCAGGCATTCCAGCGCGGACAGCACCCCCAGCGCTCCATCGTAACGACCGCCGTTAAGAACGGTGTCCAAGTGTGAACCCACGAGAATCGGCGTCTTGTCATTGGCATGCTCAGGATCAAACACAAAGAGGTTACCGGCCGCGTCGGTTCGGCCATGGAAACCATACCGCCCAGCCTGTCCGAGCAGCCACTCCCTGGCCCGCCAATCAGCGTCGGTTAGCGCAAAGCGGGTAACTCCGCCCTCCGCAGTGGCCCCGATCTGCGCCAGCTCACTCAATGTCCTGATCAGGCGATCAGCGTTAATCTCTAACAATGCTATCCCTCCAACCCCCTAGTGTTTCTGCCTATGCGGGTGGTGATGATGGCTATGGCAGCCACAGGAACACCCATTCTGCTGATTCGGCTTGGCCAGGCGAGCCTCCAATTGCTGCCTGAATGACTCCCGAAAACGCGCCAGGTAGAGCTGTCTTAACTGGTGCTGCTCGGCCTTCTCCTCTTCCGTCAATCCTACGGAACGCTGCTTGCGCGAAAGCTGGCTGATCCGGTCCAGCTGCTCTTTAGGCAACACTCGATCACTCCTTCTCTATGTAAGAGCTCATCTGGTTGGCTATAACATAGCCCTGGCCTACCACAATAATGCACTTTATTGCTAAGGGCTGGTACTCATACCGTTCACTCGCCAGCCTGCCTGGTCGCTGCAAGCGACCAATGACAGGGAGACCAGTAGGTAGGCCAGACCGAGGCTGATGATCCGCCGGCAGCACCTGCCTGATAGCATGGCTCTGCACTTCATGTTCTCACCCCACAGACTTGTTTGACCGCGCTCTTGCACACCATAGCTCATCCCTGTTTTCATTTTCTCCTCTCCGCGAGCTTGTCCTGCCCCTGAGGGGCAGCGCCACGGTATACAATGTGCATCACATGCAGAATTGTGCGATTAACTGGCGGTTACTAGCGCTGTTTGGCTGCGGTCCCTGGCTATACCGATTGACATGGACGAAAGGATGTTTTTATAGTAGGGTGATATGATGAAGCTGTTAGGCTGAAGCAGACTCGGCTTAGCAACGTCCTAACCAACAAATTCACAAGGAAAGATGGTGTGGAAATGCACAAACAAACCATCGATGGGAATAACGCAGCAGCCCACGTGGCATACGCGTTTAGCGAAGTTGCTGCGATATACCCGATCACTCCCTCTTCGCCGATGGGCGAGGTGGCTGACGAATGGGCCGTACAGGGCCGCAAGAATCTGTTCGGTCAGCCGCTGCGTGTAGTCGAACTGCAGTCTGAAGGTGGAGCCGCAGGCGCAGTACACGGCTCGCTGGCAGCTGGTGCTCTGACCACGACATTCACCGCCTCGCAGGGTCTGTTGTTGATGATCCCCAACATGTACAAGATCGCCGGGGAACTGCTACCGACGGTCTTCCATGTGTCGGCTCGCGCTCTGGCCACGCACGCACTATCCATCTTTGGCGATCATTCTGATGTGATGGCCGCGCGGCAGACAGGCTTTGCCCTGCTGGCCTCAGCCTCAGTGCAGGAGGCAATGGATCTGGCATTGGTGGCGCATCTGAGCACCCTCAAGTCCAGCGTTCCTTTTGTCCATTTCTTTGACGGCTTCCGCACGTCCCACGAGATCGCCAAGATCGATGTCATCGACTACGAGGATATGGCTCCTCTGGTGGATATGGATGCCATCAGGCGTTTTCGCGAGCGGGCGCTCAATCCGGAACGGCCCCATCAGCGCGGCACGGCGCAGAACCCGGACATCTACTTCCAGGGCCGCGAAGCCAGCAACCAGCACTACCTGGCAACGCCCGACACCGTCGCCGAAGTCATGCGCCAGGTCAGCGAGCTCACCGGGCGGCAGTATCGCCCCTTTGACTACTACGGCGCTCCCGACGCCGAGCGCGTAATCGTGATCATGGGCTCTGGAGCGGACACAGTGGAGGAGACGATCGACTACCTGCTCCAGCGCGGTGAGAAGGTCGGTATGCTGAAGGTTCGCCTCTATCGCCCCTTCTCGGCCAAGCACTTCCTCGAGGTGCTACCACAGTCGGTTCAGAAGCTGGCAGTCATGGATCGCACCAAAGAGCCTGGCTCGCTGGGTGAACCGCTGTATCAGGATGTCTGCACGGTGTTTGCCGAGATCGGCCAGGCCAAGACTATCGTCGGTGGCCGCTACGGCCTGGGCTCCAAGGAGTTCACTCCCAGCATGGTCAAGGCGATCTTCGACAACCTGAAGCTGGATGAGCCGAAAAACCACTTCACCGTCGGCATCACCGACGATGTTACCCATACATCGCTGCCTGTCAACGACATCATCGACACCGCCCCCGAGGGTGTGGTGCGCTGCAAGTTCTACGGCCTTGGCTCGGACGGCACAGTTGGCGCCAACAAGAACTCCATCAAGATCATCGGCGACTACACCGACCTCTATGCTCAGGGCTATTTCGAGTACGACTCCAAGAAGTCGGGTGGTCTGACCATCTCCCACCTGCGCTTCGGACCGACGCCCATCAAGGCGCCCTATGCTATCGACCAGGCTGACTTTGTGGCCTGCCATAACCCGTCCTACCTGAGCAAATACGATATGCTTTCCAGCCTCAAGCCGGGTGGCGTGTTCCTGCTGAACTCCCCCTGGACGCTGGAAGAGATGGAGGAGAAACTGCCGGCTGAGGTCAAGCGTACCATCGCTGCTAAGCAGCTGCAGTTCTACAACATCGACGCTGTCAAGATCGCCCAGGAGGTTGGCCTCGGCGGACGCATCAACACCGTCCTGCAGGCAGCCTTCTTCCGCATCGCTGGCGTCATCCCGGCGGAGAAAGCCATGACCTACATCAAGGATGCCATTCAGAAGACGTATGGCAGCAAGGGTGAAGCGGTCGTGGCGATGAACTATGCGGCGGTGGATTCGGTGGACGATCTGCAGCCCCTCGACTATCCTGCCCACTGGGCTGAGGCTCAGGCAGAGGCTGCAGCCGAGAGCGCTGATCCTGAGTATGTCAAGAATGTGATCCGCCCGATGCTGGCTCAGGAAGGCAACAAGCTGCCGGTCAGCTGCTTCAGCGCCGATGGTGTTGTCCCTACGGCGACAACCAGGTATGAGAAGCGTGGTGTCGCCATCAAGGTGCCAGTCTGGAAGGACGAAAACTGCATCCAGTGCAACCAGTGTAGCTTTGTCTGTCCCCACGCTGCCATTCGGCCCTATCTGGCCAAACCGGAGGATCTGGCGGGTAAGCCAGACACGTTGGCATCGAAGAAGGCTATCGGCCGTGAGCTGGCTGGGCTCGAATATATCATCCAGGTCTCCCCGCTGGACTGCACCGGCTGCGGCGTCTGTGTGAACACCTGCCCGGCCAAGCAGAAGGCGCTGGTTATGGAACCGCTGGAAGACGTAGCCGAAGCCCAGGTGGCCAACCACAGCTTTGTGGACCAGCTGCCTCAGGTTGAGCACAGCATGCCAGCGACGACCGTCAAGGGCAGCCAGTTCAAGCAGCCGCTATTTGAGTTCTCCGGCGCCTGTGCCGGCTGTGGCGAGACGCCGTACATCAAGCTGCTCACCCAGCTGTTCGGCGACCGAATGATCATCGCCAATGCTACCGGCTGCTCGTCCATCTATGGTGGCAGCGCCCCGACCTGCCCCTATGCAGTTAACGCGCAGGGTCAGGGTCCGGCCTGGGGCAACTCCCTCTTTGAGGACGCCGCAGAGTACGGCTTCGGCATGGCGCTGGCCGTGGAACAGAAGCGCGACCAGCTGGCGAAGCTGGCAGAGGCTGCGCTGCAGGCGGATCTGCCCGCTGCGCTGAAGGAAGCACTTAACGACTGGCTGGTCGGCAAGGACGACGCCGCCGCTTCGCGCCAGGCTGGCGAAGCGCTCCGCGCCGCGCTGCCCAGCGCACTGGAATCCGCTGACGGCGAAGTCAGGGAAGCCCTCGCTGAGATCGAGGAGCTGGGCGACTACCTGACGAAGAAATCGCAATGGATCATCGGCGGCGACGGCTGGGCCTACGACATCGGTTTCGGCGGCCTGGATCATGTGCTCGCTTCGGGTGCCAACGTCAACGTGCTGGTTCTGGATACCGAGGTCTACTCCAACACGGGTGGGCAGTCCTCCAAGGCCACCCCGACGGCGGCAGTAGCCAAGTTTGCTGCTTCCGGGAAGAAGACCCGTAAGAAGGATCTCGGTCAGATGGCCATGTCCTACGGTTATGTCTATGTAGCCAGCGTCTCCATGGGCGCCAACAAGAATCAGGTGCTGAAAGCGATGCTGGAAGCCGAGCAGTACGATGGCCCGTCGCTGATCATCGCCTACGCACCGTGCATCAACCATGGTATCGACATGAGCCACAGCCAGACCGAAGCCAAGCTGGCGGTTGAGGCCGGCTACTGGCCGCTCTACCGCTACAACCCGGAGCTGGCCGCCGAGGGTAAGAATCCGTTCGTCCTGGACTTCAACGAGCCGTCCGGCGACTTCCGGAAATTCCTGATGGGCGAGACCCGCTACGCTACGCTGGTCAGACAGTTCCCTGAGCAAGCCGAGGAGCTGCTGCAGAAGGCGGAAGAGGACGCCAGAGCCCGGCATGCACACTACAGGAAACTAGCTGAGCTCTACTAAGAGCCGACGATAAAAACACCGCAGCCAGCGCGCTGCGGTGTTTTTCTATTTGTTGTGGCCGGTAGCCAGACTAGACGTAGCGGTTGAACCAGTCCAGAATGAAGTTCAGCCGATCGATGCGGTTACGTGGCTTGCCAGAGCGAGAGAGCTCGTGGTTCTCGCCGGCAAAGCGGACAAATTCCACCGTCTTGCCGAGGCGCTTCAGAGCAACATACCACTGCTCCGCCTGCTCCATCGGGCAACGGAAGTCCAGCTCGCTATGGATGATCAGGATCGGGGTCTTCACCTGGGGAGCATAGCGGATCGGCGAGCGTGACATGATGAAGTCTTCCGAATCCCACAGATCGCGCCCGCCCATGCCGGCCTTGTTACCGTACCAGCCGATGTCGCTGCAGCCATACTTGGTGTACATGTTGCTGATACTGCGCAGCGTCACGGCTGCTTTGAAGCGATCGGTCTGGGTGACGATCCAGTTCGTCATGTAGCCGCCATAGCTGCCGCCGGTAACGCCCAGCCGCTCGGCGTCCACCCAGTCGAGCTGGATCGCGTAATCCACGGCGCTCATGCAATCGGCATAGTCCATGCCGCCCCAATCGCCAACGACGCCCTTGGTAAACTCTTCGCCGTAGCCCCTGCTACCGCGAGGATTCATGAAGAGTACGCCGTAACCGGCTGATGTCAGCATCTGAAACTCGTGGAAGAAGCCGTAACCATACGTGGAATGGGGGCCGCCGTGAATCTCCATGATCAGGGGATACTTCTTGCCTTCCTCGAAACCGACAGGTTTCATGATCCAGCCTTCCAGCGGTAGCCCATCGGTGCCCTGGAATTCAACTCGCTCGGGCACGGATAGCTGCCACTCAGCCAATATGTCGGCATTGACGGCAGTCAGCTGCTTGATGGCGCCAGGCTGCCAGAGATAGACATCGCCTGGATTTGTCACGTCGCCAGCGATATAGGCGATGCGATCCTCACCATCTACCGCTACATGGTGGAAGGCAGTGATGGCCAGATCGCCATGGGTAAGCTGCTCGATCTGCCTGGTCGCGACGTTTACCCGATAGAGGTGGCAAGTGCCGCCATCGGTGATGGACACGATGAGATGCTGGCCATCCGCCGACCAGCAGGCCTTGGTGTTGCCACCGCCAAAGCGGGCATCGCTGCCGACGCTGCACCCGACAGAGCGGTCCATGGCCTCGGTCAGGTTGACGGCTTCTCCCCCCGCCAACGGCATTACCCAGAGGTCGGTATTGGCGTAGCCAATCTGTCCCTTAACATGCCCGAAGAAAGCGATCCACTGGCCATCTGGAGAGCAGACCGGATTGGTGGCTGTGCCCTCGCCGGCGGTAAGCCGCCGCAGGTTGTCGCCAGTGAGGTCAATCACATGGATGTCTGGAATCATTCGCAGCTCGCAGTCGGGCGAGATACAGGCCGAGAACAGCAGCTGCTGGCTATCGCTGGTCCAGTTGATGCCGGAAACGTCAAAGTCCCCTTTGGTTACCTGCCGCACGCTGCTATCGCTGGTATCCAGCACGTAGAGATGGCGGCGGCGGGTATCGGTGAAGCCCCTGCCGTTGAACTTGTAGCGCAGATGGGTGATATGGCGCACGTCGGGGTTCTTGTCCTTTTCAGCGGCTTCGTCCCGCGGATCGGTGCTGGTGAAGGCTATGTACCGGCCGTCCGGCGACCAGGTCGGTTCGCCGACACCCTCCGGCATCTTCGTCAGTTGCACTGCCTCGCCACCCAGATCGTCCAGCGCAAACAGCTGGGGCCGGCCGTTGCGGTTGGAGACAAAGAGCAGCTTCCGCCCATCTGGTGACCAGCGCGGGCTGGTTTCCCTGACCAGGCCGCCATCGCTGCGCTGCCCGTAGGTAAAGCGGCGCCTCTCCCCCTGTGGGGTCTCCACCCAGATGGCAGAGCTATAGCCGTTCTTCTCCAGATTGCTCTCGGTGATCACGTAGGCGATGCGCCCGTCAACCGAGAGGGCTGGATCACTGACAAAACGCAAGGCAGTGATATCTCGAGCTACAACTTTTCGCTTCATGACTCTTACCTCCTACTCAGAAAAACATGGTGCCAGGTTCCTCCCGGGTGTCCCAGGCAAGTCCTCTGAACTTGCGATCCAGATGCTGTTGTCAAACAGCGGATGGCACCCATTAGCAGTACCCTGCATCCCTATCTTGATTCACCATCGCCGGGCAATTACCTGCCCGGCTGCCACCAGGTCCCGCTGTAATATGCAGGGAGCCGCTGGTCACCCAGCGGCTCCGACTCGTGCCTAGTCCTCTTTGGCCCCAGAAAAGTTGCCGATGGCCTTGATCATAAAATAGAAGATTGCCGTAACCAGGAAGATGGCGGGGTAGGCAATACCAGCGATCCGCAGCGCTTCTTGAAAAGCCATGCCGTTCACCTCACTTCACCAGGGCGAGGATCAAGCCGCCGGCGATAATCGACCCGATCTGACCGGCCACGTTGGCGGCTGTAGCCGACATCAGCAGGTAGTTGCTGGGGTCCTCAGCGCGGCCAAGTTTGTGAATGACGCGGGCAGACATGGGGAAAGCCGAAATGCCTGCAGCACCCACCATCGGGTTGATCTTCTTCTTGAGGAAGATATTCAGCACCTTGGCGAAAATCACACCGCCAGCCGTATCAAAGACAAAAGCGACCAGACCCATACCGATAATCAGCAGCGTATCCGCATTCAGGAATGCTTCAGCCGTCATCGTCGAGCCGATGGTGATCCCCAGCAGGAGGGTAACCAGGTTCCCCAGCTCGTTCTGCGCGCTCTGCGAGAGGCGATCCAGGACGCCGCACTCGCGAATCAGGTTGCCGAACATCAGGGCACCGATGAGCGCAACGCTGATGGGGGCAATGATCCCAACCACGATGGTAACCAGGATCGGGAAGAGGATCTTCGCCTTCTTGGAGACACTGTCAAAGCGGTAATCCATGCGGATCTTCCGTTCTTCAGAAGTGGTCAGTGCCCGGATGACGGGGGGCTGGATGATGGGCACCAGGGCCATGTATGAATAGGCGGCCACGGTAATCGGGCCAAGATATTCGCGAGCCAGCAGCGAGGCTACATAGATCGATGTAGGGCCGTCCACCGCACCGATAATGCCGATGGAGACTGACTGTTTGAGGGTAAACCCAGCCAGGGCGGCCACCGCCATCGTAAAGAAGATGCCGAACTGCGCCGCTGCCCCGAAAAACAGCAGTTTCGGATTCTGCAAAAGCGGGGTAAAGTCGATCATCGCACCGACAGCAATGAAGATGAGAATCGGGAACAGCTCCGTGGTGATACCGGCGTTAAAGAGGATGCTGAGGAAACCGGATTCACCGATGGCAGATGAGAATGGGATATTGGAGAGGATCGCTCCAAATCCGATCGGCAGTAGCAGGGCTGGCTCATAGTCTTTTTCGATGGCCAGGTAGATCAGCACGCCGCCGATCACAAACATTACCAGCTGCCCGGGGGTGATGTTCAGGATTCCGTTGAGTAATTCCTGCAAGACACCCTTCCTCCTTCGATGAGATTGTCTGTTCGAGGCCAGGCATATCTTATGCGCCCAGCCTCAGATCCCATCACCTATTGTACCAGAGATCGGACTGGCTTCCATACAGAATAGTGACTATCTCATTTCAGGAGATCAAGCAATTGCGGCATAGCTGCCTCGGTTGCCTGCCGCCCCAGGCGGATTGCCTGGGGCAGATCCTGCAGATTCCCGAGGCCAATATGAGGCACTGGAGGGCTGATCACCAGATCGACCGCGTCCGCCAACTGGCGATCGGTCAGTTGGCTGCTGAGAATGTCAAACGACTGGGAGATGACATCGATCAGGTTACCGGCATGTTTTGGAGCCCGAGCGGCATAGCCCAGATCCACCCCAACCACCACATCCGCCCCCAGGGCCCGGACGAGTTCCACCGGAACAGCGGCTTTGACTGCACCATCCACGAGGAGATATTCGCCGATTTGCAGCGGCACAAATACACCGGGTATGGAGCTGCTGGCCCGCGCTGCCTTGACCAGGGTTGCGTCACACACCGCGGCGCTGCCCACCTCCGCCACGTTGGAGAAGATCACTTCCGCGCCGCTGTTCACATCAGCGGCCAGAATGGCCAGTGGCACCCGGACGTCAGCCACCAGACGCTCACCGAGCAGCATGCCTAATACCCGCTCCAGCGCCCTCCCGGACAGCAGCCCCAGCGGCAGCCGCAGCGTAGCGCTCCGCCGCGCACGCCAGCGGGCAATCGGCCCTGAGCCAGCAACCTGCCCTGATGGCAGTTCTGAAAGATCTGTGGGCCGCAGCCGGAGGATCGCCTGCTCCATGTCGTCTGCTGTATAACCCACGGCGTAGAGGGCTGCAACAACGGCACCGGCACTGCTGCCGGACAGCGCTTCGGGTACGATTCCGTACTGCTGCAGCGCCTGCAGAACACCGATATGCGCGGCCCCCCGCAGCCCGCCACTGCCCAGGGCCAGGCCCAGCCGCTTCTGCCCAACTTGCACCCGCATCAGACCACCCCCCCTGGTCAATGTCTATGCTGAAAGTGCCGCCTACTGCAGTATCTGGTGTAAACCGGACGCCAAACAGAGCATGCTAACAAAAAAGGAGGTATGTTGCCATGTCAATGATGGAAATCCGCATCCAGGGGGAACGGGCTGAAGCCAGCTTCGACGGGTTGCTGGTCGCCACCGGCGATGACGACACCCCTTCCCCCTTTCAGCTGTTCCTCGCCTCCCTCGGCTGCTCCGGCTACTGTGAGAATCACGACCTGCCGACTGAGGGCTTGAGACTGCTGCTGGATGTTGAGCGCGACCCGCAGACGCGGCTGGCGACGCTGGTCAAGCTGCAGTTCGTCCTGCCCGAAGGGTTTCCCGCGAACCGGCGCAAGGCCCTGCTGCGGGCAGCGGAGGCCTGCCTCGTCAAGCGGCATTTTTCCAGTCCACCGCGGTTTGAGACGACGATTGTCGGCGAGTAAGGAGCAAACTCGTGTATCAATGGCGTCCCAAACGAGTGATCTTCGAGCAGCGCGCCCTGGAATATGAGCGCGGGCGCCGTCTATGGGTTCTGTTTTCCCAGCAGCCAGACGTTGAGGTCAGGCAGACGTCCTCCCATAACCGGGTCACCGGCATTCCGGGCAAGACTGCCCGGGAGGCCTACGACGAAGCCAAACGAACCCTCGTGGTGGGAGTGCGCAAGAGTGATTCGTTCCAGACCTGTAGACCCTCGGCTCATTACCAGCTGCCGCTGGCCACCAGTTGCCCCGGCAAGTGCGAATACTGCTACCTGAACACGACACTGGGCAAGAAGCCCTATGTCCGCATCTATGTCAATCTGGAGGAGATCCTGCAGCGCGCCGGCAGGTACATTGAGGAGCGCCTGCCGGAGACAACCGTCTTCGAAGGAGCCGCCACCAGTGATCCACTGCCGGTGGAGGACTACAGCGATGCGCTGAAGACCGCCATTGAGTATTTCGCTGGGTACGAGCAGGCCCGCTTCCGTTTCGTGACCAAGTTCACCAATGTCGAATCCCTCCTGGGACTAAGACACAACGGCCACACCCGGATCCGCTTCAGCCTCAACACGGATACAATCATCCGCCAGTATGAGGCAGGTACCCCTCACCTGGCGGAGAGAATCGCTGCTGCCCGGAAGGTGCAGCAGGCCGGTTATCCGTTGGGTTTTTTGATCGCGCCCATTTTCATCTATGATGGCTGGCAGAGCGACTATGCGCAGCTGCTGACGGCGCTGGCAGAACAACTGCCGCCGGAAACCGCGGACCTGACGTTTGAACTCATCGCCCATCGCTACACAAAGCGAGCCAAACAGAACATCCTGGAGCGCAATCCGGCCAGCACCCTGCCCCTGCGCGAGGCAGAGCGCCGCTTCAAGTACGGGCAATTCGGCTACGGGAAGTACCTCTACCCAGAAGATGTCTACACGGAGTTGCGCGAGTTCTTCACAGCCAGCATCAACGAGCACTTTCCGCGCGCCACCATCGCTTACCTGGTCTAGTGCGCCGAGGAAGGATTTCGGCTGAAATGTCGAAGTATAGACAGGAATCAACAGAATGCTCATGAGGAGGCAAATGGAATGGGAAAGATTGAGAAACGCCTGGAGGAACTGGGGATTATCCTGCCACCGGTGCCGATCCCGCTGGGCACCTACAAGCCGGTGAATCAGGTCGGCTCGCTGCTCTACACCTCCGGTCAGGGCTCGCTTTCGGTGATAGGCAGAGTAGGCGAAGATCTGACACAGGAGGAAGGTTACGAGGCGGCGCGTGAGGCGGCGTTGCGCTGCCTGGCCTGCATCCAGGAAGAGCTGGGGACCCTGGATCGGGTGGAAAAGGTCTGGAAGGTGCTGGGCTTTGTGAACAGCGCCCCCGACTTCACCCAGCAGCCCAAGGTCATGAACGGTGCATCCGACCTGCTGGTGGAGATCTTCGGCGAAGCCGGCCGCCACGCCCGCTCAGCCATCGGCGCCAGTCAGTTGCCGGATGGCATCGCCGTGGAAGTTGAGATGATCGTTCAGATCAGGGACTGAGGAGAGCGCGCTGCATGACTTCCGGCAGAGTCAGGCAATTTAACAGCAAAGAACTCTCAGGAGGTCAGCGCATGATCAAACTCTTCAATCTGGAACACTGCCCCTACTGCCGCCGTGTGCGGGAGAAGCTGGATCAGCTGGGGCTGGAATGCCAGCTGATCGAGGTCCATCCCGAACGCACGCTGCGCCAGGACGTGATCGATATCAGCGGCCAGACCGCTGTGCCTGTGCTCGTCGATGGCGACGTGATTATTGCTGATGACGATGATCGGGCCATCGCCTATCTGGAAGAGAAGTATGGCGGGAGCGCATACTAACCCCTGAGACATCTAGCAGACAAGGGGGTTCAGTACATGGATAAAGCCGCGCTGAAGGCGAAGGTCCTGGAGATCATCGACCAGGAGGCCGAAAAGATCATCTCCATCGGCAACCAGATCTTTGATAACCCGGAGTTGGGGTTCAAGGAGCACGCAACGGCAGCAGTCGTGAAACAGACCTTTGAGGAACTCCAGCTGCCACACGAGGCTGAAATCGCCATCACCGGCCTGCGCGCCGAGTTGGCCGGACGCAAGCAGGATCTGAAAGTAGCGGTGATGGGTGAGCTGGATGCTGTCCTCTGTTATGACCACCCTAAGGCGCATCCAGAGACAGGGGCGACCCATGCCTGTGGTCATAACGCGCAGATTGCAGGCATGCTGGGGGCGGCCATCGGCCTGGTCAAAGCCGGCGCAGCCGAACATCTGGACGGCTCAATAGTCTTTCTTGCTGTGCCAGCCGAGGAGTTTGTGGAACTGGAATACCGCAACCGGCTGCGCGAGGAAGGCAAGATCGAGTTCTTTGGTGGCAAGCAGGAGTTCATTCGCCTCGGAGTATTTGACGATATCGATATCTCGATCATGTTCCACTCGGAGAGTGACTGCCCGGGACGCCGCGTTATGGTGGGCGGCAGCAGTAACGGATTCATCGGTAAGTCCATCCGCTACATTGGGCGGGAGGCCCATGCTGGTGGTGCTCCTTTTGAGGGAATTAACGCCCTCAATGCTGCCCTGCTGGGCCTGATGGGCATCCATGCCCAGCGGGAGACGTTCCGCGATGAGGATCACATTCGGGTGCATCCGATTATCACCCGCGGCGGAGACCTGGTAAACATCGTCCCGGCCGATGTCCGGCTGGAGACATATGTGCGCGGGCGCACTCTGGAGGCCATCCTGGATGCCAACAGGAAGGTAAACCGCGCCTTGCTGGCAGGCGCTGACGCAGTCGGCGCCGAGATTGAGATCGGCGAGATCCCGGGTTATCTGCCCCTGCGCAACGACCCAAATCTGTCGGAAATCTTCCGCCAGAACGCCAGCGATGTCATCGGCGCTGAGAATGTAGGCGACTGGGGCGGGATGGGTGGCTCCACCGATATGGGCGATGTCACTCATCTCATCCCCGGCATCCATCCGGCGGTGGGTGGCATCAAGGGCACCGCCCACACCCGCAACTTCCTTGTCAGCGATCCGGATGCCGCCTACATCGTCCCAGCAAAGGTGATGGCACTGACTGTCATCGATCTGCTCTATGAGGGAGCGGAGCTGGCCAGGAAGGTGAAGCAGGAGTTCAAACCCGCCATGACCAAGGATGAGTACCTGAAGATGTGGCGCGATCTGGTGGCCAAATGACAGATAAAAGCAGCCCGGCTGAGGCCGGGCTGCTTTCTATTGCGCGAGAGGTTAGTCCTCTTTAGCCTGCGGAATATACTTATCCATCCAGTCGACGATGGCATTCAGCCGCGCGATGCGCAGTGAAGGCCGGCCGCTGCGGGAGAGCTCATGCGTGCTGTTCGGGAAGCGCAGCAGCTGGGTCGTCTTGCCCAGTTTCTTCAGGTAGACGTAGAGCTGCTCTGCCTGCTCGATCGGGCAACGCAGGTCTTCCTCGCCGTGGATGATTAGCAGCGGGGTCTCGACGTTCTTGACATAGGTCAACGGTGAGCGCTTGATCATCTCCTCCGGGTCATCCCACGGCGTGGCGTTATGCTCGTTCTCGGTGAAGGTGGCACCGATATCGGCAGCGCCGGTGAAGCTGAACCAGTTGGAGATACTGCGCTGAGTGACGGCGGCCTTGAAGCGATTGGTATGGCCGACAATCCAGTTGGTCATGAACCCGCCGTAGCTGCCACCGGTGACGCCGAGGCGGTCTCCATCAACATAGTCCACGTTCTCCAGCACCCAATCCATCGCGTTCATCAGATCCTCATAATCCTTACCGCCGTAATCGCCGCGGCAGGCATCGACAAACTGCTGACCATAGCCATGGCTGCCGCGCGGGTTGGTGAAGATGACAACATAGCCGCGGGAGCAGAGCAGCTGGAACTCGAAGAAGAAGCTGTCGCCAAACATGGTGTGAGGGCCGCCATGGATCTCGAGGACTGCCGGATACTTCTTGCCCGGTTCGAAATTGATCGGCTTCATGATCCAGCCCTGGACATTCCAGTCATCAACGCTCTTGAAGTTGAATTCCTCGGGCGTGCTCAGGGCGACGCTGTTCAGGAACTGATCGTTGGCTTCGGTCAGGCGAACACTCTCGTGGCTTATCAGGTCATAGCAGTACAGCTCACCGGGAGAGAGAGGCTCGCTGAGGGCCAGAGCCACCCGCTTGCCCTCGTTATCCATGGTAAACCCATAGATGGCACCCTTCAGCTGGCTGACCTGCTCAACCGGACCGCCAGCAGCCGGGAAACGCCAGAGGTTGGCATAGCCGTGGTCGGCCGCCGCAAAGTAGATGTAGCCGTTGGTGGCCCAGATTGGCGACATCGAGCCGCCGCCCATCCGCGAGTCAGTGTTGGCCGTAGCACCCACCGGCAGCTCCATGTCAGGAGTCAGGCAGGTAGCTTCGCCGCCGTCGCGGGACATGCGGTAGAACTTGGGCAGAGTGGCTCCCTTGTACTCACTCTGGTGATAGAGGTAAACAAGATCCTTGCCGTCTAGCGACCAGAGCGCACCGCGCACCGCACCGTCGCTCTTGGTCAGTTTGACCAGTTCGCCGCCGGCCGCAGGCATGATGTACAGGTCGGAGATATTGGGGTGGTTTTCCGGGTTCTCGAGGCGATTGGATGTGAAGGCGATATACTCACCGCAGGGGGACCAGACGGGCGCACCAACGCGATAGTCGCCGCTGGTGAGCTGCTTGGCTTCCTTGGTCTCCACATCGATGACCCAGATCTGGTTGTTCCGCTTGGGCAGGAGGCCCACGCCATTCATCTTGTAGTGGAGCCGATCGACGACGTACGGCTTATCTGCCCGTTCCTTGCTCATCTTCTCCCGGTCAGCCTTACTGAGCTCCTTGGTCAGCTCCTCAGGCTTATCCTCGGGGGCGACGGCGCTCATGAACATGATCTTCCTGCCGTCGGGTGACCACTGCGGGTTACCGGCACCCCAGCGCATCGTCGTCAGCTGTTCGGCCTCACCAAAACCTTCGCGCAGCAGCCAGATCTGGCGCGAGCCGCTGCGGTCGGTGACGAACGCCAGGGTCTTGCCGTCCGGCGACCAGGTGGGAGAGCTCCCGCCGCTGGTCAGGCGCTGGCGGCGCTTGTCGTCGGTGCCTACCAGATAGAGTTCGCCCCTGTAAGTGCGGGTCTTCTCGTCAATGTACGTCTGCACATAGGCCACTTTCTTGCCATCGGGAGACATCTGGGGATCGGAGACAAACTTCAGTTGGAGCAAGTCTTCTGCTACTACTGGTCTCTTCAACGTCATACCTCCTCGTTAAGGGTTGTACAGAAACTTATTTCGCGATGCGTAAAAGTATCCCTGCTTTTCTCTGCACAAATGGCGCAGGTTGTTTGATCGGCCTAGCCTTCGCGCCGCATGCCCTGCACACCGATAGCGATAAAGACGGCGCTGCAGCCCAGGAGGACGAGCAGGGGCGTACGCAGCGCTGCCCAGTCGGTTCCGCCACGCAAAATCAACTGCACATAGCCCTCTCTGGCCCAGTATTGGGGCGTCAGTCGGGCAACCCTGAGCAGGGCGGGGCTGAAGAACTCCAGCGGTATGAACAGGCCGCCCAGCATGCTGCCCACGTTGAGGATCAGGGCGGAGAATGCCTGCTGCTGCTGATATGTCTTGACCAGCGCGCCGATGGTCAGACCGATAGCCACCGAGCAGAGCACCAGCAAGCTGGTGAGGACCAGCAAACCAAGCCCTCCCCCAAAACTGACTCCATAAAGAAACCTCTGCAACACGAGCAGGATAGCAAACTGGAACCAGCCGCAGCAGAAGTAGCCGAGGATAGAGCCGAGCATGATCTCGGCCCGGCTGACGGGTGCGGCCAGCAGCCGCTGCCAGGTCCCCCAGCTGCGCTCCT
Organism: Bacillota bacterium; assembly: GCA_050949085.1. Taxonomy (GTDB): domain Bacteria; phylum Bacillota; class UBA994; order UBA5500; family UBA5500; genus JBMNFB01. The sequence continues at coordinate 166,979 of JBMNFB010000009.1, forward strand.
CCAGAATGCTTCCGGTCGCCATCCCCTGCCCCATCATCACAAACATCACCAGAAAGCTGATGCCGAGGTTCGTGGGCTGGTTAACATCAGTCTCGACTTTCACGATCGCATCGCGCGCGACGACCTTCACCGGGGGCTCAGCCCAGGCCTGCATGGCGCGTTGAAAGACCTCCTGCCAGTCGGCTGAGCCAGGATCAGTGACCACCAGGCTGGCCGTGACGGTGGCGCTGGCCAGATGGGACAGAACGCGCTCAACCTCCTGCCGCAGCGCCGCCGAGAGGTTCGTCTCTGCCTCCCTTATCCAGGTTAGCTGCGGCGCTTGTCCAGCCGCCATCTGCTGGTTGAAGCCGTCTCCCACCAACAGCGCCGCGATTACGTCAGCGTCAGTCACCATCTGCCTCGCCTGATCAGCACTTTCCACCTCGTATACCGATAGGGCCGCAGCCTCGATGAGGGCAGTGCGCAGAGCATCCGCCGGGCCATCCGCCTCCGGCAGATACAGAGCCAGCCCCAGGCGGGCTTCTTCGCCCCCGCCGCCGCCAAATATCAGCCCGAACACCAGGCTGAAGGCCAGCGGCATCAAGAACATCATCATCAGGTTTCTCTTGTCACCGAGGGCCCCGCGCAGCGTGCGCCAGGCAACATTCAGGATCTTCATCCTATTGATGCACCCCCTGTCGCTTCGTCAGGCGCCAGACGGCGACGGCAATACCAGCAAAGCCGATGATAAACATGGGCATGATCTGCCCCAGCGGCAATGCCTGCCCCCGGGCCACCGGCAGGAAGCTGTTCATCCCCCAGTAGTTGGGGCTGAGCAGCGCCAGCTTCAGCATCAGCGGCGAGAACTGGCTGAGGGGCACCATGGAGCCGCCGAGCGCGGCAAAGATCTGCACACCGATAATCCAGGCGTTGAGGGCGGCTGTAGTTCCCTTAACCAGGGAGGAAACCAGCATCACCAGCCCGGAGACGGCACATGAGTAAGCGAGAGCCACCAGCATCACTGCCGGCGGGCTGCCCCAACTGACCCGATAGATGAGCGTCGTGCCGCCATACAGAATCAGAAACTGGGCCAGAGCCAACGCCACTTGTCCTCCCGCTTTCCCCAACAGGAACTGAATGCGGCTGACAGGGGCAGAAAGGATTCGGGCGTAGGTCTCGTTGCGTTCCTCAGCGACGATGGACCCCAGGCCCATGCTGCCTGACAGCAGCAGAAACATGCAGCCCATGCCGATAGCGTAATACTGCAGGGCCGATATCCTGACACCTGGCACGACGTCTTCGGTTATCAGCTGAGCGCGCCCCTGATCAATCTGTTGGGCGATGCCCGCCCCCAGGTTGCCTAAATCGACCAGCGGCAGCCCGGCCTCCAGCGCAGTGCGAATGGCAATCTGACTGGCAGCCAGATAGTCTGCGTAGCCATTGGCGATAGCCTCGATGATCACCGGCTGCAGCTGCCGGCCGGGGTCACGCAGGACGGTCAGTTCGGCGGGCCTGCCCTGCAGTACGGCGCTGGTGAACCCAGCCGGGATGACGATGGCCCCAGCTACCTGCCCCTCGCTGACCAACCGCTGGGCTTCAGCCAGATCGCGCTCCACCGGCCTCACCAGGCTGGAGAGCTCTTCCCCCTGCATGATCTCAGCTAGAGGCTGAGCTAACGCCCCACCGTCCTCATCAACCAGCAGCACCGGGAACTGTTCGATGGTCGGAGTAGCATCGAAAGCATTGCCGAAGATGGCGCCGAGGACTCCAATCAGAATCAGCGGCATCGCCAGGAGCATAATCAGCCCCGTCCTGTCTCGAGCGGATACCTGCAAGTCCTTGAGAGCGATTCGGATCGCATGCATGGCGCTCACCCCTAATCGCGCAAGGCCCTGCCGGTCAAGTGCAGGAACACAGCTTCCAGGTTGGGCTCGTCGATTTGCACGCTCCGCAGGGTCACGCCGGCTTCAGCCAGCAGGTGAGAGATGGCCCCCAGAGCCAGGGCGGGGACGGCGCTGACCACAGTCAGCTGATCGCCCTCTACGGTCAGGTGCTTGACTTCATCCAGCGCCAGCAGCCGATCATTCAGGCTCTCCTGGTATCCCACCACATTGAGCACCAGGTGCGCGTCTTCACCTACGACCTGACGCAACTCGTCTACTGTACCACAGGCGATGATCCGGCCCCGATCGATAATGCCGACCCGGTTGCAGAGGTACTCGACTTCCTCCATATAGTGACTGGTATAGATGATGGTCATCCCCTGGGCGTTTAGTGACCGCACCGTCTCGAGGATGTGATTGCGCGATTGCGGATCGATGCCCACCGTCGGCTCATCCATGATCAGGATCTTGGGTTCGTGTAGCAGCGCAGCAGCGATGTTGATGCGCCGCTTCATGCCGCCAGAAAAAGTACTGACGCGTCCCCGAGCCCGATCACTGAGACCGACGATCTCCAGGGCCCCTGCCACCTGTCGCTCCAGCTCCTGACCCGACAACCCGTAAAGGCGGCCCCAGAACCTCAGGTTCTCCTGGGCCGACAGCTCAGGATAGAGCGCTACCTCTTGCGGCACGTAGCCGAGACACCGCTTGACGGCCAGAGGATCTTTGGCCAGCGTCCGTCCATCAACCCAGATCGTCCCGCTGTCAGGAGGGAGTAGACCAAAGAGCAGCTTGATTGTCGTTGACTTCCCCGCTCCGTTGGGTCCCAGCAAACCGAACGACTCCCCTGCGTCCACCTGAAAACTGACATCGGCAACAGCCTGCGCCTTCCCATACGACTTCGATAGGCCTTCAACACGCAGAATAACGTTCAACTTGATAACATCTCCCCTCACGACTGACTTGCCGAGGATTACCAATCAATTATAGCCGAAAATCAGGTGATCCGCCCAGTGTTTATTGTGGATGTAGCATCGCCAGCGTATCGGTGAGGAGGCTCACTCCTGTGCCAGCAGCAACATATGCTGTAAGCAAACTTGAAGGGGGAGATCGGATTTGCCTGTAAGGTCGAAGAGAAGGGGCAGACAAGCCAGAGCGCGGCGTCGCGCCAGCCAATCGGGCTCTGGCTATGCCCTGACAGTGTTCCGCAGCCCCGCCGTCAGCCGCTTTCCGCTCCAGGTCAATGGCGAAACGCGTGACGGCGGAGTATCTGGCCTGAAGCTGATCCTGGCGCGAGCGGAAGGCGAGGTCATCGAAACGATTGGCGGGGTGCCCGCCGGCGCCAGCGGCAGCCCTGTCTACATAGGAAATCAGTTGCTGGGCGCCATCTCAACGTTGTTCTATCCCGATCCCAAGCTGGTGGGCATCACGCCCCGGGAGGCGATGCTGCGCCTCGCCGACGAACCACTGCTGCCGTCTGACATTGCGCCGGTCGGCTTCCAATCCAGCCTGCAGCCGCCTGTCACGGCCATCGGCATTTCCTCCGGACGAATCCTGCGGCAGATCAGTCAGCGCTACGGTTCGGCTATCGTCGGTGGCGAGGCACGCCAGCCAGTCACGGTTCACGAATTGCCTCGACCTGGCAGTGCCATTGGCGCCGCCCTGCTGCTAGGTGACATCCGCCTCGGGTTTGTGGGAACCACGACGCTGGTCGACGGCCAGATGCTGTTTGCCTTTGGCCACCCGCTGCTCTACGCTGGCCCGACCAGCATGCCGCTGACGGAGGCCATCATCCTGGACGTCGCCCGCGGCAGCTTTCCCAACAAGGTGGCCGACCTGGGGGCCATCATCGGCACTGTCATTCAGGATCGGGCGGCTGGAATCCTCGCCTATCTGGGCCAGATGCCAGACCTGGTGGAGATGAAGTTTACCATCAAGGACGAGGATCGGGGTCAGACTGAGATCGTCCAGGTACAGGCAACGCGGCTCAACTCAGAATTGCCTTTTCTCGTGTTGATTGCCACGCTGGAAAGCATGCAGCGGGCGATGAACCGTGTCGGTCCCGGCACGGCCATCTGGGAGTGGGTGATCACTCTGCAAGGCGCGGCCGAGCCAATGCGCATCACCGAGATCCGCTACGATCCCAACATCGGGTTTACTCTCGCTCTACAAATCGAGACTACGGTGCGCGAGCTGCTGGAAAACGGCCAGGTGATTGAGGCAATCGAGTTGCGCGCTGCAGTAACTGCCCGTCGCACCAGCAACTGAATGAATGCTCGAGATGACAAAAGGCGTGCCGCACGACGCTTCCCGCTGGGAGACGTCGTACGACACGCCTGTGCATGTTCCGTAGTCTACCTTTCAGTTGTGACCATGACGATGTCCAGCCCCTCCAGATTGAAGTCAACGGCGATGATCAGATAAGGAAAGGTCAGTGCAGTCGTCACATCGTCCTCGGGAGCAGGATCGATCTCGCGCACTATGACTTGCAGCACATCGCCTAGTTGCCGCAACTGCCGCATTTCCAGCCCATATCCGCCAGTCCGGCACATTCCCCGCTTGATGACGATCAGGTAGTGATCCGCCCACTTGCCCGGCCGCTCCAGAATATCCTGGCCGTAACCGGCAGCAATGCCGCGCTCGGTCAGATCTACCCTGTCCAGATCAGGGTGTGCGTTCACCAGCTGATAGCGATGTTCTTGTGCCTGCAGCTTCTCCGGCCGCAGCACGAACCTGCAGCCTTCTGTTCCCCGGGGAGCCCTGACGATCTGATAAGGGTAAGTGATCGCCTGAGTGACCATGGAGCCCGGCCTTGGATCTATGTCCTTCACCCAGACATAGACAACGTCGTCAACCCGTTCAAACTTGACGACCTCGATGCCGTAACCGCCAGTCGGGCACTGACCGCGCATAACGACGACCAGGAACTCGTTCGCCAGCTCACCGGGTTCCTTCAACAATTGCCTGCCATAGCCGGTGATTAGGCCCCGCTGGCTGAGATCGATCCTGTCCAGCAGCCTCGCCTTCACTGGGACAACCCCCTCAGCCGCGGGCGACTGCAACCGCAACCTGACATTGTCGAACCTGGGTGCATGACCTGCATCGATCTTAATCACCTGATAGACATAGTGCAGCGCCGGCAAAGTGAGTGACTTCGGCGGCGGATCTACCAGTTCGACCGTGACCACGAGGTCACCATCCTCCAGCGCTACCTGCCGGGTCTCAATGCCGTAGCCACTGGTATTGCACCAGCCGCGAATCACAGCCAGATAGATGCTATCTTCATCCAGATCCTGCCCATTCTTGAAATCGGCTGGTTCGACAACCTTGACAAGCGGTCTGGTCACGTCGGGACGCTCTTCTAGCCGCAGACCCTCGACAACGGTAAATCTTATCTGCTTGACGCCGTCCTCATCATCTGGCAGTTCCGGGTACTCTCTGGGGCGGGAGATAATCTGAATCTTGCCGTTGGGCAGCCAGCGAACCTCGGCCCCCAGCGTCTCGGCCAGGAAGCGCACGGGAACGAAAACCGTCCCGTTGTTGCCTGCCTGCACGGGAGCTATCGGCATTTCCACCTTACGACCGTTGATAAGACAGACTTCGTCGTTAACCGTCATCACTATTTCGATCTTGCCAAACGTCATGATCACCTGTTTGGCGCGCTGATCCCACTGCACATCGCCGCCCAGGCGACTGACAATGCTGCGCACCGGCATCACAGTGTGACCCTTACGAGCGACAAAAGGAGCTTCAGGGAGTTGACCTTCGCCCTGATCATCCCTGACCCACTTGCTGCCCACCGCAAACTCGATCTGGCGTTGTCCATTGACCGCCCAACCCAGGTGCTTCCCCTGATCTGCCCTGGCAAAGGCGGCACCAGGAAGCAGAACTGATCCGATCAGGAGAATCAGAGCCAGCGCCGCGACAGATGACCTCCTCAAGCTCACCACTCCTTCCACCTGTTGCTTTACTCGATCTGACGCATGGCAGGGGAAAATTGTTCCACGCCAGGGAAAGCGGGCGAGGAAAGACGCGAGCGGTTCCTTAGGTGCGGGCTTCACCCGCTAGAAGAGGACGGCCGCCAAGAGTGGTATGGAGAGAGCCGACAGCAGAGTGGAGATGAAGACGGCCTGAGAGGCCAGCGACGGGTTCGCTCCGTATTCCTGAGCCAGGATCACCGAGTTGACTGCAGCCGGCATGCCGGAGAGGATGGTCGGTACCCCGACCAACAGTGGGTCGGCGATAAACAGGCGCAGGATCGCCCAGATAACATAGGGAATCGCCAGCAGGCGCATCAGGCTGACGGCATAGACACGCCAGTTGCCAAACACTGTCCGCGCTTCCATGTTGGCCAGGATTCCCCCGACCAGGATCATAGACAGGGGCGTTGTCAGCGAACCGAGGGTGGCCAGGGCCGAGCTGATCGCCCCCGGCAACTGCACCGAAAAGACAAACAGCACCAGGCCGATAGCGCAGGCGGCGCTGGCTGGGCTGATCAGCGAGCGCCAGTTAAAGCGGGCGCCTTCCTCGCGACCCAGGCTGAGCATCGCTACCCCCAGGGTAAACACCAACAGGTTAAACGGCAGATTGTAGATGGCGGCATAAAACAGCGCTTTCTCCCCGAATATGGTCTGGATCACCGGGAAGCCCATGAAGCCCACATTGGGGAACATCGTTACAAAACGGAAAACGCCCAATTCTGCGGGTGGCGTTTTTAGCAGAGCCGGCAAGAGCCAGGCCATGAGCGCCGAAAACGCGTAAGTGAGCACGGCAATGCCCAGCATCTGACCGCCAGCCTTGAGCAGCTCGGCATCATAGGATTGAAGCAGCGAGTTGATGATCAGAGCGGGAAGCGCCACCTTCAGCAGAAATCCAGAGAGACCAGCGATAAAGTTGTCGCTGATTACCTGCAGTTTGCGGGTGACAAAACCGACGATGAGGATAATGAACAGGATAGAGATCTGTTCAAAGACGCCATAGAAGCCCATTGGTCTCTCCCTTTCCGTTATTGATGCCACGTCATATGTTCCTATGATAGCAGGTCATTGCACGCAACCCAAGCGCGCCAACCAGAGATCAGTTTTGTTTGCTGCGTCTAGACCTGCTGCCTTGCTTCTTGTACAATAAAATTCGGCATACATAATTCTTAGCATTGAATCTATTTCAATCGGAGGAGGTTATCGCCCATGAAGCAGATCACCCTGTTCGGCAGCAGCCTTTGACCCGGCTGCGCCCCGGTGAAAGAGTTTCTTTCCCAAAATGATGTCGAGTTCACCTATGTGGACATCACCAGCAGTATGCGCAATCTGCGGGATTTCCTGCGCTACCGCGACAGTCACCCAGCATTTGCAGAGGTCCGCGAGAAGAACCGGGTCGGTGTGCCCTGTATCGTCATCGAGGATGGCGAAAAGATCCTCTTTGGCAAGCCCGACCTGACAGAGCTCGCCTAGGTCCGAAGCAGGCAGCAGGCGTGTCACAGCGACACGCCTGCCCTGTTTACATCTTCAGCAGCGAGCTCAGGGTTACCGCCTTTAGCTCCGGCATGGTGACCACCTTGGAGTAGATCAGCTTCTTGGCCAGCTTCAGGTCATCCTCCCTCCCCAGATTCAGCTGGCGCCCGCTGGCCAGGGTGAGGATCTTGCTCTCCGGGTCAAACTCGCCCTGCTGCGCTTCCTGAGTGTTCTTCAGAGTGTAGGTTAGCTGCATGCCATTCACCTCCATCCCTAGCTTGAGCAAACGCGGCAGACTTCAATCAGGGCGTAATCAGCGCCGCATGGTTATAAGGACTGGATAGTGAAATGGCAGCGACTCAATAGGAAGCACCCTGAGAAAGATGAATCTCAGGGTGCTCTTGTCTTTGCAGCGAGTTTTCTCACCCATGCAGCGCCCGGGCGACGACTGCCTCCAGGCAATCATCCCGGGGACCTACGGTTGAGGCAAACTCATACCCCTTTTGCAGGTGCAGCAAGAACTCCACTGTCCCCCTGCTCCCCCGGATGGGAGAGGGGGCTACACCGGCCACCGCCCAGCCGCGCTGGGTGGCCGTCTGGCATATCCTCTGCAGGACGCGCACATACTCGTCGTCGCTGTCAAAGATGCCGGTGCGCCGCGCCTCCATGTTTTCTGTCTCAAACAGGGGCTTCACCAGACAGATCAGATCTGTCGGCTCAGCCACCAGCGGCTCGACCAGGGGAATCGCTTTACAGAGGGACAGGAAGGAAAGATCCAGCGTCACCAGATCAGGCAAAGGCTGCAGCTTCTCGGGCTGGACGTCACTGAGGTTGGTGCGCTCCAGGTTGCGCACCTGCGGCGAGTTGCGCAGCGTTCCTGCCAACTGACCGATCCCGACATCAACGGCATAGACGAGGCTGCAGCCATGCTGCAGGAGACAGTCGGTAAAGCCGCCGGTGGAAGCACCGCAATCCAGAGCCACCCGGCCGCTGACATCCACCTGAAAGGCGGCTAGCGCCCCCTCCAGCTTCAACCCGCCCCGGCTGACATACCTGCACTCCATCCCTTTGACCCGGATGACCTGCCCCTCACGTATTTCGGCGCCAACCTTGTCCACCAGCTGCTCGTCGACCAGAACCTTGCCGGCCATTATCCAGGGCCTGGCCTCCTCGGGGGTGGCACACCAGCCCTGCGATACCAGCGCATCCACGAGCCTGATTCTGCGGCCCTTAGCCAAAGCACTCCCCCTCCGTACCTCATTCGGCCTTCGGTTTCCTGGGCGTCCTAGTAACGCCTGGAAGGCCCATCCCCTGGGGTGTTCGCCAGCGGCAGCCGCAAGTCCTCCAGATTGGCCGTTCAGTCTTTGGTATAATGCACCTGGTCAGGCTACCTTAGCCAAAGGATATCGTACCCGTATAGCGAAATATCTATTGGGACGCCTGCACCATCAGGGTGAGACGTGACCCGAGAAATAACCAGATACAAGGAGGGGTATGCATGATCAAACGCTTGTCTGCCATCCTCTTGGCGCTGCTTCTGGTGTTGCCACCGCTGACCGGAACGGCGGCTCCGGCTGACACCACCTGGCACGTCAACTGGATGCAGGAAGCAAAGCTCGTGCGCGGAAGGGGAACCGGCCTTGAACTGGATGCGATTGTCACCAGAGCTGAAATGGCCGCCTTCCTGCAACGGGTGCTGGAATGGCCGACGCCGACCAGGCCGACAGCAATCGCTGATGTGGACGAAGACCATTGGGCCTATGAAGCGATTCAGGCTGCGCTGGCCAAGGGGGCGCTGGAGCTGGAGGATGGCCGGGCTAACCCTGCCGCACAACTCAGTGCCGCGGAGGCCGTCGCCATCGCGGAACGGGCGGGGCTGATCCTGGACCTGCCAGCGACCGCCAAACTGTCCAGAGGACAGCTGCTGGAGGCCCTGGGCGAGGCCGTGACGGTGACGCTAACCATTGTGCACACCAATGATACCCATGGCCGCATCCTGACCGATGATGCCAACGGACTCCTCGGCTGGGAACGCGTCGCCACCATCATCGAATGGACGCGCCGGGAGAACCCGCATACGCTGGTTCTGGATGCCGGTGATGCCATCCATGGTACCAACGAGGTACAGCTGTTTGGCGGCGCCACGGCGGTGAACATCATGAATACGGCCGGCGTGGATGTAATGGCGCCTGGTAACCACGAGTTCAACTACGGGCAGGATGCACTGCTGGCGCTGGCGGAGAACGCTGCCTTCGAGCTGATCAGCGCCAACGTGCTCAAGGACGGGGAGAATCTCCTGACGCCTTACGTAATCCGCGAGCTGGGCGGAATCAGACTAGCCATCATCGGCTTCTCGACGCCCGAGACGCCGACATCTACCCATCCTAAGAACGTGGTCGGACTCACCTTTGCCGACCCAATCGCAACGGCGACTGACATTGTTGCCGAGCTGGAAGACGTGGACTGCATCATCGCCCTGACCCATCTGGGCTATGGTATGGACGAGTTGCTGGCTGAAGCGGTACCGGAGATCGACCTGATCATCGGTGGCCATAGCCATACCGAACAGCTGGAGGCCATCAAGGTTAACGAGACCTATCTCGCCCAGACCGGCGAACACACCAAGTACGTCGGGCGCCAGAACCTGATCTTCTATCAGGGTCAACTCGTCGACGTGATCAGCACGCCGGTGAGCTATGACGCCTCCATCCCCGCCTCGCCGCGAACCAGCAAGCTGGCCCAGACCGTCGCCCAGCGGGTGACGACGGAGATGGGGAAAGTGATCGGCCAGACTCTGGTTGAGCTGGATGGCGTGCGGGAGCACGTCAGGCTGGGAGAGACGAACCTGGGCAACCTGATTACCGATATCATGCGCGAGGCCACCGGCGCTGACGTGGCGCTGATGAACGGCGGCGGCATTCGCGCCAGCATCGCGGCCGGCGAGATCACCATGAACGACATCAAGACGGTGCTGCCGTTTGGCAACACCCTGGCCACTGTGGACATCACCGGTGCGCAGCTGCTCGAGGTACTGGAGCACGGGGTACGCCTCTATCCTGAAGCCAGCGGCGGTTTTCCGCATGTTTCCGGTGTCAGATTCACCTTCGATCCCAGCCTGCCCGCGGGTGAGCGGGTCGTCGCCGTCACGGTTGGCGGCAAGGAGCTGGATCTCGAGGCAGTCTACACCGTGGCCACCAACGACTTCCTGGCTGCTGGCGGCGATGGTTTCACAGCATTCGCCGCAGGCGAGAATCTGCTGGATACCGGTGACGCTCTGGACTACGTGGTGATCCAGTACATCCAGGCTCATTCCGAAGGAGTAAATCCGGTGGTGGATGGCAGAATCGAGATCATCGGTGACTAGGACAGGCTGAGGGCCTGGATCCTCCCAAAAGAAAAAGCCTCCTGCACCTGCGGGAGGCTTTTTTATCCTTTGAGTCAGTCGGCGTTCCGGGAACCCATCCGCTCAGCAAATACTGCCTCATAGTAAAGATTAGCCATGACGCGGGCCAACGTCTCCGCCTTGCGAATATCCTTCTCCAGGTAGACCTGAGTCAGATCTCCCAACAAGTTCGCCCGCTCACGCCAAATGGGATCCTGCCTGGACAGGCTGGTGAACGCGCTGCTAAACTGCTCCATCGTCAGCATCTCAACCTGATTGGTTGACCGCTGGTGCTGGAGCAGGGCATCGATCACCGCATCCAAGGCGCCCAGATACATCTGAAAGTCCTGTTCCCTATTGAACCTACTCCTCAGCGCAGTGACAAACTGCTGCCTCGAATCAGTTGCCATTCCCATACTCCCTTTCTGCCTGACCGTGCGCTGACACCCTTGAGTAAATGAGAAGCATTAGTTCACGTCTCGTGTCCCATGGCTTATTATACCATGAGAATTGCGGCTTGGGTTAGGTCAGCGGGAGAAAACCACTGTCTCAGCGGAGCAGGCTGCGCCGAACAAGCTTGGTCAGTTCGCCAAATAACAGGGGCAAGAGGCCCATCAGGAGCACCGGTTTCAGGTCATGCCACTGCAGCTGGGCAACGCTAAACACCTGGCGCAGGGCGGGAACACCCATGATCAGGAGTAGCAGAACCAGAGAACCCAGGGTGGCGAAGTTCATTTGGCGGTTGCTGAAGAGTCCAATCTCAGCGATGGTATACCTCGCTGAACGCGCCGTATAGGCACGCAGCAATTCGCTGAGCGTCAAGGTCACAAACGCGTAGGTGCGACCGACCCCCAGGCCATACCGTTGCCAGCCAATATAGTAAGCGGCGAGGACGGCAACTGTCATCACGACACTCTGGATGCCGATGTTCAGAAACATGTCGCGATTGATGATCGATTGGGTGGCAGAACGGGGTCGCTCATCCATGAGACCAGGCTCCTTCTTTTCCACACCGAGAGCCAGCGCCGGGAGCGCGTCGGTCAGCAGGTTGATCCACAGCAGGTGGATAGGCAGCAGCGGGATCGGCCAGTTGAGCAGCATGGAGATAAAGATAACCAGTATCTCACCCACATTACACGACAGGAGGAAGAAGACAAACTTGCGAATGTTGCTGAAGATCACCCGGCCTTCTTCCACTGCGGCAACGATGCTGGCAAAGTTGTCGTCGGTAAGGATCATTTCGGCCGTTTCCTTCGTGACGTCGGTGCCGGTAATGCCCATGGCAATGCCGATGTCGGCACGCTTCAGTGCCGGGGCATCGTTGACGCCGTCCCCGGTCATCGCCGCGATCTCCCCGTTGTTCTTCAACGCCTGCACGATGGTGACCTTGTGTTCGGGGGAAACGCGGGCATAGACGTTGACCGTCCGCACGGCTTCGTCGATCTCGGTCTCGCTCATCTGGTTCAGCTCAGCTCCGGCCAGAACCTGATCTTCGGCCGTGATAATCCCCAGTTGACGGGCAATGGCGGCAGCCGTATCGCGATAGTCACCCGTGATCATGACGACGCGAATGCCGGCAGACTTACACACCTTGATAGCATCAATGGCTTCTGGCCGCGGTGGGTCGATCATGCCCACCAGCCCGCAAAAGACCAGATCCTGTTCGTCCGCTTCGCTGGAAGGATGTTCTGGAATTGCATCCAGCGGCTTGAACGCCATAGCCAGTACCCGGTAAGCCTGGGCGGCCAGGGTGCTGTTTTCCTTGAGAATTGCCTCGACATCTGACGGGGTGATCTGCCCGATCTTCCCATCGCGCCGCATGATTCGCGTACAACGCTCGATAAGGACATCAGGGGCCCCCTTGGTCGCGGCCATAAACCGGCTCTCACCGTCAGTATGGAATGTGGTCATCAGCTTGCGCCCTGAATCAAACGGCAGTTCCTGGAGGCGCGGCTTCTCGTTGTGGAGCTGCTCCCGGTGGATTCCAACTTTGGCAGCAGCGACAATCATCGCCGCCTCAGTGGGGTCACCGTAGACGCACCATTCTTCCGCTCCATGTTCCAGGCTGCGCTCCAGCCGCGCATCGTTGCACAACGCCCCGATTTCCAGCAGGCGGCAGATGGCCGGCTCATGGGCCAGATCCAGCATGCGCTTCTCGGCTGTCAGGGCACCAATCGGCTTATATCCATCTCCCTGTACATCGATCTCCAGACCGGGGATATACATCTTGACAATGGTCATCTGGTTCTGGGTCAGCGTTCCGGTCTTATCCGAGCAGATGACGGTCGCGCTCCCCAGCGTCTCCACCGCATGCAGCTTCTTCACTATCGCGTGCTGCTGCGCCATGCGCTGCATACCCAGGGCCAGCACGATGGTGACGACCGCCGGCAACCCCTCAGGGATAGCCGCCACCGCCAGGCTAACAGCCGTCATGAATATCTCCAGGGCTGGTTGACCGCGCAGCAGGCCCAGGAAGAACACTATTGTACAAATCGCTAGGCACCCAGTCCCCAGGAACTTGCCCAGCTCGGCCAGCCTCCTCTGCAGAGGAGTAGTTTCGTCCTCCCCTTCCTGCAGCATCTCCGCTATCCTGCCGATGACGGTGTTCATTCCAGTCGCCGTAACGATGGCCATACCGCGCCCATATGTGACCAGCGTGCTCATGAATGCGCTGTTAATCTGATCGCCCAGGCCCACGTCACCTTCCAGCCGGGCCTCGGCATCCTTCTCCACCGGAACCGACTCGCCCGTCAAGGCGGCTTCCTCGATTTTCAGATTCACGGACGAGATCAGCCGCACATCGGCCGGAACATAGTCGCCTGTCTCCAGCACAACAACATCGCCCGGGACAAGCTCGACAGCAGGGACTTCCTGCTGCACCCCGTTGCGCAGGACTGTGGCGTTCGGGGCCGATAGTCGCCTCAGTGCCTCCAGCGCCTGACTGGCCCGGTACTCCTGAAACACTCCCAGGCCGGCGTTAATGATCACGATGAGGATGATCACCAGGGAGTCGGTCACCTCACCCAGGAGCATCGATACCAGGCTGGCCACAAACAGAATGATCACCATGTAGTCTTTCAGTTGGGACAGGAACATCTGAAAAACGCCGGGGCCAGCCTTACGGATCAGTTCGTTGGGGCCGTATTGCTCCAGACGGCGACGGGCCTCGTCGGGGGAGAGCCCTTGATCAACCCTGGTTCCCAGAGCCTGGCTCACTTCTGCTACGCTGCGCTGATACCATGGAACCTGCTGCATCTACACGCCCTCTCTCCTGCCTGCTAATAGTTGAGGACAGAAGCAGAACTGCCTGGCGCCTGTCAAATCTCTGCTCCAGCCCACTACTAAACTTATCCTGAATGCTTGCTGACTATTTCTAGCGGGCAGTATCGTCTGCTTTCGGTCCAGGCTCCACCCAGAGGAAACCGGCCATGGTCGCTCAGGGTACCATCCGCTGTCTGGCGGCGAACATCGTCTTCTTTGGCTCGGGGCTGTTGCACTAGCAGGAGTTCCTTAGTCAGGGCGCGCCGCTTCGTGCGCGTCGATGTCTCCAGAATTGATGTACCAAGCGAAACGCGATAGAGAGCAGCAAAAATCGCCCAACAAGACAAGAGCATTGGGTACCCAGCCCAAGGGTCGGGTCCCTGCCGCCGTATCCCAGCAGGGCACAGTGGATGGGCTTGCGACAGCCCCTTACTCGGTGGGAGCCAGTGTCTCCAGGCCGCTTCTGTCCTTGATGACGATCCCTCGGTGCCCCTGCAGCTGAATCAGCCCTTCATCCTGGAAGGCCGCCAACTTGCGACTCAGCGTTTCCTGACTCATGCCCAGCTGCGAAGCCAGGTCGCGCTTGCTCATCTCCAGGGAGAAACGCCGTCGGCCAGCGGCCAGGGTTAGCAGACGCTGGGCTAGCCTCTCTTCGACGGTGTGCAGATTGATCTCCTCGATCAGCTTTTCCGCCGTCTCCAGGCGCCGGCTCAAGGCCTCCATCACTTTCAGCGCGATGGAAGGATTGCCCGCCAGGAGCTGTTTCAGCCGCTCACCCTCAATTATGCACATGGTTGTCTGCTCCAGGGCCTCGGCATTGTCAGTCCGCGCCAGCGGGCTGAACAGAGAAAACTCCCCTATGAACTCACCGGGGCCAAGCACTCTGATCACCTGTTCCTTTCCGGCCGGACTGACGCGGGTGATCTTTACCTTTCCTACGTGGATCACATAGAGCCTCTCGTCCCTGTCCCCGGCCAGATAGATCATCTCCCCCTTCTGATAGGTTCTGGCACGGGTAATGGCGGCTATCTCGCGCATCTCTTCCTCGGTGACATTACTGAAGATAGGCACCATCTGAATGCAGTTGGCAGGTGACTCGTGACCACAGCTCATGTTACTCATCCAAAACCCCTCCCCACGCAAACAAATCCAGCTGAAATCCTTCACCTGGATTTGTTCACTCAGATTATTTCTCCTCAGTCAGATGGATCAGGCACCCCTGAGACTGGGGCGCTCTCGATACCCCAGGAGGCGAACAGCGTTGACAATCACCAGCAGAACCGATGCTTCATGGACCAGCATACCGAAGGACAGATCCACCGTCTTGATCAATACCCCTGCCAGCAGCAGACCCGCCACCAGCAACGCGAAGTAGATGTTCTGCCGCATGTTCGCAACCGTGGCGCGGCTGAGGCCGATTGCATAGGACAGCTTCTTCACTTCGGCTGACATCAGGACCACATCCGCGATCTCCAGCGCTACGTCAGTGCCGGCACCGCCGATAGACACACCCAGATCAGCCGAGGCCAGCGCAGGAGCATCGTTCACCCCGTCGCCCACCATCGCGGCTCGCCCGTACCGTTCCTGCAGTTCGTTGAGAACCTGCACCTTGCCCTCCGGTAGCAGCTCAGCGTAGTAGCCGTCCAAGCCTAACTCCTGGGATATGGCCCTGGCCGCTCGCTGATTGTCGCCGGTGAGCATGACGACCTTGCGTACACCCTGGGTGCGCAGGTTGGAGATCAGGGCGCGGGCGTCGGGCCGGATCGTGTCTGCAATGGAAATGACGCCCAACACTTCAGATGTGTTCCCCACAATCACCGCCGTCTGCCCCTTCTCCTCCTCGGACTGAAGGTAGGCCTCCTGGTCAGGTGCCAGTGCTACCCCCCTCGCCTCAAAGAGGCGTCGGTTACCGATCAGGTATTCCTCGCCCTGGTAGCGGAAGGCGAGCCCCTGCCCGGTGATGATCTCTGCCTGCTCGGGTGCTTCGTTCAGCTGCCCGAGACTGTCCTGAGCGGCGCTGACGATAGCTCTGGCCAGAGGGTGCTCCGAATATGACTCGCCGATGGCTGCGATCCTCAGCAGTTCAGCATCGTCCAGACCATAGGCGTGCACCCGCGTCACCGATGGCTTGCCGACGGTAAGGGTGCCAGTCTTATCAAAAGCGATGACGCGCACCGTGCCCAGCTTCTCCATAATCTCGCCGCCCTTGATCAGCACACCGTTCTTCGCCCCGTTGCCGATTCCGGCTACAATTGAGACCGGCGCCGAGATCACCAGCGCCCCAGGGCAGGCGATCACCAACAGGGTTAGGGCCAGCACCAGGTCGCGGGTCAGGAAGTAGAGCAGCACTGCCAGCACGATAATCGCTGGTGTGTAGTAGCGAGAGAACCTCTCTAGGAATTTCTGCGTCTTGGCCTTTTTATCCTGCGCCTCTTCGACCATGTCCAGGATACGTGCAAATGTCGTATCCTCCCCGACCCGGTCGGCATTGACCAGCAGGTAGCCCGATTCAATGATGGTTCCGGAGAATACTGACTCACCGACCGTTCGCTCCACCGGTATCGACTCACCCGTGATAGCCGACTGGTTGATATAGGCTGTGCCCTCGACGACCGTGCCGTCCACGGCAATCTTTTCACCCGGTCTGATGATCACCAGATCACCGCGCTGCACGTCGGCGGGGTCAACTTCTACCTCCTGATTGCCTCTCCGCACCCGGGCCACATCCGGCGCCAATTCCAGCAAAGCCTTGATGGACGACCGCGTCTTCTCAATGGTTCGTGCTTCCAGGTAATCGCCCAGCATAAAGAGGAAGGTGACTGCAGCGGCCTCCCAGTATTCGCCGATGATCAGGGCGCCGACCACGGCGATCGTGACCAGCGCATCGATGCCAACGATTCGGTAGCGCAGCGCCCCGATCGCCTTGAAGAAGATGGGGGTACCAGCTACGATCGTTGACGCCAGCATGAAGATGACCGTGACCGGCTGATACCCGATAGTCTGCCTCAGTAGATAGGAAACGGCAATCAGGACACCCGACAGAGCCACCCTCTGTCCTTTCGTCAACGTGCGCATTCCGCTACCCCCCTTCCCCTTACCTCTCTCTGAGTACCCGATAACCGAGCCGGTTGATGTTCTCCTTGATCTCCTCGGAGCTGACGACAGCCTCATCGAAGGTGACTTTCACCCGCGACGAGTTGAAGAGTACCGCCGACTCCTTGACTCCCTTGGTGCGCTGCAGCATGCCCTCGATTTTGGCAATGCAGCTTGGGCAACTGACAGTCTCCAGCTGATAGGTTTTCGTTGTCATGATATGCCTCCTTTACTCGCTTTGTTGGCTTAATCATACCCGGGAGACGGAAGCGCTACTTTGACGCAGGTCAAAATCCTGATGAAAAATCAAAGCTCCCGCAGTGGGACGCGGGAGCTTTTCAAGGGAGTACTGTGAGAACGTCATGATCACACACCGTCCTCGAACAGTATCCCTGCATGTTCAAGCATATGCTATCGGCGGGCCAAATATTCGGTCGCTCCACCGGAGGAAGCCGGGGACAATCATCGCCGGCGAGGGGCAGGAGTTGGGGGCAGGCAGGCGAAGTAGATGAAACACATCAGCAAGTCCTGCAGGATTTGCCAAGGGGGATTCTATATGGAGTGGAAAATGATTCGCAGCATCAGCGATGAGGCTGAGCGTGTGAACGCTATCTATCGGATGTTTGACGAGGATACCCGTCTCAACCGATCCAGGGCTGCGCGGGTGGAGTTCCTGACCACGGTGCGTTACGTCGAGAAATATCTGCGGCCAGGGAGCAGCGTCCTTGATCTCGGTGCCGGTGCCGGCGAGTACAGCCTCTACTTCGCCAGCCAGGGCTATGCCGTCACGGCCATCGAGTTGGCTGAACGCAACGTGGAAGCATTCCGGCGGAAAATCCAGCCAGGGATGAACATCGACCTGCGACAGGGAAACGCTCTGGATCTGAAGGCGTTTGCCGACAACTCGTTTGACGTCGTGCTGCTGCTGGGTCCCCTCTATCACCTGGAGAACGAGGCGGACCGACTAACGTGCATCCGCGAGGCGCTGCGCGTCTGCAAGCCGGGTGGCGTGGTGTTCTTCGCCTTCATCTCCAATGACATGGTTATCATCACTGAGTTCATGTATCGGCCTGACTTCTTCAGGGAAGACACCTACGATCACACAACCTTCAAGGTTGTGGATTTCCCCTTTGTGTTCTTTACCGTCGACCAGGCCAGGGAAATGCTCAGGAAAGCCGGCGTAGACATCATCGCGGAAGTGGCAGCCGATGGCTTGAGCGAGCTGTTAGCCGACAAGATCAACGCCATGGATGAGTATAGCTACCAGCAATGGCTACGCTATCACTTCTACTGCTGCGAAAAGCCCGAGATGCTGGGGCGGAGCAACCACCTGCTCTTCATCGGGCGTAAGGTATAGGCCCTGCAGGAAACGCGCCTGATGGGGTGTGCCCTGCCCCGTCCTGAGATTCACTTCCAGAAAAAAACCCACTGTAACCCGGGAGGGAAACAGTGGGTTTGTTCATTGCTACAGCCCGAATAGATCCATCTCACTTTACCCAGTAGGCGCTGCCATCCCGCTTCCTGTCCAGATAGCCATACTGGATCAGGTAGCGGCGGATAGTGACAAAGTCAGGGTAGATGTCAGCGAGGATGCTGTTCACATCCTTCTCGCTATACTGACGCCCTCGCTCGAACTCCTGGGCAATCTGGCGCAGCACAACGATTTTCTTCTTTTCTTTGGCCGGAAACACCTTTAGCCTCAATGGCGCCAGGCTGGAGAAGAGGTCTGCTATGATTTTCCTGCTTTCAGCTTCGGTTATCTCGTACCTCTGATCCACCATCGTTGCACCTCCATGCACCGGCACCAGACTATGCTGGCCGGAATCTCCACCCTTCTCCAGACCGGCGCAAACCATCTCCCAAAGCGCCAGATACAGTTTCGCCGATTTGGCCTTCTCCCGAAACACGAAACGCCTGTGCCTGACTGTCGATGGCGAAATGCCCAGGCGGGCAGAGATCTCCTGATCAGACAGGCCGGCGCTAAGCAGGTGCAGGAGCTCCCGTTGGTTCTCAGTCAGCGAGAGGTACCTGCTATCCAGGTTCAGGAGATCGGCCAGTCGCTTGCAGTGGTCGGACTGAATATGGATCTGAGTCGCCCGCTCCGCCACATAGAATCTGTCGCCTATCCTGAACACCTCGTTGACCGGAAACCGCCGGCCACAATCAACGCAGACATACTCCTCCCCTGCCTCATCCAGGAAGTAGCCAGCGACGATCTGCTGAACCGTCAAAGCCTCCAAATCCAGCATCCTATCCCCCTCCGTTTACCTTTAACCTAAACAGATTCTATTATTGTTGGCACACAAAGTCAACGCCTTCCGCCGCGGCGGAAGCAGGAGCTCTGTTTACATGCAACTGGCAAACCTCAGGTGCTCACCCAAAAGCTCAGGTATGGTTTATGATTAGGGTATCTGGGCTGAAGAGCGGGACAGGGGCCCGCAATATAAGCAGTAGGAGAGAGATGATGAGCAAAAAGCTAAGGGGAGAGTTGATGCTGCTGTTGACAGCACTGATCTGGGGAGCATCGTTTGTTGCCCAGAGGGCAGGAATGGCCTATATCGGTCCGTTTACGTTTAACGGCATCAGATCATACATCGGCGCCCTGACCCTGCTCCCATTGATCATCGCCATGGATCGACGCGAGCAGAAAACTGGGCGCAACGCTGATAGCGATTCAGCGCAGTGCCGATGGGCGGAACGGCGGGTCTCATTGACGGGCGGAATCTGGTGCGGGATCATCCTTTTTGTTGCCAGTTCGCTGCAGCAGTATGGCATGCTCTATACAACAGCGGGCAAGGCAGGGTTTATCACCGCCCTCTACATCGTGCTGGTGCCGCTGCTGGGCCTGTTCCTGAAGCGCCGGGTGCGCCCGCTCGTCTGGCTCTGTGTGGCGCTGGCGACCATCGGTCTCTACCTGCTCTCCGTCGAAGAAGGGCTGTCCATCGGCAAAGGCGACTGGCTGGTCATGGCCTGCGCCGTCGGCTTCGCCGTCCACATTCTGGTCATTGACCATTTCTCGCCCCATGTAAACGGCGTGAAGCTATCCTGCCTGCAGTTTTTCGTCTGCGGGCTGCTCTCGACCCCGTTCATGCTGGCGTTCGAGACCATCGACTGGGCAGGCATCGTCAGCTCCTGGCTACCGATTCTCTACGCAGGAATCATGTCCTGCGGGGTAGCCTACACCCTGCAGATCATTGCGCAACGAGACACCGACCCCACCATCGCCTCGATAATTCTCTCGCTGGAGTCGGTGTTTGCGCTGCTGACCGGCATAGCCATCCTCAGCGAGCAGGTTACTGCGCGCCAGGCAGCAGGTTGTGCCACCATGTTGACAGCCACGATTCTCGCCCAGCTTCCTTCCCGGGAGGGACGCCGGGCGGCGACTTGAGGCACCTTCCTGGGCTTCGCTCGTTCAGAGGCTGGTGCACGATCGGATATCTAGCCTGGGCATACCCTTTAGGGCTCATCGCCATAGGCACGAAGGAGGACATCCCCTGCACTTTAGGGGGACAATGGTGAGGGCTCTCGCGACGACCTCAGTCCTTGCAGCACTTCCTTTTTCACGCCGTGCCCCGGCAGCTTCCGGACAGAGAATCCGGCGGCAGCCAGGCTCCGCTGGACAGCGCTGGCCACAGTAAACGTAGAACAGGCGCCGCCAGGCTTAGTCCTTTCGCCAATGGCAGCTAGCAGTTCCGGGCGCCACATGGACGGGTTCTTGCGCGGGCTGTGACCGTCCAGGAACCAGAGATCGCAGGCTGTATCCAGCGCCTCCACCATTTCCAGCGCCTCGCCGATCCAGAGGCGCAGGCCAATCACCCCGAAGGGGCGCTGAAGCCGCATGCTGTGCCAGCCGGGCCGCTGGATATCCAGCGACCGATAGGCCTCCACCAGGGCGGCGATCTCCTCGTCGGCCCTGTCCTGGAAATGGGCGAGGATGGTGCAGATGCGATCCACGCTGAGCGGGTGCAGCTCCACCGAGTAGTAGTCGATCGCGACGTTCTCCACGCCGTGCCGCCGCAGGAAATCCATCAGCGCGACGACAATGCGCCCCGCCCCAAACCCTGTTTCTCCGATCACCAACCGCCCGTCGTTAGCCGCGAGCCGCTCCAGCAGCCGATTGTGCCGGAAGTGGATGTGCTCAGCCTCTTCCAGCGCATCGACCACGTCGAAATAGCGGTCTGCATAGCGCTCGTTGATCAGGTGGGGCGGTGTGCGCACTTCCCTCACAGCTGCCCCTTCCTCACGCAGTCCTCCATGATGCGCAGCCGCTCTTCAAAGCTGATCACCCGGTGGACTTGATGGAGCAGCCACTGAAAGCCGAATGGATCCTGAAATATCGCGTTGCTCACACCCATGGCCGGCAGTTCCTTCACCGGCTGGATCTCCACACAGCCCGCGGCCATCGCCTTGGCATAAGTCGCCTTGATATCCGGCACCAGAACGTTCATCCACATGGGCTGGATACCACCCTTAGGGGCGATGAGCATATACTCGGGATTCTCGTCGAGCATGTGGAACCGCGTTCCATACATGCTGAAGATCGCTTCGTTCATGCCCTTCTCGAAGTTGGTTACCTCAAGGCGCTCCACGTCAAAAATGCTCTCATACAGCGCCAGCGCCTCCAGACTATCTGGCACTACCATGTTGACCTCTACACGAACCACTGTCTTTCCTCCTTCCAGGAATCGCGTTTACCATTAGCTTCTCCCTGGAGCTAACCCCATCCTCCCCAGGGGGGTAGTCGCTGGTGATTTTCCCAGAGAAAAAGCGGCACCGGCGCTTGCGTCCGATGCCGCGCTGAATCGTCGATGACGACACATCACTTCGGCTGCTGCGTGCCGCGCCCGGGGCTCCTCTGGCCGCCACGACGCACGAAATCCTGCCGGATCTCCTCGCCCCAGTCGTCCCTGATGGAGCCGCTGGTGCGGAACGACCTGACTGCGTCCGCCGTTACTGCGTAGTTGAGCCGCGTGCCCTCGCTATCGGCGTGGAAGTTCTGCGCCCGCTCCGGGGCAATGCCGAAACGTCCGGCGAATTCCACCGCATCGATATTGGCGCCAAGAAAGATGAACTCCCAGCCATATCTGGACTTCTCATACTCAATCATCGACCTGACCTGGCCATAGGTGAACTCGCGGCTGGCATTCTCCATACCATCGGTGATAATCACGAACAACACCTTGTCGGCCCGAAACTCCGCCAGCGTATGCTTCTGAGCGCTGACAATCTTGTTGATAGTTCTGCCGATGGCGTCCAGCAGCGCTGTCGAACCCCCCACCGAGTACTCCATCTCGGTGATGGGGGCCACCGCCCGGATGGCAATCCGGTCGTGCAGCACTTCATAGCCGTGGTTAAACAGCACCGTCGTGATCCGCGCGTCGCCCTCGACCGCCTTCTGCTTCTCCAGCATGGAGTTGAATCCACCGATGGTGTCGCTCTCCAATCCGGACATGGACCCACTCTTATCCAGGATAAACACCAGTTCCGTCAGGTTCTTCTTCATCGCCTGTTCCTCCGTTCCTTATTGTTCTGAACAGAGGATACCACCCGCCCTAATCAGTCAGGTCGCTTCCCAGGCGACAAATCTCATCCGCCCAGCAGCGGTTGATCGTAGTAGAATAGTACCTCATTGATCTCAAAAATGTCGTATTTCCCGTTGCTGATGAAGTACTCAATGATCACATCGAACTTCTGGCTGCGGGAGAGGGCATAACCAGCCCGTTCCAGCAAGTCGTTCGTCTCCTCCAGATCAAGCTCCAGCGCGATGGCCAGAGCGATGGCGGTTTTCTTGCTCGGCCGATAGCCCTGATTGCTGCGTATTTTGGAGAACAGCCGCCGATCAAGGTTAGCACCCTTGTAGACCTCAACATCGGTCATGCCCTTGGCATCGATCAGCCGCAGCAGCGTTTCGGAGAACGATTCATCAAGCCGGCCGATCAGCTCATCGACGCCCATGACCCGGCTGAAGACTACATCCTCAGCCGGAGCTTCCTTAAGCGCCACCATCTCGGCATCGAGCAACTGCCTTCGGCGGCGCATATCTATGTGCCGATCAACGTAGTGCTGATCGACGTAGGCGCTCACTTCCCCCAGCAACTCCTGGGAGAGAGCGAATGCCGCTTTGTCAAAGACGACGAGGTAGACCGTGAGGTCGTTGTCCAGCAGGAAGCCGCGGATAGCAGACATGGCAATCGCCAATGCTTCGCCCTTGGGATAGCCAAAGAGGCCGCTGGAGATCAGCGGAAAAGCGACTGATTCACACTCATATTGCTGCGCCAGCTTAAGCGAATTGAGGTAGCAGGCCTGCAGCAACCCCGCCTCGCCATGCTGCCCACCCCGATATACAGGCCCCGCCGTATGGATGATATACCTGGCTGGCAGGTTGAAGGCGCTAGTGATCACGGCCTCACCCGTATTGATGGGCTTCAACGCGTCACAGGCCGCCTGCAGCTCCCGGGCGCCGGCAGCTCGAAAAATGGCTCCGCAGACGCCTCCGCCCATCTGCAGCTCAGTGTTGGCGGCGTTGACGATGGCATCGACCTTCATCCTGGCAATATCGTTTCTCACGATCTGCAATGGCATCTACAAACCCTCCGCCTCTCTGGTGAATTCGCTTCCTGATTTCGACACCGCACCGCACCTTCCCTGCCGCGGATTCCCCCGAGACCAGTCTGCGCTTGTTTCGGCAAGACTGGTGGGCCAGCAATTCCTGTCATCTCTTCATGAAGGGGACTTTAAGAGGATATTAGACTGACACAATGAAGTAGGATGTGATGACTTCTGTTCCAGAGATAGTTTTAGGGAGGGATTGCGATGTTAAAGACCGATGTTTTTGCCCCTTCTCGCTTCACTGGAGAGGGGACCATTACGCTGCGCGGCAAGGAAGTGCCCTACCATACGGTCAGTGAGGATAATGTCTTCTATGACGACGAGGGGAAACCCATCGCCTCCATCTTCTCGTACTCGTATTTTCGTTCTGATGTAGAGGATGTGAAGTCGCGGCCAGTCATCTTTGGGTTCAACGGGGGACCAGGCACCTCGTCCATGATGGTACACGTGGGATTTCTGGGGCCCAGACGGGTTAAGTATGGCGAGGTAGATGATGACGGTCTGCCGCTCCCACCTTATGAGGCGTGCGACAACGACCAGTGCCTGTTGGATATCGCCGATCTGGTGCTCATCGACCCTGTCGGCACCGGCTTCGGACGCCTGCTGGATGAGTCCAGGCGGGACATGTTCTACGGGATTGAGGAGGATGCTGAGGCGATCCTCACCTTCATTCAGGCCTGGCTGGCCCGCTACAACCGCTGGCAGAGCCCCAAGTACCTGCTGGGCGAAAGCTACGGCTGTACCCGCGCCACCACGGTGGCGGGGATGGGCTCCCTCTCTGGAGCTGAGCGCGCCTACAGCGTCACCTTTGACGGCCTGATCCTGATCGGTAATACCGTCAAAGTAGGCAAGTACCGCGAGGCACCCCCGGTGTACCCGGCGGTGCTGGCTTTCCCGACTCTGGCAGCCGTCAACTGGTACCACAACCATCCTTCCAACCAGACGGTAGAGGAGTTCGTGGCCGAGGCGAAGCAGTTTGCTGACACCGACTATCTGCTGGCACTCTATCAGGGGAACACCCTGCAGGGCGAGGCCCGGGAGCGGATCATCGAGCGCGTAATGTATTACACCGGCGTTTCCCGCGAATATCTGGAGAAGCGGGCCCTGGTGGTTGAAGAAGTGGAATTTCGCAGCCAGGTGGCTCGCAAGAAAGGCCGAGCAGTCGCCCGCCTCGATGGGCGGATCACCCGGCCACTCTACTCGCCAGGCCTGGATGAGCAGACTTTTGGCCCACGCGACGACGCCGCCGAGGGGAAGTACAATGCCTTCTACCAGTCGGTGCTCTGTGGGGAACTCTTCCCGTTGCTGGGCATCAAGACTGACCGCAATTTCGTCAACTCCCATTCGTTGTGGCCGAGCTGGAACTACGATGTCAAGGGGCGCACGACAGCGCAGAACCTGAGCGCTGCCATGCGCCGCACACCGACCATGCGCACGTTCTTCATCAACGGCTGGTATGACATCTGCACGCAGATCGGCATCCTCTATTACACCCTGGATCACTCCGACCTGCCATTGGATCGGGTGTTCGTCAAGGGATATGAAGCGGGCCACATGGCGTACCTGGGCGAGGATAATATTCAGAGCGTCACCGACGACATCTATACCTTTATTCAGGGCGGCGATCCAACTAAGTAACGTAGGCAGCTGGAGGATATGGGCCGCTCTTGCGGCAACGAGAAGGGCGGTGCCTCTGCTGGATCACCAGCAGGGCATCGCCCTTAACCTTCGCTCTTGCTGAAACACCAGCGCTGCCGTCCTGTACCGACAGCTATCTGTGCCAGGGAAGTGCTCCTGCAGCGACGGCAGCCGCCGCCTTGCCAGGGTGCAGGTTATCTGCTTCTGCGGCGAACCCGCTTCTGATAGATGGGAAGATGGTCAGGCAGCGACCCTACAATAACCTTTTGTTGCTCAGCGTCCCAGAGGAAGTAGATGCGGATCAGGTGGGTGC
Organism: Bacillota bacterium; assembly: GCA_050949085.1. Lineage (GTDB taxonomy): Bacteria > Bacillota > UBA994 > UBA5500 > UBA5500 > JBMNFB01. The sequence continues at coordinate 192,584 of JBMNFB010000009.1, forward strand.
CTACCCCGTGTTTGAGGTGTAGGTCGAGCAAGCGCCGTTCTCTGATTCCCTCCTGATTGGTTACCTGGATTTCATAGTGCCGCTTGGCTACCTGCAGTGTCGCCCTGCCCACAGAGCATGGCACCCAGAGATAGTCAATCTGGTAGAGCTCGAGCATCGCCTGATCGATCTCCTGCCGCCGATACCGCGCATAGGCAGCCAGAAAATATAGACCATCAGCTAGCGCCGTCGGCGAGGCGGGGCGCTTCGCCTTTCTCAGCTCCGCTACCGCGCGTTCGTGGAGAACTACATCCTCGGCGAGGTTATCCCTGACCCATTCCTCGATCTGCCCCAGCGTTGTTGGAAACTTCGCCGCGTCCTGGGCCTTGCGCTGATAGAAGGCGATGGCTCTGTCCCGATCAGCGATCAGGGAGGCCTGTCCTGCTAGCTTGTCCCGCAGCTGATCCACCTGCTGCCGCAGCTCGCTACAGCGGTCCACTGCCTGGCGGAACTCCCGCTCGAGGCGCTCATTGGCTGCGGCACGCTGGATGATGTCGCGGCGCTCCTCCTGTAGCTCGCGGATCCTGGTGCGGAGCTCGTTGCATTCTTCCTGCAAGAGCTCCACCGTCGCCCCCTGCTTGGCGAGACTGGCGGTTCTCCGGCTGCTCTGCTGGATCTGGGCATCGGAAAAGAACAGCACATCGTGGAAATCGACGTCCCGGCGTTTGGGGAAGAGCTTTAGTTTCTCAGCTAGTTCCCGGCGAGCCTGCTCTGGGTCGCAGACGATCTCCTGATAGGGGATTACCTCCACATACGAGTCTGGATAGAAGATGACCGCGTCGCCGGGCTGCAAGTCACTGTCGGGAACGCATTGCCTAAGCTTCGCCAACTGACTGTCGGCGCAACTGGCCACATGGGCAAAGGCGACCAACGACTGCGCCAACCGCTGAGCGTTGATCTGTCGCGGCCGAATTTCCTTCGGCGGCAGCAGGCGAATCGCCAGCCGAGCGCGCTGAGACTCCAGTACCGAAGCAGGCATCAATGCTCTGTGGAGTTCCTCGCCCTCAAATCCGTGCAGCGCCGCAGCAATCTCGGCACTCGGCGGCTCCGTGATGACCACCAGCGGCAATGCCCTCTCCCTGGCGCGGATCAACCCCTTCAGGTTGCGGAAGTCGGCATTGGTCGTTACGGGTATTATCTCGGGCCGAAGCTTCACCACCTGCCGCAATCCCAGAAGGGGGTTGTTGGCGATACTTCTGACGGCCACCGGCCGGAATACCTCACAATCCACCGTCTGGTGCTCCGGCTCTGAGCAGATGGTGCGAAACCCCACCTGAACTCGATCGCGGACGATCCGCAGGGCCATATTGGTCTCAAAGAGCCTGCCGATAACCGGCGGGCGCGGCACTGGGCCGTCCTGATTGGCACCCTGATCGGGTTCAACCAGCCGCAGGGCCCAGATGCCATCCTCTGGCACGTAAAGCACGTCTACTTTATGACCTAAATCCGCATGGAACGACCTGATGGCGCCTGCCGGCAGCGATGCATAATCGTCGGCTGTCGGCAGCTCCATCTCAGCCGGCAGCTCGCCAAAAGCCGCAAATCGTTTGCGCAACCAGCTCATGATCTCCAGCACAGCTATCTGTAATGCCAGATCGGGTGCCAGCTGCCTGTTGTAGATCTCCGCATAGAGCTGAAAAGTTGAGTATCGTTTGTTTACCTGTAACGGAATGGGCTCTCCTCTCACCCGTGCCATGTTCATTCCTCCTCATCATCAAGTCGCGCAAACAAATATTTACTTCGACAAGGCATCTGCCGCAACCTTCTTAATCAATCTGACAATTAGCTGGGACAAAATTACCCAGTAAAACGCTCTAAAATGACACTTTAGAATGTGGTATACTTCTTCTGTCACGTCTTTTGAGTGTGATACCATAGCCGTAATCTATCGCAAAATAAGTGCTATAATCTGTCAGGAGGAGACACCATGTATCAGATAGTTAGAAAAAAGACGCTGAATCCCTCGGTAACCTTGATGGAGATTTCTGCGCCGCTGATCGCGAAGAAGGCCGAGCCCGGTCAGTTCGTAATCCTGCGGGTAGATGCTGACGGAGAGCGAATCCCGCTGACCGTTGCAGATTACGACCGAGAACGGGGCACCGTTACCATCATCTTTCAGGTCGTCGGCGCTACGACAGAGAAGCTGAACCACCTGGAGGAGGGTGACTGCCTGCAGGACTTTGTCGGGCCGCTGGGCAAGGCGACGGAGACAGAGGGCCTAAATAAGGTAGCCGTTGTCGGCGGCGGCGTCGGTTGCGCTATCGCCTACCCGGTTGCCAAGAAGCTGCATGCTCAGGGTTGCGAGGTTCATTCGATCATCGGTTTCCGCAACAAGGATCTGGTCATCCTGGAGGATGAGTTCCGGCAGGCCAGCCAGCGCCTGATCGTGATGACCGACGATGGCAGCTACGGAGAGAAGGGCCTGGTCACTGATGCCCTCCGAGCACTGCTGGAGAGCGGCGAAAAGTACGACCAGGTGATCACCATTGGGCCGCTGGTGATGATGAAGTTTGTCAGCCTGTTGACTAAGGAATACGGCGTAAAGACGATGGTCAGCATGAACCCGATCATGATTGATGGCACCGGCATGTGCGGCGGCTGCCGCCTGACGGTAGGCGGACAGGTTAAGTTTGCCTGTGTGGACGGCCCTGATTTCGACGGTCACCAGGTTGACTTTGACGAAGCCATAGCCCGATCCGCTACCTATAGGGCCTTTGAGAGAGAAGCTCATCAGGCGGTCTGCAATCTATACAAGGAGGCTGAGTGAGATGCCGAATATGTCACCGAAGAAGAACCCGATGCCGGCACAGGCTCCGGACGAACGAAATAAGAACTTTCTAGAGGTTGCTCTCGGATATAGCGCCGAGCAGGCCATCGACGAAGCAGAGCGCTGCCTGAACTGCAAACACAGGCCGTGTGTTGACGGCTGCCCGGTGAGAGTCAATATTCCAGACTTCATCAAGGAGACGGCTGCCGGCAACTTCGAAGCAGCTTACGAAATCATCACCCGTACCAACTCTCTGCCGGCCGTATGCGGCAGGGTCTGCCCCCAGGAATCGCAGTGTGAGGCGCGCTGTGTGCGCGGCATCAAGCATGAGCCGGTTGCCATCGGCAGGCTGGAGCGCTTCGTCGCCGATTATCACCTTGCCAACAGCATGGCGAAGCCAGAGAAGCCAGCCCCCAACGGTCACAAGGTGGCTATCATCGGCTCCGGCCCCTCTGGGCTTGCCTGCGCTGGCGATCTCGCCAAGAAGGGCTACCAGGTCACCATCTTCGAAGCCCTGCACGTGGCGGGCGGCGTGCTGGTCTATGGCATTCCGGAGTTTAGGCTGCCGAAGCTGATTGTTCAGAAGGAGATAGAAAATCTTCAGAATCTCGGTGTAGAGATCGCTACCAACATGGTCATTGGCAAGGTGCTATCCATCGAGGAACTGATGAACGAACATGGCTATGAAGCGGTGTTCATCGGCTCCGGTGCCGGCCTCCCTCGCTTTATGGGCATCCCGGGCGAGAACCTGAACGGCGTCTACTCGGCCAACGAGTTCCTGACGCGTGTCAACCTGATGAAGGCCTATGAGCCTGGCAGCGCAACTCCTATCCACCGGGGGGAGAGGGTTGCCGTGGTCGGCGGCGGCAATGTGGCCATGGACGCAGCCCGCTGCGCCAAACGGCTGGGAGCAGACGTGACCATCGTCTACCGCCGTACCGAGAAGGAACTGCCAGCCCGGCTGGAAGAGGTCGAGCATACCAAGGAAGAGGGCATCGATTTCATGTTCCTGACCAACCCCGTGGCCATTGAGGGCGATGAGAATGGTTGGGCAAAGCAGGTCAAGTGCCAGCGGATGCAGCTCAGCGAACCGGATGAGTCCGGCCGGGCGAGACCGGTGCCGATTCCAGGCAGCGAGTTTCTCCTGGATGCCGACTGTGTGATCATGGCCATCGGCACTTCGCCTAACCCGTTGATCGCATCTACGACCCCGGGGCTCCAGACCGAAAGGTGGGGCGGCATCATCGTGGACGGGCCTACCGGACTGACGTCGCTGGAGGGCGTCTATGCCGGCGGCGATGCGGTGACGGGCTCAGCCACAGTGATTCTGGCCATGGGCGCCGGCAGAACGGCTGCGGCGGCCATCGACGAATATATCATGAGCAAGAGCGGGAACGCCCGCTAGACAGCTATACAAAGGGACTGTCGCAATAACACCCACTGCCTCTCCTGAGTTGCAGTGGGTGTTTTCTTGAGCATGTGGAGGACAGGGCATCGCCAGCGCCGGAGAGGGTGATGCCCTGTCAAAGGCGGAACGCTTGTATAAGTCAGTGCGACAGCCCCTTTTCATTTCTTGTTGTCAACTTTCGCTCTTCGCCGGCGCGTAATCCTTCATGCCGGCGATGTCACCACCGGCGATCGCCCAGAGGTATAGGCTGGCTACCGTCCCATAGGGGCTGTAGCGCCGCCGGTACTTCTCAAACAGTTGGCGATCGATTTTTCGGTGATGATAGAGCATTCGCAGCCCCCGCTGAATGGCCAGATCGCCAAAGCTGAGCACATCCGGCCGTTGCAGACAGAAAATCAGGATCATCTCCGCTGTCCAGCGGCCGACACCGTCCAGTTTGGTCAACTCGGCGATTACCTCGGCATCGCTTTTCTGCGCCAGCGCCTCCAGGTCAAACTCGCCGTCGTATACCTGCTGCGCAAAGGCCTTGATGTAGTCCGCCTTGCGAAAAGTCATGCCCAGCTTCTGCAGTTCCTCCCGGTCGCTCCGGCAGACAGCCTCGGCGGTGACCTCGCCCAGAACCTCGTTCATTCGCCGCCATATCGTTCGCTGGGCTGCTGTAGAAATCTGCTGCCCGATAATGTGATGCACAACGGAAGAGAATAGGTCTGAATCAACCGGCCGGTAGATATGCCCGATCTGGTCTATGGCGGCACCCAGTCTCTTATCCCGTGATTTCAGATATTCTACTTCCCTTTCCCCATATTCAAGGTACAGGCCATTCCCCTCCTCTAATAGCTGTCCAGGGGTGGCAACCTAGCGCGTGTGCAGGTCCAGTGTAAAACAGATGATCCGATTCGCTTCCTGGAAGCCTGTTCGCTTGTGGAAGGTCTCACCGAGTTCGTTGCCAACCTCACAATCGGAGGCTAGCTGGGAGCAACGGCGCTCTCTGGCCCATCGCTTTGCGTACTCAACCAGCTCTCTCGCTATTCCCCGCCCTCGGTATTCCGGCTTCACATAGATGCCCTCCAGGTAGCCCACTGGGCTGGAGTCAGTACCTTCGACATAGTCATGCCGCAACGAAAGGCTGAGGAAGGCGACAGCCTGATCGCCAATAAGATAGAGAAACTCGTTAGGCAGTTCTCCCCTGGCACGTTGCTCAAGCAGATTCTCGGCGCTTTCATCCGGCCAGAGGGCAACGCACAGGGCCGCCCATACTTGCTCATTGTCCCCTGTAACCGAGACTATCATCTCAGCCGGTCTCCCTCCTCCGTCATAGCGAGAAATAGTAGACACAATAGGTGTATGCCCAGGCAAAGCCGAGACTCTCAGCCAGGGCAATAGAGCCCAGGTTGCCTGGCATCACATCCCAATGAGCGATAATGTCTTGTGCGTGGTATTGCTCCAGCAACGCTGCTGCAGCCAGTTTGGCGAAACCTCGTCGCCGAGACTCAGGCAATGTTTCTACGACAATTGCATGCCTTTGATCAGCCGCATAGCCGCTGAAACACAGGCTGACAACCCGGCCATCGCAAACGACGCAACTGCCTAGTCCATGGGCACTGAACTCATCATACGTCAGCCAACAATCCTGCAGCTTCCTGGCAAGAAACTGATCGTTGCCCAGGGGGCCATTTAGGAGCGCGGCATCGATGGGGACTGCCTGTGCCCTGGCCGCTACCTCTTTCCATCGAGGCCGATCGAGCAGGTACACATGCTGGGAATCCGATTGCAGCTCTCGCCCTGAGAACGCAGCCCTAATAGCGGGATGCCAGGCTGGATCATCCGCACTGAACTCAAAGCCGCTGATACCCTGGGCCTGCAGGTAAGGAGCGAAGTATGTATCTACCAGTCTTTCTACCTCGGCCACGAAGCCGCTCTGCTCTGCGTCACCCAACAGGTAGAAGCCGCCTTGCCCACGGACATAGATAAAGGCAGCTCGCGGCCCACTCACTCGATCGACAAAGACACGCCCCGGGCTGTGCCCTCTAATGACGGACTCGGGCTCAGGATAGTGGATTTTGCCACCCGTAAGGTGCGCAACCAGATGATACTGCGTCTTGTCTAGCTCAAACACGAATCCCCTTCTCCTCTTCGCTCAGGCGAGCCACTCAGCTCAGATCACCCTGCAGCCCAGCGTCTTCTCCGCCTCGCTCAGGGCAAAATCATGGGCCGCCTGGTCAAAAGATGCTACTCCGTCGCGGTAGATGTTAACTGTGTACCCCAGATTGCGCGCGTCAGCCGCCGTGTAGAGCACGCAGATGTTTGTGCACACACCCACCAGATACAGTTCGTCCACACCCCGTTCACGCAGGGTGATATCCAGGTCCGTGCCAAAGAACGCCGAGTAGCGGCGCTTTCTGATGACTCTATCTCCCGGTTGAACATCAAGGGCGGCAACAATGTCCGAGCCAGGTGTTCCGGTTATGCAATGGGGCTGAAACATGTCAAATTCGCTGTCATCCTCCTCGTGGGAGTCAGCGATGAAGATGATGGGTGCCCCAGCCTGCCGAAACTCCTGTATCTTCTGGTTGATAAAGGGGATGAGTTCCTCTCCCTCCTGCCCTACATACAGGGCGCCTTCCTTTTCTATAAAGTCCTCCAACATATCGATGACGATCAATGCCTTCATCAACAACCCTCCCAAACAAACTGTTATAGTCCTCAATTCACTGGTCTTCGTCCACATAGTGGTTTCCCGTCTCGCAACACCATCTGGCGGGAGCAGCCTGTCGCAGCGCACCCTTATTTGTCTTGTACTCGGCCAATCGGTCAGCGAAGCTCCTCCTGGCTCCTTACCCATCAGCTCACCTTCAGAATATCATATGGTCAGGCAATTTTCACCATCGGGGAAAGGCGACTGACCCTGGGGCGGCGACCCGTCTCGCTGACTCATTCTGGAATGCAGGAAAAAGCGGCACAGGAGCAACGCCCTATGCCGCAGCTGCAGATCCATGAAATTCGGCTAGAGTAATGACAGATGATACAAGGCGCACCGCCTAGACAATATCAAACTATTGCGTGTGCAGAGGGCAACAGTTTGGAGAGAACCAGAGCGATAAACTCATCGCCACTCGCTTGAGTCCTGACTCTATATCCAGCAGCCCAGACACCTGCCCCCAGGAGATCAGCTACTCTGGCAACCGCTCCCCAACTCGTGGACATTTGGCACCATCTTTCTCTGGACCTCGTGGACATTTGGCACCATCTTTCTCTGGACAACATGGATTAGCATTAGCACTTCAAGAGTAACCCTGCCGGCGAGGGCAATCTATTTGCGCCCCAGCAACTCCCTCACCTTTGCGTCAGTCAGGCCTTTGATCACCTCTACCGCCAGATCCACGGTGGCATCGACATCGAAAACCGAGGAGTAACCGTAATGCGTATGTGCATACCTCACTGGAATCCCGAGTACAAGCGTCGGCACGCCCTTGTTGGACAGATGAATCTTCCCGGCATTGGTGCCACCCTGGGCACGGACTGCACTCTGGTAGGCGATACCCTTTGCCTTGGCCAACTCCTTGGCATAGCCGATGAAGCGCGGATTACTGACCATGGATCGATCCAGATGCCTGATCTGTGTTCCCTTTTTCAGACAACCCTGGGCAGTGAATTCATCGTAATAGATGTCATCTGCAGGAGAACCCTCGAAAACGATGGCAAGATCGGGCTTTGCGGCCCTGGCGGTTACCTCGGCACCCCGCGTGCCCACCTCTTCCTGAGCAGCAAACGCTCCAACAACGTCAACGTTCAGGTTCTCATCCTTCAGCCGATCCATGACCTCTATGATACACAGGCAGCCCATCCGGTTGTCGAAACACTTCCCCCTCATGACCCCGGTTTGTTCATTGTACGAGAAACTAACATCCGGGACAATGGGATCCCCCGGCTCGATGCCAAAGACCTCGATGACTTCTGCCCGGCTGGTCGCGCCGATATCCACATAGATGTCATCCAGTGTCAGCTTCTTGTCTCTCTGGGCCTCGCCGATGAAGTGCGGTGGCCTCGACGTTGTGATACCCTTAATCAGCTGCCCTTTGCTGTTTCTGATCACGACGGGGTGCGCTGGAATATTGGTCACTACCCACCCGCCAAGGGGAAGAAAACTGAGTAGGCCCTTAGGCGTAATGGCTTGAACCATGAATCCTACCTCATCGGAATGGGCATCGAGCATAACCACCGGCCTGTTACCGGAATTACCCTTCAGGCGCGTGTATACATTGTTCATCGGATCGACGTCTACGTCAAGTCCGACTGAATGTCTGGTGATGACTTCCACCACTGCGTCCTCAAAACCTGGGGGCCCAAAAGCATTGGATAGCTCCTCAATCACCTTGATGCGGTCCATAGTAATCCACCTCCGATTGATCGTTTGCTCCGGAAGGACCCCCTTACCCTGTCCTCCCTTACGGGTGAGTTTCTCGGCCCAGCTACGAAATCCTCCTGGCCAGGGCGTTGTCTCCCCATGCGCATTCCACACGTGATCGGTTAGTTACTATAACGAATTAAGGCATAAAGGCACTTGACCTTTCATCGAAGGTCAGTGCTTACCGTAAGTTTGCGACTTCGACTCCACAACATGAGCACACAGAAAAAAGCGGTATCTGGGAGCTACTTCCCAATACCGCTTACTCAATCCTACTCGTATCATAGGTCCAGTGCACAATAACAAGCCGACTAGGGGAATGACTCAGTTACCAACTTGAGCCTGGCAATAACCCCTCAAAACTATGCCCAATTCATGGGGTGTCTTCATTTCGATGCATCGTCTGGCCGCAGCCCCAGCTCCAGGCGATGCTTATCCGAACGCCTCTTCTCAAGGTTTCTAAGCCGGGAATGAATGTCTGCGTTGAATGCTTCATCACTCGCATCTGGGTTCCGGGTAGCCTGCCATACGCGGCATGGCGCCTGTCCACAGTCCCCGCAGCTCAAAAGGCCACGCTGCATCGTGCACTCATAGATGGGGCAGTGCTCCTTGCCGTAATATGGAGCCCAGGGCACGCGACCGGCCAAAGCTTCACATCCTCTGCACTCCGTTCCGTAAGCCTTGCAGTCCTTTGAGCAGCACACACCGCACCTTGTCAGCATGTGATCCCCCTCGTTCTATCCCCTTGATCCTAGCGATCTTTTGTTCCATCATACTAACCGGCTAATACCATGCCAAAGGCCAGCGTTTCATCTGGGCCCCAACCGAGACCACACAAACAAGCCCGCCGCAATCTGCAGAACAATGATCACGGGAATACCAACCATGAACTTGGCATGCTGTGTCTTATGGCGGATCAAGCGCATGGCGATGAGCATGGCAAGAGAGCCGCCTAGAGCGGAGGTCAAGAGCAGCGTCCGCTCTCTCATGCGCCAGGAACCTCGCTTAGAGGCGCGCTTGTCGTACAAGACCAGTCCGACGGCCCAAAGGCTAACGCCGAGAAGGTAGACGGCACCAAATAGCAGAATAGAATCATGCATCGCTATACGCCTCCGGTCCCACCAAGATGATCCTGACCTTCTGCAGCTGCTTCTTACGGCGACGACAACTATCTCGGGGCGATGAGAGACGGACTCCCTTCCTCAGGCGCTTGAGGTGGCGCGCACTTACCCCCCGGCAAGGTCGCCACCTCTGCGACAGTTCAAGATCCGTCGATTGCATCTTGGATTAGCCGAAACCTTCTCAGCTCTTTCTCCGACAACGATATTACTCGCCTCATAGTGACATTTTCGCTGTCCAGCTATTAGGTGACAATATCGCTGTCCAACCACAGTAAGGACCTATGGTCTTGACCAGATACTTTATTCCGTTATAATCTCCGGTCCATCGTACCACTTTGGAGTCTTATAATGTTTAGCCATCTGAGGACGATACTTAGCCATTTGCTCACTGAGGAATCCTACTGGTGGGGCCACCTCTTTACCTTCCGGCACGAAGAACTTGCCGTTCTCAGGATCATACTCATACTTTCCTGCCACACCAAATAGAAGAGGTAAGTAAGACTCAAATTGGGCGTTCCCGTTTTCATCCAGGATTAAGTTCTTTCCATCGTTCTTGTAGTTGTAGAAGTGCTCCTCCTGCATCTTCCTGAAATCTGCTCTAATCTCAGTGACCTTATCAGGATTAGTCAATAATTCTACAGCACTGGCCGCCATTGCCATGGCTCCCGCTATCAACCCCTTATGTGCGATAGTAGAACCGGTTACCGCAGTGGTGGTCCAGTGATGACCGATAGCTCCCCGAGCAGACGATGGGAATCTAACAGTTGTGAGAGGCACAACTAAGGAAACCTCGCCTATGTCAGATGAACCGCCGCCTACAAATTCTGAAGATGGCCCTCTTGGCTTATCATCAATTACAGAACTATCAGGAAGGCCATTTTCCTCTGCCCCCACACTTCTTTGTAGTTCTCTGACGAATGCTTGTTCTTCCTCAGTCCACTCGGGCATTCCCACCCTCTTGATATTCGCTTGAACCAGATTTGCCAAAGGTTCATTTCGATAGCATTGATGGATCGCTGTATAGGGGGTGATTTCCATTTGAGTATCTGTGGCAAGGGCCGCAGCCTTGGCACAGTTTACCACCCTTTCGAAATCAGACTTGATCAGTTTGTCTGAGTTTCTGACGTAATACCAGGTAGTTGCCCTATCAGGAACTACATTAGGGCCTTCTCCACCTTCGGTCATTACATAGTGCAATCGGGATGTGTAGTGCAAATGTTCCCGTAGGAACTCGGTGCTCATATTCATTATTTGAGCAGCATCCAGGGCTGATCTTCCGCGCCATGGGGCTCCGGCAGAGTGCGCTGTTTTTCCGCGGAAGGTAACGGAGAAGGACCAATTGGCATTACTCCCTACTCCGTAAGATGCACCAAAGCCAGCTCCCCCATGGTTATCAATCACAACATCCACACCATCAAATACCCCGGCATAAACCATGAAAGGACGGCTGATTACCGTTTCTTCAGCAGGGCTCCCGAACATCTTGATAGTTCCGGTGAATCCCCCGTCTTCCATAGCTTTCTTAACTGCTACAACCGTACCAGCAGCTGCAGTAGCCATAGTATTGTGAGTACAAGCATGCCCTGGTGCTATAGCGCCTCTTATTTCAGTTATGGGTGTGTGAGTGGGATTTCCTGCCTCTTGCGATAGCATTGGTAGTGCATCTAACTCACCTAATACGCCGATGGTGGGCCCTGGACCGTTAGAAAAGGTAGCAACGAAGGCAGTTGGCATCCCGCCGACCCCTTTTTCAACCTCAAACCCTTCCTTTTCCAAATAGTTGATGAGCAAGTTTGCAGTATTGTACTCTTCTAACCCTAGTTCTGCATAGGACCAAATTGCATCGTTAATTTCCGCCAACACTTTTCTGGTTTCACAGTCCTGCAAAAAATCAATGGCAATCTGCTGGTTCTTGTCAAATGCTCCCTTATTCAACATCTTCTCCTCCTTTACTTAGGCACATCGGACCCTAGACTGCTTACCTGCACCTCCACGTTTATTTTTGTATGCGTAACAAGCATATCATTACAGGCCTGGAGTTTTCCACAATCAATCGCACATAATTGGGGAAAAGCAAAAAGAGCGCCACGATTAGCAGATTGTCTCTTTCAAACGGTCACAATGCTTGCCGAACTGTTGGGGAGGATTAACAGCCACGTCGTACATGCCTGCACCTCCTGAAGCATAGCCACTTGGGGCATTTACCGCACAGGTATGTAAGAGGACACATAACAGGACAAAATTATTGGCGTATTTTGCAGGAAAAAAAGCCTGAGAATGCGGCCCCTTAGGGCTTTTCTCAGGCTTGGCTTGTAGAGTTATGGAGTTCAGCTCAGAAGGTCAGGAAGCAGCATCATGCAAGAAGCGGTATTCAGGAACCATCCTGCATACCGCTTGACCCAGCAAAACAATATATCTGGTGGAGGCGGGGGGAGTCGAACCCACCGTCCGAAGGCATGCCAGCCAGAGTCTCTCCGAGCGCAGTCCTTGTTTTGAATTTCGCGCTGTCTCGCCCCCAAGGACAGGGTCAAAACTTTGCTAGCCTGTTAATTTCCCGATTGATACCAGGCGCTCTCAGTCGGTAGTGCTACTGTTCATGACGCCCGGCTCTGAACCCAGTAGACACAGTTCAGGCGGACGGCGGCCGCTAGGCCGCGATCGCTACAGGATTGTTAGCGTTTATTGAATGTTTCCCTGTTTAACGGGTCCCAGGATCCCCGGCTCGCTACTCTAACCCACACTACCCCCGTCGAAACCATGTCGCCCCCAGATTAGCATGAGATATGCCAGTCGCCACGACTGGTCTATATATTATACCACGCAGGCGAGCCATTGGCAACGTATTCGCCTAGCGTGCTTTATTGGGCACGGCCAATTCCTGCAGCAAGTATTCAACGCTGCCGTTGAAGTATTTAACAGTCAAAAATGGTGTTTCGCTGCTGATCCAGAATATCTGGTTCGGCGCCCCCGGCAATTTGACACTGAGAATGACCTTGCGGCACTGAAAATCGCCCAAAGGCGTACTGATAGCTTCGGTTACTGTCTTGCCCGACTTGTCGGTCTCCAAACGGAAGCTGGCGTTGATCACCAGACCGCTGGTAGTTGACACGATCACAAACGGATACTCCTCGCCAGGCGCCAGATCAAGAGCAGCCACGCTGGCAGGGATCTGCTCGTTGTCGTAATAGGCTGCCGGAAGCTCGCGCTCCAGCTCCTGCGGGCCTTGTGGCGTTTCCGCCTGGATGATCAGCTTGCCTTCGCCATATGTGGTCGTCACCTGTGCATTCTGACCACCGCCGGCGATATCCACCTGCGTACTCAGCGGCAGAAAGACTGCATCGGTCTGCACGACAGATAGAATGCTGGCATCCGGCAGCTCCACCTGATTGCTCACCCGCCAGCCGCCCGTGTCTTCCGGCATAACACCGACCTCAATGGTGCCATGCTCCGGCAGTTGTCCGGCGTACTTGGCAAAATAAGTATGCAGCCGGGTGGTATCCACTGGCAAGGCCTGCGGCTCCTGCCGGCAGCCGGCAAGCACCAAAACTAAGAGCAGCACTGGCAGCAGGGAAAGCAAGGTCAGCCTAGACCGCAGCATGAGAAATCCTCCTTCTCAGCAGGTAAGCACCGGCGAACGTCAGCAGGCTGAACGCCGCTATCAGAGCCTCTGTCACGGCGATGCTGACGATCCCCAGGTGAAAAAACAGGGCCAGATAGTTGAGCAAGGCATGGGAGATGACGGCGACCAGGTAATAGGGCAGCATCCTGCCGCGCCGGTACCCAGCGGCCATAATCACCGAAGTCGCAATGTGGAAGGCGATAGCAAAAACCCGCTCGAAAACTGCCAGCGGACTAAGGACGCCCAGGTAGCCCAGCGGCAGCGCCACCAGCTGGCAGGCCTCCCAGACCCCAAACCCGAGGCCGGCAGCGATACCGAGGGCCAGCCACGACTGCTGACGCGTGGAGAAGCGGGCGGGAAGCAGGATTGCCAAGAGCTTCAGCGATTCCTGAACCAGACCGGTGATCAGCATCTGCCCAAAGCCGTAGAGAAGCACCGGCAGCCCCTGTTGGCTGCCCCAGTCGCCAAGTTCCTGCTGCAGCGGTAGCTGTATGCGCAGGGTAAGCAGAAAAGCAGCGATCCCCAGCGCCAGAGCCACCCACGCTCCACTCTTCCGGGAATGGCGGGGCTTTCCCATGAGTATCAGCGACCAACCAACCCCAGCAATCACGAACAGGCTGATATAAAGCGACAGGGCGATGGCAGGATGGATGATAGAAGTCCCTGGCATTCTGTCGCGCCTCCTCTCACAGAGCAGTTCTCGGTGCTGCCCAATTACAGAAAAGGATGGCCAACCCCGACCATCCTGTATGACAGGTCAACGATACTCGCCCTTGTCCCGGGCCCGCATCGCCTGAGCCATCTCTCTGCGGGCCGATCGTTCGGCTGCCGCCTCGCGCTTATCGTAGAGTTTTTTCCCCTTGGCCAGACCGACCTCCACCTTGATCCGCCCATTGCGCAGATACATCCTGGTGGGAATCAGCGTATACCCTTTGGCCTGGGTCAGCCCCAGCAGGCGCATAATCTCCCGCTTGTGCATCAAGAGCACCCGCGGCCGGATGGGGTCGTGGTTAAAACGGTTCCCCTGCTCGTAGGGGCTGATGTGCAGGTTGTACAGGATCAACTGGCCGTTCTCTACCTGGGCGTAGCTATCGCGCAGGTTGACCCGCCCCGCTCGCACCGATTTGACCTCGGTGCCGCGCAGCGCCACCCCCGCTTCGTATGTTTCCTCAATGAAATAGTCATGCCGTGCCCGGCGGTTGTCGGCCAAAATCTTAATGCCCTTCTCTCTCATGATCAAACAACACCTTAGAAAAAACTAGCCCAGCTTGCAGTCACGGCAAGTGGGCTGTACCAGTCAGCTCAATTATAGCAGCAATGGGAACCACGGTCAAACCGGGGTTTGGTAGCGCCTTACATGCGCGTCGCCTGGCTTCGCTCGCCGCTAGCCAGCGTCGTGCGTCGCCTCGACCAGCTCGAAGTCAATCCGGTGGTCATCGAGGTCGACCTTAACGACCTTGACCCGAATCAGATCGCCCAGGCGGAAGATGCGCCTGGTGCGCCGACCGATCAACCGGTAGTTGTCGGCGTCGTGTTCGTAGTAATCATCAGTCAGGCTGCTGATATGGATCAGGCCTTCCACCGTGTTCTCCAGCTCCGCAAAGAGGCCGAAGTTGCTCACGCCGCTGATGATGGCTTCAAACTCCTCGCCCTCTTTGCCCTCCATAAACTGCACCTTCTTGATATCAGTGACGGCGCGCTCTGCCTCAGTGGCCACCTGCTCCCGCGCCGACGCCTGGGTGGCGGCCTTGTCCACCAGCGCAGCCAGCTGCTGGCGCCGCTCGCGGGAAATGTTGCCTTGTTTCGCCAGATACTCCTTGATAATCCGGTGTATTACCAGATCGGGATACCGCCTGATGGGAGCTGTGAAATGTGAGTAGTACCTGGAGGCCAGCCCAAAATGCCCCAGAGCATCTGGGCTGTAGCGAGCGCGCATCATCGAGCGGAGGAGGACGCGGTGAATGAGGCGTTCCTCTCGCCTTCCCTCCACCTGCTCCAATACCTGCTGAAAGCTCCTGGGCTTGATGCTGTCACCGCTGGTCCTGATGCGCAAGCCAAATGCCCCCAGGAAGTGGTTAAGGGCAGCAACCTTCTCCGGATCAGGCTCTTCGTGCACCCGGTAGATAAACGGCATTTCCAGCCAGTAGAACCGCTCCGCGATGGCCTCGTTGGCCATGATCATGAACTCCTCGATGATGCTGTCCGCCAGAGTTTTCTCCCGCGGCACGATGTCTTTCACCCGC
This sequence comes from Bacillota bacterium, assembly GCA_050949085.1. GTDB lineage: Bacteria > Bacillota > UBA994 > UBA5500 > UBA5500 > JBMNFB01. Next base: position 208,186 of record JBMNFB010000009.1, read on the forward strand.
CCGTCAGCATCCAGGATCACCTTGGCCTCATTGACCTCGAAGTCGATAGCGCCACGTCGGCTGCGTTTGGCAGCAAGCAGGTCGCGCAACTCCTTCATCCGCTGGAAGTGCTCGAGCTGATGAGCGTAACGCTCCGCCAACTCATCATCTTCCCCAGCCAGAAGCAGATTCACATCGTCATACGTCATCCGATCGTGGCTATGGATGACGCTGGCGACGATCTCATCGCTCTGCAGTTCCCCATTCTGGTCGATCTCCATTAGGACGCTGAGGGTCAGGCGATCAACCCGCGGTGTAAGGCTGCAGATCCCGTTGGATAGATCCGGGGGCAGCATCGGCAAGACTCGGTCCAGCAGATATACGCTGGTGCCACGGCGAAATGCCTCCTGATCCAGGGGAGTCCCCTCACGAACGTAATGACCAACATCGGCGATATGGACCCCCAAGCGGTAGTTGCCGTTAGGCAGACGTTCCACCGAGATAGCGTCGTCCAGGTCCTTGGCATCGGCACCGTCGATGGTCACGACCGGCATGGATCGTAGGTCGGTGCGCCCGCGCAGATCCTCATCGCTGATCTCCAGCCGCATCTGAGCTATCTGCTGCAGCACATCCTCGGGGAACTGGTCGGGCAGGTCGTACTGATGCATGACCGAGAGCACGTCTACCCCCGGATCCCCCACTCGCCCCAGAATCTTCTCCACGACGCCGACAGCACCCTGGCGACCGGAAGGGAACTGGGTAATGCGGACGACCACCTGGTCGCCGGTGACCGCCCCTTGAGTCTGGCCGTGCTCAATGACGATACCAGGGCCGAGGCGCCTATCGTCGGGGATGCAGAAGCCAACGTGAGTGCCACCCTCGAAGCGGCCGACGATGCGTCGGTTGACTCGCTCCAGAACGCGGATTACCTCACCCTCGGTACTCCGGCCTTCGGACGTGACCAGCAGCCTGACCATGACCTTGTCCCCATGCATGGCACCGCTCAGATTGGTGCTGGAGACGTAGATATCATCGTTTCGGCCCGGCACGGCGACAAAGCCGAAGCCCTTGGGATTTCCAAGCAGGCGACCCACCGCCAGGTTCATCATCTCAGGCAGGCCGTAGCGGCCATAGCGAGTACGGACAATGACTCCTTCCTGCTCCAGATCGGTCAGCATCTGCCGCCAGCTTTCTCTGGCACCACGCTCAATCTCCAGAGCCTCTATCAGCTCGTCTTCCAGCATGGGACGATAAATCCGCTCCCGCATCAGCGAAAGCAACCGTTCGCGCTCAATCATGAGAAACCTCCTCGCTCGTCTGTGAGGTTTGACTGCTGCTTCAAGTTATTATCTACCCCGCACCTGCTCCCTAACCAGTCCGGAGAGACTCTGCGAGGCTCCTGCACCCAAAACAAGAACGGGCAGGTGCCAGATTCCCGACACGTGCCCGTCGCGAGAGTTTTCTTCTTAGAGGGTGAACAGCGGTGCAAATACCAGAGCAACAATGCTCATCAGCTTGATCAGGATGTTCAAGGATGGGCCAGATGTATCCTTAAACGGGTCGCCCACTGTATCGCCCACCACAGCTGCAGCATGGGTGTCAGTACCCTTGCCGCCATGGTTGCCGGCTTCTATATACTTCTTGGCGTTATCCCAGGCACCGCCGGCGTTGGACATCATGATCGCCATCAGGACGCCGGTGACCAGCGAGCCAGCCAGCAGGCCACCCAGAGCCGCCCTACCTAACAGCAAGCCAGTCAGGATTGGCGCGAACACGGCGATCAGACCGGGGACGACCATCTGCCGGATTGCCGCATCGGTACTGATAGATACGCAACGGCTATAGTCTGGACGAGCCTTGCCCTGCATCAGGCCCGGGATCTCGCGGAACTGACGGCGCACTTCTTCGATCATCTTGAAGGCGGCCTTGCCCACCGCTTCCATGGTGATGGCCGCAAACAGCAAGGGCAACATACCACCGACGAACAGGCCGATGATCACCCTGGCGTCGAGAATATTCACACCGGCATCCTGAAGTCCGACGGCCGTTGTATAGGCCGAGAACAGAGCTAGTGCAGTCAGCGCTGCAGAGCCGATGGCAAACCCTTTACCGACGGCTGCCGTCGTATTGCCGACAGCGTCGAGGGCGTCGGTCACCTTGCGCACCTTGGGATCGAGTTCGGCCATCTCAGCAATACCACCGGCGTTATCAGCAATCGGCCCATAGGCATCGACGGCCACCGTCATTGCAGTGATAGCCAGCATACCCACGGCTGCCATGCCGATTCCATAGAGGCCGGCAAACTGGTGAGCGATGAAAATGGCCAGGGCGATGACGAAAATGGGCAGTGCGGTGCTCCGCATACCGACGGCCAGGCCGGCGATGATGTTGGTGGCCGGACCAGTCTGTGAGGCATCGGCGATTCCATCCACCGGGGGCTTACCCCCAGACGTATAGTACTCAGTGATCTGACCGATGGCGATACCAGCAACGAGACCAGAAAGGATTGCCAGGAAGACGCCGATCTCAAAGCCCAGCGTCGACACGAGGAAGTAGGCTGCCGCCACCGTCAGAATGCCACTGGTGTAGGTACCCAGGTTGAGGGCGCGCTGTACGTTGGCGCCTTCTTTGGCGTTAACGAAGCGGGTGCCGATGATGGAAGCCAGCGTGCCAGCTGCAGCCAGCAACAAAGGCAGCAGGGCACCCTTAAGGTCGCTATAGATCACGACGCCGAGGGACATGGCCGCGATGATGGAACCGACGTAGGATTCAAAGAGGTCTGCCCCCATGCCGGCCACGTCACCGACATTGTCACCGACGTTGTCAGCAATGACTGCCGGGTTACGGGGATCGTCTTCGGGAATGCCGGCCTCTACCTTGCCCACCAGGTCAGCACCGACATCAGCGGCCTTGGTGTAGATGCCGCCGCCCACCCGGGCGAAAAGGGCAATAGAGCTGGCTCCGAGGGCAAAACCATTGACGATTTCCGGATCCCGGTAGATCCAGTAGAGGACACCGATACCCAGGAGACCCAGGCCCACCACCGACATGCCCATGACTGTACCGCCGCTAAAGGCGACACCCAGAGCCCGATTCTGTCCGTGCCGGGCTGCATGGGCTGTACGAACGTTGGCTTTAGTAGCAACGGTCATGCCGAAGAAACCAGCCAGCATGCTGGCCACAGCACCCGCCACAAAGGAAATCGCGGTTCCCATGTCGATGAAGAAAGCCAGGGATGCAAATAGGACGATGATAAAAACGACAAGTACTGAGTACTCACGCTTGAGGAAGGCCATGGCCCCCTCATGAATGGCGTGGGCGATCTCCTGCATGCGCTTGGTGCCAGAATCCTGCCGGCCGATCCAGGCCGCCAGGAACAGGGCAAAGCCCAGCGCAACGCCCCCTGTAACCGGGGCAAGCCAAATCAGATTTTCCATTGGTGCACTGCCTCCTAACATCAATACAGGTATATCGGTACCACCCGGTGCTTGCCCGACAGGCACCGGCTGATGACAGAACATGTGGATTGAGTACTGCTACATGAATCTGCGCCAACCCACCCCATGAGAAAGCATACCCTAGTATTACCAGGGTATGCCAACAAGATGCTCTGCTAGGCGAGGCGGCCGCCGGCCACAGTCAACAGCAGGGTCGCGACCAGCCAGGCAATAGCCATCCAGGTCGTCCATCTCGCGAGGAGCTCGTCCATTCCCTTCTTCTTTCCAAAGAGGGTCTGCGCCCCACCGGAGATAGTCCCCAGGCCTGCCACCTTGCCGGACTGCATAATCACCGTAATGATGACTCCCAGTGCCAGCACTGCATTGATGATCTTCAGAGCAACTATCAAAGCATGCCACCTCCCTACCCCCAAAGCTCACTATATTGTAGCACAGGGGAAAGGGGCTGACAACAAGCGCTTCAGGGCTGATTACTTCAGGTTGTAGAAGCAGTCCCAGCCAGGATAGATGGCTGCGCCACCCAGAGCCTCTTCGATGCGCAACAGCTGATTATACTTGGCTACGCGATCGCTGCGGGCCGGGGCACCCGTCTTAATCTGACCAGCGTTGACAGCAACCACGAGATCAGCAATGGTGGTATCCTCGGTCTCGCCGGAACGATGCGAGATCACTGCAGTATACCCGGCACGCTTGGCCATCTCAATGGCACTCAGGGTCTCCGAGAGCGTGCCGATCTGGTTGGGCTTGATCAGGATCGAGTTGGCCACACCCTGTTTGATGCCCTGGGCCAGCCGCTCGGTGTTGGTCACAAAGAGGTCATCGCCCACCAGCTGGATCTTCTGGCCGAGACGTTCGGTGAGCAGCTTCCAGCCATCCCAGTCATCCTCGCCCAACCCATCCTCGATGGAGTGAATAGGATACCGGCTGACCAGGTCGGCGTAATAGTCCACCAGCTCTGCGGCAGTAAACTTCCGGCCTTCGCCGCTAAGATGATAAATGTCGTCCTCCAGCAGTTCGGTGGCAGCCACATCCAGAGCCAGGACGATATCGCGGCCGGGCTCGTAGCCCGCCGCCTCGATGGCTTGCATGATGACGGCCAGTGCAGCTTCGTTGGATTCCAGGTTGGGCGCAAAGCCGCCCTCGTCACCGACGCCGCTGGCCAGTCCCTTCTGTTTGAGCACCTTGTTCAGGTAGTGGTACACTTCGGCGCCCATGCGCAGTGCGCCCGACCAGCACCTGGCTCCGACAGGCATGATCATGAATTCCTGAATGTCCACGTTGTTGTTGGCGTGTTTCCCGCCGTTGAGGATGTTCATCATCGGCACCGGCAGGGTGCGGGCACCCACTCCACCCAGGTAGTGATAGAGGGGAAGGTTGCTGGCAGCGGCCGCCGCCTTGGCTACGGCCAGCGAAGCACCCAGGATTGCATTGGCACCGAGCCGGCCCTTGTTGGGGGTGCCATCCAGTTCGATCATCATCTGATCGATGGCTCCCTGGGCGCGGGCATCCATGCCGATCAGGTCCTGGGCTATCAGGCTGTCGACGTTGTCAACCGGGCCGAGCACACCCTTACCCAGGTAGCGCTCCTCGCCATCGCGCTGCTCTACCGCCTCAAAAGCGCCGGTCGAAGCACCAGACGGCACTGCCGCGCGACCGACAGCGCCGCACTCGAGAACGACCTCCACTTCCACGGTGGGATTGCCCCGCGAGTCCAGAATCTCGCGAGCATAACAATCAGTTATTCTGGTCATCTTCTTCACTCGACTCCCTCCGCTTAACATAAACTCACTTCTGTAACAACGACCGCCCACTCATCTCGGCTGGCTGGCTGATGCCCAGCAGCTCGAGAACGGTGGGTGCCAGATCGGCCAGGATCCCATCCTGCCGCAAACTGGCAGTTCCCCCGTTGATCAACAGACAGGGGACCGGATTAGCTGTGTGATACGTATGCGGCTCACCGCTGACCGGGTCTATCATCTGTTCGGCATTGCCATGATCGGCTGTGATCAACAGCGCGCCGCCCAGTTCCTGCACCGCAGCAACTAACCGCCCCACGCAGCTGTCAACCGCCTCGGTGGCGGCGATGGCTGCGGTCAGATCACCGGTATGCCCCACCATATCCAGGTTGGCGAAGTTGACCACGACCAGATCATAATCGGCGAGGCGTGGCAACAACTGCTCGATCACCTGGAAGGCGCTCATCTCCGGCTGCAGGTCATATGTGGGCACCTTGGGCGATGGAATCAGCAAGCGATCCTCGTTGGCAAAAGCCTCCTCACGGCCGCCATTGAGAAAGAAAGTCACGTGGGCATATTTCTCGGTTTCAGCCGCACGTAACTGACGCATTCCGGCCAGACTGACGACCTCGCCCAGGGTCAAATTCAGATCCTGGTGGGGCACAGCATACGGCAACGGGTAATCCGCCTCATATTGCATCATGCCGGCGAGATGTACCTGGGGAAACACCTGCCGCTCAAAGCCGTCAAACTGCGGATCATGTAAAGCGTGTACCAGCTCTCGGGCCCGGTCGGCCCGGTAATTGAACATGAAGACTGCGTCCCCGGATCTGATGATACCCTCGGGCCTGATCACCACCGGCCGGACAAACTCGTCTGTCTCACCCCGGGCGTGGGCAGCTTCAATGGCCGCCCGCGCTGTCGCAGCTCGTTCGCCTTCCCCCAGCACCAGCGCCCGATACGCCTCCTCCAGCCTCTCCCAGCGCCGATCCCGATCCATAGCATAGTATCTGCCCGTCACCGTGGCAATCTGACCAACGCCCAGGCTCTGCAGATAGTCCTCCAGGGCGTCGATATACTGGAGCGAGCTTTCCGGCGGCACATCACGTCCATCCAGGAAGGCGTGCACATAGACCCGGGTGCAACCCCGATCCTTAGCCAGTTTCAGCAGGGCGAAAAGGTGGTCGATATGGCTATGTACCCCGCCGTCTGACAGGAGGCCCAAGAGATGCAGGGCATGCCCCCTGGCCTGAGCGAACAGGTCGTTGATCACCCCATTCTGCTCCAGGCTGCCGTCGGCGATCAATCGGTTGATGCGCACCAGCGGCTGATAGACTACCCGGCCGGCGCCGATATTCAGATGGCCAACATTAGAGTCCCCCATCTGGCCAGGCTGCAGGCCGACGGCTTCGCCGGAGCACTGCAGCTGGGTATGGGGATATTCAGCAAAGAGGCGATCCAGGTGAGGGGTTGCGGCGGAAGTCACGGCATTGCCCTCTCCCTCCGGTCCGATACCCCATCCGTCCAGGATCGCCAAGACAACCGGTTTCACACTATTTCACCTCATATGCCCTGATCAGGGCGGCAAATTTCGCAGCGTCGAGGCTGGCACCGCCCACCAGAACTCCGTCAACCCCTGGGGCGGCTGCAAACTCTGCGATATTCTCCGGTTTGACGCTGCCGCCATACAGGACCCGAATCAGCTCTGTCCTGCCATTCATCAGCCGGTCCAGCTTCTCCCGAACAAAGGCTGCCACGCGACTGGAATCCTGCCCAGTTGCCGCCCGGCCGCTGCCGATGGCCCAGAGCGGTTCGTAGGCGATCACCACTCGCTCCAGTTCCTCCGGCTGGAGATGCTTGACCCCGGTCAGCAGTTGCTGCCCCACCACTCGCTGGGTCAGTCCCAAACTGCGTTCGCTCAGGGATTCACCGACACAGAGAATCGGTATGACATCGTGGTCCAGGGCCACCCTGACCTTTTCGCTGATGGTTTCCGCCGTCTCCTGAAAATGCTGACGCCGCTCCGAATGCCCGACAATGGCGTAACGACAGTCCAGCGCCAGCAGCATCTCGATGGCGACCTGTCCGGTAAAGGCACCCAGAGGCTTAGGAAAGAAATCCTGCGCGCCGACCTGAACGCCGCTGCCAGCCAGCGAATCGCGCACCGTCTCTATGGAAGTATAGGGTGGGCAGATGACCGCTTCCGCGGTCATCTCCCCTTCGATAAGCTCACGTAACGTAGTGCAGAACTGCCTGGCCTGGGGCGAGGTCATGTTCATCTTCCAATTGGCAACAACCAAGGGCCGCCTCATCATCAATGCCCCCTAATCGCGTTCTGTTAACGCAGCAACACCAGGCAGTTCCTTACCTTCAAGGAACTCAAGACTCGCACCGCCACCGGTAGAAATGTGAGTGATGGAAGCAGCCAGGCCCGCCTGTTCGATAGCGGCAGCCGAATCACCGCCGCCGACGACGCTGATGGCCGAGGAAGCGGCCAGCGCCTGGGCAACCTCTACCGTGCCGACAGCGAAAGCAGGCTGTTCAAACACTCCCATCGGCCCGTTCCAGACAACCAGTTTGGCCGTGGCCAGGACTTTGGCAAACAACTCGGCCGTTCTCGGCCCGATATCCAGCACCATCTGATCAGCCGGTACCGAGTCGATGTCCACAATCTGTCCCTCTGCTGCATCCAGAGCAGGAGCGATCACCGCGTCCACTGGCAGATGAACCTCCGCGCCCCGTTCTTTAGCCAACTGGAGTAGCTCGCTGGCCAGCTCCAGTTTGTCGGTCTCCACCAGTGAACGACCCAGTTCATGGCCCTGTGCCGCGAGGAAGGTATTGGCCATACCGCCGCCGATGAGAAGGCCATCGACGAGACCCAGGAGGTTACGGACGACGCCGATCTTGTCCGACACCTTGGCCCCGCCGAGGATGGCTACAAACGGCCGCTCTGGATCGGCCAGCGCCTGACCGAGAAACTCGATCTCTTTTTCCAGCAGGAAGCCAGAGGCCGCCGGATGCAGATATTCGGTAACGCCTGCGGTGGAGGCATGGGCACGGTGGGCAGTGCCGAAGGCATCATTGACATACACATCGGCCAGTGCTGCTAACTGCCTGGCAAACTCCGGATCGTTTTTCTCCTCGCCGGCATGGAACCGCAGGTTTTCCAGCAGGGCCACCTGGCCAGGAATCAGATCGGCTACTGCCGCGGCAGCAACTTCACCCACGCAATCGGCAGCAAAGACGACGGGTTGCTGCAACAGCTCCGTCAGGTGCTCAGCCACCGGGCGCAACGAGAACTCGGGTTTCACCTGACCCTTGGGCCGTCCCAGGTGACTGACGAGAATCACCTTGGCACCCTGACCTGCCAGATATTCGATGGTGGGCAATGCAGCGCGAATCCGTGTATCGTCAACGACTTTGCCATCGCTGGAGAGGGGGACGTTAAAATCCACCCTCACCAGGACTCGTTTACCCTTGACAGCTACATCCCTGACATTCAGCTTACGCATGCTGCTCTCCTAGAGGCCGCGCTGGGCAAAGTACTCGCACATATCGATACAACGGCAGGAGTACCCCCACTCGTTGTCATACCAGGCGATAACCTTCACCAGGTTGCCACCCATGACCATGGTCAGCTCGCTATCAACAATCGAGGAATGCGGATCGCCCACATAGTCGACGGAGACGAGAGGCTCATCGCTGACAGCGAGGATCCCGACCAGCGGCCCGGCAGCAGCGCGGCGCAGGGCGTCGTTGACCTGTTCAGCGGTTACGTTCTGCCCCAACTCCACGACCAGGTCCACCACCGAAACGGATGGGGTTGGTACACGCATGGCAAAACCGTTCATTTTCCCCTGCAACTCAGGGATCACCAGACCGATAGCCTTGGCTGCCCCGGTCGTAGTCGGAATCATGGAAACGGCAGCAGCGCGTGCCCGCCGTGGATCTTTATGAGTCTTGTCGAGCAGGCGCTGATCGTTGGTATAGGAGTGCACTGTGGTCATCATCCCACGCACAATGCCGAACTCATCATTGAGCACCTTGGCCACCGGTGCCAGGCAGTTGGTGGTGCAGGATGCGTTGGAAACGATGTGGTGCTTGCTGGGATCATAGTCCTCATGGTTGACACCCATAACCAACGTTACATCCTCATCCTTGCCAGGGTAAGCCAGAATCACTTTCTTGGCTCCGGCCTCCAGATGACCGACAGCGTCCTTGCGCTCCTTGTAGAGCCCGGTGCCGTCGACAATGATATCGGCACCGTACTCACCCCAGGGGGTCTCAGACGCCACACGGGCATTGGATACCCGGGCCAGCTTGCCGTTGACGATCAGGCCTTCTTTGGTAGCTTCGACCGACCCATTGAACCGGCCATAGGCGGAATCATAGCGGAACATGTGCGCCATGACTTCGGGTGTCTTCGGGTCGTTGATTGCCACCACTTCGATGCCTTCGCGTTCATGAGCGATGCGCAATACCTGACGCCCGATCCGTCCGAATCCGTTGATGCCAACTCTGACAGTCATTAGTCTACCTCCTCGACGCTAATCGCCCCATCAGAGGCATTATGTAACCCCCGAACGGAATTAGCGTATGTTATTTCGGTTTGATTATATCACATATGCCATCTCTTACGGCGCCTGGATGACAAAATCCCTGCGTCTTCCCGATACTTAGCTACAGTGCGACGGGAAATGCGGATGGACAGCCGGGCCTCCAGTAATGCCCTCAACGCCTCGTCGCTGTAGGGTTGCCGCGGATCCTCAGCCGCCACCAGCTCGGCTATCGCCGCCTGCACTGCCGCCTTGGCCAGGCCGCGCCCGCGCTCGCCGCTCACGCCACTGCTGAAAAAATAACGCAACGGGTAGACGCCAAAGGGGGTCTGCAGGTACTTGCCAGCCACTGCCCGGCTGACAGTCGATTCGTGCAGGCCTTGTCCGTCGGCGACCTGCTGCATCGTTAGTGGCCGGAGGGCACTGGGTCCGCGCTGAAAAAACTCTTCCTGCCCGGCGACGATGCCCAGAGTCACAGCGAGCAGGGTCTGGTTGCGCTGGCGCAGGTAGCCGATCAGGCGACGGGCAGCGCGCAGGTTCTCCGCCAGAAAAGCATCCACCTCAGGACCGCGATCCTGCCACTGCTGCCAGTACGACCAGTCCAGGCTGAGGCGCGGCAAGACCCGCTGGTTGAGTGCAACCTGAAAACCGTCCGGGCCGCGCTGCAGAATCAGATCGGGCTGTAGATAGCTGACATCGGCTGCCGCCAGACTCCGACCCGGTGGAGGGGGAACGCGGCGGATGGCCTGGAGCAATTGCCGCTCCAGCTGGGAATCCTCCAGGCGCCGCAGACTACCTTCGGTCAAGAGCTGGGGCAGGTTCTGGCACAGCAACTCCACCTGCTCCGGACTAGCGCCGCCCTGGGCCAGCAGCCGGGAGCTTAAGTAGTCGATTAGATCAAAGCACCCGAGCCCAGCTGGCTCCAGACTCTGCAGCAATTGGCGAGCTGCGTTAACCTGTGCCGTAGTTGCTCCAGTTAATTGCGCCAACTCTCGGTCAGGCAGCGGGAGAAAACCGTGCTCATCCAGCTCCGTAAGCAGCCGCAGGGCGAGGCGTTGAACCTCCGGCCCCACGGCGGCCGTCCTGATCTGCAGAACCAGATCGTCGTATCTATCCTCTCCCCACGGGCCCGCACTATCCCAGAGGGAGCGACCAAATTCCCAAAGGGGCATCCCGGGCCGGCTGGGCCAGTCCCCATCCTCCTGCGGCCAATCTTCCAGCGCGCCAGCGGCAGCGACCGCCGCTGGATCATCCGGCTGCTCCACGGGCCTTTCCAGCTGCAATAAGGGGTTCCCAGCGACCGCCTCCTCCAGCCATGCTGTCAGCTCTGCCCACCCCAGCTGCAATACTAACAGCCCCTGCTGCTGCAGGGGCGTCAGAACTGTCTTAGGCTCTGGTTCTGGCTTGAGCTGGAGGTGGGGATTCATCTCAGGTCACTTCCCGATAGGATCAGTCGCCCAGACTCTGCTGCAGCCGATCCAGGATATTATTAAGCCGCCGGAGGGAGTCAAAAATTTCGCGGGCCTCGGCTGCCTCCAGATAGATCTCATCTTTGGACATGCCCTCGCGCAAAATATCCGGCGTCTTGCCAGCTGCCCAGGCTGCAGTCAGGTTGTCCAGTTCTTCAACAACGGCTGCAAAGCTATCCTGTACGTCTGCTGTCAACTGGCCACCCTGCCGCGTCAGGCGGTCTTCGATGAGTAGCAGGTAACCGGTAAACATGCCTGCCTGCTCGCCATTGTCACCAAAAAACAAGCTGGTGCCGGCGTTGGCCTGGTATTCGCCGAACTGCATCTGGGCAATGGCTGCACTAAATTTCATGGCATGGTAGCGGATGTCATCGTCCGGGCGCCCCTGCTTGAGGCTGCCGCGCTCGATCGCCCCCTGCAGCACTCGGGAGAGCTGATTTAGCTCGGAATAGGCCGTCGTATAGGCGGAATCAAAGCTCAACTCTAAGGCATTGCGGGCCAGCTGCTCTAGCCGCCTGGCTTCGGCCCAGCCGGCAGAAGTGATCACCAGGCCGATCAGCAGCACCAGGCTGATCAGCTGCCAAAGATACTTGCGCATTCTCCTTCCCCTCTCTTTCGCCGCCTCCTCGGCGGATATCTGGAATCTATCTGCGCTCCGGCGGCTGGCTGGCCATGGCCAGCAGCTTGCGCAGGCGGTGATTTACTGCACTCTTGCTGATGGGTGGGTCGGCCATCTGCCCCAGCTCCTGCAGGCTGGCCTCAGGATAGGTCAGTCTCAGTTCGGCTATTTCCCGCAGTTTAGGTGACAGGCGGTCGAAGCCGACGGATTGTGCTACCTGTTTGATGGCTTCGATCTGGCGCAGCGCCGCATTTACCGTCTTGCTCAGATTAGCCGTCTCGGCATTGACCAGACGGTTCACCTGATTACGCATCTCTTTCCGCACCCGGGCATCCTCAAACTCCAGGAGAGCAGCGTGGGCGCCGATGATATTCAGGAAGCGAACGATCTGCTCGCCTTCCTTGAGGTAGACGACATAATCGCCTTTGCGCTGGACAACCTTCGGCGTGCACTCCTCGGCCTCCAGCAGCCTGCAAAGCACCGCGGCTTGAGACTCATGCTGGGCAGCGATCTCCAGGTGATAAGAAACTTTGCGCGGATCGTTGATCGCCCCGGCGGCAAGGAAAGCACCGCGCAGATAGGCGCGTCGACAGCACGCTTCCTCCACCACCGAGGGGTCCACTTGCTGGCCGAGGCACTCGCCCTCGACCACAAGCCCCACCTGGCGCAACAAGCGGGGCAGATCACCCTGACACCAGACCCGGTAGACATTATCCTTGCGCAGCTGCCGCTTGCGGTAGATATATATCTCGGCATGTACCCCAAACACAGCGCGAAAGAGCTTAAAAATCACCCGGGCGGTTGCCGGGTTCTGGGTAGTTACACTCAAGCCCCGCTGTCCGCGGCTGGTCTCCAGGTTGCCGTTGAGGCTGATCAGCGCCGCCAGCTCCGCCCGCTGGCAGCATTCCCGCTCATCGATCAGGCGGCTGAGTTCCTTTTTTACTTCCTCCGAAAAGGTCATCGGCCAATCAACCTCCATCGATTATTTGCCCAGAGCTACCAGATAAGGTGGACTTGACTGGTACACTAATAAAGTTCCACCAGGTCGCCGAGGAATCCTCTTGTCCAGAAGACTGGCCATTATTCACAACCTTACCACTTCCACCGGGATGCAGGGATTGCCTCGCCGGCAACGAACTCTTGTGGCATACACAGACCCAAGGAGGTTAACTGACGAAATGAGCAAGCAGCAGGGTCTCAACCTGGCGATTCGCAGCCTGATCATGGTGCTGGGGCTGGCATTGCTGGCGACCGGAATACTCGCCAGCGTCAAGGCCAACTTAGGCACCTCAGCCTGGACTGTTTTTCATCTCGGCATTGCCCAACGCATCGGCTGGACGCAGGGCCAGGTCAGCCAGGCAGTGGGGCTGATCATCATCCTGCTCAGCTTTTTCCTGGGCATCAAGCCAGCCATCGCCACCCTCTGCAACATGTTCCTGGTCGGGCGCTTTTATGACCTGTTCAACGCTGCCGATCTGCTGCCGGAACCGGGTGGAGTGCCTGGGCGGGTACTGCTGCTGGTGGCCAGTGTCTACATTACCGCTGTTGGCACCTCGATGTATATCAGTGTCAATCTCGGCGCCGGGCCCCGGGACGGTCTGATGCTGGCCCTGACGAGGCGCAGCGGCTGGAACATCGGTCTGGTGCGCAACAGCATCGAGATCATTGTGCTGGCCGCCGGCGTATTGCTGGGCGGGCCTTTCGGCCTGGGAACGCTCTGCTACGCCCTGGCTATCGGGCCCGCCCTGGAGCTCAACCTCCACCTGCTACGGCGCGTCACCGCGAAGTTTCACCTGGAGCATATCTTCACCGTCCCCGAATCGAAGCGGCGAAAGCAGTCGGCGATGACCAAGACCGGCGACGCGTTGTTCATCTAGCCTTCAGCAACTTCCTCAAGTTGTTCCCAATCGGTAACCCGCTTCGCCTCGTCTGCTATCTGCCGGGAGAGCTCCCAGAGTTCCCCCACGTTCCGCCAGAGGCAGATGTTGGCGGGGCGGGGTCCAGCGGTTCCCACCCTGCTAGCCATTCGTTTCATCCAGCCAATCATCGTCTCACCCTCCTCTGCGGCGAGAACTCTCCCAGCTCGGGAGTGGGCGGCACCGGCAGGATCCCGGACGCGATCCAATCCTCGATAAGCGCAGCCACCAGCAGGCTGTAGGCCACCAACAGGCCGTCCGCTCCGTAGCCGGCTGTGGGCACTTTGGGCATGACGTCCTGGATGGTCAACCAGAGACCGGATGCCAGCCGACTGAGGGGCTGGCGCACCCCTTGCACCTGCGCCTCATCCAGCTGCGGCCAATCCAGCAGGGAGTGGATCACTCCATCCCGATCGCGCCCGGCCACCCTCAGACCGGAGAGCCGCATCATCAGGCTGTTCGTCTCGGCGCCCTGCACTACCAGTGTCCCGGCTTCATCCAGGCTGGCCAGGGTGCGCCGTAGCCCATCCGTAGCCAACAGCGCCTGTACGTAGGTCGAATCGGGGTAGGTTGCACCGACCAGCTGCGTCAGCGCCAAATCTGGGCGGACGCTAACTGTCTCCAGCCAGATGCCTGCCAGCTGAGCAGGATCGGACACCAGACAGACCATGCTCTCGACCGCAGCAAAGTCCAGAAGCAAGTGCGCGCCCACTCCCCAGAGCAGATAGCCGCCCAGGAGACTATGGCCCAAGGCCTCCCAGGCAGGCCCGGCGACCTGAGGCAACCGTTGAGCCAGCCGCCTCAGGCGGGGCAGGCAGGGTGCGAGAGCCGCTGTCAGCGGCAACCGTATCTCCTCAGCCAGACGCTCAGCGACAGGCAGCGCTGGCTGCAGTTGGCCTTGCCTGACGTGCAGGAGGCCAGCTTGCTGAAGCTCAGTCCAGATTGGGTCCGCTGCCGCATCGAGCGGGGACGCCAACAGCATGTCCAGGCGAGATTCCCTGATCAGCCGCGGCAAGGCGGTGCCGAAGCGGCGATAAATCGCCTGGCTGTCGGTGGCAATCACGCGGATAGCCGGCGTGATACGAGACTGATCATTGACCGCCATCAGCGTCATCTCCTTTCCCTTTCAGCAGAGCAAGATTGGCGATGGGAACGGTCACGTCCTGTCCAGCGACACGCACTCTGGCCGCCCTCACCAGCGAACCTGATTCCATCGGCTGGCGTCGGGTGTACAGCTCACAGACCTCGCCGACTTGGCCGCGCAGCGGATCACGCAGGAGGCGAACCAGGCTTCCTGGCTGCAGCTCGCGCTCCTCGCCAGGGCTATTGCCGGCAGCAGCCGCAGCCGGCCACTCTGGTTCAGAGACGACGATCTCCGGGCGGATAACGCCAGCGCGAATATGGGTGGTGCCGTTGATGGATGCGTAGCGTCCCTCCAGTCCCTGCAAGGTGGACCAGGCCGCCTCGTTCAGCGGTGCCGCCAGGAAGCCCTCGGTGAGGATCAGGGTCAGACCGGCAGCCTCATCTCCTGTCAGCCCCAGCAGCCCGCTGCCCCCTGTAAAGGCGTGCAGTTCCTCGTAGGGCAAATATCCCAGGATCAGACCGACAGCGCCCGCTTCTCGGGCGGCGGCCAGCAATTGTACATCGGCGGTCTGCCCTGCCACCACGACCTTGCCTCGCCAGTGTTCGCCGACATCGCTGCTGCTCAGGACCTGATGGGGGCCAGCGGCCAGCAGCAACTCCCCGCCTGCCTCACCACCGATACCGTAGACACCCTGAACCAGATGCGCCCAGGCACGAATCGTCACACCATGCCCGGGCCGAACCGCCGTAACCCTGCCGGCCAGATAGGCCTGCAGTTCCGTTCGGGCGTGCAAGGGCAACAGCTCGATCTTGCCATCCTGAACCCGGTGCACTCGCCCGTAGATGGGTGACAGCACATACTTATGCTGCGGGCTGCCCCGTCTCACCGCCAGCGGCTGATCGGGGATCACGTTGCTGCCCTCGCGCACCAGCAGGTAGTCTTTATAGAACATCGGGTTGACACCCAGCTCCTGCGCCACGTCGATATTCACTGGTTCATGGGATCCCAGCGGGATCGGTTCGCGGATATAGACATGGCCCATGAGGCGGGAGACCAGCCCGATATAGCCCTGGTAGGGTGAATGGGCAATCCGCCACTCGCCAAAACGATAGGCCATCCCCACCGGATCACCGCTCTCCACCCAATCCCCTTCCTGCACGATCAGGGCGGAGCGCAGCTCCGCCTCAGGTACCGCCAGTTGCCTGGCAGCCGGAAAGCGCTGCAATCTCCCAGGCAGATAATCCAGGTGGGCAACCACGTCGGTCTCCTGCACCCAGTCACCCACCGCAACATTCACCTGTCCCGCATAGGCTAGCTCGCGGGTTCGCTCGATAAAAACTGGCCTAGACATCTGCACTCCTCCGCAATTCTTCCTCGGTAAACGCTCCCAAAGCCAACAGGGCGCGCGCTTGCGCCCGCCAATCGCCGGCAGCCGGCGGCGCTGGCCGCGCGTCCAGAATCACGCCGACCTCACCGCCGAACACCTGCTTCTCCAGGGCGCGGCCCGGACCAGCCCCAACGTCCAGCGTACCGGACGGCTGCAGCCGCAGGGCTCCCTGCTGCTCGCTGCCCAGAGGCAGCACGACTATCTCGCCGATGGCCAGCTCACCCTGCCAGCGCTCGCTGCCTGCCCTGAGTTCGTAACGCAAACCCGGTCGGCCGACGGCGTTTGACCGCACCGTGCCACAGAAGCGGAAGCTCGGCCCCAGCGGGACAAAACAGTCCTTCTTCAGCACTTCCAGGGCGATTTCTGGATGCCGTTCTGAAAGTACGCCGAGGTGGGGCATCATGAAGATGCTGTCTACCGCCAGAAACGTCTCCCCCTGTGGCTGAAATGCATCGAGCAGCATGGCAGCTGCCTGAGCGCGGCGCGGAGCATGGGAGAGCACCCCGCCACTGCCGACCAGGAGGCCGATGCCCTGCATATTCACCAGATCGCTGCGGGAGAGCAGCGTGGAAAGATTGCTTTGCTGGCTGGATAGCGCCCGCTCCAGCACGGTGCGCTCCCTAGGCAGCGAGATCACCAATTGGTTATGCTGCTCCAGAGCCAGGCGGAGGGCCTCCCTGGCCAGAGCCTGCTCAATGAGCAAGTCACGAATGGTGGCCGGCACTGTCGTCGGGTTGATCATCTTGTGCAGGATCTCGTTGGCCAGCTGCTCCCCATCGAGCGCAAACGGCAACCAGCGCTGCACCTGCTCGATATCGGCCGAAAGCAGTACGTTGCCAGCGCTATAGCTCATTCCCAGATTGGCGCTCACCGTGCGGTTGAACTCATTGTCGATGACAGTGAAGACATCGGTGGTGGCCCCACCGATATCCACACCGAGAATGTCCAGTTGATCGCGCGCCGCCAGTTCAGTCATGATCTTGCCGACTGCCACCGGGGTGGGCAAGATCGGCGCAGTCGCCTGCTCCAGCAGCTGTGCGTAGCCTGGGGCCTGGGCCATGACATGGTTCAGAAAAAGCTCATGGATCTTGGCCCGCGCCGGACCCAGGTTCTCCTTATCAAATGCGGGTCGCAGATTGGGAACCACGTGAAGCTCAAACTGCTTCTCCAGGGTATCCTCTACCAGGGGCGCCCCGCGGTTGTTGCCGGCATAGATCACCGGCAGCGTATAGCTCTTGCCGAAACGCGGCGGCGGACTGGCCGCATTCAACAGGTCACAGAGCTCCAGGGCAAAATCGACTTTCTGGCCGCCGTCGATGCCCCCGGCCAACAGAACCATATCCGGCCGGGCACGGCGCATCGCCTCCGTTCGCATGAATGTGTTGCGCCCATCATCGGCCGAGATCACGTCCAGAAGGACGGCCCCTGCCCCCAGTGCAGCCCGCTGCGCACTCTCCGCCGTCACTGTTCTGGAGAGGCCGCAGACCATCACCTGCAGGCCGCCCCCGGCGCTGCTGGTTGCCAGGAAATCGTCAACGCCCTCTTCACCCAGATTGACACCCGCCTCGGACCAGAGGCAGCGGCCGCTGAGACGGGCGATTTCCCGCACCGCCCGCTCCACGCCGATCATCACGTCCTCGTCCGGCGCCTCGACGGTGGTTGCGGCTTCACCCCGATAGGTCAACCGATATTCTTCACCTACTGGTTCAATCAGCAGGGCTTTAGTCGTTGTGCTGCCCACGTCGATGATCAAGAATCTTGACTGCTTCACCGGCACTCCCCCTCTTCAGGCGGCTGACTTTCATCTCTCTTAAGAGTCAGCCTTCATGATTAATTCGCCCCTTTGCAGCAACATCCTGCCGAGGGCAGGCGGCCGGAAGAGGGTGCTCCCTACACGACAGACGGAGCATATAGAAAAGGCCAAGCCGGGTGATCACCCGGCTTGGCACTGGCTGCTATTTGATTAGAACGGGTTGTTGCTTCCGAAGTTGCCCTGTACCCCCATCTGCTGCTTGGCTTGCCGCTCCAGATTGGTGTCACCAGGGTTGCTGTACCCGCTCTGGCCGGAGGACATACCGTAACCAGACTGGCTTTGGCTGTACTGGCTGGTGCCAGTTTGATACTGGGTCGGCCCAAAGCTACCGCTCTGGAAGTTATGATCAGCCCGCATCACCTGAGACAGACCGCCCATGCCGCCCTGCTGCATCCGCTGCTCCATGGGGGTGGTGCCGATGTTGCCGCTCTGGCTGCCGCCGTATCCACCCGACTGCATGCCGAACGGCTGACCGTACTGGCTACCACCGTAGCCGCCGTACTGGGTGCCGGACTGCTGGCCATACTGGCCAGACTGATACTGGGTCGGCCCATAGCCACCGCTCTGGAAGTTATGATCGGCCCGCATCACCTGAGACAGGCCACCCATGCCGCCCTGCTGCATCCGCTGCTCCATAGGGGCAGTGCCGATGTTGCCGCTCTGGCTACCGCCGTATCCACCCGACTGCATGCCGAACGGCTGACCGTACTGGCTACCACCGTAGCCGCCGTACTGGGTGCCGGACTGCTGGCCGTACTGACCGGTGCCAGTTTGATACTGGGTCGGCCCATAGCCACCGCTCTGGAAGTTATGATCAGCCCGCATCACCTGAGACAGGCCGCCCATGCCGCCCTGCTGCATCCGCTGCTCCATGGGGGTAGTGCCGATGTTGCCGCTCTGGCTACCGCCGTAGCCACCCGACTGCATGCCGAACGGCTGACCGTACTGGCTACCACCGTAGCCGCCGTACTGGGTGCCGGACTGCTGGCCATACTGGCCAGACTGATACTGGGTCGGTCCATAGCCGCCGCTCTGGAAGCTATGATCAGCCCGCATCACCTGAGGCAGGCCACCCATGCCACCCTGCTGCATCCGCTGCTCCATGGGCGTGATGCCGATATCCCGGTTCTCGCTTCGTCCATAGGTTCCATACTGATTACTGTACACGCGTAATCCCTCCTATGATGATTTGGCGTCACGCAGCCGCGCCCGGCTGCGCCGTGGCTGGATGCATATGACCAGCTACCACAAGTAATATCCCCCAATTGTCTCCTGGCATACAGTCGCTTGACGCATCCGGGTCTTCGTCCTGAAAGCCCGCGCAAAAGCAGAAGGCATACTGCCTCATCGGTGTGAAGCAGCATGCCTTGAATTATCTCTGGGGGACGTCGCTAGTCTAGCCGCACTTGGAGTAGCCACAGTTAGGGCAGGTAGCACACCCATTCTGGGGAACGGCAACGCCCCCACAATCAGGACAGATCAACAGCGACTGTGGCCCGCGCGCTACGTTGAGGTCAAAGCGAACCGAACCCTTTGTATATTGCTCGATACTCTTGCCGATCGCATCGGGACAGCTCAGGACCCAGGTCTGCGGGTCGACGATGCATCCCACACAGCGGATGCCCTTGATCTGGTCAATCACCGCATCCACATCGACACCGCTACGCAAGGCGAGGCTGATCAGCCGGGCTACCGCATCGGAAAGCGGCGAACAGCCCTCCTCACCGGTATTGGTGAAGACCTCACAGATGCCCTTTTCATCGGCGTTCACCGTCACATACAGCTTACCGCAGCCGCCGATCTCGTACTTCTTGGTCATTCCCCACGTCTCATCGGGCCGCGTTCTGGGCTTGAGGCTGGGCTGGGCGATTGCCGCCTCGCTGACAGCGGCCACCTCCTGGCTACTGCTTTCGGCCGCCTGGCCGGTCGATAGCACCTGGAATTGCCGGCTACCATCGCGGTAAATGGTCACACCCTTGCAACCCAGCTCATAGGCCAGCTGAAACACCTTGGCCACATCGTCGCGAGTCGCTGAGTTGGGGAAATTGACCGTCTTGGAGACGGCATTGTCGGTATGCCTCTGGAATGCGGCCTGAATGCGCAGATGCCATTCTGGCGAAATATCATGTGCCACAACAAAGACTTTCCGCACATCCTCCGGCACCTCGTCGATGCCGTGCAGCGTGCCCGCGCTGGCGATGCGCTGCATCAGCTCGTCACTGTAGAACCCACGCTCCCTGGCGACGCGCTCAAAGAGGGGATGCACCTCCACCAGCCGGTCATCATCGAGAATATGCCGCTGGAAGCAGACAGCAAACAGCGGTTCAATCCCACTGGACGCGCCGGCAATGATGCTGATGGTTCCCGTCGGCGCAATGGTGGTAACGGTGGCGTTGCGCAGGCGCATGCCCCCTTCGCCATCGTAGATCGATCCAGCGAAGTTAGGGAAAACCCCGCGCTCCTCGGCCAATTTCGCCGAAGCAAGCTTCGCCTCATGATTAATGAAGCCCATCACTTCCTCGGCCACGGCGACAGCGGCATCCGAATGGTAGGGAATGCCCAACTGGATCAGCAGGTCGGCAAAACCCATCACACCCAGACCAATCTTGCGATTGGCCTTGGCCATCTGGTCGATTTTAGGCAGCGGATAACGGTTGGCATCGATCACATTGTCCAGGAAATGCACCGCCAGGTGAATTCGCTCGCGGAGATGTTCCCAGTCGATGGCAGTCTCGCTGCCGGCACGCTTAACCATGTTCGACAGGTTAAGCGAACCCAGATTGCAGGCTTCGTAAGGCAGCAACGGCTGCTCGCCACAGGGGTTGGTGCTCTCGATCTCGCCGATCTGCGGAGTAGGGTTGTCCCGATTCAGCCTATCCAGGAAGATGATCCCCGGCTCGCCGTTCTTCCAGGCCATATCCACGATCTTGGCAAACACATCGCGGGCCTTCAGGCTGCCGGTAACAGCGCCGTTGCGCGGGTTGCGAAGCTCGTAATATTCATCAGCGGCAACAGCCTGCATAAACGCCTCGGTAACGCCGACGGAGATATTGAAGTTGGTCAGCTCGGTGGTGTCTTCCTTGCAGACGATAAAGTCCATGATGTCCGGGTGATCCACCCGCATGATCCCCATGTTGGCCCCGCGCCGGGTGCCTCCCTGCTTGACAGCATCGGTGGCCGCATTGAACACTTTCATGAATGACAGTGGGCCGCTGGCGACCCCGCCTGTCGATTGCACCTTGTCACTCCTGGGGCGCAGGTTAGAAAAGGAAAATCCGGTGCCGCCCCCGCTCTTGTGAATCAGAGCTGCGTTCTTGAGGGTTTCGAAGATACTCTCCATGCTGTCTTCGATGGGCAACACAAAGCAGGCGGCCAGTTGCTGCAGCTCGCGGCCAGCGTTCATCAGAGTCGGCGAGTTGGGCAAGAAATCCAGGGTCACCATACTCTCGTAGAAGCGCTGGGCGAGCTCGCTCGCTTCTGCTGCACTCTTCTCATAGTGGCTGACTTCCACGGCAGCGATGTTCTCCGCCACCCGCCGAAACATGTCCTCAGGGCGCTCCACGACTTGCCCATCCTGCTTCTTGAGGTACCTGCGCTCCAAAACTGTCAGCGCATTCTTAGTAAGCTTCAATCCTCAGTCCCCCCGTCGCGTATACAATATGTAGTGTGCATTCAGGCATCAATGTACCAGATATTAGATTAGTTCGCCCGTCGGCAGGCTATTCCTGCTGACCGCGGCGAAAGATTTCGGTCTTCCCAGCGTACCACAGAAAGGCTGTGGAGGCCAGTGAACCTCCGGAGGGGAGAAAAGGCCCCAAGACCGAATCGGCCTTGGGGCCTTTCTTGAGGGACGAAGTTATTCCCAAACCTGAGAAACATGCAGAACCCTGATCCCTTGTTGGCGGAGCTCCTGCACGATACTGCGGGCGTCGTGGGTAGCAATCCGGATTACGATATTGCGATAGTCCTGCTCCGGCTGGAAGGCGGCGACGCTGATGATGCTCACGTTGTGCCGCAGAACCAGGTTGACGATCTCAGCCAGCTGGCCAGGCTTCTCCTCCACCCGCACTGTGATTCTCGTGCCCGGGCGATGTAGCCCCAGCATCTCGACAAACACCTGATGGATGTCGGTCTCAGTGATAATCCCTACCAGTTGGCCGAGATCGTTCACCACCGGAATCATCCAGATATCCTTGTGCTCCATCAGGTAAGCAGCCTCTTCAATGATCTCCTCAGGGAGGATGGTGGTCACGTTGGTGGACATCACCTCGGACACCTTGGTGTCGCCAGTCAACTCCCTGGTGCCAAGGACGCAGTCGGCAAAGGCAGCGTGGATATCCCAGACGGTGATCATGCCGACCAGATGACCGTCGTTATCGACAACCGGCATTCCCGCAAACCGTCCCTCCTGCAGTGTCTCGAGAACCTGCTTCAGAGTTGCATCCTGCTTCACCGTCACCACCGGCGAAGTCATGTATGAGCGGACGAACATGCTAACATACCCCCTGTTCTATGTCTCTTCAGAATTGTCATTCCGCCAATCATTTCAACGGCCAGCGCCCCTTTTCCTGCCTGCATTCCGGCTTTTTTGTCAGATAAGTTAACTGGGTGATACGGCCAGGGTTTTCCCAGATGATTGGTCGGTATGGTAGAATGAGTTATGATCTCGATGAGGAGGGACCTGGATTGAGCAAAGAGATGTTGGATCACACCTACCTGCTGGAGCAACTGGTCACGCTCTGCAAGATGCCGAGCCCAACCGGCTATACCGGGGAGGCCATTGCCTACCTGCAGCAGGAGTTCACTCGGCTGGGGCTGAGCTGCCACCGGACGAACAAGGGCGCGCTGATCGCAACGCTGCCTGGCCAAGATGACGAAAGACAGCGGGTATTGTCCGGTCATATTGACACTCTGGGCGCAATGGTCAGTGAGCTGAAGGGGAACGGCAGGCTGAAGTTCACCACGCTGGGTGGCTACATGATGCAGGCGGTAGAGGGTGAGCATGTCGTCATACATACCGCCTCCGGCCGGCAATATACCGGCACCATCCTGACCACCAAACCCAGCACCCATGTGTGGGGGCAGGAGGCCGGCAAGCAGGATCGCAATCCGGACAACATGGAAATCCGCATCGATGAACAGGTCAAGAACAAGGACGATGTAGTGCAGCTGGGCATCGGCGTCGGCGACATCGTCAGCTTCGACCCTCGTACCGAGGTGACGCCCAGCGGCTTCATCAAGTCGCGCCACCTGGACGACAAGGCCAGCGTTGCCGTCATGCTGGCTGTAGCCAAGTATTATCGTGAAAATAACCTCCAGCCAGTGGCCACGACCCACTTCTTCATCACCAACTACGAAGAGGTCGGGCACGGTGCCTCCTACGGGACGCCGCCCAAGGTAACCGAGTTTATCGCGGTGGATATGGGCTGTGTAGGCGACGGGCTTGGTGGCAACGAGTTCTCAGTGTCTATCTGCGCCAAGGATGGCGGTGGGCCCTACGACCTGGGCATTCGCCGGCGGCTGGAGCGCCTGGCCGAGGAGAATAATATCGCCTACGCGGTGGACATTTTCCGCTACTACGGCTCGGATGCAGGCCCGGCTCTGCGGGCGGGCAACGACATCCGCTGCGGCCTGATTGGCCCCGGCGTCGATGCCTCGCACGCACACGAGCGCACCCACCTGGAAGGCCTGTTGGCCACTGGCCAGCTGCTGATCGCCTATCTGAACACACCGGAGGATTAGAACGGGGTTATCGCGCTAGCGAACTAGGGTCAGCCAGGGCACACCCCCCTCCGGCGCTGGCGATGCCTCTAGACTAACGTATCAAGCGAAACGGGACGGGGAGCAGCAAAACTCGCCCCCCTAACGCCACGATCGCCGATTCTGATTGACACCTAAAGATATGGCAGGGTGTCTGGCGATGGGCAGGGGCGGGCTCAAACAGTTGCTGCTCATATAACCCCGTCCCGTTTCACTTTTTTCAACTAACGGCTAATCGCAAGGCGCCTTCGGGGGTGATGCCCTGTCTTCGCCGCAGCATCAGCAAACGGAGTGCCATACCCCCGGCGCTGGCGATGCCTCTAGACTAACGTATCAAGCGAAACGGGACGGGGAGCAGCAAAACTCGCCCACCTAACGCCACGATCGCCGATTCTGACTGACACCTAAAGATATGGCAGGGTGTCTGGCGATGGGCAGGGGCGGGCTCAAACAGTTGCTGCTCATATAACCCCGTCCCGTTTCACCTTTTTCAACTAAAGGCTAATCGCAAGGCGCCTTCGGGGGTGATGCCCTGTCTAAGCACAGCTTGCTGCGCTAGACGTCAGCCACCAAAAGGCCAGTTCGGCCGAGTGGCATGCGCGCCAACACTTCTCCCCTCCTGTTGACGATAAAGGCCCCTCCAAAGGTGCCATCCGGGTCGCCGCTGGGATCGGACAGATAATTGACCATCAGCGTCGTCACTCCGGCCAGCCGGGCACGATCAGCATACTCCGCCTGCTCCTCCCGGTCCCACCTGCCCTGATCCCATGAGCCGTCGTCAAAGTTGCGAGCGAAGGGAAACAGCAGGTAGTCAGGCTGCAGCTGCCGCACGCGCTGCACCAATCCGTCATCAAACAGATCTCCGCAGATGAGGAAGGCGAACTTCCCGAGGGGCGTCTCGACCAGCTCCACGTCCTCTCCCGCTCGATATATCGACTGGATGCGCGGGTTATGCCAGCCGCGACTGATCCGCCGATATCTCAGAACGATGGCGCCGGAGGCGTCTAGCAGGATGGCCGTGTCATAGAGACAGTCGCCTTCTCGCTCAAACAGGCCGATGCCAAGATAGATCTGATTGGCCGCAGCCATTGCCGCCAGCTGCTCAGTGAGCGGTCCCGGAATCGGCTGCCCCAAAGGCAGATCATGTTCCGGGTCGTCGTTATTGATCAGGCCGGTCACCGCCGTCTCGGCGAACAGCACCAGCTTTGCCCCGGCCTGTGCCGCCCTTCCTGCCAAACGCTCGATTTGCCGCAGATTGGTCTCCAGGTCAGACGACACCTGGTTAACTGCGAGAGCAACCCGCATGCTATCACCTCCCCCTAGACCGCCGCTGTCGATACCAGAAAGCGCGTCTCCTCCAACTCGAAGTAGACGCGCTGAGAATCGTCGGCCTAGAGTCGTCTAAACCGGGCAGTGAAGTGGCGCAGCACAGGTGCCTCGTACGTCAGCTCCAGGCCGCGGATGGACTGGCGCCGCTCGTAGACATTGATGCAGGCCTGGGCGACGACATCCATGTGGCGGTTGGTGTAGACCCGGCGCGGGATGGTCAGGCGCAGCATCTCCAGCTGAGGATAATCATGATCGCCTGTATCCGGATTGCGCCCGGCCAGCACTGTGCCCACCTCGACGCCGCGCACGCCGCCCTCGATATACAGCTCAACACCTAGCGCCTGCGCCGGGAACTGATCCTGGGGCAGATGCGGCAGGAAGCGTTTGGCGTCGAGATAGACAGCATGACCACCGATAGGCTGAATCACCGGCACTCCGGCCTGGATGAGGCTCTGCCCCAGATATTCCACCTGCCCGATGCGATTGGCCAGGTAAGGCTCCTCCACGACCTCCTGCAGACCGCGCGCGATGGCTTCCATATCCCGCCCGGCGATGCCTCCGTACGTAGGGAAGCCCTCGAAGAGCACGGCCCAGACGCTGGCCTCGCGGTAGAGTTCCTCATCGTTACAGGCCACGAATCCGCCGATGTTGACCAGCGCATCCTTCTTGGCACTCATGGTGCAGCCATCGGCATAGGACATCATCTCGCGCACGATCGCGCGAATCGACTTCTCTGCGTAACCCGGTTCGCGCTGCTTGATGAAGTAAGCGTTTTCGGCAAAGCGGCAGGCGTCGATGAAAAACGGCAGGTTATACTTCCTGGCCACCTGCGAGACTTCGCGGATATTCTGCATGGAAACCGGCTGCCCACCGCCGCTGTTGCAGGTGATGGTCAGCATGACCAACGGGATATTCTCCACACCGGTCTGGGCGATGAACTCATCCAGCTTGGCCACATTCATGTTACCCTTGAAGGGATAGTCTGACGTGGGGTCAAAGGCCTCGTCGCAGACCAGATCCACCGGGCGGCCCTTCCGGTTCAGGACATGAGCCTTGGTGGTGTCGAAGTGCATATTGTTGGGTACATACTGCCCCTCTTTCAGCAGGCAGGTCAACAGCAGGTTTTCAGCCGCGCGGCCCTGGTGAGCCGGAACAACATACTGAAAACCCATCACATCGCGAATCGCTTCCTGGAGGTGCTCAAAGTTGCGGCTGCCAGCGTAAGCTTCATCGCCCAGCATCATTCCGGCCCACTGTTGATCGCTCATGGCCGAGGTTCCGCTGTCAGAGAGCAGGTCGATATAGACATCCCGCGATGGGATGCCGAACAGGTTGTAACCGGTTCCGGCGATTATCGCGGCGCGCTGTTCCTCGGTCGTCATCTGCAGCGGTTCAACTACCTTGATTCGAAACGGTTCGGCAATCGGTAATGGTTTTTTCACAGCTCTACCTCCTTGATCTATCTTAGGATATTCTGTCGTGCCGCCACGCCCCTAGCGCAGCCGCTTCCTTCTGGCCAGCCGGAATACAGCGGCCGCCACTCGCTCCGGGTCATGGCGCACGACTTCCTCCTGAGTGATCAGTTCATCACCGAGAACGGTCACACCCATCGCCTCTAACCTGGCTACGTCGGCAAGAACCACGTCCGCCCCCTCGGCCCGATATCGCTCCAGCAACTCAGGTCTAATGGGAGCGGTATTGACCAGCACGTAGTCGACCAGTCCTGGCGAGGTATGGTCATAGATGGCTTGCAGGTGCTGGGAAGCAGTATAGCCGTTGGTTTCGCCAGGTTGCGTCATCAGGTTGCAGACATAGACCTTGGTGGCGCGGGACGCCCTGATGGCCTCGGCCACTCCGGGAATGATCAGATTGGGGATGACGCTGGTATAGAGGCTGCCCGGCCCGAGCACAATCAGGTCGGCGCCCTCAATGGCTGCCAACGCCTCCGGAGATGCTTCCACCTGCTCCGGAACAGTATAGACGCGCCCCAGCGCTGCCTCGGCCTGGGGAATGCTGCTCTCGCCGCGAATGATGCGGCCGTCTGTCGTCTCGGCACAGAGCACGATGTTCTGCAGGGTGACCGGCAACACCCGGCCGCGCACCGCCAAGACCTTACTGGATTCTTTCACCGCCAAGTCAAAATCTCCTGTTATCTCCGACATGGCAGCGATGAACAAGTTGCCAAAGGAATGTCCTTCAATGCCGGTGCCTGCCCGAAACCGATGCTGGAAAAGGTCCTCCAGCAAGGATTCCGTCGTCGCCAGGGCAATCAGGCAGTTTCTGATATCACCTGGGGGCAGAATGCCCAGTTCGCCGCGCAGGCGGCCAGAGCTACCCCCGTCGTCGGCCATGGTGACGATCGCTGTCAGGTTGCTGGTGAGATTCTTTAGCCCACGCAGTACCACGGGCATCCCGGTGCCGCCGCCGATCACCACTACGTTCGGCGCCCTGTTCAGCAAATTGTGTTCGACCAGGATGTCGACCAGCTGCTCCTCCTGTTCCGGAAGCAGAGCGTGGACGATGGCGCGCACGACCCGGCTCAGCCCATAGATCAGACAGGCCAGACCGAAAAACGCCAGCAAGGCACCCAGCAGACGGACAACAGCAGGAGAACGCATCACCAGCTCCCAGAGCTGTCGCCCCAGCCACCCCCCCATATAGGCAGACCAATACGACCCCAGCAGTCCGCTGGTGCCGACAATGATCAGCAGCAGCCCGACTAGCGCCAGAGCCAGCCAGCGCTTAACACCGAGACCAGGATAGAGCCATTTCAACCTGCGCCCCATCTTACTCGTTCCCCAGTGAAACGTCGCGGTGCTCCATATAGGCCCGGTGTTTGGCCTGCAGGACTTCACCGAGACGGTTGGCAATGACCACGGAGCGATGGCGCCCTCCGGTGCAGCCGACGGCGATAACCAGGTGAGTCTTGCCCTCCTTGATATACAGGGGAATCAGAAATTCCAGCAGATGCTCCAGCCGACGCAGAAACTCCTCAGCGATCGGCCACTGCAGCACGTAATCGCGTACCATCGGTTCTATGCCGGTATAATCCTTGAGTTCAGGAATGTAGTGTGGGTTGGGCAAGAAGCGGACATCAAAGACGAGGTCGGCGTCCAGAGGAATCCCGTGCTTAAACCCGAAGGAGACCACCCGGATGATCAGGTTTTCCTGCACACCCTCGCCCAGAACATGGGCATGCAGCTCACTCTTCAGTTGCTGCGGGGTAAGGTCGGTGGTATCGATAATTTTGTCAGCCCGTTTGCGCACTTGAGCCAGCCGTTCCCGTTCGACGGCGATCCCCTCCATGATGCTGCCATCGCCGGACAGAGGATGCCGGCGACGGACCTCCTTGAAGCGACGAATCAGGGTTTCGTCAGCCGCCTCCAGGAAGAGAATCTCATAGCTATAGCTGTTAGCCTTCAGGTACCACAGCGCCTCCGACAGGCTGGAGAAAAACTCCCCGCCTCGAATATCCATGACCACGGCGACCTTGTTCACCTGCCCCTGTGATTGGCTGCAGAGCTCAGCAAACTTGGCGATCAGGGCGGGGGGCAGATTGTCTACGCAGAAAAAGCCGAGATCCTCAAAGTGCCGCAGTGCTAGCGTCTTGCCCGCCCCTGACATGCCGGTCAGGATAATAAAGCGCACTCCGTTTCCCATCGTTTTCACCTCACTATCACTTCCGCATTACGAATCCGCTCTGGAGGGAGCTCCAGACGCCTGGCGAGGGCGATGCCAGCCTCCTGCCGCCCGACATCAGCGGGTAGATGCGCATCGGTATTGATCACAAAGTCGACGCCGCTGGGCAGGGCGGCCTGAACGTAACCGGTCAGTGCCGCAGCGTGCCGGCAGTTAATCTCCAGAGCAGTATCGTTCTGAACACAGGCCTCTGCCAGTTCCCGGGTGTCAATATCTACCCAGAGGCCGGGATGGGCGACAAATGAGACCGGATATCTATGTACGGCTTCGACCATTGCCTTAGTATTGTCGTTGCGCAGGCGGCGCCAGCGGCTTCTCGTCATCCGTTGCAGCAGATTGGGCAAGAATAGCGTCAGGCCATCCCGCCAGTTGTTCGGAATCACCAGGGGATGCAGGCTGGCGATGAGAAAATCCAGATCGCCAGCGACTTTCTTAGGCACATCCAGATCACCATCGCGGCTGATCAGGTTAGCCTCCAGAGCGAGCTTGACGGACAGATCGGGTTCACTCTGATTCCATTCCCGAATCTCACGCCGCATACCTGCCAGAGTCTGCTCCAGATGGCGAACTCCCACCCCCAGATTGTTGGGCGCATGGTCAGCGATGGCTACCTCACGCAACCCCCGCTCGCGGGCTGCCCTGGCGTTGTCAGCAATCGTCCCCTGTCCATCACTATACAGCGTATGCGTATGCCAATCGGCAAATAAGCGCCAGTCCATCACTTGAGGGCGATCCTTTTCCCACTGGTTTTTCGGGCCAGGCGCTCGTCGATAAAGGACTCCACCCGTGCCACGGACAGATTGAGGATGTTTTCATCCGGGATGCCGGCGCTACGCGCCAGTTCCAGAGCACGGCTCAGGTTGCCTACATCTCCCCACCAGTGGGCATCACTGCCCAGGACGACGCGGTATCCGTGCCGCGCCGCCAGGCTGGCAATCTCGCGGCAGAACTCCTCACTGCCGATGCGGCTGCTGATCAGGGATGAGTTGTTGATTTCAACCAACACCCCCTGTTCGGCTGCGGCTGCCAGGACCCGGGGGAAATCGATGGGAAAGCGAGGGTTGCCCGGGTGCACTACCGTATCGACGAGGGGATTAGCAATGGCATTCAGCAGGGCAGCGGTATTTTCCTCCTGACTTCCCGGCTGGATGCAGTCCTCGTGGAAGCCGACGGCTACGTACTCCAGATTAGCCAGGAGGCGTTCTTCCAGATCCAGATCGCCTGCCACATTCATGAGGTTGGCCTCCACTCCTTTGATCAGGCGTACGCCGTACAGCTCCCGCGGCAGCACGCGCATATTGCTGAAGTACCACTTGTGCGGCGCACCAGGCATAGCGGGCCCATGTTCGGTAGCAGCGACAAACTGCAGTCCGCGTTCGCTGGCGGCCCGCAAGTTCTCCTGCAACGTACTGAAAGCATGTCCACTCACCAGAGTATGGGTGTGCATGTCGGCAACAATCTTGTCCATCATTGGTCCCTCCTCGCTTGCTCAACCAGACCGGCCAGTTGTCGATAGATATTCAACATCTCTGCGTAAGGCATGCGGTTCAATCCGCTGGGTGACGGGGCAACAAAATCGGCTACCCCAGGGACAACTGCAGTCGGTTGCAGCCCATAGTCGCAGCGACGAACCCGCGCAAATGCCCTGTAGACGCCGATGCCAACGTAACAGACGATGCGCGGGCGATAGGTAAGCAGCTTCTGCCGCAAAATCTCTGCACCAGCGCGATATTCGGCGCTGGTTAGTTCGGCCGCCGCCCGCGTGGGCCGCGCCACCAGATTGGTCAAGCCGTATCCCAGCCCCAGAACATCTTCATCCTCTTCTGCTACCATCCGGTCGGGCGTCAAACCTGCTTCATGCAGCAGCTTCCAGAACCGATTGCTGGGTCCAGCAAAATGATGGCCGACGGCCGCCGATCGCAACCCTGGGTTATAGCCGACGAATAGCAGGATCAGGTTCTCAGCAATAATGTCCTTGAGCTGGGGCATAGCCATTACTCCCTTCCCGGCAGATGCAGATTTCTCCGCTTCTAGTATGTCATAGATGGGGAATGGGCAACAGAGTGCGCCTGCCGGCAAGGAAAGCAGCGGTTGATGGAGAAGCTATGATGGAGCTATGAGGAAAGACAGCAAGGAGGTTGCATACAGATGAGCTTTCGACAAGTGATGGAAATCGCTGAGTTGCTAGATTCAGCCTACGTGAGCGGTGAAAAGGTAGCCGAGTTCCTGCGTCGGCACGGCGCAACTGATATCCTGGTCAAGACGATGCAGGGGGAGCGAGGCAGCACCGACTTTATCCGCCTGCGGATTCGCGGCAGCAAGAGCGGCGCTGCGCCTACACTGGGCGTAATCGGCCGCCTGGGTGGTATCGGCGCCCGCTCATCCCGCATCGGCCTGGTTTCTGATGCCGACGGTGCCATCGTTGCGCTGGCGACGGCGCTGAAGGCGCTGACCATGCAGCTGCAGGGCGACCAGTTGCCTGGTGATCTGATCGTCAGTACCCACATCTGCCCTCAGGCGCCCACCATCCCCCACGAACCGGTTCCTTTCATGGGCGCCCCGGTGGACATGGTCACCATGAATCAGGAAGAGGTGAGCAGCGAGATGGATGCGATTCTCTCGGTAGATACCACCAAGGGCAATCGCGTCCTGAACCGCAAGGGTGTGGCCATCACTCCCACCGTCAAGGAAGGTTACATCCTGCCAGTCTGCAATGACCTGCTGCAGCTGCTGGAGATCACGTCGGGTCAACTGGCATCTGTCCTTCCCCTGTCGACATTTGACATCACCCCTTACGGCAACGGACTGGATCATATCAACAGCATTCTGCAGCCGGCAACCGCCACCGATGCGCCGGTGGTAGGGGTTGCGATCACGGCGGAAGTTGCCGTACCAGGTTGCGCCACCGGTGCGTCTCACCTGCCAGACCTGGACGTGGCCACGCGCTTCTGCCTGGAAGCAGCCAAGGCGTTCGGCGCAGGCCAGATGGAATTCTATGATCGGCAGCAGTTTGCCCACGCCGTCGCCCGCTATGGTCGATTGAAGCAGCTACAGACGATGGGCAACGAGCCGGGCCACCGGAGCAACGAGAGTTGATGGAGTCAGGAGGGATGAGTGTTGTACAGTTTCATGAATGACTACAGCGAAGGGGCACACCCCCGCGTCCTGGAACTGCTGCAGAAAGCAAACCTGGAGCAGAATATCGGCTACGGGCTGGATGTGCACAGCGAACGCGCCTGCGAATATATCCGCCGGCAAATCGGGAGGGAGGATGCCGCTATCCATTTCCTCTCCGGGGGCACCCAGACGAACCTGCTGGCCATCTCCTCGTTCCTGCGGCCGCATCAATGTGTCATCGCCGCTGACACCGGACATATCAACGTCCATGAGACCGGCGCCATCGAGGCCACCGGACACAAGGTGGTCGTTGCGCCCCAGCGCGAGGGCAAACTGCTGCCAGAGGACATCCAGGCGTTGCTGGACTATCATGCCGACGAACATATGGTGCAACCGAAGATGGTCTATATCTCCAACTCCACCGAGCTGGGCACTGTCTATACCCGGCAGGAGTTGGCTGCCATCCGCGATATTTGCCAGGCCAACGACCTGATCCTCTATCTCGACGGTGCCCGGCTGGGCGCGGCCCTGACCAGCAGGGCCAATGATCTGACCTTGAGCGAGATCGCTGCGCTGGTGGACGCATTCTATATCGGCGGCACCAAGAACGGTGCCCTGCTGGGCGAGGCGCTGGTTATCTGCAACCCGGCATTGGCAGCCGATTTCCGCTATCTGATCAAGCAACGCGGCGCCATGCTGGCTAAAGGCTTCGTCGTAGGGATGCAGTTCGAGGCGCTATTTCAGGACGACCTGTTCTTTCGCCTAGCTGCACACGCCAATCAGATGGCGGAGGAGATCGCCCAGACGCTGCAGAGCTGCGGCTGCGCTTTCCTCGCGCCGCCTTGCAGCAACCAGCTCTTCCCCATCCTGCCCAACGGATTGCTGGACAAGATGGCCAGGGAGTTTGTCTTCTCCGTGCAAACCAGGGTTGACGAGGGCCAGAGCGCTATCCGCCTGGTGACATCCTGGGCGACCAGCCGCGAAGCGGTAACCGCCCTGAACGAGTTTCTACGGCGCAATCTGCTCAACCAGACCCTGCCCCAGTAGCAATCACCCGCCTGCTCTCTAACCAGAACAGGCGCCCTCGGCCAGTCAGCCGCGGGCGCCTTTCTTTCTCAAGGGCGATACTTACTTCTTGATCTCCACCACTTTGTACAGCGATTCCACCCGGAACCAGGCATCCTGGTTAAGCTCGCCATTCAGCAGCCTAAACTCCTTGCTGAAGTCGCCGCTGGTCACGTCATGGGAGAGCACCGCTCGCCATTGCTCCTGGGTCTCTGGCAGATCGCCAGTAAAGATCCAGACACCGCGAGCAGTCGAGGCCGGATGCCCCAACGTATAGGCCGAGAGGTCAGCCCCAGCGGCCACCGGTTGTTCCCAACCATTCTGCATCATTGCATTGGCGCCATCGGTCGGCACCAGGAGCACAATGTTCTGCTTCGCCAACTTGTCCCAGTTGGTAGCCTGATCGCTGGTGGCAACGGCGCTGTTCATCCCCACACTGCGCAGGTAGTTCACGAGAGCTTCCATGCTGCGAGCTGCTTCAGCGCGGGCTTCCGCTGACAGACTCTCACCCTCGGGAAAGACGACTTTCGCATCCGTGGTACCGATCAGACTGCTCAGGGTCCGCAGCCGGAAGTTGCCGTCCCGGTTCAGCCAGGTGTTATCCTCATCCAGAGTGATGGCCTGGGGCTGGAAGTCCAGCGCAAACGTGGCCTGATGGCTGATCACATCCAGCTCAACTCTTTTCTCGGCGACTTCCCCATTCGGCCCGTAGACACGCACCATGACGCTCCCTGGCACGATCGGCCGTCTCTGCCAGACAACCACGTCCAGAGTGTAATTCCCAGCCCCTTCGGGAGTGGCTCGATACTGACTGATATAAAGGGTCGGTTCAGGCGACCTGTCCAGCCAGTGTCGACAGACGTTGGCCGCCCTGTCGTCGGCGGCACTACCCACGACAGACGGCAGCTGCGCTGCGCTGATCGTGCCGCTGCGCTGGATCGCGGCCAGAAGGCTGGTCCAGCCGTCATCACCGATCTCGGCATGCAGCCTTCGCCAGAAAAGCACCGCTTTGGGCAGGCCTACTGCTTGATAGGTTGCCTCATCGACATCCCCCAGATCGGTGAGCTTCGCCCGATACCCCTGCTGGGACTGCAGACGGTACTGCTCGGTCAAAGCACCGACGGTATGTCGCAGATCAATCTCGCCCTGCGCGTCCTGATAGAGCATGGCGATATAAGCGACCAGACTGTCCGCCATCCAGTCGCGATACTTGCCGTCGGCGAAGTAGAAATCCCATTTGCCTGCTCCCAGCTCGCGCATCAAATGCGTCATGTTCTGGGCATTTCGGCTAGAGAGCATGTGGAGATTGGACCAGGTACCAGTCACGTCACTGTGCAGCAGGACCACGTCTTCGCTGGAAGCCGCCATCCCCGCCAGCGAGTTGAGATAATGCAGCGCCGCTTCCACCTGCTCCGCCCAGCTGCCCTGTTCGGCTTCGCTCCAGCCCAGCTGGGGATCGACCCAGATATCATGCGTTTCCCCTGCATCGACTTTCGCCAGACGTCCGGCGACGAGTGCCTCCTGTCCAGATGGCATCAGCCAGGAGACTGTCTCAGCAGCTTCGGGCAGCTCTTCATCCTGTGGCTGACCAGGGAGCACCGCGGTCCAACCCTGAGGGAGAGTCAGCTTCAGCTCTAGCGAACCGGCTGCCTTGGCGTTGGTGGGCAGCCAGAGCGCCGCCGGCGTCAGCGCCCAGATCTCGTCGTCAATATTCAACACCGAGGCTGCTTCCTTGTCTGCAGGATTGACCGGAATGCCGGAGGCACGAACTGTAAACACAGCTCTGCCGTCCTCCAGCGGAACCTTGCCGGCGCCACCAATCAGCACCAGGGAGGAGAAGCGTCGGTGCGTCAGGGTTACCCCCCCTGACTGAATTGATTCTACCTCTAGCCCAGGGTTCAGCAGAAAACCGGTCAGGAGCTTGCCTGGCTGGCTCATTTCCAGCACAACCTCCAGGTGCATCCCATTTTCATCTACCCTGACGTCAGCCCGCCGCGCGTACATCTGCCAGGACAGGCTATGGTTTAACAGCGCTAGCACGGCTGCACCAATAATTATCACCAGAGCTAACAAGACCAGCAAGCCCCGCGCTACTGCTCGGAAATCAAACCGTTTCACTCTAGGTCACCCCTTCTACTCATCAACAGACTGGAGAAATAATGCTCCAGAGCCAGAGCGACACCATCCTCGGCGTTGGTGCCAGTAATATGGTCAGCCGTAGCCAGAACAGCAGGGTCAGAATTGCCCATCGCGATGCCAACACCCGCGTACTCAATCATATCGAGGTCATTCTCACTATCACCGATGGCCAGCATCTGCTCACGGCGAATGTCCAGCCGCTCTCCCAGATACGCCAGGGCGCTGGCTTTTGTTGCGGCCGAGTTGCCAAACTCCAGGAAGTGGGGGCGGGAACGATTGATCTTCAGGTCAGGGAATAGCTCCTTCATTCTGGGCTGCAGCCTGTCCCGCAGGAAATCCGGTTCTCCAATAGCGACGACCTTAGTGGCCTCCTCGGTTGACCAGCGGCTTAATCGGCCAACAGGATGCACTGGAACTCGTGAGAGGCGCGCATAGTCGGCCGCGATCTGGTTCATCTCGGCCACATAGAGATCGTCCTCCACATAAAGATTTATATGCACATCATACTGCTCCAACGCTTCCAGCAGCGGATAGAGCTGCGCGGCAGACAAGGAAGCTCGTCGCCACACTTCTCCACTAACCGCCGTCTTGATCAAGGCCCCCTGGTAAGTGATCAGCGGCAAATCCAGCCCCAGTTCCTCGGCAAACGGCTGAGCGGCACGGAACATGCGTCCGGTAGCCAACGTCACCAGGACTCCAGCCTCACGTATCTGGCGAATAACCAGCTTGGATCGGTCCGAAATCGAACCATCTGGGGAGAGCAGTGTATCATCCAGATCAATGGCCACCAGCTGCAGCATGCCATCCCTCCTGCTCAAATCTTGTTGCTACGCTGCGTTCATATGACAACATACTCTAAGCGTTCGCACGAAAAGCAGACTTTACTACTCAATTGTTACGTTTTCGACCTTTTGTCGTCGTTCTCCTGCTTCTTGCGACATGCAAAAAAAAGCAAAGAAGGCCGCGTAGCGGCCTTCTGATGTACTCTCTATAATCAGGCGCTCTCCTGATGCTTGAACTGCATCTCGTAAAGCGTCTGGTAAAGCCCCTCTTCCTTCGCCAACAGCTCGTCATGGGTACCTTCTTCCACGATGCGCCCCTGATCGATGACGACGATCTTGTCAGCGTTGCGGATTGTGGACAGCCGATGGGCGATCACAAACGCAGTCCGGCCCGCTAACAATTTCTCTAGCGCCCGCTGGATAATCAGCTCTGTATAGGCGTCGATGCTGGACGTGGCTTCATCCAGAATAAGGATGCGTGGATCACAGACCAGCGTCCGCGCGAACGAGATCAGCTGCCGCTGCCCGATGGACAGACGCGAGCCGCGCTCATGCACCTCAGTCTGATAGCCATCCGACAGGCGCATGATGAACTCGTGGGCACCGACCGCTTTCGCCGCCTCAATCGCTTCTTCCTCGGATGCGTCGGGCCTGCCATAGAGGATGTTGTCCATGACAGTACCCGAGAAGAGGAACGTGTCCTGCAGGACGATACCCAGCTGGTCATGCAGCGACTCCAGAGTGACACCGCGCAGATCGTAGCCGTCGATGGTAATGCGTCCCTCCTGGGGATCGTAGAACCGAGACAGCAGGTTGATGGTGGAACTCTTGCCTGCGCCGGTCGGTCCCACCAGAGCGATGGTCTGACCAGGCTCAGCTGAGAGATAGATGTCATGCAACACCGGCTGGCTGGGATCATAGCCGAAGGTAACACCCTCAAACCGC
The DNA here is from genome assembly GCA_050949085.1 of Bacillota bacterium. Classification (GTDB taxonomy): domain Bacteria; phylum Bacillota; class UBA994; order UBA5500; family UBA5500; genus JBMNFB01. The sequence continues at coordinate 245,039 of JBMNFB010000009.1, forward strand.
ACTCGCCCTTCGATATCCGGCAGTTCGATGGCATCCGGGCTATTCTTCACCTCCGGCTCGGTTTCCAGGATCTCAAAGATCCGGGTCACAGACACCGTGGCCGATTGCCAGACGTTGTACACCTGGGAGAGATCGCGAATCGGCATGAAGAATTGCTGCATGTAGTTGATAAACGCATAGACGGTTCCGATGGTCAGCACCCCAGCCTGCACCTGCCGGCCGCCGTAGAGAATGATGATAAAGATACCGGCAGCGCCAACGAGTTCCACCGCTGGACCGAACAGCGCATTCAAGCGCGCTGCCTGCATGTTGGCCTGCATGTTCTCCGCATTGGTGGCATCAAAGATCTCCATATTAGTGCCTTCGCGGCTGAACGACTGCACGACCCGCACACCCGAGATGCTTTCCTGCAGATTGGCGTTCACCGAGGCGATCTTGCGGCGCACCATGTGGTAGGCCAGGCGGATCCGCGTCCGGAACTTGGTCGCCAGCAGAACCAGCGCCGGCATCACCAGGAATGTCAAGAGCGCCAGTCTCCAGTTCATAGCCAGCAGGATGCCTACGATCCCAGCCAAGCGGAAGACGTCGTTGACCACATTGATAATGCCCGAGGAAACCAGCTCGGTCAGGGCGTCAACGTCATTGGTAACGCGTGACATAATCCGCCCTGCCTCGTTGCGATCGAAGAAGTTGAACGAGAGCCGCTGCAGATGCTCAAACAGCCTTTGCCTGATGTCAAAGATGATGTTCTGGCTAGCCCAGGAGATGCAATACGTCTCCCCGTAGGTGCCGACCCAGCTCATGATATAGACACCCACGTAAAGCAGCGCGATACGGGTCAGCCCGGCCAGATCGCCTTCCGGAATGTACTTGTCAATGGCGCTGCGCATCAGCTGCGGAGTATAGAGGCGGATGGCGGACACCATCAGCATGAAGAACATGCCGGCCAGCAGAAAGCGCCAGTAAGGGCGGACATGTGGCCAGATGCGCCTTACTACCTGTGCGTCGACCTTGACATCAATCGCATCTGCATCAAATCTGCCGTGATGGCCACGCATTAGCTACCACTCCTTTCCAGGGAAGCCGTCTCCTGCTGCCGGAACTGCATTTCGTAGATCTCGGAGTAGATGCCGCCAGCCTGCAGCAGCTCCTCGTGGGTACCCTGCTCGGCAATCTGACCCTGATCAAGAACAATGATCTGATCTGCATTCTTGACGGTAGAGAGGCGTTGAGCAATGACAAACGTCGTACGGTTTTTCATCACTTCCTCCAGGGCTAGCTGAATCTGATATTCGGTCTCGGTATCAACGCTGGACATCGAGTCATCCAGGATGAGAATCCGGGGATCGGTCAGCAGAGCTCGGGCAATGGCCACGCGCTGCTTCTGTCCGCCCGAGAGGCCTACCCCGCGCTCGCCCACCAGGCTGTCGTAGCCTTCCGGCAGGCTGACGATAAAGTCGTGAATGCGCGCGGCCTTGGCGGCGGCGATGATCTCGTCCATGCTGGCGTCCTGCCGGCCGTAGGCAATATTCTCTTTCAGCGTAGCCGAGAAGAGGAACGTCTCCTGCAGGACGATGCCGATGGGGCGCCTGAGGGACTTCAGCGTAATGTCGCGCACGTCGTAACCATCCACCGTCACCCTGCCTGAGGTGACATCGTAGAATCGGGGGATCAGATTGATAACCGTGCTCTTCCCAGAACCGGTGGCCCCCAGTAAGGCAATAGTCTGCCCGGGTTTGGCTTCGAGACTCAGGTCCTTAAGAACCAGCTCCTTGCCATCATAGCTAAAGGAAACGTTCTCAAAACGCACATGCCCAACCATCTCAGGGAGATCAATGGCTCCTGGGGCGTCCTGAACCTCAGGTTCGGTATCGAGGATCTCAAACACGCGCTCTGATGCTGTCGAAGCCTGAGTATACATATTCACCAGCCAGCCCAGCATCCGCACCGGCCCCATCAGCCGCATCAGAAGCGAGTTAAAGGCGATCAACTGGCCGATGGTCATGGTGCCCAGAATGATGGAGCGACCGCCGTACCAGAGGATCATCGTGCTGCCAACCCCGGTGATGAACTGCATCAGGGGGAAATAGAATGCCCAGAGCCTAACGGTACGGATATTTTCAGTCAGGTAGACGTGGTTGCGCTCCCTGAATTTCTCCACTTCCCGGTCCTCCTGCGCAAATGCCCGCACGATGCGAATCCCGGTGACGTTCTCCTGCAGGACGGTAGTCAGATCCGCCATCAACTGCTGGATCATGCGATAGCGAGGTCTGACCCGGGTGTTGAACATACCCACCGCCCAGCCCAGGAACGGTGTGGTAGCGAGAGACAGCAGGGTCAATCGCCAGTTCATCTGCAGCATGACCACCAGAACAAAGAAGAAAGTCAGCCCACTGTTTATCAGGCGCATGGTGCCGAAACTGACAAAACGGCGCAGCCGCTCCACATCGGCCGTTGCCCGGGACATCAACTCGCCGGTCTGAGCCTTGTCATAGTAGCTAAAGGAAAGGTGTTGCAGATGATTATAGATATCGTTGCGCACGTCATAGATGGTGTGCTGGCCAACCCATTCCATCGACACCCGTTCCAGATAGCTGATAATGCCCTGAAGGAGGGCAACGCCGATGACAGCCAGCGCCATCCAGATCAGCAGATGCCAGTTGCCTTCCTCGAAAACGTAGTCAAAAGTCCACTGGATGATCTTCGGCTGAGCCATCGTCAGTGCAGTACCTGCCACCATCAGCAGGAGGACAAGCACAATGCGCTGCCAGTAGCGCAGGGCGTATCTGTATAAGCGCTTAACAGACTCCATGTTGTCGGTTCTCCTTTCCCGCAACTAAATCGGTTCTTCTACTTCCTGTTCGTCCTCCGGTTCAGCCGATTGCAGCTGATCGAGCAGCTGTTCCAGTTGGCTGACCTCTGTCAGCCGATCGCTGACCAGGCGGCTGACAAAATCGGCTCTGACGAGCAGCAGTCCCGCCTGACGTGGGCGACTGAAAACCATCAGTTTGTCACCCATCTTGATATCGTAAGCTTTGCGTGCTTCTGCCGGGATCACTACCTGTCCCCGTTCGCCGACGGTAGTTGCCCCTAAAAAAGTGCCCCGCAGGAGCTTCACTGGAAATCACCCCCCTTTAAGCAACAGCGTATACCTGGATGTCCAGGCCAGAGCCCATGAAAAGTATGAAATGTCTGAGCTGATTGTACGAAAATCCTCCTGCAATGTCAAGGTTTCTAGGGAAAAAGATTTTGTTACCAAAAGATTTATCGGTAAAATCAAGGGAAACAAAAAAAGGACACGGTTTTTTCGTGTCCTTCTCATACCTATGCAGGCACTAGTCAGTGATGCGGTTGACGATAGCGCCGAAGAGGCTCAGCAGCATCGCCGCCCAGACACCTGTCCAGAAGCCATGCACCGCAAAACCGGGAGAAAGCCAAGCGGTGATGTGCAGCATGATACCGTTGATAATAAACGTGAAGAGTCCTAGCGTGAGCAGATTCAGCGGCAGCGAAAGGATGATAAAGAGAGGGCGCACGAGGGTGTTGACCACGCCCAGCACTGCCCCGGCTACCAGTATGGCCAGGTCGCTGCTAAACTCGAGGCCCGGCACCAGCCAGCGGGCTATTAACCAGAGAGCAACAGCGTTCACCAGCACCCGCCACCAGAATGTTCTTCGCACGAATCCACCTCCTGACTTCATACCCCACTACTGGCTATCGGGGATCACGATCCAGGCTAATAGATAGAAAGCAACCCCAGTAAAATAGACCAGAGCCAGCAAACCCCATATCAGCCGCACGATAGTTGGATCCATGCGGAGGTATTCGGCGATTCCACCACACACCCCACCGAGCATCCGATTCTGCCTGGACCTCACCAACTTGCGCATCGCACTACCTCCCCTGATCCGCAACATCTTCTCCCTCTATTATACTACAGCAGCGAGTCCGAAGGACTCGTGAGCTAGTCGAGGGCTGACCTTCTCGACTTCGCTCGTGAACAATTGGGCTGTCGCAGCAGCGAGCATTCCTCGGCCAGGGTACGCCCCTGGCATAGCGATGCCGCCAGTTCGCGCCTCCAGCGAAACGAGACGGGGAGCAACAGACTCGCCCGCCTCGCACCTTCGCATTCCTTCAACGTACGCCTGACCGCCAGGCCTGCGTGAGTGATAACACGCCGTTCTGGCGCAGTTTACTCGACGTAAACCTCTACCTGGGTATCCCCGTCCTGAACTTCCACCAGTTTTCCGGTAGCGCCGGCCTGGATAGCATCCATCAGCTGCTGGAGGTCGACGTCCGACAGCGAGCCACTCATGACTCCCTCCGGGATGAACTTCATCCCGAGCTTGAGGGCAACCTCAATGAGAGCGATCGGCAGGTTGACGTTGACGTTGGTGCCACCCTCTTCAATCACGCGTACCCGCAGGAACTTGGCACCGCTGGCCGCTGCCGCGCGGGCCGCCGGCCGCGATGTCGGTTCGTCCACTGCCGCCAGCAACTTGCTGGCCTCCTCCACCGTAATCTTACCGTCCTGCACCATCTTCAGAATCGCGGTTCTCTCCGTATCCAAATTCGCTCCTCCTTGCTTTTCAGATTGATCCTGGTTTGGCGCCAAACCATTCAGAATCGCTGCTTTCATTATACGGCGCCACCTTATTGATGTCAATGCCCATTTTAATTTTTTTAACCCCAAACTTGAATTTTTGCAGGCGGGCCTGTCCCGCCGGCAAAAACAAAGACGAGCAACTGCTCGTCTAGATCAAACGGACTGAGACATCAACCTCCCCAGATTTGACGTCGACCAGGTGAAACGATCCGGCTGCCCGCAGCGCAGCAAACAGCCGCGGGACGTCCTGCAGAGCGAAATCAATCTGGGGCAGTGTCCTGTTCAGGTCTTTTTTCCAGCGGAAATGAAAGCGGTCGAGCCAGCGCCAGATGCCGATGCATGATTCCAGCAGATCCTGGACGACCCAGGTGGCCATCGGAATCACCCAGCGCCGCTGCCCGGGCAACCGAATCGTGCAGATCAGCAGGACGTTCGGACGGTTCATCTGCGACCACCCTAACTCATGGACTTGAGCAGCTTCACTGCCTCTTCAGCACTGAGTTCGCCTCTGGATAGCTGTTCCAGTACCTCTTTGCGTTGCTGGCTGTAGTCAGGCCGAGGTGCCTGCTCCACGTGGTAGCCCAATGCTTCCAGAACATTATCCAGACGGCTGCGCACCGTCGGATAGGATATCCCCAGTTCGCGTTCCACTTCCTTAATGTTGCCCCGGGAGCGCAGGAAAACTTCAACAAACGCCTTCTGTTCCGGCGTCAGACCGCAAAAGCGGCAGCTCTCGAAATCGCCGCTGATCTTTGTCTCACAATAGTGACAGGTCAACTCTGTCACGGCCAGTTTCTTACCGCATATTGGACAAACTCCGGGTACCGGATAACCCATATTTAGCCCTCCTCAAACTCGTTGACCATATTATACTCATTCTTGATGAACTTATCAAGAAAATTGAGGCCCGGGTTAGCATTATTCATCTATGCGCTGATCGGCTCGCCGGTTGCGCTGCTGCACCCGGATATCTGTTCCCCAGAGCATCAACGGCTTACAGATCTCTCCGAGACGCGAGTTGATGCGTTCGGAGTAGCGTTGAGCGATCTCGCTGCCCAGGGTGAGGTTGGAGGAGATGACCAGCGGCAGACGTTCGTTGCGCCGGTAATTGACGATGTCAAACAGCCGGCTGACCGAAAAGTCGGTCACGTGCTCAGCGCCCAGGTCATCCAGAACCAGCACCGGCACCTCGCGCGCCATCTGTATCAACTCATCCTCGGAGAAGCTGCTGCCGCCTTCAAAACTGGCTCGAATCTCGGCGATCAGATCAGAAAAAACCATATACAGAGGCACGATGCCATTCTCGGCCAACGCATGACAGATAGCGCTGCAGAGAAACGTCTTGCCCAAGCCACTGCGGCCGCTGATAAACAGCCCAGTAGCCGAATGCAGATCCTCCATCACCTCGGCAACAAATCGCTGGGCGGCATAGAGAACCCGGGCAGCGTTTTCGCGCTCACTGTACCCTAGTGGTGTCTCCCGCTCCGAGTACCACTCCAGGCTAAAGCGGTCAAATGTCTGGTCACGCAGGCGGCGCGGCAGGCGGGCCCCCTGGAAGCGACGCTCGAGAATCCGCTGCTGCTGGCAACGGCAAGAGCGCCCCTCGACGATGCCGGTGTCCAGACAGAGGGGACAATCCCACTTGGGCTGAGCGAAGTCCGCAGGTATCCCGTGTTGTATGAGGTAGTCCTGGCGTTGTCGCTGCAGCTCCGCCAATTCACTCTCCACGCTGCCGCGATGGAGGGCCTTATCGATGTGCAGCGAGATCAGCCGTTCCTCAATCTGGCGTAGGTGCGGATGCCGTGCCAGAACCTCTTCATATTGGGCTCGCGCAGCCAGCAACTTCTCTTGGCGAAGGGCCTCACTCACTTGGGATCATTTCCTTTCTGGGTAGGCGGTAGACGATACAGCTCTAGATCATCCCAGGGATTAGCCGTCTTGGGCTGTGCCTTCTTGCTGCTCCGCCGGCTCCGGGCTGATTGCTGACCGCCCTGCTCTGTATAGCGCTCGGCCTGAAAACGATTGCTCACGCCGGCGGCTCGCCAGTTCTCCAGGATCCGGCTGACATAGGCCAGATTGACTTTTTCGTTATACACCGCCAGCTCCAGCGCATACTCCACCAACTCGCGCGAAAACTGCTGTTCCAGTTCCAGCACCTTCGCCAGTTCGGTGGGACTCAGAGGGCGTCTGAGCTCCTGCTCAAAAACCTCAATCAGAGTCCATTGGCGACGCTCCTGTTGCAGGGCCTGTAGCGCTGCTCCGGCAGAGGTCAGCGAATCATCCAGCGGACGCATCGTCTGTTGCACTGGATGATAGTCGCGCACCATCTGCTTGAACTCCTCGGCCGATTTCGGTGCGGCCAGAGAATAGCTCTCATCGGAGTTGGGTACGACCAATCTGAACTCCTGCAGCCGGGCCCAGGCCTCATTGCTGGCAGCCAGAGACAGCCCGAGAGGAGCACAGACCTCCGCTTGCCAGGTAGCCCCGCTGGGACTGGTTACCTCGTGTCTGGCCATGCGCTGTAGGTAGCAGTAAAGCAGCGCGGCAGTGGGACCGATGTAAGGCAGGTAGCAATCCCAGAGCTCGTCATAGATGATGCTGAAGTCCTGCCGTTCGTTCAGCGGATAGACCGTATTTGCCTTGCGCAAAGGACACACCTCCCTCAGCAAGTCCGCCAGGACTTGCTCATCTGACAGCGTTCGACAATATCTGATTCCACAGGGGAACGGCCTTAACCTTCTCGGTCCGGTTCCCCTGCCTCGCGCAGAAACAGGTAAAGCCGTTCTGCCACCGTGCGAGGTATGCCCGGCACAGCAGCCAGCTCCTCCAGCTCGGCAGCTCGCAGCCGTTTCACCGAGCCAAACGCTTTCAGCAACGCCTGGCGCCGCTTAGCGCCGATGCCAGGACAGGACTCCAGCCAGGATGCCGTCAGTTGTCTGGAGCGCAGCTGGCGATGATAGGTCAGGGCAAAGCGATGGGCCTCGTCCCGGATGCGCTGTACCAGAAAGAGGCTCTGCGACTGCCGCGGCAGCTCGATCGGCTCAGGCCGCCCTGGCAGGAAGAGCTGATCAGCAGGTTCGGCCAGGCCGGCCGTAGGGATAAAGCCGAAGCCCAACCGTTCCATCGCGCGGCGAGCTGCAGAAAGCTGCCCCTTGCCGCCGTCGATGATAATCAGGTCGGGCAGATCAGCGAACTTCTCGTCGTCCAGCCTGACGCGGTTAAAGCGCCGGGCCAACACCTGCTCCATCATCGCAAAGTCGTTGGGACCCTCGATCCCCCGAATCTTGAAGCGGCGATATTCCTGCCGGGCCGGTTTGCCATCCAGCATGACCACCATCGAGCCGACTGCCTCGGTGCCGGAGATATTGGAGATGTCGTAGCACTCGATGCGCCGCGGCGGTGCCGTCAACTCCAGATGGGTGGCCAGCTCCTGCAAAGCCGATTGCAGCAGCTGCCCCTCATTGAGCACCCTGGCGAGGCGCTCCTCCAGGGCCGCCGCTGCGTTCTTCTCCACCATCTCCACCAGTCGCTTCTTTACACCCCGCTTGGGTGTGGCGAGGCTGACCTTACCGCCGCGCTGGCGACTGAGCCAGTCGACCATCACGGACGCATCGTCGGCCGGCGGTTCGGCCGAAAGCAGGATCTCCCTCGGGATGGAGAGCGCAGTACCGTAGTATTGCTTGATAAAGGCGGCCAGCACCTCACCGCTGGGCATGTCCTCGGTGCCGGAGAGGAAAAAGTTATCCCGCCCGATGGTCTTGCCTTCGCGCACAAAGAAGATGCTGACACACGTTTCCTCTACCCCGCGGGCGAGAGCGATCACATCCCGGTCTTCCAGACCGGCCGAGATCATCTTCTGAGTCTCCATGATCCGCTCGACTGAGTTCAGTTGATCGCGCAACTCGGCCGCCCGCTCAAACTCGAGGTTTGCGGCCGCCTGTTCCATCTGCTCCTGCAAGCGGGCCGTCAGATCCTCGTAGCGCCCCGAAAGGAACATGTCTACGGCGTATACGACTTCCAGATACTCATCCCGCGACACCGTCCCGGTACAGGGCCCGATGCAGCGTTTGATCTGCAGATTGAGACAGGGCCGCCCCCGCTTCTCCCCATCCAGAGGCTGCTTGCAGGTGCGCAGCGGGAAGAGGCGCCGGATCAGCTTGAGCGTCTGCCGCATGGAGTTGGCGCTGGGGTAAGGGCCAAAGTATTTCGCTCCGTCTTTCTGGATACGGCGGGCCACCAGGAGCCGCGGGAATGTCTCCTGCATGGTCAGCTTCAGGTACGGATAATGCTTGTCGTCCTTGATCCGGATGTTGTACCAGGGCTGATGTTGCTTGATCAGGTTGCTCTCCAGAATGAGGGCCTCGACTTCGTTATCGGTGATGATCGTCTCCAGATCAGACACCTTTTCCACCAGAGCCCGGACCTTGACGGTGTGTTTTGCGCCTGGCTGAAAGTAGGAGCGAACCCGATGCCTGAGGGAAACCGCTTTCCCCACATAGATGATCCGCCCGTGCTTGTCCTTGAAAAGATATACGCCTGGCTGGTCCGGAAGCAGTGCCAGCTGATCAGCTATGGACATCCGACTCACCCCCCTGATCATTTAAGCTAATTATAGCATGCTGCCCGATAAGGAAAGGGGCCGTGTGGCCCCTTAGGTTTAGCGGTTGAATAACAACGGTTTCAGGTATTGCCCGGTGTACGACTGTTCCATCACAGCCACCTCCTCCGGCGCGCCCCTGGCGACCACCAGGCCGCCGCGCTCGCCGCCCTCTGGTCCGAGATCAATGATGTAGTCGGCTGTCTTGATTACGTCCAGATTGTGCTCGATGACCAGCACCGTGTCGCCCTGCGCTACGAGGCGCTGCAACACATCCAGCAGGCGCCGCACGTCGTCCACATGCAGACCGGTCGTCGGCTCATCCAGGATGTAGAAGGTGCGGCCGTTGCTGCGGCGGCTGAGTTCTGTAGCCAGTTTCACCCGCTGTGCCTCGCCGCCCGATAGCGTCGTTGCTGACTGCCCCAGCCGGATGTAGCCGAGGCCGACGTCGACCAGAGTCTGCAGCTTGCGCCGGATGCCCTGATGGTTCTCGAAGAAAATCAGCGCCTCGGCCGCCGTCATGGCCAGGATATCGGCGATGTTCTTCCCCTTGTAGCGCACCTCTAGCGTTTCCCGGTTATAACGCTGGCCGCCACACACCTCACAGGGCACATAGATGTCGGGCAGGAAGTGCATCTCGATCTTGATGATACCGTCGCCGCGGCAAGCCTCGCAGCGTCCGCCCCGCACATTGAAGCTGAAGCGTCCCGGCTTATAGCCGCGCATCTTGGCTGCCTGAGTCTGCGCATAGAGCTGGCGGATCAGATCGAACGTTCCTGTATACGTGGCCGGATTGGAGCGTGGCGTGCGCCCGATCGGCGCCTGGTCGATGTTGATCACTTTCTCCAGATGCTCCAGTCCGAGGATCTGGTCATGCTGGCCGGCCTTACGCTTGGCCCGGTTGAGGTCCATCGCCAGCTGCTTATAGATGATCTCGTTGACCAGCGTGCTCTTTCCGGAGCCGGATACGCCGGTCACGCAGGTGAACACCCCCAAGGGAATGTCCACGTCCATATTCTTCAGGTTGTTCTCCCGTGCGCCGCGCACCCTCAGCCATTTATCGTTGGGTTGGCGACGCTGCTGGGGAATAGCTATGCTCTCCTTGCCGGAGAGATAGCGGCCGGTGATGGATTCCTCGACCTGACAGATCTCCTCCAGCGTACCGGCGGCGACAATCTGACCGCCGTGCTCGCCTGCCCCCGGACCCATGTCGATAATATAATCGGCGTTGCGCATCGTCTCCTCATCATGCTCGACGACGATCACCGTATTGCCGTGATCACGCAGGGCCTTCAGCGTCTCGATCAGCCGCCCGTTATCGCGCTGATGCAGACCGATACTGGGCTCGTCCAGGATGTAGAGCACCCCTGTCAGGCTGGAGCCGATCTGCGTCGCCAGCCGAATCCGCTGCGCTTCGCCCCCCGAGAGGGAGCCGGCCTTGCGGTCCAGCGTCAGGTAGTCCAGACCGACGTTGACCAGGAACCCCAGCCGGGCCTTGATCTCTTTCAACACCTGACCAGCGATCAGCGTCTCCCGCTGGCTCAGTTCCAGACCGGCAAAGAAGTTGAGCGCGTCGCTGATGGAGAGTGCTGTGACTTCAGCTATGGAATATCCGCCAACCCTAATTGACAGCACTTCGGGCTTAAGGCGCTGCCCGCGGCACGTCGGGCAGATATGGTCGCTCATATATTGCTCCAGGTTCTCGCGTATTGAGTTGGAGCTGGTCTCGCGATAGCTGCGTTCCAGCATGGGGATTACTCCCCGGAAGACAAGATTGAACTCCCGCCGTTGCCCGTTGCTGTCTACGTAGCGCACCTTCAACCGATCGGGTGCGCCGTGGAGGATGATATTCAGGTGCTCGTCGCTGAGTTCGGCTATCGGCTTGTGCAGGTCGATACCGTACTGCTTGCTGACCGCCTGGAACAGGGCCGGATAGTAATTACTGGAACTATCGGCCCAGACAGCCATGGCGCCTTCAGCCAGCGACTTGCTGGGATCGGGGAAGATCAGATCCGGATCGAACTTGAGATGCGCGCCCAAGCCGCTGCAGGCTGGACACGCCCCATAGGGGTTGTTGAACGAGAACATGCGCGGGCTGATCTCCTGATAGCTGAAACCGCATTCGGTACAGGCAAAGTTCAGGCTGTAGAGGGTCTCCTCGCCGCCCAGTTCGTGGATGATGACCAGACCTTCGCTGAGTCGGGTGGCTGTCTCCAGCGAGTCCGCCAGACGCGCACCGATATCCGGCCGGATAATCAGCCGATCGACGACGACTTCGATGGTGTGCTGGCGGTTTCTCTCCAGCTCGATGGGTTCGCCTAGCTCCCGCAGCTCGCCGTCCACCCTTACCCGGACGTAACCTTCCTGCTGCAGCTCCTCCAGCAGCTTGACATGCTCACCCTTCTTGCCGCGCACCACCGGGGCCAGCACCAACACCCGCGTACCTTCCGGCTTAGCCAGCACCAGATCGACAATCTGCTGAATCGTCTGCTGGGCAATGGCGGTGCCGCAGTTGGGGCAGAACGGGTGGCCGATGCGAGCGTAGAGCAGCCGCAGATAGTCATAGATCTCGGTCACCGTGCCGACGGTAGACCGCGGGTTGCGACTGGTGGTGCGCTGATCGATGGAAATGGCCGGCGATAGACCCTCGATCAGATCCACGTCCGGCTTGTCCATCTGCCCCAGAAACTGACGGGCATAGGCGGAGAGGGACTGGACATAGCGGCGCTGACCTTCGGCATAAATCGTATCAAAAGCTAACGACGACTTGCCTGAGCCAGACAAGCCGGTGACGACAACTAACTTATCTCGGGGAATATCCACATCAATATCTTTTAGATTATGGGCGCGTGCACCGCGCACGATGATTTTCTCCTTGGGCAAAATCGCACCTCCTGCCCATCGTACATACATTCGCTATTCTATCACTAGGAGCCATGGTGAGCAAGAGAAATGCAGGTGAGATTCGGGGGGCGGCGGCTCAGGCCCGCGCTCGCAACTCGAGGATCAGGTCTCGCAGCTCTGCGGCGCGCTCGAACTCCAGCTCGCGGGCAGCCTGCTTCATTTCCTTCTCCAGTTTGGCGATCAGGTCCAGGCGCTCGCGCCTGGTCATCTGCTTGACGACAGCGCTGGTGACTCGATAGGGTTCCTCCTGTTCCGCTACCTGCGTCGCCTCGATCACGTCGCGCACCGCTTTCTGAATGGTGCGCGGCACGATGTTATGTTTGGCGTTATACTCCAGCTGCAAGGTGCGGCGGCGTTCGGTCTCGCGCAATGCCGCCTCCATGGAGCCGGTGATCTGATCCGCATACATGATGACCTTGCCGTTCACATTGCGGGCGGCACGCCCCACCGTCTGGATCAGTGACTGGGTGGAGCGGAGGAAGCCCTCCTTGTCGGCATCCAGGATCGCCACCAGTGTCACTTCCGGCAGGTCGAGACCTTCGCGCAGGAGGTTGATGCCCACCAGCACATCGAAGACTCCCAGGCGCAGATCGCGGATGATCTCCATCCGCTCCAGGGTATCGATATCGGAATGGAGGTAGCGCACCTTGATCCCCATCTCACGGAAGTATTCGGTCAGGTCCTCGGCCATCTTCTTCGTCAGCGTCGTCACCAGCACCCGCTCCCTGCGCTCGGCGCGCTGGCGGATCTCGCCATAGAGGTCATCCACCTGACCCCGGATGGGGCGGACGATGATCTCCGGATCCACCAGACCGGTCGGCCGGATGATCTGCTCCACAACCTGCTGGCTCTCGCCCAGCTCATAGGCGCTGGGAGTGGCCGAGACGTACACCACCTGGTTCAGCCGCTCCTGAAACTCGGCGAAGTTGAGGGGGCGGTTGTCCAGGGCCGAGGGCAGCCGGAAACCGTGCTCCACCAGGGTGCGTTTGCGTGACTGGTCGCCGGCATACATGCCTCTGACCTGCGGAATCGTCTGGTGTGACTCATCGACAATCAGCAGGAAATCCCTGGGGAAGTAGTCCAGCAGCGTGAAAGGCGGCTGGCCCGGCTGGCGCCCATCCAGGTGGCGCGAGTAATTCTCAATGCCGGAGCAGAAACCGATCTCCTGCATCATCTCCAGATCGTAGAACGTGCGCTGCTGTAAACGCTGCGCTTCCAGCAGCCTTTCCTGACGTCGCAGCTCCGCCAGACGTTGATCCAGTTCGGCACGGATGGAACGAATGGCCGCCTGCATCTTATCGTCGGAGGTAACGAAGTGGGATCGCGGGAAGATGAGGACGTGCCGCCGCAGCCCGATAACTTCCCCCGTCAACGTATCGATCTCGGTGATGCGGTCGACCTCGTCGCCGAAAAACTCGACGCGGATAGCCCGCTCACTGGCGGACGCAGGGAAAATCTCCACCGAGTCGCCCCGCACTCGAAACGTGCCCCGGGTGAAGTTGACATCATTGCGGCTATACTGGATATCCACCAGCTGATGCAGCACCTCATCCCGATCTTTCCGCATTCCCGGCCGCAGTGAGATACAGAGCTTCATGTACTCGCCGGGGTTACCGAGACCGTAGATACAGGAGACGCTGGCGACGATGATCACATCCCGCCGCTCGAAGAGTGCCGCCGTCGCCGAGTGCCGCAACTTATCGATCTCTTCGTTGATCTGGGCATCCTTCTCGATATAGGTATCGGTGGAGGGAATGTAAGCCTCCGGCTGGTAATAGTCGTAGTAGCTGACAAAGTACTCAACAGCGTTCTCCGGAAAGAACTCGCGAAACTCGCCGCAGAGTTGAGCGGCCAGGGTCTTGTTATGAGCCAGCACCAGCGTAGGTTTTTGCACCTGGGCGATGACATTGGCCATCGTGAACGTCTTGCCTGACCCCGTAACTCCCAGCAGGGTCTGGGCCCGCATGCCCTCATTGATCCCCCGGACCAGGCGCTCAATAGCCTGGGGCTGGTCGCCGGTGGGCTGAAATTCTGAACGGAGCTGAAACTGCACCCGGGTACCTCCTAACTATCCTCGTCCCGCCGCCTGAAAATGCGTTGCCAGAGCTGCTTGAGTCGCTGGCTTTCTCTGACCTCCAGAAAGGCTGAAGCGGTAGCATCCGGAGTCAGCAGGATGCCCAGCTGACCGGGCTGATCAGTGGGAGGCAGGTTGAGCAGGATGTTGTGCTCCCGACCAGCACGAACGACAGTCAGATAGATCTGCAGTGCCGACCGCAGCACCGCTCTGATCTCGGCGATGGTCTCCACCGGTTGCCCATTGGCCCGCAGGATAATATCGCCGGCCTGCAGTCCTGCCCGCTCGGCGACCCCGTCCCGCAGCACTTCCATCACCTGCACACCCGGCCCCAAGTGCCCAAAGCGAGGCTCGCCCCGCTGCTCACGCCGGTTGTTGAGCTGGATCAGCGCCTCATGTCCCAGCGGAGCGAAGATAGCTCCCAGCCAGAGCAGTGCCGGTTGGCGGCTGCCCAACCAGGCCAGCAGCAATAGTAGCAGACTGTAGGCCAACAGCTGCCAGGCAGATTGACGCACCTTTTGTCTGGGCGGTACAGTCACCGCCAGGTCACCATAGCCCAGCCCAGCCAACAGGGGCACCATCCAGAGGGTGAGATCTGTCCCGAGAGGAGCATCTACCGGTCTGATCAGCGGCCACCACATCGGCATGCCGATCCCGCCACGTACTCCGCCCATTGACCCGGGAATGAAGATCAGCGCCAGCAGGGGCAGTGGCCAGAACATCTGCAGGTTATAGGCGCCGACAATGCGCCCCGACGGCTGGCGCATGGCCACCGGGGTAGCCATCAGGTGGCCGCTGATCAGCATGAGTACGCTTTCGACAATGTGCAAAACGGCAACGAGGCCCAGCAGCGACGCCACATCGAGTTCAGGCCAACCTGTCAGGAGATGAAGGAGGGCCAGCAGTCCTCCCGAGTAGGAGAAGCAGATAAAGCGCATGTTGATGATCGCCAGAGCAACGGAAACCGCAAGCACATATCGCACCCAGGCAAAGGATATGGTTATCCCGACGCCCACGACGATCAGGCTGCCAAACCAGCCCCCCAGCAACCCAAAGAAAAGGGACAGGAGAACACGATAGAACAGCGGCTGGCGCTGCCGACCGTAGAACGTCTGCTCCAGTCGGGCCAGCCGGTAGAACTGCCAGGCAACCAGTCCGAGGACCACCCAGAAGAAAGGGTTGGCCGGAAAATGCTGCAGGGTTGAAAAATAAGCCTTAGAGATTTCAAGCAGCGGGGGCATAAGCATACCTCCCCTAGCATCAGCTACTACAATTATACAACACTTGTTCGGGAATCAGAAACCGCGCCCGCCAGGAGGGGCGCCACAAGCTGGGCAAATCTCAGCTTCATCCGGCAAGTCCCACTGTAGAGAGACGCAGCGGGCCTGTCGTCCCCGGGCGGCACACCCCCTTGCGCGCACCGTCTTCTTCAGGAATAAAGTATCAGGCGGAACGCGACGGGGAGCAGCAAATCTCGCCCTACCGCAACCGGTGCTCTGGGCGACCATGCCATGGATGGAGTCTGGGTTCACCTGGCACGACTGCGCCTTCAGGGTAATGCCGTCTTCCACAGGCTAAAGAAAGCACCCACTGCGACCCGGGTGAGAGGCAGTGGGTGCTATTGCAGCAGCTCCAATACAACAAGCCCAATTTAGCGCGGCACGTAATCCAGCGGATTCACCTTCGCTCCATTCTTGCGGAACTCGAAATGCAGGTGAGGCCCGGTTGAATATCCCGTGCTGCCCGCCTCGCCGATCTTTTGTCCCTTCAGGACGGTCTGATTCGTCGAGACACTCAGTCGGTTCAGATGGGCATAGACAGTCGAGATACCTTTGCCGTGGTCGATGATCACGACTTGCCCGTACGAGCCCATCCAGCCCGAGAAAAGGACAGTACCGTCGTCAACAGCGACAATCTTGGCGCCCAGCGGTGACCCGATATCGATGCCGGCATGATGTTTGCGCTGCCCCGTGATGGGATCATTGCGCCAGCCGAAATAGGAGTTGATCTTCGTGTAGCCGGGTGCTGGCCAGACGTATGTACCGGTTCCCGTCGCGCCACCCGGGTTATTCCCCTGGGCTTCACGAATCAGGCGTTCCAGCTCGCGTTCCGTCGCCTCCAGCTCAGCCATCGCCGCCTCGTAGGCCTGTCGATCGGTCAGCAGTTTTTTCTGTAGCTCAACCCGGTTGGCCATGCGCGAGGCCACCGAACTGCGTTGCTGGTCGGTCTGGCGATGCAGGTCGCTCAGCTTGGCCTTCTGCGCCTCCAGCGCTTCCTTGCGCAGTTCGATGTCGGCCTTATCCTGCTTGATGGAGTCCACCACGACGGCGTCATGCTCGACCACCTGCCCCAGCAGGTTGATCCGATTGATGAGATCGCGGAAGCTGCTGGCCCCGATCAATACCTCCAGGTAGCTCATCGGCCCCCGTTCATAGAGCGCACGCACGCGCAGCTTCAGTGCTTCCTGGCGCTGGGCCAGCCGGGCCTCGGCCTCGGCCAGATCCTCCTCCGTCAGCCGGATCTCAGCTTCTGTGGTCTGCAGGCGCTGCTCCAGATAGGCCAGCTGCTGTTCTGACTCCTCAATCGCCTTGTCAAGGCTGCGCAGCTCGCTGGTAACACTGTTATACTGTGAGCGATTCGCGTTGATCTTCTTTTCCAGTTCTTTGATCTCCCGCTGTACAGCCTCATAGCGCGCCCGCTGTTCGGCCAGAGTGTCGGCAAATCCGGTCAGGGCGTGTGCCAGCAGCAGCACGACAACCAGGCCAACGGCAAACCCTTGTTTCAGCCGCATCCCCACTCCCCCTCTCTATCCATACTGAAAGCTCCAGCTAAACCCTCAAAAAGCGGCGCAGGCTGACTGCGCTGCCCAATCCACCGATCACAGTGCCGGTCAAGACCACCCAGCCTCCCATGTGTAGCACGAGCGGCCAGGGCTGAATCAGCGGCAAGAACGGCATCGAGACAGCCAGCCGCTGAACGGCCAGAATATAGAGGTAGCTGACCAGCCCGCCGGCCATCAGGCCGCCGATCAACCCCAGTAACATGCCTTCAACCAGGAATGGCCAACGAATAAACCAGTTGGTGGCGCCGACGTACCGCATGATCTCTACCTCGCGTCGCCGCGCGAAAACAGTGATGCGGATCGTGTTAGCGATGATAAATGTGGCTGCCAGCGCCAGGCCGACCATCAGGACCATGGCCACCAGACGCATCACCCGGGTGATCTCAAAGAGCTGCTCCACCACGCCTTCGCCATAGATGACTTCAGCTACGCCATCCAGAGTCTCCAGCTGGGGAACCAGCTCCAACACCTGCTGGGGCTGGTGAGTGCGCACTTCAAACCCATTGCGCAGAGGGTTGTCCATTTCCAGGCCATCAAGAAAGGCGGCGCTGCCTCCATACCATTCGCGCATCCGCAACAAAGCCTCTTCTTTGCTGACATACTTGACAGTGGCGACTTCCGGAAAGGACATCAGCTGCTGGGCCAACTGATCTATCTGCTGGCTGCTGATTTCGTCCTGCAGGTAGAGGGAAATCTCAACCTGGGACTCCATCTCACCCGCCATACCGGCCATGTTCTCGGCCAACAGGAGAAAAATGCCGAAGATCAGCATGGTGATGGCCACGGTGCCGATGGACGCCACCGTCATCCAGCTGTTACGCCACATGCTGTGCACGGCTTGCCGATGAAAGCCCAACCAGGTTCTAATTTTCATGGCCGTATCTCCCCCTGTCCTCGTCGCGCGTGATCCGGCCATCAACTAATTCCACAACCCGTTTACGCATACTGTCGACGATATTGCTGGCATGGGTGACCATCAGAATCGTCGTGCCCTGAGCATTGATATCCTGCAGAACGCGCATGATCCCCCATGCGGTCTCCGGATCCAGATTGCCTGTGGGTTCATCGGCCAGCAGAATGTAAGGCTGATTGACAATCGCCCGGGCCAGAGCTGCCCGCTGCTGCTCTCCGCCGGAAAGCTGGGTCGGCAGATGGCTGGATTTCCCCCCGAGGCCGACCAGATCCAGAACTTCGGGAACCCGTCGCCGGATGGCGCGCGGCGAAGCTTCAACGGCCCGCATCGCGAAGGCGATGTTCTCGCCGATGGACCAGTTGGGCATCAGACGGAAATCCTGAAAGACGACACCGATCTGCCGGCGCAGATAGGGGATCTCGCGCGGCCGTAGATGGTTGACAACCCGCCCGTTAACAATTACCTGTCCCTTGGTCGGCTTTTCTTCGGCCAAAACCAATTTCGTCAGCGTCGTCTTGCCGGCTCCGCTGGGGCCGACAATAAAGACAAACTCACCGCGAGTGATATGCAAATTAATATCATGCAGCGCCACTACCCCATTGGGGTAAATCTTGGAAATGGCGTTTAACTCAAGCATTATTAACCACCTTTCGGCTCCTCGTTCTGTCAGCTTCTGTCTTTCCTGGGTGCGTAGCCGCGAAATCGCCAGGGGTCTCAGATCCTGGCGGGTGTGAGAGGGTCAACGATTTCTTTCGACGGCGGACCGAGCAACTCCTGTCAGTTGCTGACGAATTTCTGTGGTTCGTATTGGGTTTTGGGGCTTTCCCTGTAGAGGCAGCCAACTAGTTGCAGGCCGCTTTGCCCTGCCAACTGGCGTATGCTAGAATTAAGCAATAAGGAGCAGAACCGGACCAGAGAAATCGATCGGCAGGAATCAACCGATGGATAGCGTCAGACAATACTAACCAGGCAATGAAGGCGGCTCGGCTGTCTGGTTGGTATTGGTTACGGATATTTGAGAAGCGAGGTAGATAGACGAAGTGTCCAAGTGCAAAACAGTACAGGTGATCCCCCTGGGTGGAATGGGGGAGATCGGTAAGAACATGTATGTCTTCCAGTCTGGAGATGACATTCTGGTAGTCGATGCCGGCCTCAAGTTTCCAGAGGATGAGATGCTCGGCATTGATTTTGTCATCCCCAATTTTTCCTACCTGGTGGAGAACCAGCATAAACTGCGTGGCATCGTTCTCACCCACGGCCATGAGGATCACATCGGCGGCATCCCCTACTTGCTGCAGAAGATTCAGGCGCCCATCTACGGAACGCGCTTGACCCTGGGCATCCTGCAGGGGAAACTGGACGAACACGGCATCCAGGCCGATACGCGCGAGGTGCGCGCCGGGGAAGAGATCAGCCTGGGCGAGAGCTTCAGAGTGCGCTTTATCCGCATTAACCACAGCATTCCGGACGGAGTAGCGCTGGCTATCGAGACGCCCCTGGGGGCGATCATTCACAGTGGGGACTTCAAGTTCGATCAGACGCCGGTGGACGGCCAGGTAACCGACTATCAGACTCTGGCTGAATACGGACGAAAGGGTGTGCTTGCCCTCTTCGCCGATGCCACCAATGCCCACCGACGCGGGTATACACCATCAGAACGTCTCGTGGGGCGAACATTTGAACAGATATTCAATCAGACGCAGGGGCGGATTCTGATCGCGACCTTTGCGTCCAACATCCATCGCATCCAGCAGGCCTTTGACACCGCCATGGAATATCAGCGCAAGGTCGCCGTCGTGGGACGCAGCATGGTCAACAACGTACGGGTGGCGCACGAGCTGGGCTATCTCAATTTCCCTGATGGGATCTGCGTCGATCCAGAGGAAATCAACAACTTCCCGCCAGAAAAAATGGTGGTTCTGACCACCGGCAGCCAGGGCGAACCTCTATCGGGGCTGAGCCGGATGGCCAACCAGAGTCACAACCGACTGACAATCGTCCCTGGCGATACGGTAATCATGTCGTCCACTCCAGTGCCAGGCAACGAAAAACTGGTCAACCGCGTCATTGATGGCCTTTCCCGGGCGGGCGCCGACGTGATCAGCCAGGCTGAAGCTGACGTGCACGTATCGGGGCACGCCAGCCAAGAAGAACTGAAACTGATGATGAATTTGGTCCGTCCCCGCTATACGGTTCCATTCCACGGGGAATATCGGCATGTCGCAGCCTATCGGCATCTGGCCGAGCAGGTGGGCATTCCGCCGGAAAATATCCTCGCGCCGGAGAACGGCGACGTGCTGGAGTTCAGCGAGAACGGCGCCCGGATCACCGGGCGCGTCAGCGCCGGCAGCGTGCTGGTTGATGGGCTCGGCATCGGCGACGTGGGCAGCGTAGTCTTGCGCGACCGCCAGCAGCTGGCCCGCGACGGCATGGTCGTCGCCGTGGTCACAATCGACCGGGTGACCAAGAGCATTAAGGCCGGTCCGGACATCATCACCCGCGGCTTTGTCTATGTGCGGGAGTCAGAAGACCTGCTATGTGAAGCCGAGGAGCAGGTGCGCCAGGCTCTCGTCAAATGCCTGCAGAATGAAGGTGCCGACTGGGCGGAGCTGAAAGCAGCCGCGCGAGATGTGCTCAGCGGTCTGCTCTACGAACGCACCAAGCGTCGGCCAATGATTCTGCCGATCATCATGGAAGTCTAGGGCTATAAACCGATCCAGAGAGCAAAAAGCGCCTTCGCCGGTGGTCGACTGAACCACCAACGAAGGCGCTTTTCTCTCAGAGAACGTCTCGCCGGCGCAGCAGGCCGAAGCGCTACGAGCGCTTGCGGCGCCAGGCGCGGACCGCCTTCTCCACGATGTGGGCGGCGGTGAGGCCATATTTCTCCAGCAGCGCCGCGGGAGGCCCTGATTCACCGAAAGCATCATTCACACCCACCCGCTCCATTGGAACCGGGTAGTGTTCAGCCAGCACCTCAGCCACCGCACTGCCCAGGCCGCCTATGATCGAATGCTCCTCGGCGGTGACGGCGCACCCGGTGTGGCGAGCCGCCTCGACGATCGCTTTGACATCGATGGGCTTGATGGTGGAGACGTTGATCACCGCTGCGCTGATGTTCTGTTCCTGCAGCGTTTCCCTGGCCTCCAGCGCCTGCTGCACCATGATGCCGCAGGCAAAGATTGCCACATCATCCCCGTCAGCCATCAGCTCGGCTTGCCCCAGTCGGTACCGGTAGTCAGCCGGCCTTGGCAAAATGGGCACTGCACTGCGCCCCAGCCGCAGGTAGACTGGCCCGCCCCGCTCGGCGGCAGCGTGCACCATCTGCGCCGCTTCCACACCGTCCGCCGGAACCAGCAGCGTCATCCCCGGCAACGACCGCATCAGGGCAATATCCTCCACCGACTGATGGGAGCCGCCATCCGGGCCGACAGTGACGCCGGCATGGGTAGCGGCGATGACCACGGGCAGCTGCGGATAGGCGATGCTGTTGCGGATCTGCTCAAACGCCCGGCCGGTGGCAAAGATGGCAAACGTGCTGGCGAAGGGAACGAGACCGGTGGTAGCAAGGCCCGCCGCCGTCCCCATCATGTCTGATTCAGCGATGCCCATGTTAAAAAAGCGGTCCGGGAATTGCTGAGCAAAGATTGACGTCTTGGTGCTTCCAGAGAGGTCAGCGTCCAGGACGACGATATCCGGCCGCGCTTCACCCAGACGCGCCAGTTCCCGGCCGTAGGCTTCGCGCGTAGCTATTGCTTGCGTCATCTCAAACACCCGCCTTTCTCTCTAGCTCAGCCGCAACCTGTTCGCTGCTGGGTGCCTTGCCATGCCATTCAGCCTTATTCTCCATAAAGGCGAAACCCTTCCCCTTGATGGTCTGGGCCAGGATCAGCGTCGGCTGCCCCCGGCGCGCCTTGGCCTCCTCGAACGCCTCAGCCAGCGCCGCCAGATCATGGCCGTCCAGCTCGACCACATGCCAGCCGAAGGAACGCCACTTTTCGGCCAGGGGTTCCACGCCCATCACCGACTGAACTGGCCCGTCGATCTGCAGTCGATTATGGTCGACGATGCCGATTACGTTGTCCAGCTGATAGTGAGCCGCAGTCATCGCTGCTTCCCAGATCTGGCCTTCCTGCATCTCGCCATCACCCATGATCACAAAGACATGACTGTCGCTGCCCTGCAGACGCAACCCCAGGGCCATGCCATTAGCTGCCGACAGCCCCTGGCCCAGCGACCCGGTGGACATCTCCACACCGGGGAGCTTCTTCATATCCGGATGCCCCTGCAAGCGACTGCCCAGTTGCCGCAGGGTCGCCAACTCGTCCACTGGGAAATATCCCCTCATGGCCAGGGCGGCGTAGAGTGCCGGGGCAGCATGTCCCTTGCTGAGTACCAGACGATCCCTCTCCGGCCAATCAGGGTGTTCAGGATCAAGGCGCATCGTCCGGAAAAAGAGCACCGTCAGAATGTCCGCCACCGACAACGACCCGCCCGGATGCCCGGACCCGGCCCGCACAATCATCTCCACGATCTGCTGCCGCATCTCGGCTGCCAACTCCACCAAATCCAATCCCTGCATCGCGACCACCACCTCTCTTGAGCTATCCACGTATCTCATTCCACCTCTGCCAGAGGACCGACCAGACAAACCGGGGTAAGGCCAGCATGCGCCCGATGCGCGACGGTTCCTTCAGCAGGCGAAAAAGCCACTCCAGCCCGGCCCGCTGCATCCAGAGCGGGGCACGCTCCGCTGTGCCGGCCAGGATGTCAAAACTGCCGCCAACACCGATGCCTACGGCTGCTCCCGTCTTACTGAGATTCTCATGCAGCCAGATGTCCTGTTTCGGCGCACCCATCGCCACCAGCAGAATATCAGGTTTGCTGGCTTTGATCTCTGCCAACAATGCTGAGGTCTCATCAGCAGAAAAATAGCCGTGATGCCAGCCAACGATCTGGATCAGGGGATAGAGCTGTCGCAACTGCTGCACCGCCGCTTCCACCACTTCTGGCTTGGCACCCAGCAGGTAGAAATTCCAGCCGATCTTGGCGCCATGCCCGGCCAGCGCATAGACGAGGTCGCAGCCGGCCACTCGTTCCGGTAAGGGCCGCCCTAGTATTCTCGAAGCCAGGACAACCCCCATCCCGTCAGCCGTCACCAGCCCCGCATCGTGTAGCACCAGATAGAGAGCCGGGTCTCGCTGCGCCATGTAGAGGATCTCAGCGTTGGCAGTGACGACCTGTGCGCTGCTCCCTTGCTCCACCATCGCGGCAATGCGCTGGACGGCCGACTCCATCGTCAGCACGTCCACAGCAGTTCCCAAAATCTTTACTCGTTCACTCATCGTCCTACTCCTTTGGCCAGAGAACAAGCGATCTGCCCATTCCTTGCTGCCAGTCTCCGCTGTGCCTCCAGGGTCACCGCGATCTCCCGGCTGATCTGCTGCCGCTTAGCGTAGACCTCCTGCACCTGGGTCACTAGCTGGCTAGCCTGCAGATCGTCGGTTGAGCCGGCAATCGGTTGGGCAAATGATTCGAGGAAACCGGTAACTTTCGGGTCATAGCTGATGCCGACACAAGGGCGCAGACAGATGGCCGCCATAATCAGGGCATGCAGGCGCATGGCGATGACCACCTCGGCTGCGGCCAGAGCGTTCAGCAGCTGGGTAAATGTCTGCGGTTGCTCCAGGCAGCTCGCCCCGGCTCCCACCTGCTGGGCCAAACGCTGCGCCAGACTCAGGTCGTGAGAGTAGTGCAGCGGAATGAACTGCAGCTGGAAGCCTGACTGCACCAGCTGCCGCCCTGCCGCAATAATCTCTGCCTGATAATCATGTCCGCTTTTCCAGTTTCGTATCGCCAGGGCGATCCGCTGCGGCTCCGGGGCAACCGTGCTGCCTGGCAGGAGCAGCACCGGGTCCGCCGTCAGTTCGACCTGCGGCTGCGTCACGCCCCAATCCTGCAACACCTGCAGCGAATACTGATCGCGTACCGTGATGCACTCCGTCCGGTTGAGGACGGAGCGCGCCAGAACCTGATTCAGCGGCCGCCGCACCGGACCCATGCTGTTGGCGAAGATCATGGTGGGGCAGCGCTGGAGTTGAGCCAGCCTGATCAGGCTCAGATAGTAGAGCAGCGAGCGGCTGCTGGTCACATCCTGCAGCAGCCCACCGCCGCCGCTGATGAACAGATCGGCCCGGCGCATGCAGGCGGCAATGCGCAGCAGGTCGGTTCGCCTGACCGCCTCGACACTGTGCTCGCGCGCTGTCAGCTCTGGACGCGCTGAGAGCACCGTTAGCTGCGCCTCGGGATCGCATTCCCGCAGATTCCGGACGATAGCGCGCAGAATGGCTTCATCGCCCGCGTTGCCAAAGCCATAGTAGCCAGATATCAGATAGCGGCTCATCGCTGACTCACCCACTTTACGATCGGGCGGAGGAGCAGGATGCCCAATAGCCCCGCAATCAGTCCCAGCGACAGGCTCAAACCAGAGCGAACCAGGCTGACGACAACGGGGTGATGAATATGTTCAAATGTGTTGACCAACGACAGCTCAGCGATGAAGCCGTAGAGAATAGCCAGCCCCCCTAGTATTCGCCAGTTATTGCGCCAGAGATAAAAGCCGCAAAGCAGAGCTGGGAAAAGCAGCACCTCTTTGGTACGCGGCCTGACCCAGAACAAGGCCTCCAGAGTATCGCGGAAGGAGGATTCTACCGGACTGACCTGAACGCCTGGGGCACGTCCCGAGCCCAGTAACAGAACATAGACAGCCGCGAACAGAATCAACAGTCCACCAACGATCAGCCAGTGCTCCCTGGCATTCGTCGTCCAGATCCGCCCGTCCCGTTGCCGAAAATGCCAGGACCAGGCCAGGAGCACCAACACTAACGCCAGAGCCATGGGCAGCAGGTAGCTGGCCTTGACGCCTAAAAACTGGGCAATCTTCAGCTGAAAGACAGTCTGCCCTAAGACGGCCTGAAGCATCAGCCCGCCAGCTAGAGCGAATCCCGTCATTCCCAGCCAGTCAAGCAGGACAGGCCAAAGGCCTGGTTCGCGCCGTTGCCGCCGACTCCACCACCAGACAAATCCGCTGGAGGGATAAAGGAGCGCTGCGCCAAAGGACACCAGCTGGCGGCTGAGCTGTTCATCGACCAGGCTGCTGAGAAGCACGGCTGCTAATAGTGCCAGTAGCGGCAGCCAGCAGAACAACCGACTAAGCCTATCGAAAAGCCAACTGAGGGTCAGCCCGGAAACCGCCCCCAGAGATAATGCTACCAGGAAGTAAACCGGTGTTGTCGAGATTTCTGGCCGCGGGCTGATGCCTGGAGCCACTATCTGCCCTGCCTCCTCAAGGGCCTGGCGGACCGAGGTGAGGTGGGCCAACCGCTCGTCACCTGCCGCATCAGCGAAAAGGCGAACAACCAGAAGATCAGCCTGACGCTCGCGCACTGCAGTCTTGTACTTGCGCAGCGCATAGTCAGCCGGTTGATCAAAGACGCGAATCACCCGGTTTCGCACCAGATCCTGATAGTCAGCAAAGCTGCGGGGAGGGATCAGCTCAATCAGGCCGAAAGCTGCCTCCTCCAGCCAGGCGGCGTCCTCCACCGCCTCGCCAGCAAACTCGTTATCAGCAAACATGACCAAGTCTGGCTGGATGCCCGCCGTCGACCAGGCTATCCAGTTGTGGGCACTCAGGACCGGCACCGCCTGCAGCGGCGGCGTTACCCAGGCCAGATCTTCCGGCTGATGCACCAGTACGTAGTACACCCCCGACTCGGCCAGTTGGGCCAGAGCGGATCTGTCCCGCAGCTCGGTCAGATCGACGGCTAGCGCAACCGAGCGCGCCAGCGGTTCGGTGGTCGCTTTCGCCAGCAGTTGCCAGCCGGCACCCAGTAAACCCAGGATGACCAGGGAAATCAGCAGTATTCGGTAGCGGCGTTCCATCGGCTCACCTCCCGCCTGCCAGAACCTCTCGATAGACAGCATCGGTCTGTCGGCACATCTGTTCCAGGGTAAATCGCTCCAGGACTCTGGCCCGGCCTTGTCGGCCAGCCGCCTCCGCCTGCGCCGGCTGGCGCAGGTAGAAGGCGATCGCCTTCGCCAGCTCCTGCGGCGCAGCCGGGGTCACCAGCTTTCCGTCCTGTCCATCGCGGATCAGCTCGGGGATGCCGCCTACGCGGCTGGCCACCACCGGCAGGCCGCTGGCCATAGCCTCCAGAACGCTCAACCCCAATGCCTCCATGATGGATGGGAGTACGAAGATATCGGCTGCCGCCAGGATGGTGGGGATGTCCTCCCGATACCCCAGGAATCGTACAGCATCCGCCAGGCCAAGTTGCACCGCTTGCTGTCGCAGTTCATTCTCCAGCGGCCCCTGCCCAGCGAACAGCCAGGTAAACTCATAGCCCCGGCGCCGTAGCTCTGCCGCTGCCTGCAATGCATAGGGCAGCCCCTTTACTTCGGTTAAGCGAGCCACGGTGGCGATGACCGGCCGCGCAGCGAGCACATCAAGCTGATGGCGCGCTTCCTGCCTGTCAGCAACCAGGAAAGGGCGCGGATCGATACCGTTATACACCAGACGAATCATATTTTCAGGCACGCCCTCAGCCTGAAGGCGCCCCACACAGGCCGCAGAAACGGCGATGATTGCGTTGGTCAGCTGCCTGGCCACCAGGCTATATGCCACCCGCTTCCAGCCAGGCAACCCGTTCGCCGGAAGCGGCGGGCCGAGGGTGTGTCTGGTTAACACCGTCTTATAGCCCCTCTGCCTGGCGATGAGGCGTCCCGCCAGGCTGGCATGGGTATGAACGATATCCACAGAAACGAGAGTGCGTTGCAGCGAGCGTAGCAGCGCCCTGCTCAGCGATCTCTCACCTTCCGGCAGGATGATCACCTCGGCGCTGCTACTCTGCCGGATAGCATCAGCCAGCGGACCCTCCGGCAGACAAACAAAAGGTTTCCAGCCATACGTCTCCGCCCCGCCCAGCAGGCCCAGCAGGTAACGACCGGCCCCACCGATATTGGTGTCGCTGATGACATGCGCTACTCTCAGCATGGCTTTTCCTCACTCGGCAGGGGGCGCGGTCGGCGGCGCCAGGTGATCAGCGCCAAGGCTGCCAGGAGCCAGAACAACAGCAGAAGTCGATTCCCATACCACGCATAGTCAAACAGCCCATAGACCAGATGCCCGATCAGAGCGGCAAGAACACCGGCCGATAGCGCATCCATCCCCTGGCGCCGGCTAAGGCAGGCCCGCACCAGACCGATGGCGAGCAAGGCGAAGGCACCCAGTCCCGGGACACCGCCCTCAACAGCCTGCTGCAGAGGCAGG
Organism: Bacillota bacterium; assembly: GCA_050949085.1. Classification (GTDB taxonomy): domain Bacteria; phylum Bacillota; class UBA994; order UBA5500; family UBA5500; genus JBMNFB01. The sequence continues at coordinate 272,300 of JBMNFB010000009.1, forward strand.
TTATGCGCATGTATCGCATGGACGGCTTCAAATCGATAGGGTGGATAATGAAGCGCGAACGGCTCATACCCGGGGCCGATGCCGGTCAGCCAATTATCCCGAAACATTCGCAGCGAACTGCCCCAGATATAGAAGCGCAGCTTGATGGACGAGTCGTTCAGGTTTCCCGCGCTGAGCAGACGGTTCCAGATGGCCTCGGGGACAATCAGGGGCAGCACGAGCAGAGCCGGCGGCAGCAGCCAGAAAAGCTTCGGCTGCAGGCTGGCCACCAGCACAATGGCGATGGCGATGGCACCCAACCAGGCACCCCGCGAAAACGTCATGATCAGCGCCAGACCCAGCACGCTGCTGACCAGGGCTGCCAGCAGGCGCGATAGCCACTTGCCCTCCCTGGCAAGAAACTGGCTCACGGCGAAGGCCAACAGCGCGATCAAATAGACTCCGAAGACATTGGGGTTATCGAAACTCCCCACCACCCGCACCGCAGTGCTCGAGTAGCGCAGGTCAACCCAGGCCACCTTGGCCGGCATCCCGCCAAAATATTGCCAGATCCCAAGGCCTGACACGAGAATGCCGATGGTCAGAGCCAGCGCCAGCAGCCGATTTAGGGCGGTCCGGTCTCTTACTACTGCTGGCAGCTGCAAGAACAGCAACAACCCGGCCAGCTGATAGCTCCAGGAATGAAGCGCAGCCAGAACCAAACGGCTGTTCAGCGCCGACAGCAACAGGGTCAGGCAGAATAGTCCACCCCAGAAGGCCAGCAATGAACGCTGCGGGAGACGCAGCTTCCCCTGTAGCAGCCTGGCCAACAGCGAAAACAGAATCAGGGCCACGTTAATCAACGCCGGCACCAGCGGGATGAGGGCGACCACCAGGTAGAGCCCCCAGTCAGGTCGGCCCCAGATCAGGAGCAGCGTCACTGCTGCGCCAGCCAGAAGCAGCAGCGATCTCCCCCATTCAAAACTCAGAAAAACCCATACCAGCAGTCCGCCCGCCAGGAGATAGCTGCTCAGGCGCCAGATCGGGGGTGCTGGCGCATCCGATGTATCCTCCAGGGACTTATCGATATAGAACACCGCCCAGAACTTGCGCCAGAGGCGCCCCAGGAGACTGGTCTCCCAGACCCAGGTCAGATCGCTAACCAGCCAGTGGGGCAACACCGCCAGGAACCAGCTGGTCACCAGCCAGTCCGCCGGCAGGCGCAGCCGCGTCAGCCACTGGCCGAGTGACCGCCCAATCTGAGCCAGCCGACTGGTGGCCAGGTGCGGCGGCTGGTCATCCCACTCCCTATCCAGCCAGCGGGCCGGCCACCAGCCTCTGAAAACCGCCACCAGCCAGTGGGCGAAGGACTCGATCTGGCGTACCAGCCAGGATGATTCCCAGCAAGCATAGAGAACAGCCAGCATGGCTATCGCCCCTGGCTCAGGCTAGTGGTATTAGCATAAATGGCATATAGCGGGCCGTAGAGGGTGCGGCTCTCCCCAACCCTGATGCTGACAGCACCGATGCGATAGTCGGTCGGCGTCACCGTACCGTCGGCGGCAATGGTGAGGCGCACCTGTGAGCTGCGGGGTGAGTCGGCCCAGACGATGTTGCCTCTGCCGTCAGCCACGGCCACCGGCACCGGGCTAACATCCAGCTCCACAACCTCCCCCAGGTAGACCCCGGTGAGCTTATCGTAGATCTTATCGCCTACCTGCATCACTTCGGCAACCTGATTGAGGACGTCTCCCTGGAACTGGATCAGCAGCCGCTCTCCCTGAGGGTTGACGATCTGACCCGCATTGAACCGGTCATAAGCCAGCTTCCCCGCCCCCAACAGGACCACGAGAATGACCAGAAGGTCAAGAATGTTGATCCGGCCAAACAATCGTCCCTTTTTGTCAATCATCGGTCTAACCCCTTTTCTTCCCTACAGCTGTCATAGACCTGCAAAATCTGTCTCGCCTTCTCTTCCATGGAGAATTGCTCCACCACCAGGCGGTAAGCAGCCTGCGCAGCTGCCTGACCCAGCGCCGGCGCATCCAGCACCCGGCTGATTTCCTCGGCCAGCGTTTCGCCGGTGGTGGGAATGCTGGATCCCCGCCCGCTGAAATTGTGGCGCGTAACCTCGGGCAGGACCGACTCTTCCAGCAGGCCGGCCATGCCGTACTCAGCAGCGATGATCACCGGGCGGCAGCTGGCCATGGCTTCCATCGCCACCCTGCCCACGCCGATCACCAATCCAGCCTCGGCCAGGAGCTCTGGCACATCGTTGCGGCCTCCCAGCACTCGACACAACTCCCGGCCCCTGGCCTCATTTATCGCAGCAGCCTGCCGGCGGACTTCTGTCAGGCGGTCGCCGTCGCCGACGATGGTCACCGTCAGCTGGGGATAGCGCTCCGCCAGACGGTCAGCTGCTTCCAGCACCGCCAGGGCCACGCCGCCGCGTTCTCCAGAGAGGCGGCTGATATACGTCACGTTCAGCGGGTTGCGAGGCGAACGGCCGGGAGTAAACTGCTCCAGATCGATGCCGTTGTGCACGATGCTGATCTGCTCGGCGGGCACGCCCAGCTTGTTGATCAGATGCTCCTTGACGTCGTCACTGACGGCGATGGTCTGCTGTCCCGGGGTAGTCACAAGGCGAAACAGCCAGTGGGCATTATATAAGCCGTGATAGGTGGTCACCAACGGAATTCCGGTCTGCCGCGACACCCAGCTGCCGATCCAGGCCGGAATCCGCGCATGGGCGTGCATCAGGCCCACATTCTCGCTGGCAACAATCCGGCGTATGGCCAGAAGGCTGCGAAGCATGTCACGCAGACTGCGGCTATGCATCGGCACCAGAAAATGAGGGATACCTGCTCCCTCCAACTGAGCGACTAGCCGGCCGCCATGTGAAGCGACGATGACCGGCTGACCCAATTTCTTCAGCGCCCTGGCCAGGGAGACGACATGTGTCTCCGCCCCGCCCAGATCCAGCGCCATGCTCATCAACAATACGCTCTTCGGATTTGCCATTAGATCCGCTCCTTCGAGCCAAGAGACTGGTTTACGGTTCGATGGTCCAGCGCCCTCGCACCATCACGATCAGGTCGGTGATCGCCTGCAGGCCACGCCCATCATCGCGCGGCAACAACAAGAGGTGGTTGGCGGGTATCGTGGCATCAGGTGGCAGATTCGTGCCTGCCGTCAGGTCAGGCAAGCCATTATCCACACTGGGAGCCACGGCCCTTGCCTGGCCAGCGCGCAAAATCAGCTCAGTTCCGGCATAGCCGATCAACCGCTGCCCGGCAGGCACGGTGACGACCTCCAGGGCGATGGCCCCCGGGCCCTCGCCAGACAGACTGTCCTTCAACTCAGCCAGAGCCTGATCTACATAACTCTTGGTGATCAATGGGTCGGCCTCGCTGCCCGGTGCCGGAGAATTGCTGTCAGCATAGCTATGCCCCATCCAGATCCCCGCCGCCAGCGCTGCGATGGCAATAAGGGCAGTAAGCCCCCACATTTTCGATCTTCTCATTTCTCTCCCCTCCAGCGAATCCGGCCGGCTCGGTTCCCACCGAGCTGCTCGACGGTTTGGCAACTGATTGATTCTCAGGCGCGCAGGTTCAGCGGCGAGCGCAGCCAGGCGTCGATAAAGACATCGATTTCCCCATCCATGACAGCCTGCACGTTCCCCACCTCAGTCTCCGTGCGGTGATCCTTGACCAGGCTGTAGGGATGAAAAACGTAGGAGCGAATCTGGTTGCCCCAGGCGATATCCTTGATGTCGCCGCGGAGCCGGGCCAGAGCTTCCTCCTGCTCCTTGATCTGCAGCTCCACCAGCTTGGAGCGCAGCATGCGCAGCGCCGTTTCCTTGTTGGAGTGCTGCGAGCGTTCATTCTGGCACTGAACGACGATTCCGGTGGGCAGATGGGTGATCCGCACCGCCGAGTCGGTCTTGTTCACATGCTGGCCGCCGGCGCCTCCTGAACGATAGGTGTCAATGCGCAGGTCTTCCGGCAGAATCTCAATCGCCTCGTCATTATCGATCTCCGGCGTGACTTCCACCGAGGCAAAGCTGGTATGGCGACGGCCGGAGGAGTCAAAGGGAGAAATGCGCACCAGCCGGTGCACGCCCTTCTCTGACCGCAGGTAGCCATAGGCCAGCGGGCCGTTGATCTGCAGAGTAACGTTCTTCAGCCCGGCTTCCTCACCGGGAAGATAATCAAGAATCTCCACCTGGTAGTTGCGCCGCTCCGCCCAACGGGTATACATGCGCAACAACATCGCCGCCCAATCCTGGGCTTCGGTGCCGCCGGCGCCGGGATGAATATTGACGATGGCGTTGGACTGGTCATACTGACCCGAAAGCAGCACCGTCAGCTCCAGATCCGCCACCTGCTGCTGCAGCAGGGCCGCCTGGCTGTCCAGGTCCGCCAGGAAGGAAGCATCCCCTTCATCCAGCGCCAGATACAGCAAGTCCAGCGCAGCGGCGCTCTGCTTCTCCAGATCATGCACCCGGTGCAGCTGATCGCGCAGCAGGTTCGCCTCGGCGATGACCGATTGAGCCCACTTCTGGTCGTCCCAGAATCCTGGCTGACCCTGTATCTCTTCTAGCTCCTGCAGGCGCGCCTGTTTCTTCGGGAGGTCAAAGAGAGTCCCTGATTTCTTTGATGGTCTGACGCAGATCCTCCAGATTGCGCCGCAATAAGGCCGTATCAACTAACATCGCATCATTCTCCTTACAGCAGATTCATACCTGTATTGTCTAACTGCCCAGGGCAAAACTCGCCCCCCTAGGCGTTGCGGCCGCAGCAGCGCTTGTATTTCTTGCCGCTGCCGCAGGGACAGGGATCGTTCCTGCCGACCTTGGCCGATGAGACCTGTTTGGTCCGCGCCGGCTGACCAGCCGGCTGAGGCGCAGTAGCCTGACGCGGCCTGGCTACAGCTCTCGCCTGGGGAGGAGCCGTGACCTGCACATGATAAAGATAGCGGACCACATCGTGCTTGATCTCCTCGACCATCATCTGGAACATGTCGTAGCTCTCCAGCTGATACTCCACCAGAGGATCCTTTTGACCATAGGCCCGGAGGCCGATGCCCTGGCGCAGGTCATCCATGGCGTCGAGGTGAGCCATCCACTTGCTGTCCACCACCCGCAGCAAGATCACCCGCTCCAGCTGGCGCATGATCGATTCGCCCAGTTCACTCTCCCGCTGGGCAGAGGCCTGACCGGCAAACTCCTGGGCAGCGCTGAGCAGATCTTCACGCTGAAGTCCCTGCCAGGTTGTCCAGTCCAGCTCAGCCGCCCGCGGGATATACTCAGTCAGCGACTTCTGGAGCGCCTGCAGATCCCAGGCGGACTGGTCCGCATCGGCCGGGCAATGCAGATCTACCAGATGATGGATCACGTCAACCTGCATGGCAGCGATGGTCTCCTGCAGATCCTCGCCATTCAGTACCTGACGGCGCTGCTGGTAGATCACGTTACGCTGTTCATTGAGCACGTCGTCATATTGCAGCACGTGCTTGCGGATGTCGAAGTTGCGGGCTTCCACCCGTTTTTGGGCTCGTTCAATGGCCCTGGTCAGGATATCATGTTCGATAGCAGTCTCATCATCCATGCCGAGGCGTTCCAGCAGGTTGCCCACCTGCTCGGAAGCGAACAGGCGCATCAAATCGTCCTCCAGGGAGATGAAGAACTGCGAAGCGCCCGGGTCCCCCTGGCGGCCAGCCCGTCCGCGCAACTGGTTGTCGATGCGCCGCGCCTCATGTCGCTCGGTACCCAGCACGCAGAGCCCGCCGACTTTCAGCACCTCTTCCCGCTCGGCAGCGCAGACTTTTTCCATGTCCGCCAGCACCTGCTGATAGAGTTCCCGTATATTCCTGGCCTCAGCATCGTTGGCATTGTAGTCCAGAGCGGCCATCAGCTGCTCCCGCGGGATGCCGCGCTTTTCAACTTCGGCCCGAGCCAGGAATTCGGGATTGCCCCCCAGCAGGATGTCGGTGCCGCGCCCCGCCATGTTGGTGGAGATGGTGACCGCCCCGAGGCGCCCGGCCTGAGCGACAATCTCCGCCTCCTGGGCATGGTACTTGGCATTGAGCACCTGATGGGGTACACCGCGCCGCTTAAGCATGGCACTCAGGCGTTCGGAATTCTCAATAGAGACGGTACCTACCAGCAAGGGTTGTCCAGTGGCATGGCGCCGGACAATTTCCTCGACCACTGCCCGAAATTTGCCCTGCTCTGTCTTATAGACCTGATCGGGCAGATCGACCCGGATCATCGGTCGGTTCGTGGGAATCACCAGGACATCCAGCCCATAGATATGCCGGAACTCGTCCTCCTCTGTGGCCGCAGTGCCGGTCATCCCCGCCAGCTTTTCGTACATCCGGAAGTAATTCTGGAAGGTGATGCTGGCCAGAGTCTGGTTTTCTCGCTCAATAGTCACGCCTTCCTTGGCCTCAATCGCCTGATGCAGACCGGCGCTGTAGCGCCGTCCGAACATGAGGCGCCCGGTGAACTCGTCGACGATGACCACCTTGCCCTCATGCACTACATAGTCCCGATCGCGCTTCATCAGGGCCTTGGCCCGCAGGGCGTTGTTCAGATAGTGCGACAGATCCATATTGGAGTCATCGTAGAGGTTGGCGACTCCCAGGGCCTGCTCTGTCTTGGCGATGGCAGCCGGGGTCGGCGCCACCGTCTTGGCCTTTTCATCGATGGTATAGTCTTCATCCTCGCGAAAACGGGCGACGATGGAAGCAAACCGGTAGTAGAGATCAGTCGACTCGTCGCCTGCACCGGAGATGATCAGGGGGGTGCGAGCTTCGTCAATCAGGATGCTGTCCACCTCATCGACGATGGCATAGTGCAGCCCGCGCTGCACCAGCTGTTCGGGATGGATGGCCATGTTATCGCGCAGGTAGTCGAACCCCAGCTCATTATTGGTGGCATAGGTGACGTCGGCTCGATAGGCGGCGTGCCGCGCCGGGAAATCCATATCGTGCACTATGGCAGCCACCGACATACCGAGAAATCGGTAGAGCGGGCCCATCCATTCAGCGTGGAAGCTGGCCAGATAATCGTTGACGGTGACGATATGCACCCCTTTGCCCGTCAGGGCGTTGAGGTAGGCGGGAAAGGTAGCCACCAGCGTCTTTCCCTCACCGGTCTTCATCTCAGCCACCCGCCCCTGATGCAGGGCGATGGCACCGAGGATCTGCACATCAAAGGCACGCTTGCCCAGGCTGCGGCGACCTGCTTCCCGCACGACAGCATAGGCTTCCGGCAACAGGTCATCCAGCGTCTCACCCTGGGCGAGACGCTGCCGAAATTCTGCCGTTTTTGCCCGCAGGGCAGCATCGCTTAACGCTTGCAGCGTCGGCTCCAGCCGATTTACCGCCTCTACGGTCTTCTCCAGCTTCTTTAGTTCCTTTGCATTAGCATCAAACAGGTGGCGAAAGACATTAAACATCGGCTCACCTCGTTAAGCAAGTCCAGAGGACTTGCGGGCTAGTTTAGATGATGTTTGCCTGGCAAACATCGGACGGCAACTTATTCAGGCTCTCCAGGTTTGCCCATATTATCACAGGAAAGGCTCTCATTATCGCCTGTCGCTCTAATGAAAGCCTTTGTTCATTCTAGCATGCCCGATGCGCAGGGGACAAGCTGAGCCCCTCCCGCCGCAGGACAGGGCAGCCCACTACAGCCGCCGGCTGAGCACGCGGCAATACAGGCCCATGCCCGGCTGCAGCACCAGATCGCGCCGAAAAGCTGTCCTGAGGGCTACGCCGTCGTCCAGCGCCACGACCTCTCCCGGGAGCGCTCCGGCCACGTCCATCAGCCGCTGCCCGACCAGTGGGTGACCCGGCCCGAGACTCACCTGCCGATACTCTGCCGGCGGTTGCAGCTCCCCTGCCTCGTAGCGCAAGGTGTCGACCAGCGACCACATGCTCCCGGCTACCAGCGAATGCCCGCCGAGGATGATGGGGATGGGCGCAGCGAAGGCGGCAGCCGTAAACTCGGCCAGCAGTGGATGCTCCAGTCGATCCACCAGGCCCAGATCCGAGGCAAAACGCTGTCCCTCGCTCAGTCTCCATCCGAGATGGGCGAAGATCACCCGCGTATCCAGGAATGCGGCGTCAGCGATGTTGCTGATATACTGCACAAGCCCCTGCGGCGACAGCTGCTCCAACAGAAAGCCGAGGAGCGAGTGCACTTCGCCCTGCTCAGCCCGACCCATGGCGCGCATGCCTCGCTCCTCGGAGATTACGCGCAGGCGGCAGCGGAAATGAGTGCCGATCTCAGACATGGTCCAGGGATTAACGCGACCCGCCAGGAGGATCCGGCTGCGTGGCAGAGCGAGCAGCTCCTTAGCTCGTGCCACCCGGTCCACCCGCCAATCCAGCTGCTGGATAGCCAGGCGCGACCGCGGCCCCAATCGCGGCGACAGCGACATCACCAACACGTCGCTGGGGGTATCGACGTCGAAATGAACGCCCACCGAGTGAGGCAGCAGGATGCGCTCCAGGCCAGCCTGGCTGCGGAGGAGATTGGCGAGGACGTTATCGATAGCCGGCAGCTCGATCAGCTCGATGGCGCTGCCAGGCGTAAAGGCGATAAAATCGGCCGACTGAACATTGTTGGTGTAGACGACCCGCTTCCTCTGGCGCAGGCCGCGGGCAACTTCGCGAAATTCGTCAGCGCTGAGAAAGGGGGAGGATGCTCCTCCTACATAGATCACCCCGTCCAGCTGGTGGAGCCGGATCACGTCGCGCAGGCGGGTACCGAAATGGAACGGCGCTGTCTCAGCAACGGCGACGGCCCCCAGCGCGGTGGCTGCCTCAGCCAGATCAGGATAGTTGGTGGACAGATAAACCCCATCGATTTCGGGGATATCACGCACTCGTTCAATGATATCCAGGGTCAGCGCTTTGCGCACGCTGACCATCTGCTGCTCTATGATATCGGCGGGATTGCCGCCCTCGAGGATGACCACCCCAATCCGTTCGGCCCGCATATACCTCACCCTCTCCTACTTCCTCTGGCGGGAATATCTAGCGGCTGTGACGCATGATTTTCTGTGCTGAGCTTAGTTTCGCCATCGATGTCAGTCTCTCCTGCAGACGGAAGCGCAGATGCCAGCCTGTGTCTGACCATGATGAAAGGAGCCGGCAGCGCCGGCTCCTGCATTGACTTCCCTAGATCTGCGGTTCAATCAGGCCATAGTTTCCGTCCTTGCGTCGATAGAGGACTGCAAAATTCTCGCTTTCCGCATCCACGAACACGAAGAAGTCGTGGTTGAGCAGGTTCATCTGCAGAATCGCCTCCTCCACCGGCATCGGCTTGATGGGGAACCGCTTGGAGCGAACCACCCGGGGACCGTCGTCGTCTGGAATTTCCACGGCCTCTACCACACCATTCTTTGAGCCGTTGATCCTCAGCCGCCGGGCGATGCGCGTCTTGTAGCGTGCTACCTGTCTCTCCAACTTGTCGCTGACCAGATCAATGGAGGCATACATGTCGGTGCTCTCTTCTTCGCCGCGCAGTATCAGGCCGTCCACCGTCGCCGTTACCTCGACCCGATGCAGACCGCGTTGCACGCTGAGAGTAACCTGAGCCTCAATCGGCCGATCGATATACTTCTCCAGCCGACTGACCTTCTTGGTGGCGTAGTCTCGCAGCGCGTCGGTAACGTCGATGTTCTTTCCCCGAACGGTGACTTCCATGTGATCAGCTCCCTTCGTGGCATATGGTTGGGGAGGTGACGATTTCCCCTTAGATAACTATTCTTCAGTATTGCCAAAAATCCTGTCAGGGAAGCCTGCGCTCGCCAGCGAGCGGAACTAGAAAAACCCTGGGCAACTGCCCAGGGTTTTTCTAGTTGTGTCAAATTAAAGCTTTCGGACGTTGGCGGCCTGCGGCCCGCGCGGCCCGTCGACAATCTCAAATTCGACCTGCTGGCCCTCGTCAAGGGTCTTAAAGCCCTCTTCCTGGATGGCAGAGAAGTGGACGAAAACGTCCTGAGCATCCTGGGTCGTCAGAAAGCCATAACCCTTTTTCTGGTTGAACCACTTAACAGTACCGATCATTTAGGACATTCCTCCTAGAGTTGAATGCAGCGCTTGCGCGCAGGTCAACTATATCACTGCCACAGGGGCAAGTCAAATATAGGCAGGACCGGCAGCTCCGCGTCCCCATCAGTCGCGAATGTTCGTGATCGCAGCGGTGGCCGCGCGCACCTCCCGCGCTCCAGCCTGGAGCAAGACCCGGGCGCACTCGTCCAGTGTGCTCCCAGTAGTCAGCACATCGTCCACCAGCAGCAGACGCTGGCCGACGATCTGCCTTTCCTGCCCGGGAGCAGCCTGAAAGGCGCCGCGCACGTTCTGACGCCGCTGCTGCTGGCCCAGCCCGGTTTGGGAAGCAACGAACGTTCTGCGCACTAGCAACTGACGCATGGGTCGACCGGCCAGCAGCGCCAGCTGATAAGCCAGTTGCTCCGCCTGGTTAAAGCCGCGCTGTTGCAGGCGCTCGGCATGCAGCGGCACCGGCACGATGCTGTCGATCTCCTGCCACCAGGCGGCATCAATCGCCTTGTACAGCAGCTCGGCCAGAGCCCGGCTGACGTCGCGCTGACCGCGAAACTTGAGGCGATGGATGGCATGGCGCAGCTCGCCGTCATACGGCCCGATACTGCGCGCCTGAGAGAAGGCCCATGGCATATCCTGACAGGCAGTGCACGCGTTCTCACCCTGCACTGGCCGACCGCAACGCGGGCAGATTCCACCGGCAGGATGGGAGGCGGCCGCTTGACAGGCATGACAGACCAGACCGGGTTCGGCCTCGGCCATGACCCGGCCGCAGAAGGCACACCTGCTCCGCGGTGGGAACAGGAGGTCCAGCAAGAATGAGGTCAGCTGCTTCCAGTTAGTCACCCAATCCCCTCTCCCCTGCAGAGCATCCTCTGCTAACATCCTATGCCCCGAAGCCTGGTCACCTTGCGCCGCGCAACGGAAAGTCCTGCTATCACAGAGTGTCGGCTTTCTCTACAAATGTGTAGTACTCAGCGTCGCCCAGGCGCACCCGGTACTCCCGGCCGCGCAGGCTGCCATCGATCACGCGCCGCACCTGTTCGGCGTAAGCCTCACTGGCCGCTGCCAACTGCTGAGCGCTAGCGACGCTGACTTCTTCCCAACTGACAGTATCGCCAGGTTTTGCCTGAGCCAGACGGCTCAGATCGGCCGACACCACCGTGCCGATCTTGGGATAGCCGCCGGTAGTCTGGCGATCGGGCCCCATGATGATCGGCTGGCCGTCGCGAGGAACCTGAATCGATCCATAGGCGATGGCGTTGGAGATAATGTCCGGTGTCAGCGGCTTGACGGCTGGCCCTGTCAGCCGCACACCCATCCGGTCGGACGCCGGCGCAATCAGATATTCGCTCTGGCGAAACAGCAGCCGCGCCTCAGCTGAGAAATGGTCAGTCTCTGGGCCGGCCACGTAGCGCAGCCTCACTTTCCCAGGCAGCTCGGGCCAGAAGGCCCGGGGCAGTCGCCGTTCGGGTGGGGTTTCCCGCAGAGACTCCACGGCGATTTCATCCCCTGCCTTGAGCTGGCGCCCCTCGTAGCCGCCGATTCCCGCCCGCAGATAGGTGGAGCGGCTGCCCATCACCGCCGCCACTTGCCAGCCTCCTGACACAGCCAGGTAGGCGCGCGCGCCGCGCCGCAGGCTGCCGATCTGCAATGTCTGGCCGGGCCGCCAGAGAAACGACTGCCAGAGCTCTACCGGCTCCCCGTCCAGCCAGCACTCTGCCTCGCCGCCGCAGACAGCAGCTTGCAGCAGGCAGGTGGTGCGCAGGGTGGGCCCGAGCAGCGTAATCTCCAACACGGCGGCTGTAGCGGCGTTGCCCACCAGCCAGTTGGCTACCCGAGCCGAGAAGCGATCAAAGACACCGGCCACCGGCACGCCAAAACGCTGATAGCCGAAACGCCCCAGATCCTGCACCGTTGTCAGCAAGCCAGGGGGTTCAATCCTCACCTTACTCATCTGACGTCACCTCTTCCTGGATCATGGGCTGATATGTACCGGCTGCCACCTGTTCGGCGATCTCGGCATACTCAGCGGCATTGATGGCGCGGAATCGCAGCAGATCGCCGGCCGCCAGCAGAAACGGCTGCGGACGGGTCGCATCGTAGAGTCTCAGCGGCGTCCGCCCGATCAGCTGCCAGCCACCGGGGCTGGCCAGGGGGTAGACACCAGTCTGCCGATCGGCGATGCCTACCGAGCCTGCCGGCACCAGCGTGCGCGGCGTGCTCAGCCGCGGCGTGGCCAGCTGCCGGGGCAGGCCACCCAGATAGGGGAAGCCAGGCAGGAAGCCCAGCATATAGACGAGATAATCGGGCTCCTTGTGCAGGGCGATAACTTCCTGCTCACTGAGTCGACAATGCTGGGCCACGGCTGCCAGATCTGGCCCCATCTCTCCCCCGTAGAGCACCGGAAGAGTGACGAGGCGCCGCTGGATCGGGCCAGTCTGCTCCAGCCTCTGGCACCGTTGTTCCAGCCAACTGGCCAGCTCCTGATAGCTGACCTGCAGCGGATTGTAATAGACCATCAGTGAGCAGTAGGTGGGAACCCATTCAATGATGGCAGGATGAGGTTCCCGGCTGATCGCCTGCTCTAGGGCTGAAACTGCCGCCTGGAGGGTCGGGTCGATCGACCGACCCAGTTCCACAAGCAGGGCGCTGTCGCCTACGGGAGCGATGCGCGGCTGGATATTCACAGCCCAACCACCTCGATGCCAGCCTCAGCCAGCGCCTGCCGCAGGGCCTGGAGGTGCTGGAGAGCTTCAGGGGTATCGCCGTGCACGCAGATGGTGTCGGCCCTCAGCTCCACCCATTGACCGTTGTTGGCCTGCACGCGTCCCTCTTTGATCATGCTTACCACCCGGGCAGCTACCTCGGCTGGGTCGTGCAAGACTGCTCCTGGCTCGCTGCGCGGCACCAGGGCTCCGTTGGGGAGGTAAGCTCTATCGGCAAACACTTCACTGGCGGTGCGCAACCCCAGATCGGCAGCCTCCGTCAGGACCGGCGAATTAGCCAGGCCGACCACAACGAGGGATTCGTCAAATTCAGCGATGGCCTCGACCAGCGCCCTGGCGAGGCGGGGATCGGCCGCGGCCTGATTGTACATGGCACCATGGGCCTTGACATGGCGCAGCTGGCCGCCCAGCGCCCGGACAAAGGCAGCCAGAGCCCCCATCTGGTAGAGGACATAGTCTTTCATGTCTGCCGGGCTCAGGGCCAGGTTACGGCGCCCGAAGCCGAGCAGATCGGGGTAGCCGGGATGGGCGCCGATACCCACGCCGTGCTGCAGGGCCAATTGCACCGACTGACGCATCACCCGCGGATCGCCGGCATGCCAGCCACAGGCGATATTGGCCGAAGAAATCAGGGGCATGATCTCCGCGTCTGGCCCCAGTCGATAGGCGCCAAAAGCCTCGCCCATATCACAATTGAGATCAACCTTAAACATGCTTTATGCCTCCTCTTTACTCACTATAGCTGGCTGGGCTGCCAGCTGATTCAGGGCGCGAATCTTGTCAACGGCAGCCAGCATCGCCCCGCTGCGCCGTTCGGCAAAGAAACTGACCCGACCCTGCGGGTACTCAGGCAGCAGTCCGATCCGTTGGGCCAGGTCGATCAGTACGGCTTCGGTGAAGACATCGTCCCGTTCGGCGTAGAGAACCGCCAGATTCAGTCGCGGCAGCCTGATGTCCCGCTGCAGGAGCGGCGGAGTGACGAGAATCGGATATTCACCCTGGAGAAAGCGGTTGCGCTTGCTGACCAACAGATCATCAGCCTCGTGCACGAACTCCACCCACTCGGGGCTCCGCTGCCGGCTGAAATGAGACTTGAGGGCACGCCCCACCTGCTGCGCCAGCTCATCATCAGGAACGACGACCAGGATCTGAGAGAGGTCGCGCTCCATGCTCTCCTGCAGAAACTCATCCAGCCCAGCCGGTATCGGCCAGGCGAACTCCCTGACACCGCCCAGCCTGCCCAGCTGGAGCACAGGCTGGGGCAGAGGTTGCCCGTGCAGGCGGGCCGCCAGAATAACTTCGGCCATCTTCCCCCGCTGCACCTGCTGCAGCTGATCCCGCGTCGGCGTCGCTGTCAGGTAGATCAGCTTGCCGCTGGATTTCACCGCCCGCTGGGAGACCAGCTCCAGCAGCGGGTTCTGCAGATCGGGGAAGGCAGCCACCTCGTCCAGCAGGACGAGATCGAAGTCGGCGAACCGGCGCATGGCCTGACTGGGCGTGGCAATCTGCAGATCGGCCATCCGGTCGCGCGTCGTGGTCACTCGCACCTCGGGGAAGGCGGCTGCCAGCAGGGGTTGCAGCTGCAGCGCCAGATCGCGCCGCGGCCGGATCCAGAGCGCCCTGCCACCAGCGGCCAGAGTCTGCTGCAGCGCTGGCAGGACGGCGCTATCAGCCCCCGCCCCGGCCACTGTCCAGAAGAGGCAGCTGGACCGCTGGGGACTGACAACAAACTCCAGCAGACGCTGGCTCGCCGCGCTCTGAGCTGGCGAAAGCGGCTGGGGCAGCCGGAGCGCCACCTCCCGCCGCTCTAGCCTGCCCTGAGACGGCACCGCATAGTAGGGCGAGCAGGAGCTGGCCTGCCCCAGCTGGCGGCAGCTCTGGCAGACCCAGCTAGCCGTATCGCCACACTCCAGGCAGGGCTCCTGACGCAAATCTCTGCTACCGCAACGCAGGCAGCGCTGCACCGGATACTCGGCCACAGCCGCGCGGCAGTCTATCAGTCCCTCAAGATAGAGATATTGCAGCAGGTCGGGCAGCGATTCCTGAAAAAACAGGCGCTGCTCCCGGACCAGCTGCTCCACTTCCTCCAGGAGGAGAATGCGCCCTTCCAGCAGTTCCAGCAGCAGCCGTGCCTCGTCCTGGGCAGAACAGACGCCAGGCTGCACCGGCTGTGGCGTGATTGCGGCTGCCTCCCCCAAACGCCGCAGTTCGCGGCGCACCACGCTCAGCTCCAGCTCGTCCCTGGGCAGCAACTGCTGCAGCAGCCGCTGCAGGTGCTCAGCGCGAGCGATGCTCAACGGCGGCGTCAGCACCGTGATCGTGGCCTGTCTTTCCTGCCAGTAGCCGGCGTCCAACGCTGGGTTGCCCGTAACGAAATAACGCTGACGGCGGTCACCGCCCCTCAGACGATAGACCCAGTATGATAGGCAACGCAATCTGTCACCTCCCGTCAAAGGTCAATCCAATAACTCGGCATGCCGCAAACGCCAACCCAACAGCGAGTAGCGTTCCTCAACCCGATTGTTCTTCACAGCCAGGGCCAGGGCTCGCTTCGTCCCCACGAGGACCACCAGTTTCCTGGCCCGGGTGAGGGCGGTATAGAGCATATTCCGCTGCAACATGATGTAGTGCTGGGTGGAGACAGGCATCACCACCACCGGATACTCGCTGCCCTGGCTCTTGTGCACCGTGATCGCATAGGACAGCGTCAGCTCATCCGCCTCAATCAGGTCGTAGCTGACGAGGCGCTCGCCGCTGCCATCGGGATAGAGCACGTGCAGCTCACCGGCTTCCCGGTCGATGCTGGCGATGCGGCCGATATCGCCGTTAAACACCTGCTTCTGGTAGTTGTTGCGGATCTGCATCACCTTGTCCCCCAGGCGAAAGGTGGTAAAGCCGGCGTGCACCTCTGTCTTGCCGGGAGACGGCGGGTTGAGGGTCCGCTGCAGCTGCAGGTTGAGGTTGTCGACACCGATGACGGTGCGCCGCATCGGCGTCAGCACCTGGATATCCTCCAGCGGATGGTAACCGTAGGCGTTGGGCAGCCGCTGCCGGCAGAGGGTAAGGACATGCTGGGCGATCTGCTCCGGATCTTCCTCATTGATATAGAAGAAGTCGTTGTCTCTGACATTCAGATAGGGAAACTCACCGCGATTAACCCGGTGGGCATTGGTGACGATCAGGCTCTGGCCGGCCTGGCGAAAGATGGTCTTCAGGCGTACCGTGGGGATGACGCCTGACTCGATGATGTCGCGCAACACGTTGCCGGGACCGACCGAGGGCAACTGATCCACATCCCCCACCAGCACCAGCTGGCAGCCGTCGGGCAGGGCGCGCAGGAAGTGATACATCAGGAGGATGTCCAGCATCGAGACCTCATCGAGGATCACGACATCAGCCTTCAGGGGATTGTCAGCGTTGCGACCAAAGGACATGCCCTGCCCGGGCGTAAAACTGTACTCCAGCAGGCGGTGAATCGTCTTGGCCTCGGCACCCGTCGTCTCGGTCATGCGTTTGGCGGCGCGCCCGGTGGGGGCCGCCAGCAGCACCGAGCGGTTACGATTGGCCAGCAGCTTGAGCAGACTGCGGATGATGGTAGTCTTGCCAGTGCCGGGGCCGCCAGTGATGACGCTGACGCCGTTCTGCAGGGCCGCGATCAGAGCCTGGCGCTGTTCCGGGGCAAGGCGAATCCGCTGCTCCTGCTGCAGCTGCCTCAGTTCCGCCTCCAGCCCCCCTGGCAATTCCAGAGCCAGACGCTGCTGATGCAGCTGGAGCAGGCGGCGCTGAACCCCCAGCTCGGCATAGAAAAAGGGAGCCAGGTAGATCATCCGCTGCTCGTCCACATCCGTCAGGAAGATCTCCTTCTGCCGCTCCAGCTCAGCGCAGGCAGGCGGCAACAGGTCGCCGGAGACCTCCAGCATCGCCGCCGCCTGCTGATAAAACTCCGCCAGCGGATAGGACGTATGCCCGTCCTCGGCCAGTTGCTGCAGTGAATACTTGATCCCGGCGATGAGGCGTGCCGGCGATTCAGGGTGCAGCCCCATCTGCTGCGCCAGCTTATCCGCTGTCTTGAAACCGATGCCAAAGACCTCGTCGGCCAGGCGGTAGGGGTTCTCCTCGATCACCCGGCGGGCGGTATCACCGTAGTGGCGGTAAATGCGTGCCGCCAGGCCGGGAGTGACACCATACCCCTGCAGATAGATCATCATGTCGCGAATCTCGCGATGCTCGGCAAAGGCCCTGCCGATAGCGGCCGCCTTCGCCTCACCGACTCCGGGGACCTCCACCAGGCGCTGCGGCGACTCCTCCAGGATCTGCATCGCCGCCAGGCCGAAATGCTGCACAATCTTCTTGGCGGTGGCCGGGCCCACTCCCTTGACCAGGCCCGAGCCCAGGTATTTTTCCAGACCGGCGAGCGTCGCCGGCAACACCGACTTATGAGACGCAACCTTGAACTGGCGCCCGTAATCAGGATGCAGCACCCACTCGCCCTGCATCTCCAGGGTCTCACCCACCGCCAGTTGCGGAAAATAGCCGACGGCTGTCACCAGGTCCCTCTGGGCGGGGCTACGCAGACGCAGCACTGAATAGAAGTTTTCTTCGTTGCGATAGGTGATCCGCTCCACCGTGCCCGTCAGGTTATCCAAGTGCGACCGCCTCCTTTCTAACTACACTGAGTCTGTTAAACGTCGCGGGGAGGAATTCCTGCTGAATGGGAGGTGAGAGGTGGGATATGGGAGGTGAGAGGTGGGGTATGAGAGTTGGGGGGTGAGAAGTGAGACGTATGAGCCATGACACGGAGAATTAGGGCAATCAGAGGCGGTAGCGGCAAGGTGTTGGCAATCGCAGGGCGCAGGTGACTATCAGAATGGTGAGACCTTAGCAGGCGCAAGACGTAGGGCGAGCGCCACTCTATACAAGGCAACAAAGAAAGCACGGTTCCCCGTGCTTGCGTGGCAGGCCATCATGGCGTGTATTGATCCTATACCAGGTCGCGCTACGTGTATTGGCTCGGTAGCGGTCAGTCAGCTACGCCTGTTGGCGGTCAACCCACTGCTGTCTTCAGGCCCAGATCCAGCTGGTCGCCGAGTGCGGTGCCGCTGGCGGCGATGCTGCCGGCGGGCAACTCCAGCGCGTAGTAGGCGTCAGGATAACGCCGGCTCACCCTCCAGGGCGCCAGTTCCGGCTCCAGCCCCACCACCCGGGCTGCCTTGTCCAGAAAGATAACATCGAGGCTGAAGCGCATATGCATCATATGCACCGCCTGGCAGGGGTAGATAAGCAGCGCCTGCCCAGGCGGCAGCTCCCGCCGAAACATCAGGCCACGCAGCCGTCGCCAGAATGTGGCGGCGATTTCCGTCTGCTGGGTAAGGGCGGTCTGGCGCGTTAGATTCTGTACCATCAATTGGCGAACATCTCCATGACCTGAATCACCGCCGGGCCGAGGACAACGATGAAGATGGCGGGAAAAATGCAGATCACCATCGGCAGGAGCATCTTCACCGGCGCCTTCCCAGCCTCTTCCTCCGCCCGCTGGCTGCGCTTCTCGCGCACGCTGGCCGACTGCACCTCCAGCACGTTGCTGATGCTGACGCCCAGCTGTTCCGCCTGCACGATGGCGGAGACAAAGCTGTTCAACTCGTCGACTCCGGTCCGATTGGCCATGGCTGCCAGCGCGTCCTTGCGCAGCACACCGGCGCGAATCTCGTGCAACACCTGGCGCAGTTCTTCCGGCAGAGGGCCCTGCATCTTCTCCGCCACCTTGACCAGGGCGGCGTCAAAGCCCAATCCGGCCTGAACGCTGACCGTCAGCAGGTCGAGCACGTCAGGCAATGCCCGCACGATCCGCTTCTGACGAGCAGCCGTCGCCTGGATGAGCCGCATATTCGGCAGGCGGCTGCCCAGCAAGGCGCCCACGACACCGTAGAGCAGGGCGAACTTGCTGCCGTTGAGCAGCCCTCCCAGCGCGCCGCCGATCACCGCACCCAAAGCCACGGAGAAGACGTACCAGCCGGTCCACTGGTCAGGCGTCATCTCCAGGCCGGCCATGGTCAGGCGCCGCTCCAGCAATTTGCGCTGGATGGAGGGGGTGCGCTGCTGGAGACGGCGCCCCAGGCGCTGCAGCAGCGGCTGGAAAACGCGCTCCGAGAACGGCAGCCGCAGGCGCTCATCCATCAGGGGATCAGCGTCACTGCTCTGACTGATGGACTTGAGGCGCCGTTCGTAAGCCAGGCGTTGGCTGAACTTGGCCCGAAGCAGCATGTACGTGACCAGGAAGGTCAGACAGCCCAGCGAGACTGCCAACCAGAGAAGCATCACTTATCCCTCCTCAGCCCTAGATATCGATATTGACGATTTTTTTAATCATGATGATCCCCAAGAAAATCATTACGGCGCCAATAGCCAGGAGGGTAATCCCCAGGGGGTGGCGGAACATCGTGCTCATATAGTCTGGGCTGACCACATTTAGGATGGCTAGCAAAGCAAGCGGTAGCACGGAGATGATGATCCCGCTCATCCGCCCCTGGGCCGTCTGGCTCATGATCTTGCCCTTGATGCGCTGCCGCTCGCGGATGGTAAAGGCCATCTTGTCCATGATGCCAGCCAGATCACCGCCCACCTGACGCTGCACCAGCACGGCCGTGACCAGGAGGTCCAGGTCAGCCGTCGGCAGCCGCTCCACCAGCCGCTGCAGCGCGGTGTCCAGCGGCACTCCCAGATTCACTTCGCGCAGCGTCCGCCGCAGCTCGGCACCGATGGGATCAGGCATCTCTCTGGAGGCCAGATCCAGCGCCTGCTGAAAACTGTACCCGGCCCGCAGGGCGTTGGCCGTCATCGCCAGAAAATCGACCAGTTGGTCGTCGGCGTTCTTCAGCCGCTTCTTCTGGTGCGATTTGAGCAGCAGCTCCGGCAGCTGGGAGCCGACGACCGCCCCGATCAGGGCACCGGGCAGTTGCAGGAGCAGCCAGCCCAACAAGGCGCCGAGCGCAAAGCAGCCGGCTGCAGCACCGGCCATCTCCTCTCCCTTGATGGGTACACTGGCCGCCTGCAGCTGCCGGTCGTAGCGGGCCACGATGCCCTTGGGGGCGAGGCGGCCCACCGAGGCGCCGACGCCGCGCAACCCCGCCGACTGCGGCCGGGGCCGGGGCTCGGCGGCAGCGGCCGTCTGTTCGCCGGTATACTGGGCCATCCGCCCCGAGAGGGAAGGCTGACCAAAAGCGCGCTGCAGCAGCAGATAAACCAGGACGCCTACCAATGCAGCGACGGCAACGGCGATGAGATAGGTCATTGCTTCACCTTCTTCCTGCCGGAGGCAATCGCTGTTGACCAGCGTTTACCTCTGCTCAAAAATCTCCGGTGGCAGCATCACGCCACTGGATTGCAGCTTCTCATAGCACTGGGGGCGAATGCCGGTAGGCCGGAACTCACCGATGATCCGCCCGCTGGGCTCCCGACCCAGCTCGTGGAAGAGAAAGATATCCTGCAGGGTGATCACGTCGCCCTCCATGCCGGTCACCTCGCAGATGTGGGTGATCTTGCGGCTGCCGTCGCGGAAGCGGCTTTGCTGCACGATGATATCGATGGCGGAGGCGATCTGCTCGCGAATCGCCCGTACCGGCAGTTCAACGCCGGCCATCAGCACCATCGTCTCCAGACGGGCCAGCATATCGCGCGGCGTGTTGGCATGGCCGGTGGTCAGTGACCCATCATGGCCGGTGTTCATCGCCTGCAGCATGTCCAGCGCCTCGCCGCCGCGCACCTCGCCCACGACAATGCGGTTGGGCCGCATCCGCAGCGAGTTGCGCACCAGCTCCCGCATCGGGATGGCGCCCCTCCCCTCGATATTGGGGGGCCGCGTCTCCAGCGTCACGACGTGCTCCTGATGCAGCTGCAGTTCGGCAGCATCCTCGATGGTGATGATTCGCTCGTCAGCAGGGATATAGGATGAGAGGCAGTTTAGCGTCGTTGTCTTACCAGAGCCGGTGCCGCCAGACACGACTACATTCAGCCGTCCGACGACACAGGCCTGCAGGAACCTGGCCATGGCGGCGTTGAGGGTGCCGAAGTTGATCAGATCAGCGATCTGGAAGGGGTCGCGGCTGAACTTGCGGATGGTGATCACCGGACCAGTCAGGGAGAGCGGCGGGATGATGGCGTTGACCCGCGAGCCGTCGGGCAGACGGGCATCCACCATCGGCGAGCTCTCGTCGATGCGGCGGCCGATGGGAGCGACGATCTTGTCGATCACCTGCATCACATGCTGATTGTCGCGGAACTTGACGTCCGTCAGCTCCAGCTTGCCCTTGCGCTCCACGTAGACCTGGCCGGGACCGTTGACCATGATCTCCGACACGTCGTCCTCCCGCAGCAAGGGCGTGATGGGGCCAAAGCCCATCACCTCATCGGTCAGCTCGCTGATGATCCGCTGCCGATCGGCCGAACTGACGACAAAGCCGCTCTCGGCCATCACCCGGGCGGCGATCTCGGCGATCAACGCCTTCAGTTCATCCTCGCGCGCTGCGTCGCTCAGGAGTTCGGGCGGAACCTCGTCCACAATCGCCTGCTGGATCTGGGCCATTACCGCTTTTTTCGGTGAGGAGGAGACGATGGCGTCCTCGACGGCTGGTTTGTCCTTGCCCTTCTCGGCTGGTTTGGCCTGGCTGCCCTCCAATCGTCTTAACAGGGACATCAGCGTGCCCTCCTCCGACGGGCGAAGCGGCCGAGCTGTTCCGTCTTCGCGCCCTCTCCCGTCACTTCATCCAGCAGTTCACTGATCCGGTCGGCCAGTTTGGCATTGGTCTGTTCCAGCACAAAGGGGATGCCACGGTTGACCGAGGTCATGATCGGGCCATCCTCGGCCGCCAGGTAGAAGTCCACGCTGCGCCCCATGGCCGGTTCCAGATCCCGAAAGCGAATCCCATGCTCGTAGCTGGCCTTGTTGACCAGCAGGTAGATCTTATCATCGGGATATTCCAGACGCTTCATGACCTCCAGCCCGAGCTTGACATTTTTTAACGTAGGCATATCCATCGCCCCGACCATGACTATCTTGTCGCTCATGTCCAGAGCGGTGAGCGCCGTTTCATGGAAGGAAGCCGGCAGATCGACAATCACATAATCGAACACCTGCCGCGCCAGGTTGATGATCTTGCCGGCGTGTTCGCCGGTGACGAACTCGGCCAGCTCCGGCCGCAACGGCGCCGGCAGCACCTTCAATCCACAGGGGTGGTTGAGCAGATAGGAAGGCAGGGTTTCCCGATCCAGAGTCGCCTCGTTGATCAGCTCGCTGATGGTGCGGCGCGGCACCAGGCTGAGCAGTACGCTGGTATCCCCAAACTGCAGATCCAGATCGATGAGGCAGGTGTTCTTCTGCCGCTCTGAGGCCAGCATGGCCGCCATATTCACGGCGATGGTGGTCTTGCCCACCCCGCCCTTCGTGCTATAGACCGAGATCACCTTACCGGTAGCCGTGCTGAACTTGGCCGTCGGATTCTGGTTGATCTCGACTATACGCCGCTGCTGCTCGCGCTCCCAGGTCTTCTGGATGCAATCCACCAACTCGTCAGCGCCGAAAGGTTTCACCAGATAATCTTTGGCGCCGGCGATCATCGACTTGCGCAGGTATTCGATCTCCCCCTGCACCGAGATGACGATGACCACCGTGCCCGGTTGGCTGGAGCAGATCTGCTCGGTGGCCGAGATCCCATCCATACCCGGCATGTTGATGTCCATCAGGACGACGTTAGGCTGCAACTCGTTCGCTTTTCGTACCGCTTCCTCACCGTCCTTAGCCTCGCCGACAACGGTAAAGCCGACGCTGAGACTGAGCAGGCGACGGATATTATCCCTGGTATCGGCTGCATCATCGGCTATCAAGACTGTGATGGGTTTGTCTGCCAATGCTCTCCCTCCTTATTTTCCTCCGGCTACTGTCGCATTGCGCTGCCCCGGCGTGGGGACGATGTTATGATCGGTAGCCGGGCGTAAAATCAGATTGATATCACCGTAGTTCTGCGCCCAAATCACCTTCTCCGCATCGCCTGGGGTAACGGCCAGGGTCAGAGTAGAGGCCTCTGCGGGCGCCGGGCTGCCATTGCGCATTTCACTGCCGACAGCCAGCACCTTTATGTTTTGCAGCATGATTACTGAGCGATCAGTCTTGTCATCGGACGGCCACTTGCTGGAGAGGACGATGTCCACCCTATCACCCGGCCGCACCAGCTTAGCCACCGCGTTTAGCTCGCTGATGGCGATGCTCACCGCCCGCTGGCCGTTTTCCAGCTGGTAGGCCAGCCCTGATTGGCTGCCGGTGGCATAGAGGCGGCTGCTCAGCACCTGTTCGCCGGCGATGATCGATTGAGTCGTCACCTTGCCCAGGACATCGTTGAGACCGACAAAGGCCTGGGCGTGGCGCTGTCCTTTGGGCACCCGCTGGGCGGCCACCATGTCCGCAGTGATCAAGCTGCGGGCAGGGATGTTGCGCAAGGCCACGACCACTTCGTCGGTATGTTCCTGGTTGGCCATTTCCTGTAGATGCGAGAAAAACACGAAGACGCCGTAGCCAGCCACCACCGCCACCAGCAGTGCCAGCAGGATCAGACGTCGATTAGTAGCTTTCACTTGCCTGCCACCCCCTTAGCGTGTCAGCCTGACTACTTTGGTGCCATAGTCGTTGGCCGGGCCGACCTCACCGGACACCACGTTCTCAATAAACTTGCCCCAGACCTCACCCCCGGCGCACCCCTCCAGGACAAAGGTGGCAAAGCCGACGACCTGCACCTCAGACCGCCCCTGTCCCAGCCGATCGATCACCGGCACCAACACTACGCGCGCGCAATTTGTATGGGCACAGCCAGGTGTACACTGGTTGATGCGGTGGTTAACACCATCCTCCGTCGGCCCGGTCATGTTCCCCGGTTCGGTTTCCACCTGCTGGCCGATGCGCAGTACTTCGTCGAAGCCATATTTCAGCGTATGGCGATAGGGATCGGCGCCGCGGCCCGCCAGGGCCAGCGCACCGAAATTGCCTTGTTCCGAATCGTCCGGCCCCACTTTCAGCCGGTAGCTCTGGCCAAATTCAAAGTCCTGCCAGACCACACCCAGCGGTATGGCGCCCCGCACGCCGCTCAGCATTCCAGTGCCGGCCTCGCTGGCAGAATTGACGGTGGCCTCGTTCACCCCGAGCACGCGGGCCAAACCGAGACCGACAGTGCGCTCCGCCGTAACCACCACCGTCCGCTGGCCGTCCCGTTCGCGGATGGCCGCAACTGCTGTCGCCACGCCGTTGGCCGCGGCCACCTCGCGGGCAGTCTGAAGGGCGACCTCTTCGCCCAGCGATAGCGCACCGGCGCCGGCCAGCGCCGCCGCATCGCAGGCGGTCTGCAGGCGCGTCTCTTCAAGGTAGATCGTGCCGAAGTCGATCACCAAAGCGCCAAAGCCGCAGATCACAGTCATGGCCGCCAGGGTCAGCAAGCCGACTGCGCCCCTGCGGTCGCTAGAGAAGCGATTTTTCATTCTCCCCTCATCACCGCCTTTCCGACTACTGTATAGGGATTAGGTAAGAGCCGACTGATGATCGGCGTGATGATCGGTAGCTCATATTCGACCTGGACCGTGACGTTCACCCCGGCGCCCCGCTCAGCAGAACCGGGGCTGATCTCGACGTTCAGGGCAGCCGCGTCCAGCGTAGCCGCCGCCTGCCGCACAGCCTCCTGAATTTCCGCATCAGCGGCGCCGACGATGGCCACCCGGGCGCCGGCCCGGGCAGCTGTGGTCACTGTCAGGTAGCCGTGAAAAATCCGGCCGAAATCGATGATGCCCATCAGGACCAGCAACAGCACCGGCAGGGCGACGGCCAGTTCCACCAGCGCCTGCCCCCGGCGATTCCTTCTCATAGAATCCACCCCAGTTCCGCCAGGATGACGCCGATGGCGATGGCCGGCGAATAGGGGAACTTGCGCTGCATCAGGTCGGTGCGGGTGATCACGCTGACGGCGGCCAGCTGAACTTCGCGATGATAGATGAAGACAGCGACGGCCAGCGCGCCCCCGGCGGCAGCACCCAGCAGCAGGGCGCGCCAGAAAAAGTGAAACCCGCGCAACGCCCCCAGGGCCGCCAGCAGCTTGACGTCGCCGCCGCCGAATTTGCCGCTGGCGAAGAAGGGCAGCAGCACCAGCAGCCCCAGCGCAAAACCACCCAGGCTATCGCCGAGACCTGCCAGGCCATTGAGCGTCACCTGCAGCACAAGACCCAGGCCGGCCGCGCTCACGGTCAGCCAGTTGGGGATGCGGTTTTCCTTGAGATCCAGATAGACGGCAATACCCAGGAATAGATAGGTGATGGCCTGTAACATCAGGAGCACCCCTCCTCGTCAACAACTGCTGGTTACCAGAGCGCCCTAGGAAAAAACGGCCCTACAGGTGGGCCGTTTGTAGGGCTCGGTACTCCTTACGGACCGGCAGGATCGGGAACCTCGTCCAATCCACCCTCTACCTTACCAAAGATCTCCGCAATCTTATCTCTTAGGGCTACTAGAGTAACAATCAGTCCCACCGCGATCAGTCCAATAATCAGTCCATACTCGGTCATCGCCTGGCCAGACTCGTCCTCCCAAAGGCGTAGGAACATTTCCTTCACTATTGTCACCTCCCTCGAATTGGTATGTCTTAATATGTTCGCTCGGCTGTCTTAATTGTAGGAGAAATAGAAATCTGGCGCATGCTGCGCCAGACTCAAAGTGGGACGAGCCCATCGGACCATTTTCGACTATTTTTGACTAGGACTTTAGTCCCTGAGCCAGTTGGGACCGTTCGATGAGGAGCCTACCCAGCAGCTCCACCGCCTGCAGCGGGGTCAGCCGCCGCGTGAGATCCAGCACCCAGGTGACCTGCCCGCTGGCCCGATCACAGACGGCGTGGGTGGCGTCCGTGCCAGTCATCCAGTGTAACAGCGGATATGTATCCTGCAGGCGCTGGATAAGGGGGGCGAGGGACCCGCCGTCGTCATTGGAGACAACCCAGACGTCGCTGAGGGAGAGATGCTCCGCCTCCCGAAACAGCCGCCAGACCAGCTGCAGCAGGGGATCGAGGAACTCCTCGCCATGCTCCACCTGCAGCACCAGGCTGACAGCGATGCTCTGCCGTTTTCCGGCTATGTATAATGACCAGGCCGCCCAGATGCCAAGCAGGGCGATGCCGACGAGAAACAGGCCAGCCATAGCACCACCTCGATCTTTCCTGGAGTGCTACAGCATATGCAGCCAGCGAGGCGAGTGTTAAGGCAGCTGCACCAGCTTCAGCTTCAGGGCCTGCACCACTGCCTGGGTGCGGTCGCTGACCTCCAGCTTGCGCAGGATGTTGCTGACGTGGTTCTTGACAGTCTTCTCGCTGATATACAGCTTCTCGGAGATGTCGCGATTGCTGCAGCCCTGCACCATCAGATCCAGCACCTCCTGCTCACGCTCGCTGAGCAACTGGGCGCCGTTTCCGGCGGCGAGGGGCTGCCCCTGGGAAAGGCGGCTGAACTCATGGATCAGCTTGTTCGTCATCTCCGGCTGCACCACCGAACCGCCGTTGACGATGATGCGGATGGCGTCCACCAGCCGATCCGGCTCGACATCCTTCAGCAGGTAGCCGGCGGCGCCGGCCTTCAATACTTCGAAAAGGTACTCTTCATCATCGTAGATGGTCAGGATCAGGATCGCCACCCAGGGAAACTGGGACTTCATCAGCTTAGTGGCTTCGACACCGTTGCAGACCGGCATGTTCAGATCCATAATCACCAGATCGGGGTTCAGCTCCGGCAGACAGGCACAGGCCACCTCGCCATTGCAGGCTTCGCCCACCACTTCCAGATCGGGCTCCATCTCCAGGATGCGACGCAACCCCTGACGAAACAGGGTATGATCGTCCACCAGCA
The DNA here is from genome assembly GCA_050949085.1 of Bacillota bacterium. Taxonomy (GTDB): domain Bacteria; phylum Bacillota; class UBA994; order UBA5500; family UBA5500; genus JBMNFB01. Next base: position 299,002 of record JBMNFB010000009.1, read on the forward strand.
ACAGCTTAGTTGACATCTGCTGATTCCCCCCTTGTCGGTACCTGGACACGGATCCTGGTGCCTTCACCCGGAGCCGAGTCCAGTTCCCATACTCCCTGCAACAGTTCCACCCGCTCCCGCATGCTGAGCAGGCCGTAGTGATCGCCCACCCTGCCCAGGGCCTCATCAACGGCGAACCCTACTCCATCGTCCTGTACCAGCACCTTCAGCGTATCGGGGCTAAACTCGACCCGCACCAGCACATTCTGCGCCTTGGCGTGTTTGATGATATTGTTCAAAGCCTCCTGCACGATGCGGAAGATACCAACCTCCACATGGGAGGGCAGGCGCTCCTCCTTACCCGCCACCGAGAAGTCGATCAGGAAGCCGTGCTGATCCTTCATATCGTTGATATAGCGCCGCAGCGTGGGCACCAGCCCCAGATCGTCCAGAGTCATCGGCCGCAGGTCGTGGATCACCTTGCGGATATCCTGCAGGCTGCGGCGCACCACATCCTTCAGCTGGCGTAACTCCGCCCGCACCTGCTCGATATCGCTATCCAGCAGCTTCTCGCAGATCTCCGCCCGCAAGACGACGTTAGCCAGCGTCTGGGCCGGACCATCGTGGATATCCCGCGCCACGCGCTGCCGCTCTTCCTCCTGCGCCTTGATGACTCGCATGCCCAGGAGGTGACGCTGTTGAATGCTGTCCAGCTGGCCGGTCAGCTCGCGCAGGTTGCCCTGCATGTATTGGGTAGCAACGTTGATCTGACTGATCAGTTCCTCGGCCTTGCGGCTGGTGTTCTGCAGGTTTTCCAGCGTGAGTTCGACCTCATCCCACTGCGCCCGCAGCTTGGCCTCGCGCTCCCGCAGGACGACCAGATCCAGCTGCGTCGTCTGGGCCATCTCATAGGCCTGCTTGATGTCTTCCTCTGAATAACGGTCGAAGTCGCGGCTGACCTCCATCAGCCGCAACCGATCCATCCGATATAGGCCTTCCTTTTCATCCACCTGGCCGATGACCGCTTTGGTCTGCGCTTTGATATCCAGGGCCTGCATCTCAACCCGAGCATACTCAGCTCGAGCCATTTCCGAGATCTCGAAAATCTGGCTCTTGCTTTTCTCGATCATCATGACCGTATCGTTGATGATTTTGTCCAGCAATTTGCCGTCAACCATCTGCAGCCCCTGCCCTCTTCGAATTGCTTTCTGGCGGAATCTCTGCATAACAAACCAGCCGTTAGCTGCTGGCCACAATCGCCCACTTTCCTCGAACGCCGGATGGCAATCAAGGATACATATGGAAGACACCTGCCAACGCTCTTAGTTCGCTGATGGGACGACATAGTCCTGCCTCAAGAGGCAATTTTACCAGACAAGTTTGCCAAGAGAAGGGAGAATCCTGCAAACGGCAAAAAAAACACCCGCCCTCGAGAAGAGGGCAGGCGTCTGGAGGACAAAGGCCTGAGGTTATTACTCGCTGCCGGCATCTTGCCGCAGGAGCTCCACCTTGTCCAGGCGCTCCCAGGGCAGATCCAGATCATTGCGGCCGAAATGCCCGTAGGCTGCCACCTGGCGGTAAATCGGCCGCCGCAAATCCAGGTCGCGGATGATGGCCGCCGGACGGAGATCAAAATGGCGGCGAATAAGCTGGGTGATGCGTTCGTCGCAAACTTTGCCGGTGCCAAAAGTGTCCACCATGATGCTCACCGGGCGAGCGACGCCGATGGCGTAGGCGATCTGTACTTCGCAGCGGTCGGCCAGGCCGGCGGCCACCACATTCTTGGCGACATAGCGGGCCGCGTAGGCCGCCGAGCGATCGACCTTGGTGGGATCCTTGCCGGAAAAGGCGCCGCCACCGTGCCGAGCCATGCCACCATAGGTGTCGACGATGATTTTACGGCCGGTCAGGCCGGAATCACCCTGGGGCCCACCCACGACGAAGCGACCGGTCGGATTGACCAGCAGGCGCGTATCCTGATCCAGCAGCTGGCTGGGAATCACCGGCCTGATCACGTGTTCGATGATATCGGCACGAATCGTCTCCAGCTCCACCGCAGGGGTGTGCTGGCAGGAGACGAGCACGGTATCCACCCGTACGGGCCGATAGCCTTCATACTCGACAGTAACTTGCGTCTTGCCGTCCGGCCGCAGATAGGGCACGATCTGGTTCCGCCGCACCTCGGCCAGGCGACGTGCCAGCTTGTGAGCGAGCATGATCGGAGTCGGCATATATTCGGGTGTCTCGTTGCAGGCAAAGCCAAAGACCATCCCCTGATCGCCAGCACCCACCAGCGCCGACATATCCTGTTCTTCGCCACTCCTGTGCTCCAGAGCCTGATCAACTCCCTGGGCGATGTCCGGCGATTGCTCGTCGATGGACGTGAGGACGGCGCAGGTATCGGCATCAAACCCGTGCTTGGCTCGATTGTAGCCGATATCGCGCACCGTCTGCCGCACCAGCTTCGGGATATCCACATAGCAGCCGGTGCTGATCTCGCCGATGACCAGCACCATGCCGGTGGTGACCGTCGTCTCGCAGGCTACCCGGGCCAGCGGATCCTGCGCCAGAATGGCGTCAAGGATGGCATCAGAAATCTGGTCAGCCACTTTGTCGGGGTGACCCTCGGTTACCGACTCTGATGTAAAGAAGTAGCGCTGATTGTTGAACATCTCATCTCCCCCTTATCCTCTACTCTTACCCATCATGTAGAGAGAGAAAGCCGCTCCCCGAAAAATGAGGAGCGGCAGTGAACTTCTGGCTCTGCTCTCATCTTCCAGAATACTCTGCAGGAATTGGCACCGCTGCGCCGGAGGCGCCGGTTGCCGGGTTTCATCGGGCCTGTCCCTCCACCTCTCTGGATAAGAGTCTGGGACAATTATAGAGCGAAGCTTGTCGACTGTCAACGCATTGCTGGGGGAATTTATGGGTTTGAGCGGGAAAGCTATCGCCCCTTATGACATCGCTATCGGGGGAGGGATTTCATTGTCCAGGGGCGACCAAAGTTGCGGGTAATAGGGGCGCACGTTCTTGCGGATACCCGGCAGCTCGGCCGAGGCAGAGATGCGAATCTCGGCTCAGATCAGCAGCAGAGGCGGCTCGGGTTCTTCCGGCGGCTGGCGTCGGGAGTAGTCCGGGGCATCCGGTTGTGCGCGGCCGCTGGCCCGCCAGTAGGCAGCAAACAGTGCCAGCTGATAATACGTGGACCAGATGACGCCGAGTATGCCGTAGAGGAGGCCGCCCAGCCCGCTATCGTTTCCTGTCTCCAGCAGCACGCCGTTGACCGCCAGGGAAAGCAGGGCGAGCAGCAGGAAGCCGCTCAGGTTACGCCAGACCACGCGCGGGCTGGCCAGGACGGCCGGCACGGCACCGCACTCCTCCAGCGGTGCAATCTTGTTCCACAGGCCGAAGAAAAAGCGCAGCGTACTCAGCAGAAAACCTCCGATCATCACCCGGGGGAGCAGATGGGAGAAATGCTGGATGAGGGTGATGAGGTCAGCCGTGGTTCCATAGGCGATGGCCAGGGTCAGCAGTTGATGGAAAACGTTGCCCCAGAGTATAACCGCCAACACAATCTGCGCCAGGCCCAGAAGTGCGCTGCCGCCGATGAATGTCCAGAAGTAGCGGCGCACCCCGGCAGCGAAATGCCCGGTATCCACGGGCTCTCCCTTGATGGCTGCCGCCAGCATATTGGCCTGACCGGAAAGATGGAAAGCTACCAGGGCAAAGGCGGCCATACCCGCCAGCGAGAACTGTCGCCACAGACCGGCCAGCGACGAAAAATCCCCGGCCAGGAGCCGCGACTGGATGGTGGGATCCAGCCCCAGGAGCAAGGCCACGGCGACAATCACCAGGACAATGCCGCTACCGATAGCCATCAGCACGGGGAACCAGACCACAATCCAGTTCTGTCGCAGAACCTGCCAGGCGTCGCGCAACGCATCTAGCGCCAACTGCATACCAACCCCTCCTCCCGCAGCACCGGCCCTGGGGCGGCGCTGGCTAACCTCCACCTGTCTGGACGGCAGACTACAGCATTAACGTTAATTGATTAATACGTTGTTGAACACGATTGTATCACTCGACCGAATGCCCCAACAAGCAAGCCTGCCGCACGGCGCCGTCTGCTGCGAGACGTAGTGCGGCAGGCCCACTCTAACCTACTTGGAAGTATTTGCAGGGTCCCTGTTGCTGTTTCCGTGAAGTCATCCGAAAAGCGGTGCCGCTGCCCTAGATGGCTCCCGTCAGGGCCAGGATGATCTGGGCGATCACGGCGGAGCCGACAAAGGTGCCGACAAAGGTCAGTAGTGCGGTAACCACTATCTTCGCCCCCTGCTCCCGGAAGCTTCTTAGATCCTTGCCGATGGAGATACCGGCGTAGGCCAGAATCGGCGTACAGAGAGCCAGGAACTGCACCTTCTCAACCTGCTTGACCACATAATCCGCCCCGGGGAATCCCGGAATGGAGATGATGATAGCCAGCAATGAGATATAGGCGATAGCGGGGAGCTTCCAGGGTATGATCTTGGAAAGCGCGTAGCCGACGGCGGACACCGCCACCAGGATTGCCAACCCCGGGATCGCTTCCAGAGGGGGAACGTTAAAGCCGATCCAGTTGCCGATCGCCGTAATTGCACCGGTTATCGCCAATACCCTAAATACGCCAGAATGGGTCATCTCTGATTACACCTCCGCAGATTTTAGGCCGTGGCCGACTTGCCGCCTAACCGACGGTAGAGCCATTCGGTGATGGGAATCGCCATGAAGAGCCCGACCCAGAGTCCATCGACGGCGCTGAGCAGCTGGCTGCCAGCGGCAAAAGCAGTGATCTCTGTCTCCAGCGCCGGATACGCTGCGACCACCGGTCCCAGCGCCGCCGCCATCATCGAAGCGCTGCCGGTACCGCAAGCCATGCCCAGGGCAAACGGATGAAAGATATTCAAGGCAGTCAGGAAGCCGACAAACAGGCCGTTGAAGATCGCACCAAACAGTGTTCCGGTGATGTAGGCCCCCATGACGCCGCGGCCCTCGGCAGAATCGAGACCGTAGAGCTCACTGACGATGGCCAGGGAACCCTCGCGCGAGATGGAGAATGAGGCGCCGATGGCCTCCCGTCCCAGGCGCAGCAAGAGGACAGCCACCGGCAGGGCAAAGAAGATCGTAAAGAGGTTCCCTAGCTCCTGTAGCACCAGAGCCGGTCCGGACCTGAACAGCAGGGGCAGATTGGGGCCGATGTTCGTGCCCATCTTGGCCGTGAGCAACAGGACAGAAACGGTGATAAACGGAGAAGCGATATCCATGTCCTCCCGATCCACCAGGCGCAGTGAAGGTAAGAACATGCCGATGACCAGCGCGTAGAGCATCGGCAGGAGGGTCACCACTGCCGGCCCGAGCGTAAACGAGAAAATGCCGATGGCTTCGGTGAGCGCGACTACCGCCAGACAGATCAGATGAACCTTCAGTTCCTTATTCATGCTGCTTCGTTCCTCCTCGGCTAGCTACTGCAGTTAGCTTTCCCCGGCAACTTCCCTGATCATTCCTGAATAGGCTCCAATCTTGCCAACGTCAATCTCCTCACCAACCCTGCTCATACAGGAAAAAGAGGTGTCCCCTGCCCTTCTGGCGGGGAACACCCCTATCATCTGGATCCGCTCGTGTCTACTCTTCCTGGAAAAGCTCCTCCCACATCTGCAGATAACTCTCCCGGGTATAGGTAGGTTCAAACTCCTCCCTGGCCCGCAGTGCCAGGGCTGCCTCATCGGCCAGCAGGTCAACCAGGCTGGTGGCCAGCAGCTTCGCCGCCGTCACGTAGGCCAGTTCCTCATCTTCAATCAGATAGTCGCTGGCATGGCCACGGCCAACCGCACCGCCCACATAGGGCTGGATAGTGGGCATCAGCAGGCTGACGTCGCCTATGTCGCTGGAACCGGCGCCATGGCCACCGCGGCTGACAAACTCTTCACCCACCAGCCGGATGGCGTTCTTCTCGAAGATCTCGGTGAGCACCGGATCGTCAACCCGCGGCAGATAGCCAGGAATCTGGGTGATCTCGACTTCAGCGCCGACGGCCAGCGCTCCGGCCTTCAGGGCGCGATCTACCTTCTTGCTGGCATCCAGAATGGCATCCATGCGTGCGCCGCGCACGTATGTCTCCATCCGCACATCAGCGGGGATGATGTTCACCAGGTCGCCACCCTTGGTGATGATCGGATGTACACGGATATGGTCGGCATCGCGAAACGTTTCCCGCTGGGCATGAATGCCCATCAGGCCCAGGGTAGCCGCGTTGAGGGCGTTAACTCCGGCGTGCGGCGCACCGCCGGCGTGGGCCTCCTGGCCGCGATAGCGCACCAGCTTGCCGATAAACCCGTTGCTGGTGCCACCCATGACGACCTTCCGGTCACCGCCCGAGGTGTGGAACATCATCGTGATATCGATGTCGTCCAGCTCGCCCAGCGCGATGAACTCCTGCTTGCCGCCCAGAAACCTGATCTTGCCTTCAGACCGCAGCCGGTTGCGATACTCAATCTCTACATACTCCTCGGCCGGCACGGCCATGAAAACCACGTCGCCAGCCAGTTCGCTGAACAACCCGGTATCCTTAAGGGCCATCGCGACACCCAACATGCTGGCAACCTGGGCGTTATGACCGCAGGAATGTGCTGCGCCAGTCTGGGGATCAGCATGCGGATGCTCAGGGCAGACGACTGCATCCAGCTCACCCATCACTGCCACCTTGACCTTGCTGTCCTTGCCCTTCATCTCCGCCCGCACCCCGGTAATGGCGATGCCCGAGCGGTATTCGAGGCCTAGCTCAGCAAACGTTTTCTGAACCAGCTCTGCTGCATAAAACTCCTTATAGCCCAGCTCTGGGTGTCGGAACAGATCGCGACCGATACCGATGATCTGGTCCCGACGGGCGTCAATCGCGGCGCAGAGCCGCTCCTTAATGGTTTGCTTATCCAATTTCCGTTCCTCCTCGCTACTTGCCTGGATTCATCCTTATGAGTCCACCCTGAACAATATTCAGCAGCTGCCAGGCCAATCCTGCTAGCGCCAGCGGGCCACCTGAATATGGATGCGCCCCTTGCGGCTGACGCCGCCAACTTCTATCAGCTCAGCTCTACCCTGCCCAGCCAGTGAGAGAATCGCCCCTTCCTCCACGACTCGGTCGACTCGCTGCTCAGGGAGGAAGTTCAGCTTCAGCTTGCCGCCACGGATCAAGGCGGCCGCCTCACTGCGCGAGAGTTGATATGCCGCGGCCACCACCGCGTCCAGACGCAGGCTGGCCACAGTAGCTGTCCTCACCTGCCGCTGGCGCTGGGGTGGCTCAACCCGTGTCAGGTCCAGAACCTCCACCTGGATGGCGGCTGAGCCGATGGATGACCAGTTGCAGAGCAGGTAGTCAGCCACGCTCTGGTGCACCATCACCTGCCCCCCTGTCGGCCGGACCAGGATATCTCCCAGGAATTCGCGCTTGATGCCCAACGCCAGCAGCGAGCCAAGATAGTCGCGATGCGCCAGCTTCGCGAACTGGAAGTTGCCCGTGACCTGCAGCGCCAGCAACGGATAGTCATTAGCGACCGGGGCGCAGTCATCGGGCAGGAAGGCTATGATCTCCCGTTCGGCACCGGGGTAACCGCCAAAACTGGCCAGACCGGCGCTCCAGAGGTAACTGTATTGGTGGATCAGTGAGCGCTGTCCCGGATCGAGAAAATAGCTATAGGCGATCCGCCAATCGCGCTCGGCCTGTTCGGCCTTGTCCCAGGCATGAGCCAGCAGCTGCCGCTGGTCGCCGGGAAGACGCTCCAGAACACTGCGCTTTGTCATTGATCATCCTCCCTGAGTTGCAGGCCCCGAGCCGGGGCGCACCTGGCGTCGCCAGACCTGCTTACCAACAGAAACGCCCGGCCATTCCTGGGTAGCGCCGGGCGTTTTTCTAGCATAGTTAACTGCCTGTCATCGTTTTCTGACTGCCCTGGAGGGCGAAGCCTTCGCCGGTGGAGGCACGATGCGCAGCCTGGGCCGCTGCTTCAGCTCCTGAGCTTCCCCCGGCGTGTGACCCTTCAACCCCCACAGCCTGGTCTGCTGCCGCATGGCTGCAATCAGGGAGAGCACGGCGGCTGCCTCGTCATACGATCGCACCGGCACCCCGATATGCCCCAGCTGGTGCAGCACCACTTCGGCAGACAGATCGTTATTGACAGAAGCTATTAAAGCCCAGATCGCCGTCATCGCCTCTTCATCACTCAGCCCGCAATGATCCAGCAGATACTGGCCCAGCGCTTCATATTCGTCCGACCAAGCAGTGATGAATTCCTGGCCGGCTGTTATGGCCTCGTCCAGCTGCAGGCGGCGATAGTCCAGGTCGGGGTGTTTCCCCTGCTCAGCGATAATCCGTTCTACATCCAGCACGCGAAAATCATGCAGATAAACCGAGTTTCGGGCGAAGCGGCCCGTGGCTTCCCCGAGACCTGCGCCCAGATCCAGCAGTCGCTCAGCGCTAACGTCAAACCCCAGTCTCTGCAGGATCTGCTGCAGGTCATCCGCCCGGATAGATCCGTAGTGGGTCAGATGGCCCTGAATGGTCAGCAGCAGCCGTTCATTCTCACTGACCCGGTCGCGGATCTCCTTGCTCTTCAGCCAGGGGCGGCAGGCCTCCAACAGCTCAGTCGGCATCACCATTGCCAACCCCTGCCCCTCCAGGTAGCCGGTGTATGCCAGGCCTGTCTCACGCAGGTAACGGGCCACCGTCGGCTCAATTGCTGCGCCGATCAGCGCCAATCCGCGGCTATCGACAACTTGACGCACTATATCCCAGCAGACCTCATCCAGCGCTTCTATCTGCTGCCGCACGCAGCGCGGCAACTCCTCTTCCAGAACGGCAACCAGCTCTGCCTTGTGCAGCCTGCTCAGGCCGCTCAAGCCCAGCCGCCGCCGAATCTCCACCAACTCTTCCTTAGGCAGGCGATTGAGATGATAGCGCAAACTGCGCTCGAGAGCCATCGGCCGGGTGAGCCCAAGTCGCTCCCATTCCGTCTGCCTGACGCCCTGCCTTAACTCATCAACCCAGGCCGGAAACTCATCCATTCTCTATCGTCTCCCTCCTCCTAATGCACAGTTTACCCAACTGCTGCAAGCCTTGTCCAGACAGCTCCGCCTCCTGCACTGCTAAGTTCGCGAACTGCCATCGTTTCCCTCTTACAGGCATGCAGAAGGCCCGGATTGCTCCGGGCCACGGGATGAAGCCACTTAGGCGTCCTTACTCTCCAGCAGATCATCCAGCGGAAACACGAAGACGCCCCGCTTCGCATCAAACTGGCCAACAACTTTGCTCAGGGCGATACCCAGTTCCTCCGCCCAGCTGGCAACGGCTGCCGACGAGATAACTGCCGAACTGGATCGACTTCCCTTGGATACCTTGAGGCTGCCTTCAGACGGCTTGGCCGGCGCGATGATGAAGGCCCTGCCGTCGAGCACGCCCAGCCGTACATAATCTATCCCCCGTTCCTCGAGAGCTCTGGTCAAGCTGGCGTTGAGCCGAACGCCGCGCGGCTTCACTGTAAACGTCAGTGTAAGGGGCCTGTCTATAGCAGCTCTTCTACTTTGACGGAGCTGTTCAAACCATGCGATGTCACTCAATTTATAAGCCTCCTTTCGTCTCCAATATTAAAGACCGGCGTTTCATAATTAAGATTTTGCTGTTCATTTGTAGCTTATCGTATTTTTCCAAGCAGGACAACTACCTTTCGCAGTTTTCGTGGAATTATCGTCAAGTGAAACTATTGGGAAGGGAACAGCCAACCAGCTGTGGAACAGTAAGGCAAAGCTGCTATCTGCGAAAAGGAGGGGCTTTTAGTGCAGTACATCGTCACCGAAACTGAATTGAAACGGTATCTGGATGAGCTGGAAGGGAGACTGGAGGAGATCGGCAACCGCATGGGAGAACTGAGCTTCCAGAGGTATGTCGACAGAAAACCCAATCCGGAGCTGGCGGACCTGCAACAGCAACGCGCAGCCATCATGCTGGACAAGCGCCTCGCAGAGCTGGTGGAAAACTGGGTGAACCGCGTAGCCGATCCGCTGTTGCAGAAACGCCTCCAGGCCTGGAGCAACAGCCTGCTTGGTGCGCAGGTGACCGCTCGTGATGACATCATGCAGCTGACCCGCTCCATCGGCGACCGGCTGATCGCCCACCTCTATGATGTCCAGGGGCAGCGCATCGATCTGGGTACGGTGCGCGGCATCGTCCGCTCCAACCCCGATCCGAAACTGCGCCAGGCCGCCTGGGAATCGTATGCCGAGCTATCCCGCGAGCTGGCCAACGATATGCTGCAGCTGATCAGGCTGCGCAACACCGCAGCCCGCGCCGCCGGATTTGACAACTATGTGGACATGGTGCTCCACCTGAACGGCATGAGCACTGCCGAGGTGGAGAGCATACTGCAGGAGCTGACCACGGCCACGGAGGATGCCTACCAGGCGGTGCTGCGCCAGGGCGCTGCGAAACTCGGGCTGGATCGAGTGGAGCCATGGGATGTGCAGTACATTCTGGAGCAGGCAGGGGAGGTCCCCAACCAGTATTTCACCAGGGATAAAATCCTCCCGGCGCTTCATGCCTGGGCCAGCCTGATGAACATCGACCTGAAGGCTCTGGGAATCAGCCATCACTGGATTGACATTCCCTACAACGGGCTGACGATGAGTATCAACCGCCGGGATATCCGCATTCTGGGCAATCCCACCGACGGCTACGCCTACTACAAGACGGCGTTCCACGAAGTGGGCCACGCGCTACATGGTGCCCTGAAGCAGGTAGACAGCCTGATGCTGCGGCGGGAATCAAGCATCTTCACCGAAGGCATGGCCGAGGTGTTCGGCTACATCAGCCATCATCCGGCCTGGATGGAGTCCATGGGTCTGTCGCCAGCCGAGATCACGGCCGCGCAGCTGGGCGCGCGAGGGCCCTGGTTCTTCTATTTGCGGCAGCGCACCGCCTTCTGTCTCTTTGAGTATGAGGTCTACAAGAACCCAGAACAGGATATCGACGCGCTCTGCGCCCAGATGGAAGCTCAGATCCTGGGCGGCGGACTGAACGCCATGCCGCGCTGGGCAGCCAACGCCTGGTATGTCAACTACCCGGTCTATTGGCAGAACTATGTGTTGGCCGATGTGGTCGCCAGCCAGGTACACCACCATCTGGAGAAGGAGATCGGCTCGCTCTACAACAATCCGGCCGCCTTTGAGTTTGTGGTCAACCACTACATCGCCCCTGGCGCTCTGGTGCCCTGGATGGAGAAGATCGAGACGGCAACCGGCAGCCGACTGAGCGCCCAGGCCCTGATCGAAGACATGAACCGCTAGAAGCGGTCGCAAGCATATCCACTCCCGCCCTGCTGGACCGCAGCGGGGTGCCCGTCTGTAACAGTCGGGGCATGCTCCTGAGGGCGCCTCGATGTCTCCAGGACTGATATGTGAGCGAAACGAGACGGGGAGCAGCAACAGTTGCCATCCCGTCTCGTTTCACTTCTCTCAACTGACAAACTATCGCGATACGCCCTCAGCGGTGGGCTCTGGCTTAGAAGCTCGGATACGCATATCGTCAGTGGCTAGAGGCAGAATTCGTACTCCTCCGGGTGGGTGAGGAAGCGCAGCGCCTGAGGATTGTCCACGAGCAGCGCATACAGGGGCTGGCTACGATATAGACCGAACTCGGGGTAGTCCCGCGGCCGCAGACGCCGCAGGGGCGGCGCATCCTGATAGTGCCGGTTGCGCACCCAGGCTTCTGAACGCTCCTTGATCAGATAATACGCCCCGCCCTGACGAGTCCGATATTCGGCATAATCCGACTGGTTGGCGGCAGCCATCAGATCGCTCATCACCAGATAATCATCGCTGGCGTTGATGGTGATATGCCCGTACCCGGGCGGCATCACGACTTTATCGCCAGGGTGGGCGGTGATCACCACGACGTCGCCGATATCGGCGGCGTTAATAGCGCGGCGTTGCAGCAAGAACGTGGCTTCGCCGGCCAACACCTCGTAGACTTCTGGGTAAGCGACATCGGTCTCGGGTTTGGCTGCATGGTAGTGCCCCACAGTCTTGATAAACTCGCGTCCGACCAGCCCTGGCCGTATGACGGTGATGTTGTAGTTCAACCCTAGTTCCTGCAGCTTCTTGACATCAGCCAGTCGAGCGACGGAACGATACATCCAGTAGAGGATCTCCGGCCCCGTGGCTTCCGGCTCGTAAAAAGTGTAGCGGGCGGCCTCCAGGGTGCGAACCGCGGGCACCACCGGGGTGAGGTCTGGGCCGAGCAAGAGTCGTGCCCCGTCCAAGGCCAAATCCAGCCCGGATCTCTCCTTTAGCCTAATCATCATCAACCTCCTTCGCGTTCTCTGGTGCTGGGATATAGTTTTCTTGTCGTTCATTGGAAGCATTGCCGGCGATCAACCGGGACCGGGGAAGGCTATCCGCAGCCTTCCTCGCCTGGCTCAATATCTGGTTGGGGACGATATTGACTACAGGCGGCGCTAGCTTCATCCATCGGCTTCGCATGAAACTGACAATATTCGTTCCGGAAATGGATGCAGCTGCTACAGGTCAGGTTCCGGCCACCGGCGAACCGCTGCAGATCGAAGTCCAGGTCGCGCACCCAGGGCGGATCCGTGATCGGCAGGGGCGTAAAGCGGTTGGCAGCCCGACCGCGAACCAGAGGCAGTTCTGCCTGCAGATATGAACCCAGCTCCACCGTTCTGATCGGCACAAAACCAGAGGCCAGGCAGATGCGGCGGCAATATGTATTGCTGGCATCCACAAAACAGCGCACCACGCGACACCCACGCGCTCCAGCCAGAACATCCAGAGAGCGCAGAATCCGCGCCACTAGCGCCGAGCGGCGATACTCAGTGTGCAGGAAGACCATATGAACATAGCAGACATCGCTGGATACGCTGAAAACGAGAGCCCCAGCCAAGATGTGCTGGGGTGTCTCAACCAGTAGGACTTCTGAATTCTGCAGCGAATCGCGCCAGGCGTATTCCCAATCGGCTCCGTATTGTTTGCTGAGGTAAGGGGAGAGGTAGCTGCGAACACCAGGAAGAATATGATCATACCCCAGGCTGATGGGGAGTAGATGACAATGATACACGCTATCTCCACCTCGCAAGATCCTATGATTAGTAAATATTAAGCCTTGCGAGGGTTAAATAGAACCGACTTCAGCTTGACCGGTTAAGGTAGGGCTGAAGCGTATCAGCGATGATAAACGCCAGAAAAGTGCCGATGAGAGCGGTACCCAGCTGGGTGATTCCGAACATCGGAATCGCCGGGGGCGGCAGCGTCTTGCCGATCATCCCCAGCAGCAGCTGGGTTGTCAGAATGAAAAACAGGTACTTGGCGAGAGAACCGGTGACCCCGGCAAAGAAGCGGCTGTGTCGGCGGAGCAACCCATAGGTGATCACCAGGGTCAGGTTGGCGATGATAATAAACGGCACCATGAACGGCAGGCCCATCGTGCCAGTGACCAGCGCCAACCAGGGGGTCAGCGTCCCGATGACCATACCCGACCAGAGATCGACCACCGTGACCGCCAGAACCAGCACAGCGTTGACCATCGAGCCGGTGATGACCTGCCCATAGGGCGCAGGCAGGCGCAGGTTCTGGAACAGGAAGGCTATAGCCAGGAGCAGTGCGGTCCGGGTGATCCAGCGAACGGTCTTATTCATCTACGACACCTCCATCACTTGCTTTCCGGCAGGCAAGAATCACGGAGCAGCGCACCGCTGCATCCATCCTAGTTTCGTCTCGAGTACGTGGCGCCACGGGGCTGGTCGAGAATCGATGTCCCCCGCAACAGATCCAGCGATTCCAGAGCGTATCCTGTCCCCCTGGCAACACAGGAGATCGGGTCATCAGCCACCACAGCCGGCACCTGAGTCACTTCAGCCAGCAGCTTGTCCAGACCGCAAAGCAGGGCACCGCCCCCGGTCATGATCACGCCTTTGTCCATGATATCGGCGGCCAGCTCGGGCGGGCAATGCTCGAGAACGCTGCGCAACAGGGTTACAATTGCGTTCAGCGGCTCAGAGAATGCCTCTAGCGTCTCCATTGAACTGACCTCGACAGTCTTGGGCAGGCCACTGACCAGATCACGTCCCCGCACATCCATCTTCTCATTGCGCACGTCGGGATGGGCCACGCCGATGCGCAGCTTGACCTCCTCGGCCGTGCGTTCACCGATCAACAGGTTGTACTCCTGCCTCATATAGCGAATCAGGGCATCGTCGAAGCGATCTCCGCCGACGCGCACACTGTCAGCTAGCACAATTCCACCCAGAGAGAGGATGGCGATATCGGTGGTGCCGCCGCCGATGTCCACCACCAGGCTGCCTGAGGGCTGGGTAATGTCGATGCCAGCGCCCAGAGCGGCGGCCACCGGCTCTTCGATGATGCTCACCTGCCGCCCGCCTGCCTTCTCGGCAGCATCACGCACGGCCCGCCATTCCACCGGAGTAACTCCGGAGGGGACACAGACCATCACCCGCGGCTGGATTAGACGGTACTTGCCGAGAGCCTTATGCAGGAAATACTCGATCATCTTCTGAGTCATGTCAAAATCGGCAATGACACCATCGCGTAGGGGACGGGTGGCAACGATGTTACCAGGAGTGCGCCCGATCATTCGACGCGCTTCCTCACCGATTTCCAGGACCCTATTGTTATTGATATCCATGGCCACCACTGATGGCTCGTTGAGGACAACGCCCTTGCCTTTGATGTACACCAGGACTGTTGCTGTCCCCAGATCCATTCCGACATCCGGACCACGCAGCATGAAACAAACCCCCTGTCTCCCAATGCTTGTCCTCGCTCAGGACGCTAAGAGAAGGCAGCACAAGCTGCCTCCTGCTCTGTTACTTGGCACATAGGCTCTTCTGAACTCTGCCTGAGAATAGAATGAACTGAGCCATGATGCTGCCTCAGAGCTGCCTGCGCAGCCATGAGGCGCTTATCTATCTCACAGAGCGCTGGATACTGCATTGTTCGACACATGCTCTGGTATTTCCTGTCCTGGCCTAAAAATCTTAGCCCCGGTATTTGCGGCGGGTGGCGTCGCCTCCGCGCAGATGTCTGACATCCTTGTTGTGTTTGAGCACCTCCTGCACCTCCAGATATAGCCCTGGGTGCACCAACTGAAGGCGCTCAGTCACATCCTTGTGTACAGTACTCTTGCTTACGCCAAACTTCTCTGCCGCCGCGCGCACAGTGGATTTGGTGCTGCTGATATATCGGCCGATCTCGAGCACCCGCTGATGAATGTGATCGTTCACACTGGCCGCCTCCCCCCCCATACGGTATGGTATTTTGCAGCAAAACTGCAAAGCCCAACTATCAATACATGTATATAGGGCGGAAAAGGCGATTATACCAGGCGATTCGGAAAAGAGAACGAGACTGACGGGTCCCTGAGGTGGCTGATCCATGGCTCGACTGTCGCCTTCGTCCAGGCCTGACTTCCCTCCTCTCCATAAGAAAAAGCCCCTCTGGATATACCATGAGGAGCATTTCTCATCTCGCCATGCAGGCACCTGTAACCTGACAGAGGGTGCTCTCGGCATCGGCCCCGGGCACGTCGTCTACCGCAGCTTGCTGCGCGGGTCTACCGCCTTCCCATTCTCGAAGAGGGAGAAATGCAGATGACTGACATCCAGCGATTCCGCCGGCGGGTTCGGCCCTACTTTGCCGATGATCTGCTTCGCTGCCACCTGCTGACCCACCGAGACGGCCGGTTCAGCTACGTTGCTGTAGGTCGTTGTCCAGCCTCCGCCGTGATCGATGGTGATCACCGTTCCCCACATCATGTCGTCGCTGATGATCTTCTGGACAGTTCCCTTAGCTGCGGCACCGATAGGTGTCCCCTCAGACGCAGCAAAATCCAGAGCCTGATGGGGACGCCAATCGTTGAACGTCTTCCACTTCATGCTCAGTTCATAGGAGTTTACTATCTGGCCTTCCACCGGATATTCCAGCCGGCCCAGGGTCAGCGCGGCGGTGGCTGGCTCCGCAGCAGGTGGTGGCTGGCTCGGCTGCTCGAGAGGCGGATTCGGATCCGGCTGTGACGTGGCGGCCTGCTCTGGCTCGGCAGGTTCGTCCTCCGGCAGGGCAGCAGTTGACTGATCCGACTCCTGACTGGCAAACGCCAGCTGCCAGAGCGTCGGCCTCTGCCCCTCTGCCGGCGAGCGGGGGGCGAGATCGTGCCCATAACCGGCGAACAAAATCGGCTGATGAGGATCCACATCCTTCCCCACCGGGCCGCCCAGACGGGTGTTCAGCACCCCGATCCAGGCGGCACAGGCAAGCAGGATCACCGCCAGATAGGCTCCACCCAGAAACCAACGACTGCGGCTGAATGCTGGCAGCCGCCAGGCAGCGACCCGCGCCTGCCAGCTAGCCAGAACACTGGAGAGACGATATTCCTGGCGCAAGCGACGCAACTGTCGTCTCATTTTCTTCTGATCCATAGTGAAGTTTCACCTCCAGATCTAATTCTGC
This sequence comes from Bacillota bacterium, assembly GCA_050949085.1. Taxonomy (GTDB): domain Bacteria; phylum Bacillota; class UBA994; order UBA5500; family UBA5500; genus JBMNFB01. Next base: position 315,535 of record JBMNFB010000009.1, read on the forward strand.
CCGTATTAGTTGGGTGTATACCTGAAGGCAATGCAGGAAAAAACAAAACCCTCCGACTGGAGGGCAAAAAAGAGAAACTTGATGTTCACCTGCTAGAACCCTTTGCCTGCTTCCCGCAAGGCGCGATTGATGTCGTCCCGCGCAAGGATCGCGGCGGCGCGTGCCGCATCGGCATAGCGTTCGGGGCCATACTCACTCAGTCGCTGATAGGCAAAAATGATCCCCCGCGAGGAATTGACGATGGCCCCTCGGCCATCGGCGTTAAACATGGGAGCCACATCGGCCGCACTGCCGCCCTGAGCCCCATATCCGGGAACCAGAAATATCGCCCGCGGCATCAGCTGCCTTAACCCTGCGGCCTGCTCCGGATAGGTGGCCCCTACCACCGCTCCCAGGCTGGAATAGCCAGCTTCGCCCCGCAGATCAGCTCCCCACCTGTCCACCCAGCGCGCCATGCGCGCCGCCAGCGGTTCGCCATCCAGCAACCGATCCTGCAACTCTCCCGATGAGGGGTTGGAGGTCTTGACCAACACAAAGACTCCGGCAGCAGCAGCCTTGGCCGCCTGCACGAACGGCTGCACACCATCACTGCCCAGATAGGCGTTGATGGTTACCGCATCAGTCCGCAGACTCCAGACAGGAACGTCGGCGGCCGCCAGCCCGCCCAGATAAGCCTGGGCATAGGCCTCGGCTGTACTGCCAATATCGTTGCGTTTCGCGTCGGCGATAACCAGGAGGCCTTGCGCCTGAGCATACTCCACCGTCTGCACCAGGGCGTGCATACCCCATGGTCCATACTGTTCGTAGAAGGCCACCTGCGGCTTGACGGCCACCGCAATATCGCTGACGGCGTCAATAATGCGCCGTCCAAACTGATAGAACGCCAGGGCGGCCGCCTGGGGGGACAGGCCGTTACTTTGAATCGCCAGTTCTCTCAACTGAGTGGGCAGGGCCGACCAGCGCGGATCGAGGCCGACCACCAGCCGACTCCGTTTATCCTCGATAGCTTGGATCAAACGATCTGCGAAATTCATATCTTCAGGCCCTCCTCGGCAATGCCTATCATCACCCCGTCATTATACACTTTTCGCCGAGAAACCTGAATTGTGTTCAGCTCTACCGCAGAGTGGTGATCAGTGTCCCCTGGTAGTAGTGGGCAAGGATCTGCCGGTAATTATAACCTTTCCGGGCCATGCCATCAGCCCCGTACTGACAAAGGCCGACACCGTGGCCGTAGCCGGTGACATGGAAAACGATCTGTTCGCCGTCACTCTCAAAAGTGAAACGGGTGGAGTTCAAACCGAGAGCATAGCGCAGGGACGTGGCCTTGATCTCCTTTCCCCCTAGGGCTACCTCGGCTGCCCGACCGGTGGCGGTCTTGGCGGAGATGGATAGCGGCCGGGAACTGCCAGAAAACTCGCTGGCAGTAACCGCAATGGAGCCGTCCAGCCGGCGCACAGCCGAGAGAAAGGCATCCAGCGAATAACGTTGATCCGCCTGATACTTGGGCGAATGCTGGCAATAGCCACACTCCACCGGCACCAGATAGGGCAGGGACATCTGCCAGACGGCACCGGCATCTTCGGTGTGCCCGCCGCAGGTGGAGTGAAAGAGCGGGTCGATGGCTACGCCCTGATAGGTGAGGATCTGACCGGCGGTGGCCTTCACTGCCTGACTGATTTTGGTCCAATAGGTTTGGTAGTCGATCATCCCCCATTTGGTCTGCAGCTCAGCCGTCGGCAACCAGGCCTGACAGTGCGCCGGATTATCACAGAGGTCGGCCAGGGGGTGCGAGTCGCAGCCATTGCCGCCTAAGCCCCGCGCCCGGCGGGCCGCATATGTGCGGGCAGCCACGGCCTGCGCTTCCAGAGCCGCCGACTCGAAACTGGCCGGCATCTCTGCTGCCACCACGCCCTTGACATAGTCTTCCAGAGGAAGGCTGACGATCTGCTTGCTGCTGGTGACGTAGAGGTTGATGGTGGGGTTGGGAATCTCCTCATCGGGAGGAACTACATCGCCCCGCCAGCTGCTGACGATCAGGGACGGCACGCCGATCAGAATGACGATGAAAGCGAGAACCAGTAGAGCGAACGAGCGCAACATGGCGGCTTTACCCCCTCCGGCACCGGATTGTGACCGTGGACAAGGCCACACTCCAACATATTCCGCTGCCGGGGCGGATTATTACCAAACTGGCCAGGTGGGCAGGCGTGGATTTATGTGGCGTGATAAAGTACCTTGACAGGCATAGTACTGTGCCTTACGCTAGACTGGAGGTGATTTACTTGGAGAGAAATATCTCGCCAGACTTGATTCGTGGGCATACCGACACGATTATCCTCCGTTTACTCTGCGAAGGTGATATGTACGGCTATCAGATCTATAGGAAGATTATCCAGAGAAGCCTGGGGATGTATGAGTTAAAGGAAGCCACGCTTTATTCCAGCCTCCGACGCCTGGAAAACCAATCTCTGATCACCTCCTACTGGGGCGATGAGTCCCAGGGCGGACGGCGCAAGTATTACCGCATCACAGACGAAGGGCGCCGAGCCTATGGCCGCAACAGGGCAGATTGGGAGTTTACCAAAAAGGTCATTGACATGTTGATCTGAAAGGTGGGGCGAAATATGAAAGCGAGGATAGGGAGTTACCTGGATAGTGTATTCCGCGGCGTAGAGGAGACCAAGGAACTCTGTGACTTCAAGGAAGAGCTCGCCGCTAATCTCAGCGACAAGATTGCCGACCTGCAGGCAGGTGGCCTAAGCGAGGATGAGGCCTTCCGCCAGGCTACAGCATCCCTGGGGGATATCCGCAGCTTGTTCGGCCCTGGAAATCAGACCGAGGACGCCGCAGGCGCAACAACAGACAGGGATGTTACGGCTCGGCAGGTGCGCAGCCGACACCGCAAGTGGGTTGGTTATAGTCTCTTGCTGCTGGCCTTGGCCGCCTACATCTACCTCGGAGCAACTGGTACGGCTGGTGGCTTTCGTGTCTGGTGGATTCTCCTTATCGCAGCTCAAGGGCTGGCCACCCTTTTTCAGAAGGAGTTTACGAGCGGACTGACGTGGCTGGCCCTGGCCTACCTGATCTACTCTGGGCTGGCCGGCCAACGCCTGCTTCCCGGAGCACTGCTTCTGCTGTTCGCGCCCATTCTTGGCCAATCCCTTGAGAAACACTACGCCGGGAGTGATGATTGATGTGGTTCTGGACTGGAGTTCGCCTGCTGCGCAGGTTTCCCCGCATCTGGCTGCTGCTACCGATACTCATGCTGCAGATCGGCGAACCGGTTTTGGCCATCGCCCAGACGCATCTCCTGCTGCGGCTGATTGATGCCGCGGTGGAGCTGGATTCATCGGCGGTGATCCGCAACATCGGACTGTCTCTGGGGTTGCTAACGCTAGGGGCTCTGTTCACGTGGAGCATGGTTCGGCTGCGCGGTCAGTTCCTGGAGGGCGGCCTCGCCGCGATCCGTCAGGCAGCAGCAGAACGGCTGCTAGGCCTCAGCATGCATGCCTATGAGACTGCCAGCTCCGGCGACATTCTCTCGCGGCTGACCAACGATCTCAATCTGGTTCGCAACTTTGCTGCGTCTACCGTACCCAGCCTGATCAACAGTGGGCTGACGCCGTTGGTCACGTTCGCCTACCTGGTCCAGGTGAACTGGCGCCTGACACTGATCATGACCGTCGTCTCCCCCCTGCTGCTCTGGCTGGGCGGCAAGCTGAGCCGACCGATCACCCAGCTGTCCCAGGAGCTGCAGGAAGGCCTGGCCAGGCTGAACGTATTGGCCCAGGAATCGACTACCGGCAGCGAGATCATCCGCGCGCATCAGCTGGAGACCCTGTTCAACCAGCGTTTTCAGGAGCAAGCCAACCTGACGGTGGACCGAACGAAACAGGTCGCGCGTCAGCGCGCTACCCTGATAGGGCTGCAGATCGCCACCAGCCTTGCCCCGGTTGTCGCCTGTCTCTGTCTGGGTACATACCTGATCCTGCGCGGAGGGCTCACTCCCGGCGGCCTGATGGCCTTCTCCACCCAATCCAACTCGCTGACCCGCCCCCTGGGCAACATCCAGGGCCTGCTGGCAACAATCCGCCAGGAACTGGCGGCTGCTGAACGGGTTGAAGCACTGCTGGGTGCGGAACAGGAGCAATCGTCTGGTACGGTTCAAACTGGGGATCCTGCCCAGCCGCTGATCCAGTTCTGCAACGTGAGCTTTCGCTATCCCAACCGGGAGGCCGCAGCGCTAGAAAATGTCTCGCTGCAGGTGCAGCCAGGTGAACATATTGCCATCGTTGGGGGCAGCGGCAGCGGCAAATCGACTCTCTTCAAACTGCTGTTGGGCCTGTATCCCGGTTATTCCGGTAGCGTACACCTGCTGGGGCACTCATTGCGCGACTGGGACCTGACGGCGCTGCGCCGCCAGATAGCCATTGTGACGCAGGATGCCCACCTCTTTCCAGGAACCATCCGGGAAAACATCGCCTATGGCCGCCCGGATGCCAGCGAAACGGAGATCATACAGGCCGCCATGCAGGCCAACGCCCACGAGTTCATCCTCACGCTGGCTGATGGGTATGACACCCAGGTAGGCGAGCTAGGCGGTCGGCTGTCCGGCGGCCAGAGGCAGCGCATCGCCATCGCCCGCGCCTTTCTGGCCGACGCAGCGTTGCTGCTGCTGGATGAGCCGACGTCAGCGCTGGACGCCGCTTCCGCCCTGGTTATTCAGCAGACGCTGCATCGTCTGATGGTCGGACGAACGGTGCTGATGATCACCCATCGCCTGGCCGCTACTCGCACCTGTGACCGCATCCTGGTCTTCGGTGACGGCAGGTTACTGGAGGAGGGCAGCTACGAGCAGCTGCTGGGGCAGGGCGGCGCGTTTGCCGAACTACAGCGCAATGCGGAAAGGGAGGCGATGTAGATGAAGCTGGACAATCTGTGGCGGTGCATTGGGTTCACGCGTCGCACCTACTATCTGGCACTGGCCGGCATGGCCCTGAGCAGCGCCGCGGTGGAGCTGGTCATACCGATCATGCTCCAGATCATGCTGGATATCGCCACCAGGGGCGACGCCTCTGGCCTACTGTGGAATTCCATATTCTGCGTCAGCGCATTCCTGCTCAGCCTGTTCGTCTCCCTGGCGTTACGCGTTCTGTTTCAGGCCAGGGCAGCCGAGATCTCCGGCGGTTTGCGGCAGGCAGTCTACGCCAAGCTGCACCGTCTGCCGATGAGCTACTTCAGTCAGGCTCATAGCGGAGCTGTTCTGTCGCTGCTGAGCAACGACATCCCCGCAGCTGAGGCGGCGTATACCAGTATCCCGATGAGCGTGACGGGAGGGGTAGTTGAAGGGGTGGCGGGCATCATCTACCTGATCTACCTGGACTATCGCCTCGCCCTCTATGCTGTCGGGCTGGGACTGACAAGTCTCCTCTTGAACGCGCGGCTGGCCCAGCCTTTCCGCCAACTGAGTGCGCAGGTACAGGAGCGCCTGTCCGGGTTGACCGAGCTTTTCTCAGACCTTCTGGCCGGGTTCGTGACCATTCGCAGCTATGGACTAGAAGGCCCCATCTCCCAGCGCTTTGCTCTGACCAATGAGCAAACCTACCACCAGTCCATGCAACTGGTGCGCAGGCAGTCACTAGTGTTTTCCTCCCAGGAGCTGCTGGTCTTCCTGCACATGATTGGGCTGATCGGCCTGGGGAGTTTTCTTGTCAGTCGTGGCTCGTTAACGGTGGGTGCTGTCTTTGGTGCATTCGGCATGATTGGCCCCACCGCCCGCCTGTTCAACTCCCTGGCCACCGCCTTGCCGGCGCTACAGACAGCCATGGCCCCGGCCGACCGCATCTTTGCCTTCCTGGACAGCGCAGAGATCGAGCAGCCAGCGGAGCCAACGGTACAGATGGTGAGGGCCGGGGCTCTGGAGCTGAGAAACGTGTCGTTCAGCTACCCAGGCAGCGAGTCTCCCACGTTGGACGGGATATCCCTGACTGTCTGCCCCGGGCAGACGGTAGCCGTAGTTGGGCCCAGCGGCAGCGGCAAGTCGTCCTTGCTGAAACTGATTCTGGGGTTCTATCAGCCCAGCAGCGGCGATGTAAGGGTAGGTGGTGCACCTGCAGGCAGCAGTGCAGCCATGGCACAGCTGAGCTATGTGCCCCAGAATGCCTACCTGTTCTCGGGGACGATTGGCGAGAATATCGCCTATGGCCGTCCGGCGGCAACCCAGGATGAGATTATTGCCGCCGCCCAGGCGGCACATGCAGACGAGTTCGTCGCAGCGCTTCCTGCTGGTTTTAGTACCGACACGGGAGATCAGGGCCTGCAACTTTCAGGTGGGCAGCGACAGCGCATTGCCCTGGCCCGCGCCTTCCTCCGGGAGGCCCCGGTCATGCTTCTGGACGAAGCCACGTCCGCCCTGGACAGCGAGTCTGAACGGCTGGTCGGAGACGCCATCGCCCGGCTAAGGCAGGGCCGCACTACCCTGATGGTGACGCACCGCCTCTCCTCCCTCGGCGAGGCTGACCGGATCATCGTACTGGAGGCGGGGCGAATCGTGGAGGAAGGCACGCATCAGGAGCTGCTCCAGCGGCGCGGGCTGTATTTCCAGCTATATGAGCAACAGCTGCGCGGCGAGCCAGCGGTCGGCTAGATCAAGAACGATAGGCAACGCTAGCTTCCCAGAACAGCGACCCTTACACCCCATTACGAGTCCTGCCCCGGGGGTGATGCTGGAAACCTGCATACATTAGGCCTCAGTTCGGGAGGAACTCAGCCACCCGGCAGAGCCAGACGAGGTGATCCGAGCCGGGGCCCCAATAATCCCTGGCTACTGCATAGGGCGCACCGAATTTATGCAGCCAGATCTGCTGGGCCCTTCTCAGGCCGCAGTCGAGGCAGAACTGTTCAATGCCGGATTGCTGCAATTGGCGCAGCATAGCCGCGATCAGGGCTGAGCCAACCCCCTGCCCCTGGTATTCCGGCAAAACATAGAGGCTGCCGAGTTCAATCACGTCCTGCAACCGCTGGTCAGTGCATTGCCCGATGTCGGCGTTGCAGGGTCCAGCGGAGGCAGTGCCTACCACCCTTCCCTGGAGTATCGCCACCAGGAAGTGAACGTCGGCACCCGGCTGCAGCGCGCGACGCAGCAGCTGCTGTTTCTGCCGGATCTCAGCGCCGATCTCTGCCTGCAGGTTCCCTAGCCCTTCCTTTTCAAAAGCATCCCTGATAGACGCAGCGAACACCTTATCCGCTGCAGGCAGGTCGGCGTAAGTCGGCCTGGCTATCTGTAGGCCAGCTATCATCTTGATGTAACACTCCTTTCGCCCTGGCGCCGGCGACCATCCAGGTGACCCACAGCTCCTGTCAGCATCTGCGCGCGGCGATAAGCAGCATCATCGGCCGACGCAGCTCATCCAGCATCGCTGGCGAGTCCAGGAGCTGGAGGGCTGGCTGGGGTTCAACGAGATGCCTGATGGTGAAGCCGTGCTGGATGAGGGTGTTGATATAAGTCGTCAGGGTCCGATGATACTTGGTGACGGCCGCGCCCAGGAAGACTGCCTGCCGCGCCCCTTCCTCGAAATAGCGATCCACCGGCCAGTGCAGCCGTCGTCCCGCAGCATCGCAATGCCATCGCTGCGGGCCCTGAGCGGTAAAGATGGGGTGCTCCACCGACAACACAAAGTCACCGCCTCGCGCCAGGCAGAGGGCCACGCGCTGGCAGATATCGGCAAGAGACTCGATGTAGTGAAATACCAGCGAACTGAGCACTACATCGAAACACTCTGGCGGAAAGTCGATCTCCTCGATGGCCTGCTGCACGTATTCGATCAGCGGGGAAGAAGTCCGCTTCCGCGCCTCCTGCAGCATCCGTTCTGAGATATCCACGCCGATCACTGACTTCGCCCCCTGCTCCACCGCATAGCGGCAATGCCAGCCGAACCCGCAGCCCAGATCCAGAACTCGCTTGCCGCGGAAATCGGGCAGCATGTTCCGCAGCTCATGCCATTCCCCCGCAGCGTCAAGGCCGCCAACCGAGCGCGCCATCTGCTTGTATTGACTGAAGAACTGGGGATCGTCGTACTTGTTCTCCTTCATGCCCGCCCCTCCCTCATGTCCACTCTACCTAAGTATAATCGTCTGGCGGCCTCAAGGCACGTGTGCCAGGACGGGCCGCCTGCAGGAACGGGACATCACCGCTAGGTCCTCTGACGGCGGGTTCAGAACGCTCAGAACGGCGGGAAAGGGAGAACCCCCGACGTCAATCGGGGATTCGCTCTATCTGGGCACCGAGGCCCTGCAATTTTCCTACGATATCGCTGTAGCCACGATCGATGTGATGGGCTTCAGCCACTATAGTCTCGCCCGTCGCCGCCAGTCCGGCCAGCACCAGCGCAGCCCCTGCCCGGAGATCGGTAGCTGCCACAGGCACTCCAGTCAGTTCGGTCGGCCCCCGCACCACCGCCTGTCGCCCGTTCACCTTGATGTCGGCGCCCATGCGCACCAACTCGGGAACGTGCATGAAGCGGTTTTCGAATACTGTCTCGACGACGAGGCTCGCACCGTCAGCCTGGGTCAGCAAGGCCATCATCTGCGGCTGCAGGTCGGTGGGAAACCCAGGATGCGGCAGGGTCTGCACATCCAGCGGCTGCAGCCGCCTGGTCCCCCTCACCAGCAGGTGGTCCTCGTCCTCTCGCACCTGGACACCGCCCTCTGCAAGTTTGGCCAGCAGGGGACGCAGGTGGTCCGGCTCCACATTCTGCAGGCGGATCTCGCCGCCGCAGAGTGCGGCGCCGATAAGATAGGTGCCGGCTTCGATGCGGTCAGGAATAATCCGATGGGCTACGCCACGCAGCTCAGGTACACCGACGATCTCGATGCGATCAGTTCCTTCACCCGAGATCTGCGCTCCCATCGCCCGCAGGTAACGCACCAAATCGACGATCTCGGGCTCTGCGGCCGCATTTTCCAGCACAGTGGTGCCCCTGGCGAGCACGGCCGCCGAGAGCAGGTTTTCGGTGGCACCGACACTGGGGTAGTCCAGGTAGATAGTGGCGCCACGCAGCTGGGCGGCCGAAGCTTCGACAAATCCGTGTCCCACGACGATGTCCGCCCCCAGGGCGGCAAAGCCCTTCAGATGGAGATCGATGGGGCGACTGCCGATAGCGCAGCCACCTGGCAACGACACCCGGGCGCTACCCAGCCGCGCCAGCAGCGGACCCATGATCAACACGGAGGCGCGCATGCGGCTGACCAGCTGGTAGGGAGCTTCGTTGCTGCTTAACTGCCCTGCCTGCAGGTAGATGGTCTCCTGCCCATCGGTCTCTACCAGGACACCGAGATGCTGCAGCAGATCGATCATCACCGCCACGTCGTTCAGACGAGGCACAGAGCTGATCTCGCTCTCGCCCTGAGCGGCCAGCAGCGAAGCGGCCAGGATGGGCAGGGCGGCATTCTTGGCCCCGCTGATCTGCACGGTGCCGGACAGAATCTTCCCCCCGCAAAGGCGAATCTTGCTCACTGCCAACCCCTCCCGATAGTCCTAGATAGATTCCCAGATGCTGGGGCAACCGAGGAAGATCCAGGTCCGACCTTCCCGTTCATTGTAACGCAGCGCCAGATTGACATTGACCTGGCCGATGATGGTGCTGGTATTCTCGGCAACCTTATCTGAATAGCCGCTGACCGAGACCAGCGGGCCTTCGCTATAGAGGCTCTTCATCTCGGCTTCAGTTCCGGCCATCACCTGGGTGACGATGTCAGCCGTCTGTTCAGGGGACAGCCGGCCATCGACCACACCCACCAGTTGCGTTGACTTATCAGCACGCAGGCCCAGTGCGGCAACCCCTCTGGTCAGCAGGGCATACATGCCCTTCAGATCGGGATTGTCGGTGCGATCATAGAGGCTCAGAATCAGATAGGTATCCTGTTCATCGCCGGCCGCCATCGATTGCACGGCTGCGAACAGCACCTGGCTTTCTGCTGGCTGCAGTTCGACTCTGGCCTCGCGGGTAATCACCTGATCGACACCTTCGCCTGCCTCCAGCTCCTCCAGTTGAATAGGACCAGCATCACCCAACCCCATTCCGGTCAGGGCCGCCTGCAGTATCTTGCCGGCAGCGACGGCCGATTCAACCGGCTGGGGCACCTGACACCAGGTATCCACGGTGACCTCGACCAGCGTGGCTCCGGTGCCACGGAAGACCGCCACCAGATCCACGGCAGGTTCAGACCGCCAGGCCTGCCAGGCAGCACCGCCACCATAGAGCAGCATCCCAGCAAAAAGCACTGTTGCTATTCTGCGCATCTTCATTCTAACTCCCCCACGAACTTAATTTTCCCAGTCAGGAGTATAGCCATTAGGCAGACTATCAATACACTAAGTACCTGTGGGAAAAGCCATGGGGAGGCCAGAACGTCGGAAAGCGGCGGCACAGAAAGGCTTTCGGGGGTAATGCTCTGTCTTCAGCACGTTAAAGAAAGCACCCACGGCAACTCATGAGAGAAGCAGTGGGTGCTATACGATAGCTCTGTCGTCAATCTTCAGGGTTAGCCCAGCCAAATGTCGCCTGTGCCGCGGCCAGTCTGCCCGGTGATTACCAGCGCGGTTTCCTTATCGCGGTAATCGGGAGCATAGACGATGGTTACTGGCAGGTTGCAGCGCTTTGCCTGCTCCAGGACGGCCCCTGCCAATGGGACGATGGTTGCGTTGAGGAAAAGGTGGTCACAGTTCTGATCCTGCAGTGCTTTCAGCACCGCCGGGGCGACCTTCTGCTGCTTGAACGCCCGGACCGAGGCGGCCTTATAGACCCGCTCCGGGAATTGCCCCAGAAAATAGCTGCGCTCTCGCCGTCGTAATTGGGGCGGACCGCCGATGGCCACGGCAGTCGTCTGCTCCAGTGCACCCTTCTGCGCCCACTGCTGGCGAGCTTCAGCTTCGATCCTGTCGCTCATCGTTATTCGTCCGGCCGCTCACCAACGGCTTGCAGACGCACTATCGCCCGTCGCAGCGCCGCCTCTGCTCGCTGCACGTCAATGTCCGGGTTGTCCTGATCCTGCAACCGTTCCTTAGCTCGTCGATAGGCGCTGCGCGCCCGGTCAACATCGATTTCATGGGATAGCTCTGCCGTCTGCGCCAGAACAGTGACCTTGTTCTCGGGGCTGACTTCCATAAAGCCGCCACCAACCGCCATCCTCAGTTCAGTCCCGTTCTCCTCGTGAATCCGCATCACCCCAGGCACCAGCACGGTGACCAGCGGAATATGATGCGCCATCACACCAAGCTCCCCATCTACGGCCGTCGCCACCACCATATTCACGTCCTGGCTATAGACACGGCGAACTGGCGTCACAATCTCCAAACGCAACGTAGCCATTAGCTCCCGCCGCCTTCAGCCAGTAACCGTTTGCCTTGCTCTACTGCTTCGTCGATGGTGCCGACCATGAAAAACGCATCTTCTGGAAGGTCGTCGTGTTTCCCGTCGAGAATCTCGCGGAAGCCGCGGACGGTCTCCTTGATCGGCACATAGACTCCGGGCAGTCCGGTGAACACCTCAGCCACGAACATCGGTTGCGTCAGGAAGCGCTGAATCTTACGGGCCCGGGCTACTGTCAGCTTATCCTCCTCGGACAGCTCGTCCATGCCGAGGATAGCGATGATGTCCTGCAGCTCGCGGTAGCGCTGCAGAACCACCTGCACTTCCCGGGCAACATCATAGTGCTCCTGTCCCACATAGCGCGGATCCAGGATCCGCGAGTTGGAATCCAGCGGATCCACCGCCGGGAACAGGCCCAGTTCGGCGATGCTCCGGGAAAGGACCGTCGTCGCATCCAGATGGCTAAAGGTTGTAGCTGGTGCCGGGTCGGTCAGGTCGTCGGCGGGCACATAGATAGCCTGCACCGAGGTGATCGACCCCTTCTGGGTGGAGGTAATCCGCTCCTGCAGTTCGCCCATATCGGTGGCCAGAGTAGGCTGATAGCCGACGGCGCTAGGCATACGTCCCAGCAACGCCGACACCTCCGAACCGGCCTGCACGAATCGGAAAATGTTATCGATAAAGAGCAGAACGTCCTGCCCGAATTGGTCGCGGAAGTGCTCAGCCATGGTCAGACCGGTCAGCCCGACGCGCATACGCGCTCCCGGCGGCTCATTCATCTGGCCAAAAACCATGACGGTCTTGTCCAGAACGCCTGATTGTGTCATCTCGAAATAAAGGTCGTTGCCCTCGCGGGTACGCTCACCCACGCCAGCAAAGACTGAATATCCACCGTGTTCAGTGGCGATATTGTGGATCATCTCCTGGATCAGAACTGTCTTACCGACGCCAGCACCACCAAAGAGGCCGATCTTTCCGCCCCGGGAATAGGGGCAGAGCAGGTCGATAACCTTCATTCCTGTCTCCAGCATTTCGGTGGACGGCGTCATCTCCTCCAGGGAAGGAGCTGGCCGATGGATAGGCAGCGTCTCCGTCGCCTCCACAGGCCCCTTTCCATCTATCGGCTGACCCAGAACGTTGAAAATGCGCCCCAGCGTCGCCTCGCCTACGGGTACCCGAATCGGTGCACCCAGGGCTTCCACCGTCATTCCCCGAGCCAGCCCATCAGTGGATGACATCGCTACGCAACGTACAACGTTATCTCCCAGGTGATGCATAACTTCAAGGGTGAGATCGATCTCCTCACCATTGGGAATGGTTGTCTGTATGCGCAGCGCATCCAGGATCTTGGGCAGCTCGCCTGAGGGAAATTTGACGTCAACAACCGGTCCCATGACCTGGCTGATTACCCCCTGGTTCATAGCTAGACCTCCTTACTTGAGTGCGTCCGCCCCAGCCACTACCTCGGAGATTTCACGGGTAATGGCAGCCTGGCGAGCACGGTTGAGACTCAATGTCAGATCCTTGATCATCTCCTCAGCATTGCGACTGGCCGAATCCATGGCAGTCATCCGCGCGCCATGTTCGCTGGTCTTTGCCTCCAGCAAAGCCCGATAGACCAAAGTCGCCACATAGCGAGGCAGCAGATTGTCCAGCACGGCTTCCGGCGAAGGCTCGAAGATATATTCGCTTCCAGCCACGTCTGCTGTGCTGCTCTCGGGCGGTTGCAGCGGCAGAAGTCGACTGACCACCGGCCTCTGGGTTAGCGTGTTCACGTACTGCGCATAGATCAGGTAGACCTCATCCAGAAGGCCAGTCTGATAGAACTGGACGATGGTGTTGGCGATCAGATCTGCCATCGAGAAGCTCACGTCATCGCCCAGCCCGACAAAATCCCCCATCAAGGGATAATCCCGCCGCCGGAAATAGTCACGTCCCTTGCGGCCCACCGCAATCACACCGGTAGCATCGCGGTCATAGGCAGCCAGCATATCTGCTGCTTTGCGAATAATGTTGGCGTTGAAGCTGCCGGCCAGCCCTCCATCCGAGGTGATCACTATAACCCCGGTGCGGCTGACCTCGCGCTGAGCCAACAGGGGATGGAGAGATGTATCAATCCGCCCACCCAGCCGCTGAAGGACTTCCTCTGTCTTGTCGGTATAAGGCCGAGCCGCCAGCAACTGAGCCTGTGCCCGACGCAACTTGGCGGCCGCTACGGCTTGCATTGCCCCGGTCACCTGTTGTAGGTTATTGATCGACTTGATCCGCCGGCGGATATCCTGCATAGTAGCCATGCTAGCTTCACCTCGCCTTATCTCTAGGAGAACATCTGCCTGAATTCAGCAATCGCGCTCTCCAATGCTTTGATGGTATCATCCTTCAGCTCCCGCTCCTCACGAATCTTCTTCAGGATCTCAGGACGCGATTCGCGCAGGTAACGCAGAAACTCCTCAGCAAAGCGGGCGACCCGCTGCAACTCGATATCATCGAGATGTCCGTTGACACCCAGATAGAGCTCGACGACCTGCTCCTCCACCGGCATCGTCGCTCCCTCGGGCTGCTTCAGCATCTCCTGCAACCGCTCGCCGCGGGTCAGTCGTGCCTGTGTCGCCCGGTCCAGATCCGATCCAAACTGGGTGAAGGCAGCCAGCTCGCGATACTGAGCCAGGTCGATGCGCAACCGACCTGCCACCTGCCGCATCGCCCGCACCTGCGCACTGCTTCCTACGCGGGAGACCGAAAGACCGGCGTTGACCGCCGGACGGATACCGGCATAGAAGAGATCGCTCTCCAGGAAGATTTGACCGTCAGTGATCGAAATCACGTTGGTGGGGATATAGGCCGAAACGTCGCCTGCCTGCGTCTCGATGATCGGCAGCGCCGTCAGCGAGCCGCCGCCATATTCCTTAGAGAGTTTGGCCGCGCGTTCCAGCAGGCGTGAATGCAGGTAGAAAACGTCGCCAGGGTATGCCTCACGTCCCGGGGGACGGCGAGTCAGCAGCGACATGGCCCGGTAAGCGACAGCATGCTTAGAGAGATCGTCGTAGACCACCAGCACATCCTTACCCAGCCACATAAACTCCTCGCCCATTGCGGCGCCAGCATACGGTGCCAGATACTGCAGCGGCGCCGGCTCAGCTGCCGTAGCCGAGACGATGATCGTGTAATCCATAGCACCACGCTCTTCCAGGGTGTGCCAGATCCGGTTCACAGTGGACGCTTTCTGCCCGATGGCGACATAGATGCAGATGACATCCTGACCACGCTGATTGATGATCGTATCTACGACGAGCGCCGTCTTGCCAGTCCCCCGGTCACCGATGATCAGCTCACGCTGGCCACGGCCAATCGGGGTAAGGGAGTCGATGGCCTTGATCCCTGTCTGTAGCGGCCGATTGACCGGCTCACGCTGCACGACACCCGGCGCGATAACTTCCACCGGGCGGAACTTGTCGCTCTCGATAGGGCCCTTGCCATCCAGCGGCTGCCCCAGGGAGTTGACGACGCGTCCGATCAGGTTTTCACCCACCGGAACTTCCACCACGCGGCCGGTGCGGCGAACCAGGTCGCCCTCCTTGATGTGGCTATCGCTGCCCATGACAGCACAGGCAACGTTATCCTCTTCGAGGTTCAGAACCATACCGTACACGCCACCGGGGAACTCGACCAGCTCGCTGGCCATGACTTTGGAAAGCCCATAGACGCGGGCAATGCCGTCACCCACCGAGAGCACACTGCCGACTTCATCGACGGCGACTTTCGTATCAAACTGTTCGATCTGCTGCTTCAAAATAGAACTGATTTCCTCAGGTCGGAGCCTCATTAGTTACTCACCCCTGCTTGCTTAACTTGAGCCCGTTTCAGCTGGCGCTGCAGCATCTGCAGGCGGCGGCTCAGGCTGCCATCGTATACTGTGTCGGCGACCCGCACCCGGACACCACCGAGAACGCCCTTGTTCACACTGGTCACCAGCTCCACCGATGAACTGCCAGTCAGCTGCTGTACCCACTCGGTCAGTCGGTTGAGATCATCTCCGCTCAGCTGACGGGCGCTGGTTACCTCGGCGACCACCTGACCGCGAGCGGCCCGCAGCTTCGCTAGATAGGCTTCGCCGATCGCCTTCATCTGCCTCTCCCTGCCTTTGGCGAATAGCAGCCAGACAAAGTTACGGCTGATCTGCTCCTGCAACAACTCAGCGAGAACTGGCTCGAGGATGCGGCGCTTGGCAACCGCCGTCAACTGCAGATGATAAAAGACGTCAGCGAGATCCTGGTTATCCAGGGCAGCGGTCAGCGTATGCAGGTCCTGCGCCACCTCATCCTCCTTGCCGATATCGGTAGCAGCAGCAAAAAGGGCAGCCGCATAGCGCATGGCCAATACATTACTGGACATGAGCCTTGACCGTCCCTTCCTGCGCTAGCTCCTGCAAGAACTCGTCTACCAGCTTCTGGTCAGCCTCAGCATCCAGCTTCCGTCCCAATACGTGTTCGGCAGCCAGGATCGCCAACTGCCCCAGCTCATCGCGCAGGGCGGCGATCGCCTTATCGCGAGCCAAACCAATCTCGCGTTCGGCCCGTTCGATTATCTGCTGAGCCTGTTCGCGGGCGACTGCATCTATCTGGGCACTGTTGGCCTCTGCCTGGCGCGTTGCCGCCTCTATTAACCGCCGTGCTTCATCCTTGGCCTCTGCCAGCCTCTCCTCATATTCAGCCACCAGCCGCTTCGCCTCAGCACGGCTGGCTTCTGCCTCTTCCAGCTGTTGCCTGACATGCTGTTCTCGCTGCTCAAGAAGCTCAGTAACTGGCCTAAATAGGAAGCGCCGCAGAATCCAGAAGAGCACCAGCACGTTAAAAATGGTAAATATGATCTGCGGAATCTTAATGTCGACAATCATCAGTCCACGTCCTCCTTACCTCCAGGGGAGGAGATGAGGATGGCAGCATCGCCATCCTCACCCAGCCTGGTTGGTCTAGCCGAGCAGGGTCTGCGCCAAACCGATCAAAACGAAAGCGATAACGAACGAATAAATACCGGTGGTCTCGGCCACAGCCTGACCGAGAATCATGGTCAGAGTGATCTTACCCTGCGCCTCCGGTTGACGTCCCACAGCCTCAGTTCCCTTTCCGGCTGCATAGCCCTGACCGATGGCCGGCCCCAGACCAACCAGCATGGCAATACCGGCACCCAGAACGGCCATACCAGCTACGTAGTACTCGTTGAATGACATTCTTGCTTCGCCTCCTTTCCCTGAAAACTCTTGAAGAGCACACCGTGACGCCCACCTGGATGAGCAGGTGTCTCGTTCTCACATCTGGTGAATCTGTTTAGTCCATGGAGATCGCAACTAGCGTCAGCATAGTGAAGACAAAGGTCTGCAAGACGCCGGAAAAAAGGTCAAAATACAGATGCCCAAACGCAGGAGCCAGAAAAGGCACAGCCATATAAAGCATTCCCATGATCACCAGGCCGCCAAAGATGTTTCCAAAAAGACGGAATCCCAGCGACACAGGTCGCGCCAACTCGCCGAGAGCGTTCATCGGGAAGAACAGAAAGAACGGCGAGAAAAGACCTTTGATCCAGCCCCAGAGCCCGTTCTTCTTGATGCCATACCCCTCGATAAGCCCAAACGACATAATGCCTAAAGCCAGAGTTGTGTTGACATCCGCCGTGGGCGGTCGCAGCAGGTTGAACGACCAGATGCCGATGGTATTGGAGAGAAATATAAAGAGGATAATGGTGCCTATGTAGGGGGCAAACCCCTTCCGCTCTTCTCCGGAGACCGAGACAACAAATGAGGTGATGCCATCGACAACCAACTCCACAACATTCTGCCGGCCCTTGGGCAGCCAGCTGAAATTACGGGTGAGCACGAAGCTGGCGACGATAAGAATCGCCATTACCACCCACATGCTGACGATCGATTCGTTGATCTCGATGGGGCCAACGGTAAAGAACACTCGTGCTGGCTGTATCAGTTCGCTTATGCCCTCCATCAGTTGCACTCCTCCCTTCGCACCTTGCCACTTGCCAGGCGGCGCAGGTGGCTGACTCCGCCTTCTTCTATAACTGACCGTACGGCATAGCCGATAATAACTAGCTTCACCGAGAACAGGCCGAGAATGGTTGCTACGAAGTTAAACCCTTCAAGGAAATAGACGGTAACCAGAGCCGCAGCGACGAATAAATAGCGGACCACGTACCGCCTGGCTGCATGGACTTGAGCCTGCTCTCTACCCAACTGCAATGCCTTTTGTAGCGTGCCGGCGAGGGAAAAAAACTGCCACAGCGACAGCGCAGTCCCCAGCATCAGCCCGAGCGCGCTGGGCAGGTCGCCAGCCAGCAGGGCCAGGCTCACCAACACCAAAGACAGCTTGAGAGCCGCGGTAGTGATGGATCGCATCATCTCCGCGATACTGTTCCACCTATCGATCAATCATCGCCTCCCTCGTCCAGAAACGAACGCTTGAGCAGCTGATAGACAGTGATGAAGCTACCGATCAAACCCAGCAGCATGCCGATCAGCGTAAACACCATTCCACCAGTCAGATGCTGATCGAGGAAGGATCCCACCCACCGGCCAACCAGCAGCCCCATGGCGATGGTCAGGCCGATCTGCAGTACCAGGCCAAAAGCAAACAATACCTGCAGCCACACTCAAACCACCCACCCGCTGTGCGAACACTGCCTTCGCACCTAGTCTTTCCAGAGGAAAGCTGCTCGATGTTTGTGGGCAGACAGAATAAAGCCCTGGGGGTACCTGTGCTATACTCTCACTCGCTGTCTATGGTCTGCGGTTACCCCAGAGGTCATCTAGCCATCGTTTATAGATCCGCTCCAAACCAGCTAATTGAGTATAATTCGCCTCGTATCGCGGGCTTCCTGCCTTGTGAACTAATTAACGTCGCCCCTTTGTGTCGTTATCACTCAAAATCTGCCGGACGCTCGGGGCAGAGCCCAAAATGATGGAGGATTGCCGCCACGATTCGCCGGGAGGCCTGTCCATCACCGTACGGGTTCCTGGCCTGAGCCATCGCCCGATAAGCAGCCTGGCTGGTCAAGAGTTCGTGGGCAGCCCCATAGATCGTCTCTTCGTCGACACCGACGATCTTCACCGTTCCGGCAGCCACCGCCTCAGGGCGCTCGGTCACTGTTCGCACCACGAGGACCGGCTTGCCCAATCCGGGGGCTTCTTCCTGAATCCCGCCCGAATCGGAGATGATCAGGTAAGAGCGGGCCATCAGGTTATGGAAATCCGCCGTACCCAGCGGATCGATCAGATGCACCCGCTCTCGCCCGGCCAGCACGGCGAAGACAGTCTCCCGCACTACCGGGTTAAGGTGCACCGGGAAGACAACCTGAATCTCTGGATGGGCCGCCACCAGACGGGCGATCGCTCTACAAGCCTGGGCGATCGGCTCCCCCCAGTTCTCCCGCCGATGCAATTCTACAACGACCACCGGGCTGCCAAAGTCCAACCCGGCCAGGGTCGCGTTCAGAAATTGATAGTCAGGCCGCACCGTCTTGCCCAGGGCATCAATGACAGTGTTGCCGGTTATATAGATCCTATCGGCTGGCACTCCCTCCGCCAGCAGGTTGGCTTTCGTCACGCTGGTAGGCGAAAAATGCAGGTCGGCTAACGCACCAGTCAGCCGCCGGTTGACCTCCTCCGGAAAGGGAAAGTATTTGTCAAAGGTGCGCAGGCCCGCCTCCACATGGCCGACGGCAATCCTCTCGTAGAAGGCGGCAATAGCTCCAGCAAAGGTGGTCAGCGTGTCGCCATGCACGAGAACAAGATCAGGCTTCTCCTCCTGTAATACGGCTTCCAGCCCGGCCAGGGCGCGCCGCAGTGTTCCACTCAGGCTCTGGCGCTGACGCATGATATCCAGATCGTATTCCGGCCTGATCTGCCAGAGGTCCAGCACCTGATCCAGCATCTGCCGATGCTGCGCTGTCACGCAGGTGACCGCCTGCAGCTGGTCGCTGGCCTGCAGGGCCTCGACAACCGGAGCCATTTTGATCGCCTCAGGACGCGTTCCAAAGATGGTCATCACTTTCGGCTTCATGCCCTCGTCCTCCTCCCGAGTGGTACAGACCGCTGCCAATCCCAAACCCTTCTCATTCTAGCCATCAGGCTAGAGGGTGTCAAATGGAGGGGGAGGGCCCTGGTGGCCGCTGAGGCGGAACAGGAAAAGCGCCCCCTGGCAACTTGGCAGGGGGCGCCTGGAAGCTGGCAAACAAACGCTTCTCTCAGTCTGCTTCTGACTGGTACTGCACTAACTCAATACCCGCCTCGTTGAGCAGCGCCAGCGAGAGCTGATCAGGATAAGGCTCTGCGTAGATAATCCGCTCAATCCGGCTGTTGATTAGCATCTTGGCACAGAGCACGCAGGGGAAGACATTGGTGTAGAGCGTGCCGCCGGCGATGGACACGCCGGAGACGGCGGCCTGAATGATCGCGTTCTGTTCAGCGTGCAGAGCGCGGCAGAGTTCGTGCCGCTCGCCGGAGGCCACGCCCTGCTGCACGCGCAGGCAGCCAACCTCAGCACAGTGCTTCAGCCCGCGGGGCGCTCCGTTATAGCCGGTGGCGATGATCCGGCGATTTTTGACGATGATGGCTCCTACCTGCCGACGCAGACAGGTTGACCGGGTAGCCACCACGTTGGTAATCTGCATGAAATACTCGTCCCAGCTCATCCGCATCGCAGCTTCACCTTACTTGGTTCCAAACAGGCGATCACCTGCATCGCCGAGACCAGGGACGATATAGGCATGCTCATTCAGCCGCTCGTCGATAGCGGCCGTGTAGATATCAACATCAGGATGAGCCGTCCGCAAGGCCTGTACCCCGTCTGGTGCCGCAATCAGACAGACAAACCGGATACTGGTCGCCCCCTGCCGTTTGAGGTAATCGATAGCGGCCACAGCCGATCCGCCGGTGGCCAACATTGGGTCGATCACGAACAGGTCGCGCTCAGCGACGTCAGTAGGCAGTTTGGCATAATATTCGACCGGCTGCAGGGTCTCCGGATCGCGGTAGATGCCGATATGCCCCACCTTGGCGGCAGGAACCAGACGCAGCATCCCATTGACCATACCCAGGCCGGCCCGCAAGATAGGGATAATCCCCAGCTTCTTGCCGGCGATAACCTTCGCCTGGGCCCGGGCCACCGGCGTTTCCACCTCGTGATCCTCCAGCGGCAGGTCACGGGTCACTTCGTAGCCCATGAGCATGGATAGCTCCTCCACCAGCTCGCGAAACTCTTTTGAACCAGTGTTCTTATCACGGATGAGCGTCAGTTTGTGTTGAATGAGGGGATGATCCAGAACATACAGTTTCGCCATGACGAGCATACCTCCCTGTGGGTCTCCAGACAGACTTTGCGCATGCCGCCCGGGGCAGCATGCGCAGCAATGCTTCATTAAGTTTGCAGGTGCTATTGATACAGAGGATGAGCCTCGCAAAGTTCGGCAACACCCTTGCGCACCTTGGCCAAAATCGTCTCATTGTCCGCATTCTCGAGGGCGTCAGCCATCAGTGTAGCCACCGTGCGCATATCCGCCTCGGTGAACCCGCGAGAGGTCATGGCCGGGGTGCCGATACGAATGCCGCTAGTGACGAACGGGCTTTCTGGATCAAAGGGAATCGTATTCTTGTTGACGGTAATCCGCACGCTATCCAGCACTCGCTCCGCCTTCCTGCCAGTCAGCTTCTTGCTGCGCAGGTCAACCAGAATCAGATGGTTGTCGGTACCGCCGGAGACGAGGTCGAAGCCACGTTCCATCAGCCCCTCCGCCAACGCCTTGGCGTTCTTCAGAACCTGCTCCTGATAGGCCCGGAATTCGTCGGAGAGCGCTTCCTTGAAGGCTACTGCCTTGGCGGCGATGATGTGCATCAGCGGACCACCCTGCATGCCCGGGAAGACCGCCTTGTCGATGGCCTTGGCATGTTTCTCCTTGCAGAGAATGAGCCCGCCGCGGGGACCGCGCAGGGTCTTGTGGGTGGTGCTGGTCACGAAGTCGGCATGCGGCACCGGATTGGGATGCAGACCGGTGGCCACGAGGCCAGCGATGTGTGCCATATCAACCATGAGAACAGCGCCGACGTCATCGGCGATTTCGCGGAAAGCCTGGAAATCGATGATGCGCGGATAGGCGCTGGCGCCGGCGATGATCATTCTCGGCTTGTGCTCTTCGGCCAGTTGACGAACCTGCTCATAATCGATACGCCCAGTCTTCTCATCCACGCCGTAGGGGATGATGTTATAGAGGATGCCCGAGAAGTTGACCGGGCTGCCGTGGGTCAGATGCCCACCATGGGATAGATTCATGCCCAGCACGGTATCGCCCGGCTTGATGGCCGTGAAGTAAACAGCCATGTTGGCCATAGCGCCGGCGTGAGGCTGAACATTGGCGTGCTCGGCGTCAAACAGCTGCTTGGCCCGATCTCTGGCCAGATTTTCGGCAATGTCGACTTCCTCGCATCCGCCGTAGTAGCGCCGGCCGGGGTACCCTTCGGCATACTTGTTGGTCAGAACGGATCCCATCGCGTCCAGAACAGCTCGGCTGACAAAGTTCTCAGAGGCGATCAGCTCGATGTTGCTCTGTTGTCGCTTCAACTCCTGATCGATAACTGCCTGAATCTCAGGGTCAACCAATTTTAGAGACATGACTTCAACACACCGTCCTCTCGTTTGTATTTGGCACGTTCTCCACCAATAAGTCGCGGCCTGGTTTTTGCCGCAGTGACGCGCGCCTCACCCACAAGTTCCTGAGAGAGACGAACCGGCACCGCCACTGGTCGCAGATGCATGCCAATCAGCACATCGCCAATATCTATGCCCGCGTGTGCCTGAATGCTTTCTACCAGTACAGCATCTGGAGTGCGTGCGTAGGCTACGGTAGACATCGCCCCGCCGGCACCAGGATGCGGAACAGCGCTGACCTCTACCAGGTTATGCCGCTCCTGACATTCCCGTGTGACAACTAGCGCGCGATTCAAATGCTCACAACACTGCACTGCCAGGCAAAGCTGATGACTGTCCACAAACTGCTGCAAGGGAGGAAACAGCGCTTTGGCGACCTCCAGACTGGAGTCGGTACCAATCCTTTTCCCCATCACCTCGCTGGTGCTGCAGCCCAGCACCAGAATCTGCCCCGGACGCAGGCCCAGCTTTTGCTCGCACTCGGCGAGAACGGCCTGCATCTGCTCTGTTAACTTGGACATTCTGCTCATGACCGGCCTCCAAACCTCTGCTCTATCGCCGTAATCTTGTCCAGACGACGCTGATGGCGGCCACCGGCAAACTCGGTATGTAACCAGATATTAACGATCTCCTCTGCCACCCCGGGACCGACAACTCTCGCTCCCAGGCAGAGCACGTTGCTGTCATTGTGCTCGCGGGTTGCCCTGGCGGAGAACAGATCGTGACAGAGGCTAGCCCGAATCCCCGGGAACTTGTTGGCAGCAATCGACATACCGATCCCCGTACCACAGACAAGAATGGCCCGTTCGCACTGGCCACTCGTCACTGCCTCAACGGCGAGGATGGCATAGTCGGCATAGTCCACGGAATCCAGCGAACTGCAGCCAAAGTCCACTGCCTCAAAGCCGTCTCGCTCCAGCCACGTCAGTATTAGCTGTCTTAGCTCAAACCCAGCATGATCACTGGCGACCGCAATCCTCATGCGATCATCTCCTGTCAAAATACTTGGTCACGGCCATTCGGACAAAAAGTGCCATGGCAACCATGACACAGTCCAAAAACCTGCTCCTTATTATATAGCAGAGATTCCCCCCGGACAAGCAGCCAGCAAAGCGTCACTCCGGCACTTCATGCGTCAAGAAGCTTGTCCTGCTGCAAGCGCTGCAGCAGCCGCTCCAGATTATCCTTCAGTTCGTCGCGGCTCATACGATAGACCTCCAGCGGTTGGCCAAACGGGTCGGTCACATCGACCAGGCTGCGCTGCTGCTCGATCTGATCGATCCGGGTTCGCTCCGGGCGCAAGCGCTCCAACAATTCGGCCTGCCGCTCGGCGAGGAGCTGCTCAACCTCCCCGAGTTCCTGCAGCAACTCGGCCCGCCTTACCCGCAGTTCGCCGATGTTGGGATGGACTTCCGCCGCGAACGCCTCTCGCTTTGTTGCCATCTGCCGGTGCAGCTGATAGAGTTCCTGTTCCCACTGTTCCCGATCCGCCGGCGTGATCAGAAACTCTTTCAACAGGTGGATCTTCTCCCGCGCCTGAGGAAAAGCAGCGATCAGGGCTTCCCTCTGGCGGCGAGTCATCGTCAGGATCAGGTCCGCCCACTCGACCTGCGCAGCGTCGATCTGCCGGCCCCGGTGATAACTGAGATCGAGCCCGATCTCGCGCAGAGCTTCCTGAGCAAAGCGAGAAGCCGGAGCGCCAGAATCGGCGGCCACGCCAGCCGAACGCACCTCGACTTTCCCCAACAGATTGTTCTCCCGCAGCAGCTGTTCCATCAGCGCCTGAGCCATACTGCTGCGACAGGTGTTACCGGTACAGACAAACAGGATGCGCAAGACAACACCTCCAAACTGGATAGCTACACCCAGACCAAACGATGTCCGGCCGCCTTCCCCAGCCGGTTCTGTAACGCCAACCCCAATCCTGCATTGGACGTATATCCGTGAGCCAGGATGACATCGGCCCCCATCCGGTCAAAGCGGCGCAGGGCAGCGTAGAGGCGTTGCGCGGCCTGAGCCGGCTCGCCCTGCGGCCCCAGGGAAACAGTCAGGCAGAGGGGAAAGGCATCCAGATACTCATCAAATGTCAGGACACCGACCCTTTGCCCCAGCTGGAGCAGAGCATCAGCCCTGGCCTGCATGGCACGCCGCACTGCCTGCGTCTCCCCCAGGTAGAGAAACATCGGCGCAGCAGGGGCATAATGCTGGTACCTCATACCCGGCGAACGGGCTTGGCCCTCGGTCGGAGTTGCCGTGGCCAAAACAACAGGACCCACCACTTGCTGCAAGTCTTCCAGAGTGATAGTTCCGGGGCGCAGCAGCGTGGGGGGATCGGTCGTTAGGTCGACCACCGTCGACTCTAGCCCAACGGTGGCCATTCCTGCGTCAATGACCAGATCGGCCGCCTCACCTAGATCGGCGACAACATGCTCCGCCAGGGTGGGACTGGGGCGGCCCGATCGATTGGCGCTGGGGGCAGCCACCGGCACACCGGCGCGCTGAATCAGCGCAGCGGCCACCGGGTGATTGGGCCAGCGCACGGCAATCGTCTCCAGGCCAGCGGTGACGACATCGGGCACGGCGGCCTGCCGCGGCAGAATAATGGAAAGCGGCCCTGGCCAGAACGCCTGCATCAGCTTGTCCGCCTGGGGGGTGACCTGCGTGACTAGCGTTGGCAGCATGGAGTAGTCGGCGATGTGGGCAATGAGCGGGTTATCGGCGGGACGCCCCTTGGCGCGAAAGATGCTCGCGACCGCCTCGGCATTCCATACATTGGCGCCGAGGCCGTATACCGTCTCGGTAGGAAAAGCCACTAACTTGCCGGCCGTAAGGTACTCTGCCCCCAACGCCAAAGCTCGCTCGAGGTCCTGTTCTACACTGATCAGCACGCGGTTGCACTCCTAATCGAGCCAGCTGAGCAGACTTCCACCGGCCTGCCTGACACTGGCTCCTATTATGGCTTATTGTACCACCGCCCGGTTGAAAATAACAACCAGGCTGCGCGAGGGCTACCTGAGCAGGATGATACCCAATAGCACCAGCAGCGTGCCACACAGGCGAGTCAGGGTAAGCTGCTCACCCAGGAGCAGCGCCGCCAGCAGTGCGGCGATGAGGGGGTAACTACCGGCAATGGGCACCACCCGCCCTACCTCGCCCAGCTTCAAGGCCTGAAAGTAGAAGGCCTGAGCCAGCAGCACGCCGACGAAACCGCTCATCAGGATGGCCACCCACGTCCGGACCGACCACTGCCCAAATGTCGCTGTTTGCTGCTCCATAACCAGATAGAAGGCGGTGAATATCACGGTAATCAGGGCACGCACGAAGACGGCAGCCAGCGGCGGCGCCTGTCGCAGCCCGATCCTTTCAAATATGGGAGCGATGCCATAGCAGACGGCGGCGATCAGCGCCCAGAAAGTTGCTCGGTTCATGGTCGTCCACCTCCGCTACAGGTATATGCGGAGGCAAACAAAATAAGGCCGACAACGTCGGCCTGACTAAGAGAGTGCTATCCTGATCAGTCTTCCTTCGCGAGGATGGCGATGGCTGCGCCATCGACCTTGTAGACGCCCTTGTTGCCGGGAGTGGCCACCGTCCGCGTCTCCTCAGTATCCACATTATCCTTGGTCCAGACCAGAGTCACCACGACAGTTCCACTGCGAGTACCCATCGCCTCCTGCTTATCGATGGTGAAGCTCTTCAACTCGCCATAGTGCTCCAGCAATTCCTCGATGGCCTCTTCAAACTCCTGCTGCGTGTGACCCTTAACGCCGGCTCCGCCACCCTCCTTGTAGAACTCGCTCATCATCTCGTAGCAGGCGTTCAGGTCGCCCTGTTGCAGTGTCTCATAGAACTTGGCGATCGTCTGCCCCGGATTCAAGGCAGATCCACAACCGGTTAAAGCAAGCACACCGACAACGAGAGCAACCAGCAACAGCGAAATACTTCTGCGCATTCTTCCACCCCTTCGGTTCTGAATATATCTACTATTACTCATCATATTGGTCACCGATGGGGCAAATTCCTGCTGCCTGGAGAAAACTTTTCTGAAATGTTAGATAAACCTCGCGGCACTCGAAAATTACGTGTATCCGTATGTTTTGGAATAGTACAACCGATTGAGTGCAGCGTAGCTCTATCAACTCATCCCGGCAATGTGGTAGAATAGGAACAAACGTTCGAAGGATGGTGGAACTGATGCGTCAAGAGAGTCGAATTCTTCACGTTGACCTTGATGCTTTCTTTGCCAGTATCGAACAGCGCGATAATCCCGAGCTGCGGGGCAAGCCAGTCATCATCGGCGGCAAGCCGGATCAGCGGGGCGTGGTCTCCACCTGCTCGTATGAAGCGCGCCGCTTTGGAGTACGTTCCGCCATGCCCCTGATCGAGGCCTATCGCCGCTGCCCGGAAGGGATTTTTCTCCCCGGTGACATGCACAAATATGCCCAGGCCTCACGCCAGGTGCAGGAGATTTTTCAGCGCTTCACCCCTCTGGTGGAGCAGGTCTCCATTGACGAAGCGTTTCTCGATGTCAGCGGCTGCCTCAATCTGTTTGGCGATCCGCCGACCATCGCCCGCCGCATCAAGCGGGCGATCAAGGAAGAGGTAGGCATCACCGCGTCCGTCGGCGTAGCCCCCAATAAATTCGTGGCCAAGATCGCTTCTGAACTGGAGAAACCTGACGGGCTGGTGGTGATTCAACCCCACCAGGTCATCGATGTTCTGCATCCTCTGAGCATCGACCGCCTCTGGGGCGTTGGGCCGAAGACGACGGCGCGCCTGCAGCAGCTGGGGATTCGTCAGGTGGGACAGTTGGCCAGATTTGACGAGGCACTTCTGGCCCGCAGCGTCGGCCGGGCAGCAGCCAGGCATCTGCTGCAGCTGGCCAACGGTATCGATGATCGGCCGGTGGAGACCACCGACGAGACCAAATCTATGGGGCACGAACACACATTTCCGGTGGACATAGCGGACATGAAAGAAGTCGAGGGCGTCCTCCTGCACTTGGCAGAGAAGGTGGGGCGCCGCCTGCGGCGGGACGGGCTAGCCGGCAAGACGGTCACCCTCAAGCTGCGCTATCAGGATTTCACTACGCTCACCCGCCAGGCAACGCTGCCTGAGCCCACCAATCTGGACCATCACATCTACCGGGCCGCCCGGGAGCTTCTGCATAAGACCTACAACGGACAGCTGATCAGATTGATCGGCGTCAGCATGCACAACCTGTCCAGTGAAGCGACGCGACAGCTCTCGTTTCTCGGCGAAAGCGAGGAGTATGCACGCCGCGAGAAGCTGCTGGAGACGATGGACCGCATCAAGAACCGCTACGGCGAGGATATCATCACCTACGCCAAAGTGCGCGAGCGCGAGGACGATCCCTATGGCATCTGACCGGACTGACCCCTCCTTCCGGTCCGAACGGCCCTCCGCCTATTGCTCGCGGAAAGCAGATACCCCCCGCTGTAGCGACTTCCGGGGCGATGCCCTGTCTTTCACGTATTAAAGAAGCACCCACTGCAACCCAGAGGAAGGCAGTGGGTGTCATTACGAGGGCTATCCCTGCATTCATTCAACCCGCGGTTTGATCTGTTGCCCGCCCAGCGATTCCAGGGGGACGACCAGCAGTCCGGCGACGATGGCGGCCAGGATCCCTTCCGGGATTCCACTGGTGACCGCAGTCAGCCAGGCGAAGGCCGGAGTCCAGAGTTTGGTCGCCGCTGCCAGGAAGCAGATGCCGCCGGTGTTGATGGCTGAACCGATGAAACCGGCGATGGCAGCAGCGATGACCATGCTCGACCGCTCCACACCGCGTCGGCGCTCCAGCAGACGCTTCACGAAAACGAACACCAGCCAGGCCCCCGGGCCGATCAGCAGTCGCGGCGGGATGACCACCCAGGCCGGTCCAAACTTGATGGTAAACAGCCCAAAGAGCAAACCGACAAACCCACCCACGAGGGGACCTTCCAGAATTCCGGCCAGAATCACCGGCACGTGCATGACGGTGGCTGCTCCGGCTGGAGTGGGGATCGGTATGAAGCCCCACTGAGTGGCCCCCAGAACCAGTGCCAGTGCCGCAAACAGTCCGGCCCTGGCGATTCTCGCTGTTGTGATTTTCATGCTTCTCCTCCTCCGTTCCAGTTCTACCTGAGATACCGGACGAAACTACGCTCGTCAGCCAGCCGTCGGGCCCAGCCATCTGGTGCCCGCGATTCGCTGGCGATTTTATTCTACCGTATGCAGGGCTCGTCAGACAACGGTCAGGATGCAGTCGTCGACCGCTCGCGAGCTCCACCCGAGGGCAGCAGATCGGCAATCAGTTTGAGTCCTTCCAAGGTGAGATCCGGCCGAAAATGCTGAACAAAAGGCGCCAGCTCGTCATAAAGAAACGTGCCGATGCCCCCCGTCAGGACCACGGTCAACGGCCCCTGCTCCTCCTGAATGCGCCGAATCATCCCACTGACCAGCTCAAAGTAGCCGTAGTAGATGCCCGACTGCAGGCAGGCTACGGTGTTATCCTGAATGACCCCTTCTATCTTCTGCAGCACAAAATCCTCCAGGAGGGCCGTGCCCGCAATCATCGCCCGAATGGAGAGCTCCATCCCCGGGACAATGCTGGTGCCCAGGTAAACACCATCCTTGATGACGCAGAATGTGGAGGCAGACCCCAGATCCACGTTGAGGAGATTCCCGCCATAGAAGTTCTGGCTGGCGACTGCGTTGACAAACAGATCAGATCCAAGTTGATGGTAGTCCACGGTAGCAAAGCTAAGCCCCAGATCTTCGCGGGCCGATATCGCCTCCACCGGCAACCCCCAGACCAGGTCGGCAGCCGCTATCAGTTCCGCCGCCGCGGCCGGAACCACCGACGACAGCAGGATGCGGCTAGGGCGTGGCATCGACTGCAGGAAATCCTCATAGAGCCTGCGCTCCTTTCCGGTGGGTATAACATAGTGCCCATTCTTCTCCTCCCCCTGGTAGAGCAACGCCTTGGTGCGCGTATTGCCCATATTGATGGTCAGCAACATCTCTCCTATCCCCCTTCCTTCAGTCCACACAAGAAGACTGCTGCCACCATCGTTACCTGGCAGCAACAGTCCTTGTTAAATTGTCTACGGGTTGCTCGCCTCCGGCTCGAGATCGATGTCCAGGCTGATGTCCAGCGCCGTGACGCTGTGTGTGAGGGCGCCGATGGAGATATAATCCACCCCCGCTTTGGCCACCTCGTGGATCGTCTCCTCGGTAATGCCGCCCGATGCCTCTACCAGAGCCTTGCCATCGATCTGCTTCACCGCCTGCCGCAGAGTCTCCAGCGGCATGTTATCCAGCATGATGATATCGACACGAGCCTCCAGCGCCTGGGCCACCTGCTCCAGGGTTTCCACCTCAACCTCGATCTTGAACGTATGTCCGATCCGCTTGCGTACCGCGCTGACCGCCTCGATAATACCGCCAGCGACAGCAATGTGGTTATCCTTGATTAATACTGCGTCGTACAGGCCGAAGCGATGATTGGCTGCTCCGCCCATTCTCACGGCATACTTCTCCAGCAGGCGCAGTCCAGGCGTGGTCTTGCGGGTGTCGACAATGCGGGTGTCGTAGAACTTGATCAGCTCCATGAGACGGGAGGCCCGCGTAGCAATACCCGACAGTCGCTGCAGGAAGTTCAGCGCCACCCGTTCGCCCATCAGGATCGCCTGAGCACTGCCATCCAGCCGCGCCAATGTCGTCTCGGCCGTAACCACCTGCCCGTCCTCCACCAGCAGCTCCACCTGCAGGTCGGGGTCAAGGCGCTGAAAGATCAGCGGCAGCAGTGGCAAGCCGGCAACCACCCCATCCACCTTGGTCCAGATGCGGGCGGTGGCGCGCCTCCCTCTGGGGATGATGGATTCGGTGGTAAGATCGCCGGTTCCGATATCTTCTTCCAGAGCCCGCGTCACCAGGTCAAGTACCAGCGGATTGTACCAGTTCATCGCTCTGTTCCCTCCCCTTTCGCTGAGAAACTCACCTGCTCTCCGGCCAGCACGATATGCTTCAGCCATTGGGCGTCATCTCGGTGGGGACAATCGACCCGGAAATGGCCGCCGCGCGATTCGGTTCGCAGCGCCGCCGCCCGGGTAATCAGCTGCGCCACAGTCAACAGGTTTTCAGCTTCAATTATACCCAAATCGGGCAGACCGGGAACCAGGTCCAGCCGAAGGGCGTTCAGCCGATCAGCCGCCAGCTCTAGACCGGCTGCGTCGCGCACCAGGCCGACTTTCTGCCACATCAGGTTCTGAATAGCGTGTCTAATGGCTGCGGCCTGCTCAGGAGCCGTCGCCTGGGGCGCCGCCGCATATTTGATGTCCAGCTCCAGAAGCTGCCGCTGGCTGATCTCTGAGCGGTCGTGAGCGGCGCTTTCCGCAGCGCGCTGTCCGTAGACCAGCCCATCCAGCAACGAGTTGCTGGCCAGGCGGTTTGCCCCATGCAACGCCAGGCAGGAGGCCTCGCCACAGGCGTAGAGCCCCCGCAGGTTCGTCCGCCCCTGGTAGTCAACCCGGATGCCGCCCATAAAGTAGTGGGCCGCCGGCGAGACCGGGATCAGGTCTGTCCGGATATCCAGACCGTGCTTCAGGCAGGTCTGAAAGACAGTGGGGAAACGCCTGGGAAGATCGATGTTACCCATTGAGCGCAGATCCAGCCAGACGTGCCCGGTGCCGCTTTCCTGCATCACTTGCGCCATCGCCTTGGCGACCACATCACGGGGTGCGAGTTCAGCCAGCGGATGTACTGCCGGCATAAAGCGATTCCCGGCGTGATCTAACAGCAGGGCGCCTTCACCGCGCACTGCCTCGGTGATCAGCGAGCGGGGCGCACCTGCAACCTTGAGCGCGGTGGGATGAAACTGGTAAAACTCCATATCCATCAGCTCCGCCCCTGCCCGGTAGGCCATGGCCATACCATCGCCGGTGACAAGGGGCGAGTTTGTGGTATTGGAGTAGACTTGCCCGGCACCGCCGGTGGCGATGATGGTGGCCTTGGCCAGGCAGGCAAACAGTTGCCCCGCATCATCCATAGCTAACGCACCGTAGCACTCGTCCTCCACCGTCAGGAGATCCACGGCGGTGGCCGGTGCTACCAGCGTGATCCTGTCGCAGCGCAACACAGCTTCGGCCAGGGCCCTCTCAATCTCCCAACCGGTGGCATCGCCGCCGGCATGCAGCACCCTTCGCCGACCGTGGCCGCCCTCGCGGGTCAGAGCGAGGGAATCAGCCACAGTATCAAAGCGGGTGCCGATAGTCAGCAGATCGCGGATGCGCTCCGGGCCTTCTCGCACAAGAATGGCTACGGCCGCTTCGTCACAAAGGCCAGCTCCCGCCTCCAGCGTGTCTTCCATATGCAGGCGCCAGTCATCATCCGGCCCCACCGCTGCGGCCACGCCGCCCTGTGCGTGGCGTGTATTGCCCTCTAACAGGTCCTTGGTGAGCAGCAGGACTCGGCCAGACTGGCTGGCCCGCAGCGCAGCAAACAGGCCGGCCACGCCACTGCCAATCACCAGAAAGTCCGCTACCTGCCGATCCAGCTGTTGCAGGTCAAAGCTCACCAGGTAACGATAGCTCATCTCAACGCCTCCGTCTACTCAACAGTGTCCATTTCCGGCTGCAAGCCTGACCTATTGATGCAGATGGCCCCGGACGTCTCCGGAGCCATGCGAAAACTCTCGTGCTGCTTACTCGATGGCCAACATGCGCTCCAGCGCCTGCACTGCCCGGTCGCGGATCTCCCTGGGGACGGTGATCTGCGGTTGCAGCGTCTCCAGCGACCTGACGACCTTGGCCAGCGTATTCAGCTTCATGTTCGGGCAGATCAGGTTCCTGGAGGCCAGGTAGAACTTCTTGTCGGGGTTCTCCTTCTGCAGCAGGTGCAGCAGCCCAGCCTCGGTGGCCACGATAAACTCTCTGGCCGGGGACTCGCGCACGAAACGGATCATGCCCCCGGTGCTGGCGACCAGATCGGCGACAGCGGCAACCTCTGGTCGGCATTCGGGATGGGCGACGACCAGGGCGTCGGGATGCTCCTCCTTCGTCTGCTGCAGCTGCTGCAAGGTAAGATTGTCATGCGTGTTGCAGTAACCTTCCCAGAGAATGATCTCCTTATCAGTCTGGGATGCAATCCAGCTCCCCAGATTGCGATCAGGAGTGAAGATGATGCGGTCTGCATCCAGCGATTCGACCACCTTGACTGCGTTGGAAGACGTGCAACAGATATCACTTTCCGCCTTGACCGCCGCACTGGTGTTTACATAGCTGACCACGGGTACACCGGGATGCTTGGCCTTCAGCGCGCGGAGGCCGTCGGCGTCGACCATGTCCGCCATCGGACAACCGGCTTTGGGCTCCGGCAAGAGGACTGTCTTCTGCGGTGAAAGGATTGCGGCGCTTTCGGCCATGAAATGCACGCCACAGAAGACGATAACCTCTGCATCCGTGGACGCAGCCAGTTGGCTGAGTCGGAACGAATCCCCGACATAGTCGGCCACATCCTGAATCTCGCCCCGCTGATAATAATGGGCCAGAATCACGGCCTGGTGCTGTTCGCGAAGCTCCTGCAGGCGGCGCACCAGTTGATCATTGGTCTGCATTACACTACAGCTCTCCTTTGCATGAAGTGGGTAGGCAGATAACGTAAACCTGCACAATACACCACATTTAGATGTTGTTAATTATCACAATTCTATACTGCGCCCTCAGGTAAGTCAATTCAGCAGGACTTTGTGTGTCTTTGTTGAAATCGGTAGATTAGTCTAACCAATTCATGCCTCGCGAGGAGGAGAGGAACTCATGCTGTCATCAAGTCTCAGACGTAACCCCATCATGTTCTGGGGAGCTCTCCTGGGTTGTACGATCCTGCTGATCCTGCTCTGCATCGGCATCTTCCTGCTGTCACCGGATGTGCTGGGGCAGCCGGTCAGCACCCTGGTCACCAGCACGTTCAGTTTTGACGCCTGGACGATCGCCACCAGCCACGCCACGCTACACTTCCCCCACGGCGGGGCAGCCGTGGAAGCGATGCAGAACGGACAACCCCGGGCGTTGGTCATCTTTGCCCCTGGCGAGCTGATCATCCGCTCGGACCTGACGGACGAAGCGGAACCAAAGCTGGTCAGTTCAGTCAGCCGAGTGCTGCTCTATCTCCCACCGACCGAGCTGATTGAGGCCAAAGGGGATACATATATTCATAGCCAGTCGCTACCACTACAACAGGAGGAAGCCCTGGCCCTGCTGCAGGAGGATAGCCGAGCGGTCGTCGGGTTCCAGCTGTTCGGCAACAGCCGCTATTACGCGCTCAGCAACGATACGGCCCGCATCGTCTGCCTCGAGGAAGACGGTCCGGTTCTGACATTCGTGGAAAGCCGCCTCTGCCGTCTGGCGGGCAGGGAGCGCGCCTGGTTCTGGTCAAGTCAGGTCCGCGGCTTCTACCCGCCCCTGCTGTCTCTCCTGCTGGTAGGGATACTGCAGGTGGCTGTCTTGCTTATATTACTGATCGCCACCTATTTTGCCACCCTGGGGCGCACGCTGCCGCCACCAGTCCAGTGGCAACTGCCTCCGCAACGCTGGTTGCTAACACTGGCGCTGTTCTACTGCGTCGTCCCGCCGCTGATCAGGCGGCTGGGGCTGAGCCAGTTGGTCAGCTGGCTGTGGTATCTGCTGTTTGCTGGCATTCTGGGTTACCTGCTGCGCCGCGGCAGCGGCGAACGCCTGATCTTAGCGCAGAGACAGGCCCTGGTAGCCAATCTCCTGCTGGGTCTGGGAATCGGCTCACTGGCAGTGTTGCTAGTGGCGATGAGCCTGCCCAGTGCAATGCCCGGCAGCTGGCCCCATCGCCTGCTGACGCTGGTGCTAGGAACAGCACTAGCCGTTATCCAGGAACTGTTCTGGCGGGGCATGGTGCAGGAAAGCCTGTCGGTTCGTCATGGCGACAGGGCGATAGCTCTCACCGCCGGGCTCTATGGCCTCGGACTGCTGCTCGAGAGCCTGATCTATCCCACCCAGGGGATGGCCTGGTTTACGGCGCTCTTCCTGACGCCGGCCAAGGCAATTCTGCTGGGCTATACCTATCGCCGCAGCGGCACCCTGGTTGCTCCACTGGGCAGCGCCATGGCGCTTCTGATCCTGCCCGAGCTGCTGCAGTTCTAGGCCGTTCAGAATTCGCCTGATGAGTGCGTTGGGTAAACAGCAGGGCGTGCTCCCCACACAGCGGGGAGCACGCCCTGCTTTTATGGAACGCGACTAGAAGAGACCGCTGATCTCGCCCTTCTCATCGATATCAATGTTTTCTGCTGCAGGCTGCTTGGGCAGGCCAGGCATGGTCATGATATCGCCGGTAATGGCCACCAGGAATCCGGCCCCCACCGAGGCGCGCACTTCGCGCACCGTGATGGTAAAGCCCTCGGGCCGCCCCAGAAGGTCTGGATTGTCAGAGAGTGAATACTGCGTCTTAGCAATACAGATCGGCAGCTTATCCAGCCCCATGCGCGTGTAGCTGCGAATCTGCGTGTTGGCGTCCTTGGTGAACTCGACACCATCGGCACCGTAGATCTCGCGGGCAATAATCTCGATTTTCTTCTTGATGCTCAGCTCCAACGGGTAGAGCGGCTCAAAATGCGACGGCTGCTCGTTGAGAACCTTGATCACCGTCTCGGCCAGCTCGATGCCGCCTGCGCCGCCCTTGGCAAAAACCTCGGCCAGGGCAAAGGGCACGCCCAACTCCTGACACTTGTCGGCGATGAGCTGCAATTCCGCCTCGGTATCGGTGGGGAAGCGGTTGATGGCGACCACGGCCGGCACCTTGTACTTGCGGACATTCTCCACGTGCTTGGCCAGGTTGGCAAAGCCCTTCTCCAGAGCCTCCAGATTCTCTGTATTCAGGTCTTGCCGCTTGACGCCGCCATGCAGCTTCAGGGCGCGCGCCGTCGCCACGATGACAGCGGCATCCGGCTTGAGGTTGCCGAAGCGGGAAACGATATCGAAGAACTTCTCAGCGCCGAGATCAGCACCGAAACCTGCCTCGGTAACGAAGTAATCGGCCAGCTTCAGACCCATCTTCGTGGCGATCAGGCTGTTGGTGCCATGGGCGATGTTGGCAAACGGGCCGCCGTGTACAAAGACCGGGCCGTTCTCCAGGGTCTGCACCAGGTTGGGCTTGATGGCATCCTTCAACAGGACAGCCATAGCACCGGCTGCCTTCAGATCACCGGCGGTTACGGGTTTGCGATCGTATGTGTAGCCGACGATAATCCGGCTGAGACGCTGCTTCAGATCCATCAGGTCGCTGGCCAGGCAAAGGATCGCCATGACTTCTGAAGCGACGGTGATGTCAAAACCGTCCTGACGCGGCACGCCGTTGGTATGGCCGCCGAGTCCAACGACGATGTTCCGCAGCGCCCGGTCGTTCATATCCAGCACCCGACGCCAGACGATGCGCCGCGGGTCGATATTCAGTTCATTGCCCTGCTGGAGATGATTGTCCAACATGGCTGCCAGCAGGTTATGGGCAGTGGTGATGGCGTGAATATCGCCGGTAAAATGCAGATTGATATCAGCCATGGGTACGACCTGCGAATAACCGCCGCCAGCAGCGCCACCCTTGACGCCGAAGCTGGGACCCAGCGAGGGCTCGCGGAGGGCGATCATCGTCTTCTTACCCAGTTTAGCCAGGGCTTGCCCCAGACCGACGGACACGGTGGTCTTCCCTTCGCCGGCGGCTGTGGGGTTGATGGCGGTCAGCAAAATCAGCTTCCCGTCAGGCTTGTCCTTGAGCCGCTCCCAGACTGAAAGATTCACCTTCGCCTTGTAACGGCCATACAGTTCCAGTTCGTCCTCGGTGATATCCACCTTTTTCGCCACATCGACTATAGGCTCCAGTACCGCCTCTTGTGCAATTTCAATATCTGTCTTCATCGTGGCCCTCCTTGTGTCCTTACTCGCCTAAAATCCGATCGGTAATGTCCTGCACTTCCTGAGCCAGTTTGGCCCCCTGAGCAGTCAGCTGCTCCACGCGCGCTGTGGTCTGGGCCTTCCATTCATCATCAGGCAGGTTGACCAGATTGATGCGCACGTTGAGCAAGGCCGACAACAGGGCAGCGTGGGCTGCATGGCCGCCGACAGCTGCATCAGAGACGGCGTTGGTGTTGCCTTTCTGGGCAGCCGGAATGGCCAGTTCCAGGATCTTGATACAGGCTTCTGCCGTGCGCAGCGGTACTGAGCAGGCATGGCGCAGGCCTTCTTCGATGGCAGCCTGCCGGGCAGCCTTCTCTTCATCCGTTGACCGCGGCAGTTTGTATGCGGACATCACGACACCGTAGACCTCGGTATCCTCGGTGACCAGGGCCAACAGTTCCTCCTGCAGTTTGCCAGCCGCCTCAACGATCTGGCGCATGTCTGACTCAACAGCAGCATACTTCTTGCGGCCGATGGTCAGGTTGCCCACCATAGACACCAGGGCTGCTCCGGTGGCACCGATCAGCGCGGCACCGCTACCGCCGCCCGGGGTTGGCGCGCCGCTGGCCAACTCCTTTATGTACTGGCTGAGGGTGTGTGATTGATAATCCATCGCTGCTTCACTCCTTGCATTCTGAATTCGGACCTGCCCCCATCAGAATCCGAGACGAGGCAGAATTGTGAAGGTGAGATAGCCCAAAACAATGCCGATGATCATCCAGAGAAGAAAAGACTGTTGCTTCGGGGCGTCTTGCTGCTCCGCAGGCTCTTCTGGCGCATTGATTTTTACCGCTTCCTGCTCGCGCTGTTCCTCGCTGGCTATCACATAATCACCTCCAAAGCAAGTCGGTACGACTTGCGAGTTCAATAAGGCGATGTTTGCTTGTCAAACATCGGATGGTACCCAAAGCAAGTCGGTACGACTTGCGAGTTCAATAAGGCGATGTTTGCTTGTCAAACATCGGATGGTACCCAAAGCAAGTCGGTACGACTTGCGAGTTCAATAAGGCGATGTTTGCTTGTCAAACATCGGATGGTACCCAACAGCAAGTCGGTACGACTTGCGAGTTCAATAAGGCGATGTTTGCTTGTCAAACATCGGGTAAAGAAGTTCTGGCTGGCTTACGGATTCGCATGCACCAGCCTGCCGTCAACGACAACCTGGCGGCCACGTTTGAACACGTGCCGTACTAAGTTTACCCCAAAGTGATAGGGCACAAAATCCAGATTAGGCGCGTCGTAAACGACACAATCGGCCAGCTTGCCCACTTCCAGGCTACCCACGTCGCCAGCTACACCCAAGGCGTGAGCTGCATTGATGGTTGCCGCCGCCAGCGCCTGCGCCGGGGTCAGGCCCAGGCTCTGCCAGGCCAGCGTCAGGATCATCTGCATCGATTCGGTGGGACAGGTGCCCGGGTTGAAGTCGGTGGCCAGAGCAATCGGCACGCCGGCCTCCAACATGGCCGCTACATCCGGCCGCTGGTTGCTGCGCAGGGTGAAGCTGGTTCCCGGCAGGAGGACTGCCACCACCCCGGCTTGCGCCATCGCCCTGATGCCAGCCGGCGAGGCGTGCAGCAGATGGTCCGCAGAAACGGCCCCGAGTTCAGCCGCTAACTCGGCGCCGCCGAAAGGGACCAACTCGTCGGCATGCAGCTTGGCCTGCAGGCCAAGCCGGGCCGCCGCCTGCAAAATGCGCCGGCTCTCTTCAACCGAGAAAACACCTTCCTCACAGAATACATCGCAGAAGCGCGCGATACCCTGCCTGGCTACGGCCGGCAGCATCTCCTCGATGATCAACTGCACAAATCCGTCAGAATCACCCTGATACTCCGGTGGGATA
This sequence comes from Bacillota bacterium, assembly GCA_050949085.1. Classification (GTDB taxonomy): domain Bacteria; phylum Bacillota; class UBA994; order UBA5500; family UBA5500; genus JBMNFB01. Next base: position 353,423 of record JBMNFB010000009.1, read on the forward strand.
GCATGGGCGCCCATGAAAGTAGAGACCACATCGACCGGATGGCGCTGATCGGCCAGATGCGCGGCCTGGAGCTGCCTCAGTTCGCTCTCCGTCGTCAACCCGTAGCCGCTCTTAGCCTCTGCGGTGGTAGTGCCATAGAGGAGCATCCGATCGAGGTTCTTCATCGCCAGCTCAGTCAGCCGCTCCAGGCTGGCAGCGCGCGTCGCCCGCACCGTGCTCAGGATCCCATAACCCTCCGCCAGAATATCGAGGTAAGGTTTCCCCTCGAGTTTCATCGACAGTTCCTGCTCTCGCCAGCCAGCAAAAACCAGATGGGTATGAGGATCGACAAAGCCCGGCAGAACCGTGGCTTGTCTTACATCCACCACCCGGGTGTCTGGGCCGAGATAGCTCTGATGCTCAGACATCGGTCCGCTGCCCAGCACGCGCTCCCCCCGGATCGCCAGGAAAGCATCAGTCTGACGCGACAGCTCCCCCAGTTCAGCGCCCACTTGCGGCCGCTGACTATAACCCACTGTCGTTGCCAGTTCGCCGATGTTGATCAGCAGCAGATCAGCTACCATTTTACTCACCCTTCAGATGCAGTTCCAGCAGCTGCTCGTTGCCGAATTCTTCCACCTTGAGCGCCTGCAGAGCTACATCCAGCATAGCCTGCAGAGGCAACAAGCCGATGATCTCGCTGCCGGCGATCTCCACCCCGGCCTTGGCCGCTTCTGCTTCGATGGCCCGATAGACCGGGAGCAAGCCAGTTACCGTATAGTCTACCATATTCATGGTCACCTGTGCTAAATTGCGCTCACCAATCATCACACCCAGAGCCTTGACCGCAGGGAAGCCGCCTCCGGATTCACGAATCTTGCGGGCGATGCGCCGGGCCAGCTTCAGATCGTCGCTGGCCAGGTTGACGTTAAAGGCAACGAGCGGCGGCCGTGCCCCAACCGCCGTAGCGCCCGCCGTCGGGTGCATCCGGGCCGGGCCAAAATCGGGCTTCCGCTCCTCGGTGCCGATCAATTCCTTCAAACCCTCGTATTCGCCGCGGCGCACATCAGCCAGGTTACGCCGCTCAGGAGTCCGCGCCGCCCGTTCATACAGATAGACTGGAATCTCCAGTTCCTCAGCAATGCGCTGCGCAAGACCTTCCGCCAGCTGCACGCAATCTTCCATCGTCACTCCCGACAACGGGACAAAGGGAATAACATCGGTGGCACCCATTCGCGGGTGCTCCCCACTGTGCACATTCATGTCAATCAGGCGACTGGCCTCGGCGCAGCAGCGGAAAGCCGCCTCGCTCACCGCCTGCGGATCGCCGATCATCGTCACCACTACCCGGTTGTGATCATGATCTGGATTGACGTCCAGCACCGTCACGCCGTCTACCGCCTTGGCCTGAGCCACAATCTGCTCAATCACCTCGGGGCGGCGCCCCTCGCTAAAATTGGGCACACATTCGACTACTCGCATCTGTTGACCCTCCAATTGTCGGGGCGGCAACGCCGCCCCGGAATTTTATCTCCTGAACCAGCGCCGCCGAGAAGCCTACTTGATCATCGGCAGCTTCACACCACGCTCCCTGGCTGTGTCGATGGCCAGCTGATAGCCAGCATCGGCGTGGCGCATCACGCCGGTGCCCGGGTCGGTCGTAAGGACGGTGCGCAGGCGCCACTCGGCCTCGTCGCTGCCGTCGGCAACAACCACCATGCCGGCATGGATGGAGTAGCCGATGCCCACACCGCCGCCATGATGCACTGACACCCAGGTGGCGCCGGAGACAGAGTTGAGCAGGGCATTGAGGATCGGCCAGTCGGCAATGGCGTCGCTGCCATCGCGCATGCCCTCGGTCTCGCGGTTAGGCGAGGCCACCGAACCAGAGTCCAGATGGTCGCGACCGATGACGATGGGCGCCTTCAGTTCGCCGCTCCTCACCATTTCATTGATGGCCAGACCGAACTTGGCTCGCTCGCCATAGCCCAGCCAGCAGACGCGGGAAGGCAGCCCCTGGAAGGCGACGCGCTCTTCGGCCATCGTAATCCAGCGCCGCAAATGCTCATCTTCCGGGAAGAGCTCCAGCACCTTGCGGTCCGTCTTCAGGATATCCTCCGGATCGCCGGACAGGGCTACCCAGCGGAACGGTCCCTTACCTTCGCAGAACAGGGGCCGAATGTAGGCGGGTACGAAGCCCGGGAAGTCGAAGGCGTTCTTCACCCCGGCATGATCCTTGGCCTGCTGACGAATATTGTTACCATAATCGAAGACGACGGCGCCTCGCTTCTGCATCTCCAGCATGGCGGTAACGTGCCGACCCATGCTGGCATAGGAACGGCGCAGATATTCATCCGGATCCTTCTCCCGCAGCTCGAGAGCCTCGGCATAGGACATCTGGCCAGGGACGTAGCCGCTCAGCGCATCGTGGGCCGAGGTCTGGTCAGTCACCATATCGGGTATGCGGCCACGCTCAACCATCTCCGGCAGAATGTCCGCTGCGTTACCGAGGAGGCCGATAGAAAGCGCCCGGCCTTCAGCCAGAGCTTCATCCGCCAACCGCAGGGCCTCATCCAGAGAATCGGTCTTCACATCGAGATAACGCGTCTCCAGGCGGCGCTGGATGCGGTGCTCGTCCACCTCGACCACGATGGCGACGCCCTCGTTCATCGTCACCGCCAGAGGCTGCGCGCCGCCCATGCCGCCCAGACCAGCCGTCACCACCAGCTTGCCTTTGAGCGAGCCGCCATAATGTTGACGGGCTGCCTCAGCGATGGTCTCATAAGTGCCCTGGAGGATCCCCTGGGTCGCAATATAGATCCAGCTGCCGGCCGTCATCTGGCCATACATGGTCAGACCCTGGGCTTCCAGCTCCCAGAAGTTCTCCCAGTTAGCCCAGGCGGGCACCAGCATGGCATTGCTGATCAACACCCGCGGCGCCCTGGTGTGGGTACGGAACACCCCGACCGGCTTACCCGACTGAACAAGCAGGGTCTCGTCGTCCTCCAGCTCCCTGAGCGCAGCGACGATGGCGTCGAAGGCTTCCCAGTTGCGGGCCGCCTTGCCGGTGCCGCCATAGACGATCAGCTGCTCGGGTATCTCGGCCACGTCGGGGTCGAGGTTGTTCATCAGCATACGCAGAGCGGCTTCCTGCTGCCAGCCCTTGCAGGAGAGCTCACTCCCCCGCGGGGCACGGATGATTCTTGACATGTGATCATTCCTCCTCATGTATGGTGGTGCTCATATCTGCTGCCGTCCAGCGTTGAACGGCGGTTCAGCCGATTAACTCCAGGCGGCAAAGAGCTCTGGCTCCTTGGCCTGAACAGCGTTCAGCAGCTGGCCGCTACGAATAAGGGCGGCAGCCTGCTGAATATCTGGATAAAGAATGCGATCTTCTCGCATCATCGCCACGCGCTCCCGCAGCAGCTGGTAAGCCGGCTCAGTCAACGGCGAGAGGCCCTTGCGGTCAAGGAGATCTACAGCCTGCGCCGCCGCCAGATATTCGATGGCCAGCACGTTCTCGGTGTTAGCGGCCACGCGCCGCAGCTTGCGGGCGCCGATGGTTCCCATGCTGACATGATCCTCCTGGTTGGCAGACGAAGGGATGGAGTCAACGCTGGCCGGATGAGCCAGGACTTTGTTCTCCGAGACTAGCGATGCTGCCGTATACTGAGCGATCATGAAGCCCGAGTTGAGACCGCCGTGCTCGGTGAGAAATGCGGGCAACCCAGAAAGCTGCGGGTTGACGAGGCGCTCGACGCGGCGCTCGGCGATGTTGGCCAGTTCGGCCAGAGCAATGCTCAGATAGTCCGCCGGCAGTGCCAGCGGCTCGCCATGGAAGTTCCCCGCCGAAATTGTATCGCCCTCAGCAGCAAAAACCAGCGGGTTATCTGTAGTGCTGTTGATCTCGGTCTCGACGACTTCCCGCACATGGCGCCAGGCATTATAGATAGCTCCATGCACCTGGGGGATGCAGCGCAGCGCATAGGCGTCCTGCACACGCAGTTCTCCCGGCGCTGTGGTCAACTGGCTGCCATCCAACAGGCGGCGCATGCCCTGAGCGACAAGCACCTGCCCCGGGTGAGGACGCACCTGGCTGACGCGAGCATCGTAAGCGGCAGTAATACCCCGCAGCGCCTGCGCTGTGAGGCTGGCAGTAACCAGGGCCGACTGCTGCAGGCGTTGAGCGTCAATCACAGCCAGGGAAAGCAGCGCCAGCATCACCTGCGTGCCGTTGATCAGTGCCAGACCTTCTTTGGACGAGAGGCGGAGCGGCGCCAGGCCGGCTCGGCGGAGGGCCTCTCCCCCAGGAAGGACTTCCCCGTCATAGTAGGCCTCCCCTTCGCCCAGCAGCACGAGGGCGATATGCGACAGCGGTGCCAGATCGCCGCTGGCCCCCAGTGACCCCTGCGCCGGCACGCGCGGCGTGATTTCCCGGTTGATCAGCTCCAGCAGCAGCTCCACCGTCTCCTGACGGACGCCTGAGTATCCTTTGGCTAGCGAGTTGGCCCGCAGCAGCATCGCTGCGCGCACCACCTCCAGTGGCAGATGCTCGCCGACGCCGCAGGCATGCGAGAAAATCAGATTCTGCTGCAGCTGTGCCGTCTGCTCTCGGTCGATATAGGTGTCGGAAAACATGCCGAAGCCGGTGGTGATCCCGTAGACAACTGCTTCCCGGTTGACCATATCCTCCACCAGCTGCCGCGATCTGGCCAGCTTCTGCCTGGCCTCGTCCGTCAAAACCACTCTGACGGCATTCCGGGCGACCAGAGCAACCTGCTCCAGCGTCAGGCTCTCACCGTCCAAATAAATTGTCATGTAGGCTCCCTCCATCTCCAGTTGTTCAAACGCAAGTATTGATCGCACACAAGAAGACTCCGGTCGTGCTGGCTCGCTTGACAGGAGCGCAGCCTGGTTGTTAGCATTGATTAACATCCATCAAAAGTTGGATGTTGCCTGAAGAAGCACAGGTAAGGAGGATGAAGATGCCTAGTTCACTGCGAGCAGCCCTCGGCCGCATCCGCAACTATCTCATCGCCGCCCTGATTCTCTTCCTGCTGGGGATCACCATCGGCGCAGTGGCCACCAGCCAGGACCCGGATGCCATGCTGCAGGCCATCGAGACGGTGGCCAAACAGCTGCAGCAACTCGGCGAGGATATCCTCAGCGGTCCGCTGGGCGAAGGTATTCTCCTGCTGTTCTGGCATAACCTGCGGACGGTGCTGATGATGGCCGTCTTCGGCCTGGCCCTGGGTATCCCCGCGGCCCTCGGCGTACTGATCAACGGCGTGATCATCGGGGTCGTCGGTGTGCTCAGCACCCAGACAGCCGGAATCGTCCCCTTCCTGGCTGGCATCCTGCCCCACGGAGTATTCGAAATCCCCGCCCTGCTCATCGGCGCCGGAGTCGGCCTCCGGCTGGGCCTGGGCCCGCTGCTGGCGCGACGCAGAAGCACGTTTGCCACGCCAGCGCCCGCCACCTGGCAGGGCTATGGGTGGGAACTGCGCGAAGCCCTCAGGGTACTCCTGTTCTGCGCCCTGCTGCTGGCCATAGCCGCCGCTATCGAGGTTAGCATTACCCCGCGCCTCATCGGCCTTACCCTCTAGCGAATAGTAGCAAGCAAAAAGGAGCAGTCATCAGGCTGCTCCTTTCTGATTCTACTCTTCCGGCTGATCTTCCTGCCGCAGTTCGTCTTCTTCTTCGCCGGTCGGCTGCTCTGGCTGCACTGGTTGCTCCGGCTGGCCGGGGTGTTGATATTCCCGCATGATCTGGTCTACCTCTTCGCCAGTCAGAGTCTCCTGCTCCAGCAGTGTGGTGGCCAGCTTATCCAGTTGGCCGAGATGCGCTTCCAGCAGCGCCCTGGTTTCGGCATAGCACTCCTCCACCAGGCGGCGAATCTCCTTATCGATGGCGTACGCCACCTCTTCACTGTAGTTGCGCTGCCGCGAGATGTCCCTGCCCAGGAAAACCTGCGTCTCGTCCTTGTGGCCGAAGGAAACCGGCCCCAGCTTCTCACTCATCCCATACTCCATAACCATGCGCCGGGCCAGGTTAGTCGCCTTCTCCAGATCATCCTCCGCGCCGGTGCTGATATCCTGGAAGATCAGTTCCTCAGCAACCCGGCCGGCTAACATCGCCTTGATGATGTTCAGCATTTCACTTCTCGTCATCAGGAAGCGATCTTCCTTCGGCAGGTGAATCACCATCCCGCCGGCGCTGCCGCGGGGCACGATGCTAACCATATGGATGCGATCGGTGTTGGGCAGGAGATAGCGAACCAGCGCATGCCCTGCCTCGTGATAGGCCACGAGGCGGCGCTCCTTATCGCCCAGCACCCGGGTTTTCTTGGCGGGACCAGCGATCACCCGGCTGATGGATTCCTCCAGCTCGCCCATGCCGACGCGCCGCTTGTCGCGTCGGGCCGCCAACAGGGCCCCTTCGTTGACCAGGTTCTCCAGATCGGCGGCGGTGAAACCCGACGTCTGGCGGGCCAGAATGTTAATATCCACGTCCTCTTCCATCGGCTTGTTGCGGGTATGCAGCCGAAGGATGGCTTCACGTTCCTTGATATTGGGGCGGCCTACCGTCACCTGACGATCGAAGCGACCAGGGCGCAGCAGCGCCGGGTCGAGGATGTCGGGGCGGTTGGTCGCGGCCATGACAATGATCCCCTCGTTGGCATCAAAGCCGTCCATCTCCACCAGCAGCTGGTTCAGAGTCTGTTCCCGTTCATCGTGCCCGCCGCCGAGACCAGCGCCGCGCTGGCGGCCGACAGCATCGATCTCGTCGATGAAGACGATGCAGGGCGAGTGTTTTTTGGCCGTCTCGAAGAGATCGCGCACCCGGGAAGCGCCGACACCGACAAACATCTCGACGAAATCAGAGCCGGAGATGCTGAAAAACGGCACGTCTGCTTCACCGGCAACGGCTCTGGCCAGATACGTCTTCCCGGTGCCGGGAGGGCCAACCAGAAGCACGCCCTTGGGGATGCGTGCGCCGATCTCGGTAAAGCGCTTCGGCGCCTTGAGGAAGTCGACGACCTCGACCAGTTCTTCCTTTACTTCCTCATAGCCAGCCACGTCGTCAAACGTGACCCGCTTCTTGACATCAGTCTGCAACCGGGCCCGACTGCGCCCAAAGCTCATCACCCGGTTGCTGCCAGCCTGCGACTGCTGCATCATGAAGTACCAGAGACCACCGAAAATCGCAAACATCAGCACATAGCTGGCCAGGGTGGTCCACCACGGGGCAGTTGCTGGGTTCTCATAGGTGAAACCAGGCACGTTGTCTCGCAGCAGCTGCACGATCTCCTGATCGTAGGGATGAACCTGGGTTCGGAAGCGGGTCCCATCCCGTAACTCGCCCTTGACCTCATTTCCAACCATCTCTGCCTTGGCCACATCGCCTGCCTCCACTTTGTTATAGAGCGAAGTGTAGTCCAGAGCGATGATCGCCTGACCATCAGACTGAAACAGCTGGTACAATGAGAGGGCAATCATGATCAGCAGCAGATAGAGACTGGCCGTCCTTATATTCCTGTTCAAAGCTCTACGCAGCCCCTCTCCCTAGAAACTCTCGTTCATCATCTTGTCGGCAAGGCAGTATAGACTTCCCATCGTCATTGTCCCCAGAAGCACAAAAAGGTGACTCTTTTAATTGTAGCAAAACAACGCTTTACCGACAATATACAGGAACAAGGCGAAGAAGTCGGCTGATCACCCCTGCTGGTAGGCCTCCGGCTTGAGCACGCCAACGTCAGGTAGCTGGCGATAGCGCTGGGCGAAATCCAGCCCATAGCCGACGACAAAGCGGTCAGGAATCTGGAAACCACAATAGTCGGGCACGATGTCCACCTGTCGCCGCGACGGCTTATCCAGCAATGTGCAGATCTTCAGCGATTTAGGTTTGCGCGAAAGCAGGTTCTCGATCAGGTACTTGAGTGTCAGGCCGGTATCGATGATGTCTTCCACCACCATCACATGACGGCCCTCGATACTCTCGTCCAGGTCCTTGAGGAAGCGAACCACGCCTGAGGACTGGGTGGATGCGCCGTAACTGGAGACAGCGATACTGTCCATGACGACGTTGCCGTCGATCTGCCGCAGGAGGTCAGCGGCAAAAATGATGGCACCCTTCAGCACGACGACCGCCAGAAACTCCTCCCCTTCATAGTCGCGGGAGATCTGGCGTCCCAGCTCCGCTACCTTGGCAGCGATCTCCTCCCTGGTAATTAGGATGCTCTCCAAATCCTGATGCATAGCCTATTCTTCCTTTCCCTTTAGAAATCTTCGCTGAGCCGACCCGGCTCCGGGCCAAAACCTTTTGGCCTATACTCCAGATAGACGATCTGGCTCGTCTGCTGTGTCACACGCCAGCGATGATCCAGCCTCAGCCCGGCCACCCAGACGATGTTATCACCACTGACAACCAGCGGGATCCGGTGCCGTTGCTGACGATCGATCTTCTGGTCGACAAAGAAGTCCTGTAACTTCTTGCTTCCCGCCATCCCCAGCGGTTGAAAGACATCCCCGGGGCGCCAGTTACGAACCTGGAGCGATTGGCCCCGCAGCGGCTCGTAGTCGCAGCAGGCCTGCGCAGCGCTGTCGGGGATAGCAGCGACATCACGGCGACGCAGCAGCTGTGCGCTGATCGTCCCCAGACCGTCCGGAAGCTCCAGGGCGCCGGGCAAGGGCAGCTCAAAGCACCACTCGCGGGCTTCATCTGGCTGCTCGATGACCAGACTGTGATGGCTGCGCCGGCAGCGCCAGCCAAGGGGCCAGTCGCTGGCCGCCCCGGTTGGCGAGCCCAGCAGTTCCAGAGCCGATTCTACGTGTGAGAACAGCAGATTCTGCGGATGGCCGATCAGTTCCTGCCAGACGAGGCGCAGGGCGCGCCGCTGGAGAGCCAACGGCAATGCTGACATCTTTGCCACTGACAGGGTGATTCCTGCCGGATGGGTCGCAACCGTTACATCCCGCAGCGCCTGTCGGGCCTGGGCAGTTAGCCATGCGTCGTCAGCCGCCGCCAGGTCAGCCGTGCGCGCCAGCGACTCTTCAATCGCTACGTTTGCCTGCCGCAGCAGCGGCAAGACGTCCAGACGCAGCCAGTTCCGCTGATAGATAGCCTCGGCATTGCTGGCGTCGACGCGGAAGCTGAGCCGCTGCTCCCGCAGATATTCCATAATCGCCCGGCGACTCTCCTGCAACAGGGGGCGCACCAGGCTGACCCCGTCCATCTCCTCCAGGGGGCGCATGCCGCCCAGGCCACTGACGCCGGCTCCCCGCAGCAAGTGCAGCAGCACCGTCTCGGCCTGATCGCCCTGATGATGCCCCAGCACAATGCGGCTGGCAGCAGACTCACCAGCCACCTGGCGCAAGAACTGGTAGCGACAGCGCCGGCTGACACTCTCCACCGAACCGCCGGCTTCGGTCATAATGCGCGGAATGTCCGCCTGGCCGATTACAGCTGGCCAGCCCAGATCCTGCGCCAGCCGCTGCACAAAGGCAGCGTCGCCGGCGGCGGCTTCACCGCGCAGCTGGTGGTTGAGGTGAGCCACGACCAGCTGCCAGCCAAATTCTTCGCTCAGCCGGTGGAGAAGATGCAGCAGACAGACCGAATCGGGGCCGCCAGAAGTGGCCACTACCAGCCTTTCGCCTGGCGGCAGCAGCGACTTGAGCCTGATCTGGCTGCGCACCCTTTCGAACATCGTCATCAAAATCGCTTCCCCCCGCAACAAAGCGCCCTATACGAAACATACCCGCTTTATTGTTTCATTCTACCACAAGCCTTCGCCCGCTAGAGCCTTTTTCTGTCGGCAGGGCTGCAGAGCAAAAAAAAGTAGCCGCACCTATAGAGAAGGAGAGTGCGGCTATGGAGAGGAGAGATGGTGCCCCCTATGGGGCTAACTAACCAGAGGAATGCTGGTTGTAGGCTTGTTCACACGAACCGTGACCACAGTCATGTCATCGAGAACCTGATTGCGCGCATTCATGCTGGCTCGTTCAATCAGGTAGCGGGCCATCTCCTGTGGGTCGTCGTGATCGCATTGCTGCAGCACGCGCGTAAACCACTCTTCCTTATCGGCGACATCCTTCTGCGAATCGAGAAGTCCGTCGGTAAGCATGATCAGAACGTCGCCGGGCTGCAGATTGATGCGATTACTCTCAATGTCAATCTTATGTAGGATTCCAGCCGGCAATGAACTGGATCCAATATATTCAACCTGATCACCGCGTTTGATAAATGCGGCAGTAGCGCCAATCTTGGTCAACTCTGCAATCCCAGTATATAAGTCCAGCACTGCCAGGTCAACCGTAGCGAATGTCTCGCGCGTCGAGCGCAGCATCAGGACCGAGTTGATCGTCTGTACCGCCGTCTCCTGATTGAACCCGGCCCGCAGCAGTGCATCGAGAATGGCTACCGTCGCCCGGCTTTCACGGCTCGCCTCAGGACCGTTGCCCATTCCGTCGCTGAGCATTACCGCCAGCTTGCCTCTGGGCAGTTCTTTGACCGATACCGTATCCCCGGAGACACCGCAGCCGGGGCGGGTCATCTGAGCGATCCCTGTTTCGATGTCCAGCGCCTGGCTGGTGGAAAGACAGAGGTTACACTTCCCCTTGCCGCTCCTTCCCGGGCAGCGGGCCTGCAGCCGCGTGACCGGGCGCCCCACGAGGGCTGATACCAGGGGGATGAGCTGCTCCGAACACTGGCTTTCATCCGGCTGACAACGCGGTTTGCTGAGAATCACATCCACCCGATCGGCGCGCCGGTAGACCTCTACCTGGGGCACAAACAGCTTCAGCTTGCCGATCTCCTCCTTGATCTCTTCTGCCAGATCGGCCTCAAAATCCACATCCAGCCGCATCTCCCGACCGAGGCTGCGCATGATATCGGAGACGCCCTTCAGCTGGTTAGCCACCAGGCTGCGGCTGGCCCGCATCTGCTTCTGCCAGTAGAGGTTCACCTTATACACCTTAACCAGATAGTTGGCACAGGTGATCAGCTGCTCCGCCTTGCTGCAGTGCTGCCGCACCTGTTCCGGGATCCGCTGGCTGGACAGCTCTCCCTGGGCATCGGCCAGAGCCAGCATATTGAGCATAGTATGGTAGCTCTTATAGAAGCTCTGTTGCCAGCAGCGGTTGAAATGGGAACAGTTCTCGCAGACATCGGTGACGACATGATCCATCAGGGCGTTGAAATTCTTCTCCACCAGGAAGCCCTCGTCATCATCGTTCTCGGCGAAAGTGGTAGCCAACTGGTCGAAGACGACCTCCAGCTCGCGCAGGCGACTCATCAGGACTTGTTGGAGACGAGCGGCGTTGCCGTCAGCCACCTCAGCCACTGTCGCCAGAGGCATCTGCAGATGAGGCCGCAGGTAATCCAGCCAGCGGCGACCGCTGGCCAGGAACAGCCCGCTGGCCAGCAGAGATTGGTAGGCAATAAGGCGCAAGTCACCCGGCTGGCTGCCATAGACCGTCAGCAGCAGCAGTGCCACCGTGAAGCTGGCAGCGACACCGACCTTCCGCATATCTCTGAACAGCCCCGCCAGCAGACCAGCGAAGGCGTAGAGACCCACCTGCCCCAGCAGAGCTGGACTGGCCATGTTCAGGACAGCACCGATGGTTGCGCCGCTGGCCGACCCGAGGCCAGGACCGCCAACGTAGGCTGCCACCATCACGAAGTAGGCTGCAGCCAGCCGCTTCAGCGATAGTCCCATGACGGCCCACCCGTCGAGGCCGAGCAGCATCGCCCCCATGGCGACGCAGATGGCCAGACCCTGCTCGGCGGTGAAGCGCATCGGCTCGTCCGTCAACAGCAGCCGAGTGGACTGGTTGAGGACGTAGATCAGCACCGCCACGAGACCGGCCTCCAACAGCGTGCTGATCAAATCGAAGAGAGAGGGTGACTGGATCAGGAAAACCGGGAACTTGACCAGCAAGCAGCTGAGGCTGGCCAGAGCGATGCTCCAGGCGGCTGTGCGCCGTTTGCCGCCAAACAGAAATCGTTCCAGACTGATGTAAATGCCCAGGCTTCCCATCAGGCTGACGGCAGCGCCTGGGGAGCGGAGCAGGGCACCGCTGGTCGTGGCCAGAGCAGCCAGCAGGCTGCGCTCCGGGCAGCACCAGCGCACCGTGATGAAAAAGGCCAGGGCGAAAGGAGCCAGTTCACCAAAGAGCACTGCACGACCCAATAACAGTCCGATCAACACCAGACGGAGATTGGTGGCATCGGTTACCGCGCCCAGGAATGCCTGGTACCGTGCCCGCCACACCTGTCGGGCCAGACGACCCTGCAGCGGCTCATACTGGCCAAAGGCGGGTGAATCGATCCTCGCTTTGTTTAGCATCAACCAGTCACCTCTTTTTCCTGACGTGTTTGAGCTCATTATAGGCAAGGAGTTTCCAGGCATTTGTCAGACTGTGCGACGACTATACAGAAAAATACGACACAAACTGCAGACCATCTCGGGGGAGAACAGATATTCTCCCCAACATCTTGCGGCCAGGGCGCGCTGCACCCCGCTTCAACCGGGCTCGGATTAAGCAACACCTGCAGCAAGAGGGAGTGATTTGTCGAGCAACTCTGACTGTGCGACAAAAAAAGTTGTTCTAGTCCCTACCGCCAGTGCATAGAATGCGCACTTTTCCCCCGCGGCTCAGCCAGGGACGCCATGTGAACAGCTGAATGCGACGCAGTCGAAATCGCTCCTGCCCTCAGGTTCACCCTTTCCAGCGCAGCAAAAAACCTCGCAGCTTTCTGCGAGGTCAAATTTGCGATTGGTGCGCCATCAGGGATTCGAACCCCGGACCCACTGATTAAGAGTCAGTTGCTCTGCCAGCTGAGCTAATGGCGCACGTTTGGTGGCGGCGACTGGACTCGAACCAGTGACACTGCGGGTATGAACCGCATGCTCTAGCCAACTGAGCTACGCCGCCGCGTCAAGTTTACGGACAAGAGCTATTGTACAACATCATGGCCTAACGGTCAAGAGTTCTCGGCTCAGCAATATCTGTCAGGACCGCCCTCTACCTCCTGATGGCTGACGGGACGAACGTGGCGAATAGCCGCCGCGACCACCGCGCTTGGAGTCGGTATTCTTGCGCAAGTGGGATAGACGTTCCTCGCTTTCCTTCATGAAGCGAGCCAGTTGTTCATCCAGAGAAACAGTGGGGCGCCTCTTTGCCTGGCGGATGGACAAGCCAATCTTGCCACGGCTATCGATGTTGATCACCTTGACAGTGATCCTGTCGTGCAGCTTCAAGTAGTCGTTGATGTCCTTCACATAAGCATCAGCGACCTCGGAGATGTGTACCAGACCGGTCTCACCGGTCTCTAATTCGACGAACGCACCAAAATTGGTTATCCCTGTGACTGACCCGCTGACAATAGCGCCTACTTCTAAAGCCATCAGTGGTTTGATTTCCCTCCATTTGAGATCGTGGCTAATCTCTAATGATTATACCCGAATTATTTTCTCGCTGCAATGTTTCCATCCAGCAAGAAACAACTGGTTAACGCTCTTCCAGCGGGCGCGCTGGCACGTAGACAGTATCACCTGGTTTTACCATGCCCATTCTGCGCGCCAGTTGTTCCAGGAACTGCGGGTCGTGCAAAACGCGGTAGAGCTCCTCTTGCAGCGCCTCGTTCTGCTCTCCGAGGGCCGCCTGCCGCTTGGCCAGGGTTTGATACTGCGCCTCCAGGGCCTGCATCCGCATCTCCTGGCGCACCAACTGAGACCCGGCCCAGACCAGATAGAGGAAAACAACGCAGAGCATCACGAAACGTGGCCAGCGTCGCCGTCGGGCCGCTGGCTGCTTGCGCCGGTTATATACTGGGGGCGGATTATGCGCCGGAAATTGAATTATCCTTCTGGCTTTGGCCGGCATGAACATCACCTGCAGTTCCTGCTGAGAAGGGACAACCTGTCTTGTTTCTCCCATTCTTCATGCCAACCCTGTTCTCCTGCTCACGCATCAAGAATTTTCCGGTGGCGGGTTGATCAGGTGGGCGATCCTCTGCCACAGGGCGCGAAGCGGACGGATCAGGGCTGCGCCCAGCGAGGCGAAGCAGCCTTTCAGCCAGCCGGTAAGGGCGACCAGGGGCTGTAACAGGAAACAGATCAGTCGACAGAGCGGGTGAATGATGAACCGGGTGAGCACGCGATACGGCCAGAGGACGATGCTGAGCACGACATCCAGAAGCCGGTTAACCGTCTCGGCCAGCCAGCTCACGGCAGCGAACAATCCAGAGAGTAGAACAAAGTAGACCCTGATAACGCTGCGGCTAAACCAGACACTATAGATTAAGCCTCCCAGACCGAGGCAAGCAAAAACATAGAAGCGGACTTCGCCCCGGTTGTATTGCACCAGGGTTGCATACACCCAGACAGTATAGGCTAGCCAGAAGAGAATATCGCAACAAGCCGTGATCACAGGCCCTGGATTGCTGAGGCGGCGCAGAACCCTATAGAGGTCAAGGGCCAGGCCGAAGGCCAGGCCCAGGAGCAGCAGGACCAATGCGTGTATTGCCTGGATTTTCGGCATGACACACCTCCACGCCATATCTGCATCATATGCTGCAGCCGGCAGCTAACGTGCAGAAGAATGCCTATGCAGGCAAGCATCAGGGGCAAACCTGCGCTTGCCCCTGTCCGTCTTGCTTATCTGAAGAGCCGATCCAACAACCCCTTGCCTTTGCCCTTGCCAGAGCGCAAGATGCCGCCCTCCAGATACTCTACGGTCTGCACGACTCCCTCAACGCTGAGATGCCCCTGATCCAGGCTGAACTGCTTGATATGCAGATCTTCACCGCGAATCGCCATCATCCCCAACTCGGTCTCCAGGATGATCTCCTGATCATCGAAGCTCTCCACATGCAAGACACCTTCTACCTCAACCTGCTCCCGGCCAGTGACAGTGATGCTATGCAAGGACTGCTGACTTGTCTGGTTCACGCCTGCCCCTCCTTCCGCTACGCATTCTGGTAGATACTATGACAGGCCTGCAGTGAATAGAACGAGCTTAGGCCCGTCTGCAGGCGCTGCCTGGGCAAGCGAGCGGGGCTATTGCAGTAACACACCCGCGGCCAGAACAGGCCCAGATCCTAGTCCCAGATCTTGTCGATAGAGACGTTCTGAAAGTAGGCTTTGACGATATCCTCGGCTTTCTCGCCACGCTCGGCCCGCCCCTTGGCTCCCCACTGGGACATGCCGACACCGTGCCCATAGCCCTTGCCGGCGATGATCAGGCGGTTACCTTCGACTTTGAAAGACTCAAGCAGCGTTGACTTCATCCGGGTCGAGCCGATAGCCAGGCGGAAGGATGGAGCGGAAACAGTAGCGTTACCGATGCGCAGTCGGGTGGCGCGTCCAGACTCACCGCGATCGACGACCTCCACCGATCTGATCTGCCCCGGGTCTTGCCCGATCTTCTTCAGCGCCTGCCTGACCTCAGTCAGACTGAAGGATTCCTTCCAGCTCACCTGGTCGGCTGGCGCCGCCTCGACGCTGATCGCGTCTTCCACGGAAACGACATAGGGCGTAGGTTCCTTGTCGTACTCCAGCCCCTCGAGCGCGGTGGCCGTTCTGCCTCCCGAATTGGCGTGGAACCAGGCCTTCACGAACTTCCCCTGCCGATGCGCCACCTCTCCCCGGGTTCGCTCCACCGCCTGCCGCACATTGTCATTGATGCGGCTGGCGTCGTAGGCCTGAAACTCCTCGATATCGGTAGAGGCGTGGGCGCCCCGCTGGGGCACGCCGCCGTTCTGAGCGATCTTCTCCAGAGTAAAGGTGCGAGCGAGAATGGCCTGGGCTGCCAGCGCCTCCTCCGGCCAGGCGGTGTCCATTTCGGCTGCGACTACCCCGGCGATATATTCCTCAAACTGCATCTCCTGGACCTTTTCTTCCTCGGCGATCCACACCTTCAGCGTCGGCTCCTGCCGCTGGCCGCGGGCAATCGCCTCGGGGATGGCCGGAACGTCAGCCACCGGGCGACGCTGGGGCAGGCACGAACCGAGCAACAGCATCGCCAGTAACAGCGGGATCAGAAAAAGCAAGCGCTTGCGTTCCATATGGTCTGCCTCCATTCCTCAGGTTGTCAGGCATAGTATTGCCGCCTGAGCCAATGGATACGACAGTCGACCATCAGAGCGCCCGCAAGTCGTCGATGATGGTATACAGGGTCGCGGCCTCGTCCTTGCGTACCGTCTCAGCCAATCGCTCGACCCTGACCCGCAGCACACGCTGTCCGAAATCGATGGTGAGCACATCGCCCACCTTGATTTCACTGCCCGCTTTAGCGGGGCGCCCATTGATCTGGACTCTCCCCTGGTCGCAGACTTCCTTGGCCAATGTGCGCCGCTTGATCAGGCGAGAAACCTTGAGATATTTGTCCAGACGCATACATATCCCCCTTCGGCAGCAGATTAATAAAATCAGGCCCGTAAAGCACGAACCTGATTTTAGGCAAAGCTGCTATGTAAGATAAGTTCGTTATTTGACGGCGTCTTTCAGGCCCTTGCCGGCCTTGAAGACGGGGACGGTGCTGGCAGGAATCTGGATCTCCTCGCCAGTGCCCGGGTTGCGACCGGTACGAGCCTCGCGATGCCTGGTCTCAAAGGTCCCAAAGCCGACCAACTGGACCTTATCGCCAGCCTGCAGCGCTTCCTCGACTGTCTGGATGAAAGCATCCAGTGCAGCTTCCGATTGCTTTTTGTTCAGACCGGACTTCTCCGCCATTTTGCTAACCAGATCTGCTTTCTTCATTGCCCAAAAACCTCCTTTTGTTGGGTCTACCCTTAGCATTTGTTCGACGAATAATTGCCATATCCTTTTTTCTATGCCCAGCACGACGAATTTTGTAAAAAATCCTTGTGGGGGCAAAGGTCGGTATCCCTACTGGAGGTGCTTGGCCTCCTCCCACCAGACATCCAGCTGCTCCAGATCATAGTCGTCCAGCGACCTGCCTGCCTGTTTTGCCCGGTTTTCCAGATGAGTAAACCTCCGGCGAAACTTGCTGATGGTGGAGAGCAGCGCTGACTCCGGTTCGGCATCGAGGAAGCGAGCAACATTCACTACGGCGAAAAGCAGGTCGCCAACCTCCTGCCTGATCTGATCCGGCGACTGACTGTGCACCGCTGCATCCACCTCGGCCATCTCCTCGTGAACCTTGGCCCAGGCTCCCGTCACATCCGGCCAGTCGAACCCTACCTGCGCAGCCTTCTGCTGCAGCTTATACGCCTGCAGCAAAGCCGGCATGTTGCGAGGCACCGTCGCCAGCAGCGACTCCAGCTGCTGCCCGGTTCGTTCCTCAGCCTTGATCTTTTCCCAGTTCTCCTGAACCTCCGCCGCCGAGGTGACAGTCACATCGCCGAAGATATGAGGATGGCGGCGGCGCAGCTTGGCGACGATCAATTCAATAGGCTTGTCCAGGGCAAATTCGCCGTTTTCGCGGGCAATCTGGGCATGGAACACCACCTGTAGTAGTAAGTCTCCCAACTCGTCCGCCAGCTTATGCATATCGTTCTGGTCGATGGCTTCGAGCACTTCGTAGGCTTCTTCCAGCAGATATGGCTTGAGGCTGACGTGGGTCTGCTGGCGATCCCAGGGGCAGCCCTCCGGCGAACGCAACGTCTCCATGACAGCGGCCAGTTCTTCCAGGCGTTGGCCGGCAGTGCCCACATCGGGGCAACGCGGGACGAAGACACTGGTCAGATGATCATATTCCTGGTGATCCAGCTGCCAGAGGGGAAGACGTGTTGTCCGCAGCTGATCGGTTCCGGCCCCCTGGACGATGACTACTTCCCACTGATCAGGATAAACCTCCAGAAGGTTCAGCTTCAGGGTGCTGGCAATCAGGCGATCATAGACCTGCAGGTAGATTACGTTGCAGGCAGGGTAGATCAACAGCTCATCACCATCCAGCGCATCAGTAATCAGCAAGCCTTCGTTCGGGTCAACCGAGACCGCCTCGTAGACGGCCTCCAGACTGCTCATGCTGCTGGATAGCGAAACGCGCAGGCCACTGTCTGCGGCCCGCTCCAAAATCAATGCCACAGCGTACTCGCCCACCAGAGGATGACCAGGAACCGCATAGATCACCTGCTGGTGCTGCTGCAGCCATTCCTGCAGGCGCTGCCAGATCGCCTCATAGACATCAGCAAAGCTGGCCGATTGCTCATAGAGATCATCGCAACTGGACCAGGCAATTCCCGCGGCCGTCAGCTCCGGCACCGCCGGATGCTCGCTCGTCCGCAGCAGGACAGGCAGTCCGCTGTTAAGCAGACGCCAGCTCTTCACGCTTATATTCCCCAGCTCACCTGGCCCCAGGCCGACGATGAACAGCTCTACCATTTACTCAACCCCTCCCCTATAACAGGCGTAGCCTGCGCAATAACGTCACCAGAGGTGCGCCGACTTTCGGAATCGCCTGCAGCTCGCGCTCGGTCAGTGCTCCCAACATCAGAACCAGCAGCCCGTAGACCAAAGCGGCGCAGCTGATGGCGGCGAACGTGGCGATAGTGTTAGAAAACAGCCTGCCAAACCAGGGATAGCTGAAGTAGGCGACGAGCCCCATGCCGAGGCTGGCCAGCGCAGGTTTGCCGAAAGCCTCACCCAGCGACACTCTGATTCCGGAGTAACGCTGCATCGCGCGGAAGTTGAGCAGCGAGGACACGAGGAACCCGATCACTGTCGCCAATGCCGACCCCCGGATATTCAGCGCCGGCATCGCGGTAAGCACGTAGGTCACGCCCAACTTGGTCAGGGCACCGATAGTCAGATTGATCACCGGCACATGGGTCTTGCCCAATCCCTGCAGGATTCCGGTCGTCGACTGCTGCACGGCCAGGAAAATGACCGTATAGGCCAGCACTGCCAGCGAGCCGCCCACCGCTGGCCCCATTTCGGCTCCATAGAGCAGGGTGCTGATCGGCACCGCCAGTACCGAGAGGCCGATGGCCGCTGGCAGGTTAAAAAGCATGGCCAGCTTGATGGCCAGGGTAGAACGACTCTGCATCTGCTGGCGGCGCCCCAGGGAGATCTCCTCAGCGATGGAAGGGATCAGGCTGGCCACCAGGGCGACGGTGAACATCTGCGGCAGGTTGATGAGCGGCGTAGCCATGCCCGAGAGCTGCCCGTAGAGGCCGGTCGCCTCGGCCTGCGAGAAACCGGCCACCAATAGCCGACGCGGCACGACCGCGGCGTCAATCAGCTGCATCAGCGGCAGCACGACGCCGCCGATGGTGATGGGAATAGCCAGGGCGGCGAACTGCCGCACGATGCTGGCTGTCGTCTCGTCATCGGTCCGGCTGCGCCGCAACTGTCGCTTCGTCTGCGATCTGGATCGGGAGTAGGCCAAAATCAGGATCAGCAGCGCGCCGAGGCCGCCAAGGCTGACGCCGGATGAAATTCCACCAGCGATAGTCTGGGGCGATCGCCCGAGAGTGAGCAGATAGAAGCCCAGGCCGAGAGAAGCGCCGACACGCACAATCTGCTCCACCATCTGGCTGATGGCATACGGCACCATCTCCTGAATCCCCTGAAAGTATCCGCGCAGCCCCGAGACGAGGGCCACGAGGAGAACGGCCGGAGCCATGGCCAGCAAAGAGCTCAGGGCCCGCTGGTCTCCCAGAACATTCTCGACCAGATAAGGGGCCGCAAGCATCAGGGCGAGGGTTCCCACCAGTCCGACGATACCGAGAGTTAGCAGGGAAAACCGAAAAACCCGCTGCGCCGAACGGTAACGTTTCAGCGCCACCCGCTCGGCAATCATCTTGGCGATGGCAATCGGCGGGCCGGTGGTTGACACTGCCAGCAGTATGGAGTAGATGGGGTAAGCCATCTGGTAGAGCCCGGTGATCTCATCACCGGCGAAGCGTGCCAGCGGAATCCGGTAGACGGCGCCCAGCGCACGCACGAAAATACCAGCAACACTAAGGATTGCTGCGTTCTTGATGAAGCGATTATCCTGGTTACTCAAGCAGTGTTCCCCCTTCTCTCCCCGCTCCAAGGGCAGATCGCCACTCAGTGCTTGAGCCGCATGTTCTCCTAGAATCTATGCATCCCATATCTTATCCATTATAGCACTCAGGCCCCTTGCAGACGAGAAAACGCCAGGGCCAAAAACAGAGGCAGCCGAAACTCAGCTGCCTCCTCTGTACCTTGTACCTTTATCTCCTTAGCCTTCCATCTGCTTGCCCAGAAAGCTGGCAGCCGTATCGGCGAGTTTCGACTCCAGATCACCCAGGCGAGCATCCGGATCCTTGCTGCAGATGATCACACAGCCGATGGGGTGACCGTCTGCGGTTATCGGTGAGATTACCTGAGCGCTCAGCTTGCAGGTACCGTCTGCAAACTCAATGGCGCAGTCGGGAGACGATTCATCGGGCTGAACAACAATGGTGCGACGTTCCTCCATCGCCATCTCAGCCAGAGGGCCTAGACGTTGATTAAGAAACTCTTTTCTGGAAGCGCCAGCGACAGCGATCACTTCATCGCGGTCAGCGATCAGCGCGATATGACCGGTGGACTCATAAAGCGAATCAGCGTATTCCTTGGCAAACTCCCCTAGCTCGCCGATGGGCGAATACTTCTTCAGAATCACTTCGCCGTCACGATCGACGAAGATCTCCAGGGGATCGCCTTCGCGAATACGGAGCGTTCGCCGAATTTCTTTCGGTATTACTACCCGACCCAGGTCGTCAATTCGTCGGACGATACCCGTTGCTTTCATGACTTTTGCCTCCTTATCTGCTGCTGACAGTTACAGGTAACCTTGTAGGTAGTATACAACCATGCCAACGGGTTTATTCGATGGCTAGACGCTTATCGCGCCAGAAGCAGGATCAGCTGCCCGGCCCGGGCCTCGGTTCGGTACTCATCCCAGGCGTGCGACTTTTTGTCCTGCAGAGCCCGTTGCCTGGCCAGTTCGGTCACTTCGGAGTAGTCGCGCGCTCTGGCGGGTTCTTTGCCTTCGGCCTTGATTATATGATAACCATACAAGGTCTCTACAACACCACTCAACTGCCCAGGTTCCAGCGCAAATGCAGCCGCCTCAAACGGCTCAACCATCTCGCCGCGTTCAAACCAGCGGAGGCTGCCGCCTCTGGCAGCACTCTCCTTATCCAGCGAGTGCTGCATTGCCAGCTCCGCAAAATCTGCACCAGCCCTGAGCTCTGCCAGCAGCGACTCGGCCTGGGTACGGCTGTCGACGAGGATATGGCTGACCAGCATCATCTCCGGCACATCAAAGCTGGCTTGATTGGCCTGATAGTACGCCTGGGCTTCCTCGGCCGTGACCTCAATGTCTGCCGTGACCTTCTCGCGGAGGCGAATCAGCTGCAAATTGCGCGTGAAGTACTCGCGCAGATCGGCTTCGGTCAGATTCATCTCCGTCAGATGCTGCCGCAGGGCCGCGTCTTCACCCTGAAAGAAGCCGGCTCTGATCCAGCTGAGCAAGGACTCGGCATACTCATTCTGCTCCTCGGCTGTGGCGAGGTCAGCCGCTTCGCGGAGCAGGATCATCTCTTCCGCCAGCTGATCCAGAATCGCGCGGCGGTTATCTCTGGCAAAGTCCGGTGAGTACGCCGGATTTCCTCCATACTGCAGCTGATAGCTGAACTGGACGATGTTCATCCGGCGGGTCAGCTCTGCCTGGGTGATGATCTGGCCACCAACCCAGGCGGCGATCTGCCGGCTGAAAAGCAGGTAGCCGAGGACGAGAATCAGCAGGGTCAGCACCGGGATCAGCCAGGGGCGAGAAGTTCGCCGGGGACGATAGGATAAACGTGCCAAGGTTCCTCCTCCTTCGGTAAGGTAACTACACCTGTTCGCTGGCGTGAATGTCTCGTAGTTGCTTCATCAGGTCCACCCACTGCCTGGCTGCGCTGATAGCGGATGTGTTCTGCAGCTGCCAGCGGAAAACGCCAGCCTTATTGGCCTGGAGGCGCAGCCTGCCGTTGGTCTCGCGGTAAAGAAACTCTATATCCGCCGGGGCGAAGAAAGCGTCGTGCGCCAGGGTCATCGTCAGCTGCTGATCAGTGATGGTCAGGCTGCTGATCCGAAAGCGTCGGGCCAGCACTCGCAGCCTGGCGGCAAGGAGCAGATTAGCGACCGACTCCGGCATGCGGCCATAGCGATCCAGCATCTCGTCGACAAGATCGTCCACATCCTCCAGATCGGCGGCAGCCTGGATCTTCTTGTACATCTCCACCTTCTGCATGCTATCCCTGATATAGCGATCGGGGATGTAAGCATCAAAGGACAGCTGTAGTTCGGTCCTGAATTCCTCCGGGAGTGGCTGCCCCTTCAGCTCTCGCACCGCCTCCTCCAACAGCTGACAGTAAAGGTCGAAGCCGACGGCGATCATGAACCCGTGTTGTTCCGGCCCCAGGATGTTGCCGGCCCCTCTGATCTCCAGGTCGCGCAGCGCAATCTTGAATCCCGATCCCAGCTCGGTAAACTCCTTGATAGCCTGCAGACGCTTCTCGGCCACCTCAGACAGCGCCTTCTCCGGGCGATACATGAAATAAGCGTAGGCCACGCGGTTGGAACGCCCGACCCGCCCCCGCAGCTGATAGAGCTGCGCCAGACCAAACTTGTCTGCATCCTCCACTATCATCGTATTAACGTTGGGGATGTCTAGACCTGATTCGATGATTGTCGTGCTGACGAGGATGTCGTATTCGCCCTCCATGAACTCGAGCATCAGGCGCTCCAGTCTCTCCTCTGACATCCGCCCGTGCCCTGCGGCAATGCGCGCTTCCGGCACCAGCTTGGCCAGGCGCTCGACGACGGAGTTGATGCTGCGGACGCGATTATGGACATAGTAGACTTGCCCCTGGCGGCCCAGCTCGCGGCGAATCGCGTTCCTGATCACCTCATCGTTCTGTTCCATCACATAGGTCTGAACCGGAAATCGATCTTCCGGGGGAGTCTCGATGCTGCTCATGTCCCGCATCCCCACCATCGCCATATGCAGCGTGCGGGGAATCGGCGTCGCTGACAGCGTCAGCGTATCCACGTTCTCGCGCAGCTGGCGCAGTTTCTCCTTATCCGCCACGCCAAACCGCTGTTCTTCATCAATAACCAAGAGGCCAAGATCGTGAAACTTGACGTCCTTCTGCAAGAGACGGTGAGTGCCGATCACCACATCCACCAGTCCCTGGGCAACGCGGCGGACGGTTTCTCGATTCTCAGCAGCACTGCGGAAGCGGGAAAGCATCGCCACCTCCAGCGGGAAGCCGGCAAAGCGTTCGCAGAACGTAGTGTAGTGCTGCTGGGCCAGAATCGTCGTCGGCACCAGTACGGCAACCTGCTTGCCGCTGGCAGCCGCCTTAAACGCCGCCCGCACTGCCACTTCGGTCTTGCCATAGCCGACATCGCCGCAGAGCAGGCGATCCATCACCTGGTCGCGTTCCATGTCCTGTTTCACCTCGGCGATGGCCCGCCGCTGATCATCCGTCTCCCGGTAGGGGAAGTTGCTCTCCATCTGGTCCTGCCATTCGCCATCGGGCGGGAAAGCATAGCCCGGGACGCTGGCCCGGGCCGCATACAAGGCCAGGAGCTCCTTCGCCATCTCGCGCACTGACTGCTTGACCCGCGTCTTCACCCGCTGCCAGTCGCCGCCGCCCAGCGAATAGATCCGCGGTGTCTTCCCTTCGGCGCCGACATACTTCTGCAGCAGCTGAATCTGATCGGTAGGGACGTAGAGCCGGTCTTCGCCGGCGTATTTCACCTGCAGATAATCCCGGTGCAGGCCGTCTATCTCCAGCGTCTTGATGCCGAGGTACTGGCCGACGCCGTGCTGCACGTGGACAACATAGTCACCGATCGCCAGGTCGCGATAGCTGGAGAGCCGTGCCCCTTCGGCCGGGCTGATCAGCTGGCGTCGGCGCCGGCGCTTGCGCTGCAGGATATCGCCCTCGGTCAACACATAGAGCCGCAGCTCAGGCAGCTCGAAGCCGCCGGCCAAATCGCCGACCAGCAGGCTGATCTTCCCGGCTGGCGGCGGCTCGCCGGGGCCAAGGAGCAGCACCGGGTCGAAGCCCTCTCCCTCCAGGTATCGCTGGAGATGCTGTTGCCGCTCTGCGCTGCTGGCGAGGATGACCACAGCAAAGCCGTTTCCCTGCATCCGCGACACTTCCTGCCGCAGCAGACCGATCTGCCCCTGGAGATTGGCCACGCTGCGCGAGATCAGGGGCAGGTGACGTTCGATTTTCCAGGGGGCAGGGCGCCGTGGAAAGACAGCGAAATGGAGGCAACCCTGCTTCGGCAGTCGCGCCAGAAGCTCATCCGGCGAAAACGCGAAATCGGCCTGGGCGGCAAGCACGCGCCCGTCCGTCAAGAGGCCGGTGAAACTCTCGGTAAACAGCTGATATTCACTCGTCGCCTGCTCCCAGATCCGACTCGGCTCGTCGATAACTACCAGGGCGTCAGCAGGCAGATAGTCAAACAGGCTAAATTTCTCTTCCTGAAAAAACGGCAGATAGCGTTCTCGCCCGGCGAAGATCAGTCCTTCCCGCAGCCGGGCCAAGTCTCCTCCCACATGCTCCCGGCGACGGTCGGCCAGCTGCCGATCACCTGTAGCGGCCTGGGTGAGCTGTTGCTCCAGACGGGCCAAACCGGCCTCCGCTGCCTCATTCGGCCAGAAGCCCTCCTGCGCCGGCAGCACGGTGACCTGCTGCAGGTTCTGCAACGACCGCTGTGTCGTCAGGTCAAACTCCCGGATCAGGTCGATCTCATCACCAAAGAACTCGATGCGCACCGGAAGGTCATTGGTCGGACCATAGACGTCGAGAATGCCGCCCCGCTGACTGAACTGGCCGGGGTGTTCCACCATATCCACCCGTTCGTAACCGGACTGGATCAGCAGGCGGATCACTTCCTCGGGAGCGATCACCTGACCATAGGTCAGCTGCAGACTGTGGGCGAGGAACGAGGCCGGGTCGGGCAATCGGTAGGTGAGCGCTTCCCAGGCAGCTACGACGGCGACCCGCTCGCCGCGACTCAGCCGGTCCAGAACCCGCAACCTCTCGGCCGCCAACTCAGGGCTCAGCGCAGCAATGCCATACAGCGGGTTCTCGCGCGCCGGAAAGCTGAGCACCGTTTCATCTGGCAAGAGGGCCTGCAGATCCCGCGCTACCTCCTCTGCCTGCACGCTGGTCGCAGTAAGGAAAAGCAGCGACCGGCCCTGATCAACGACCAGGCCGGACGCTAACAGACTTTTTATCGAACCGCTGACGCCGGAGACCAGCAAATTGTGCCTGAGGTAACCGCGCAGTGTTCGCCAATTATCACTTTCTGTCAACAAGGTTACTAACCCCAGCAATCAGTTCACCCCTGTCAGTTGGGAGATGGAAGGGGACCGGTGTCGTGACAGCCCCACTATATCGCTATTTTATCTTATCCTTCTCGCTCAATTTGTCGGATGGGCGACCCGGCAGGCTGTTTTCTTTCTGGTTAAACACCGAAGCAGCTCGATCCAGCCCTTCCCGCACCCAGACTTCCACCGCCGTCGCAGCTCGCTGGATGGTTTCATCGATGATGGTTTGCTCCGACTGGCTGAATCGCTCCAGCACGTAGTCAGCCACATCACCCTCTCCCGGGTGATCGATGCCGATCCGTAGCCGGTTGAAATCCTCTGTACCCAGCGCGGCGATGATGGACTTGATGCCGCGGTGGCCGCCTGAGCCCCCGGCTGCCCGCAGGCGGATCCGCCCCACGGGCAGATCCAGATCGTCATGGATGACGAGCACATCGTGCAGAGCCACATCCAGCTGGCGCAGGGCCCGCACAACCGCCTCGCCGCTGCGATTCATGTAGGTAGTCGGCTGCATCAGGCAGACAGGTTCGCCGGCGATCCTGCCACGCCCGATCAGGCTCGGCCCCAGCGCACCGCTGACCTTGATCTGATGCTGCCTGGCCAGCTGAGCGATCACCTCGAATCCGATGTTATGTCGCGTTCTCTCATAGCGCGTGCCTGGATTGCCCAGGCCTACGATCAGTTTCATATCCCTTTCCCCCTGCCTGTCTCCCCGCGCGCACCCCTGCCGGTGCAGCGATGCCATGTAACGCAAGTAAACATAAGGGGGCTGTTGCCCGCGTGAGCTCTCCTCAGCCAGGGCACAACCCCCGCAACGTACTGCAGTGCGAAACAGCTAGGCCTCTGGCTCTGGTTCGGTCGCCTCCGGCTCGCCTGCCTCGGCCGCCTCCTCTTCACCCTCGTCCTCGGCTGCCCTGACGACGACTACACTGCACACCTGCTCCGCAGGATCATTGAGGGCCTCGACGCCCGCCGGCAGAACGAGATCGGCCACGGTGAGCTGATCGCCGATATTCAACTGGCTGGTGTCCACTTCAATCGCCTGGGGCAGGTCGCCTGGCAAGGCGCTGATGTTCAGCTCGCGGAGACCGCTCTGAAGCAATCCACCCTCGCGGACGCCGGCCGGATCCCCCACCAGGACCACTGGGACGGTGGCATTTATCTTTTCGGTCATATCAACTACCTGCAGGTCGAAATGCTGGATAGCCCGAGTCACTGGGTCGAGCTGCACATCCTTGCGGATGACGTTGAGCACTTCCCCAGAGCGGCCGGCAATGACCAGCTTCATGACACTGCTGGTACTGTCACGGATCACCGCGCTGAGCGTTCTGGCATCGATCTGGATCGATACTGGTTCCATGTTAGCACCATAAACTACCCCGGGAACCACACCCTGCCTGCGCAGCTGGCGCGCCTTCCCGTCACGTAATGAGACATTGAGAACTGTAGTCATGCTGCTCCTCCTTCTTGTTAACTGGACTTGCCTGCTTCGCGGCGCCGCTTCGCCCACCCCTCCTTGTTGGTCTGGCGGGCCCGGGCGATGCCCAGGGAATCGGCTGGCACGTCGTCAGTGATAGTTGAGCCTGCCGCCACATAAGCCCCCTGGCCAATCGTCACCGGCGAAACAATATTGCTGTTGCAGCCGATAAAGGCGTCGTCCTCGATAGTGGAGCGAGTCTTCTGCCGCCCATCGTAGTTGACCAGGATCGTCCCGGCCCCCAGATTTACTCGCTCACCGATATCGGCATCACCCACATAGCTGAGATGCGGAATCTTGCTGCCGCTGCCCACTTGAGAGTTCTTGACCTCCACAAAGTCACCGATCTTAACATTGTCTGCCAGGCAGGTCTGAGGACGCAGGTAGGCAAAGGGCCCGATCTGACAGCCGCTGCCCACCGCCGCCTGGCGCGCCACAGTATATTCCAGCGTCGAATCGTCTCCCACCGTTGTATCGACCAGGCGTGTCGCCGGGCCGATGGTGCAGCCCTCGCCGATGATTGTCTCACCCTCCAGCACGCAGCCGGGGTAGACTATGGTGTCGCGGCCGATGCGCACGGTATCATCAACCAGGCAGGTGTCTGGCTGCAGGAATGTGACGCCTTCCAGCATCAGGCGGCGGCGAATTCTCGCCCGCAGATAATCCTCTGCCTCCGCCAGTCGCACTCGATCATTGATCCCCAGAGCCTCGTTCATATCCTCCAGCCGACAGCCGGCGACTCGCCCGCCGTCGGCGGAGATAGCGGCAATCACATCGGTCAGATAATACTCACCCTGTGCATTATCGTTGGTCAGCTGACGCAGGGCGCTGCGCAGCGGGGCGGTTCTGAAGCAGTAGAAACCGGTGTTAATCTCCCGGATCGCCCGGATGTCCGGAGAAGCATCCCTGGCTTCCACCAGCCTCAGGATATTGCCCTGTTCATCGCGGACGATGCGGCCATAGTCGCCCGGCTCATCGAGGACAGCCGTCAACACCGTGGCATCCGCCTGCGTCCGCTGGTGCAATTCTATCATACTCTGTAAAGTCGTGGGGCTGATCAGGGGTGTGTCGCCATAGAGGACCAACAGACTCTCCTCGTCCCCCAGGTGGGGCTCGGCCTGCATCACCGCATGCCCAGTACCCAACTGCTGCTCCTGCAGCACATATGTATAGTCAGGTCCCAGTACCTGCTGCACCTGCTCGGCGTCGCGGCCCACGACCACGTAGATCCGGTCGACGCCGACATCCCGACATGCTTTGACCACATGGCCCACGATGGGCCTGCCACAGAGAAGATGCAAGACCTTGTTTCTAGCTGACTTCATTCTCTTTCCTGATCCGGCTGCTAGCACGATTGCGCTGGTCTGCACGTGCGATCCCTCCCTATTACGCGTCTAGTCAGTCCCCGCGATGGGGCCGCATGACGTCCTAAGCTGCGTTCTCCCGGGCACTTGACGCCTATTCTATTATATACCAGATGAGAGACAGGTGAAACGCGCCGGATCAGGGGCAAAAAAAGAGCCCGGGCGGGCTCTCAGGACACAATGAGCAACTGCCGCTCGTAGGCCTCCAGAACGGCCGCCTGAACGCGCTCGCGCATCTTGGAGTTGATCGGATGGGCTATATCGCGGAACTCGCCATCAGGAGTCTTTCTGCTGGGCATCGCCACGAATAGACCATTGTTGCCCTCAACAACGCGCACATCATGAACGACGAACTCGTCATCGAAGGTAATAGAGACGATCGCTTTCATGCGGCCCTCGGTGTTGATTTTGCGGATACGGACGTCGGTGACTGTCATCTTAACATCTCACTCCCTTGCTGTTCTGGGTGTTCCCCTATTCTCTTCGACGCCTACCCATGTATTCCCTTTCTGTATTCCATAATGTTGTGAAAAATACCGCTAATTTTTTGGCCGCAGCCTGCTGAATTTTTCCCGCCTCCAGAAGAGAAACTAAGACAGATTCTGAGAAGGAGGGTGAACGACTTGAAGAAAACTGTTATCGGTGTTTTTTCAGCTGAGTCCAGAGCGGAACAGGCCGTAAGGCAGTTGCGTGACAGCGGCTTCTCCGGCAACGAGATCAGCATTGTCTCTAAGGATGATGGTCGCCGGGAGTCTTCTCGCGGCGGTGGTGCCATCAATCGATCCAGTTACGAAGGCGGCACGATGAGCGGCGACAGACGTAGCGGCATGGGCATGGATCAGGTCAGCGATGGCGCCCTTAGCGGAGCCGCGTGGGGCGGGCTGGCTGGTCTCGCCTTAGGCGCAGGTGCCCTGGCAATACCGGGAGTCGGCCCACTGCTGGCCGCTGGACCGATCAGCGCCGCTCTGACGGGCGCAGCCACCGGCGGGCTGGCCGGCGGATTGCTGGATTGGGGCATCCCCGAGGACCGCGGACGCCACTATGAGGATCGCGTCAAGCGCGGCGACCTGCTGGCCATCATTCAGGTGTCCGATCGGCAGGCAGATCGCGCCGCGGCCGTCCTCCGCGAGAATGGCGCCCAGGATGTAGAGATTCACGATCATCGTTAAGTACCACCAGGAGTAGAAAACAAGGACTGTCGCAATAACACCCACTGCTTCTTCTGGGTTGCAGTGGGTGCTTTCTTGAGCATATGGAATACAGGGCATCACCCCTGAAGGCGCATCCCGATAGGTCGTTAGTGAGGTACCAACCGATGTTTGCAGGCAAACATCGCCTTATTGACATCGCAAGTCCCTATCGGGACTCGCTTAAGAGAAGGCGAAACGAGACGGGAGTGCTTGCGCACTTGCTAGAGCAGCAACTGTCTGAGCTCTCCCTGGCAGTCATACAAGGTGAGCTCAGACGCCACCCATGGCATAGATGCCAAGAGTTCTGGCTTCGGTGGGGCGAGTTTTGCTGCTCCCCGACTCGTTTCGTTTGATACCGTATAAGTTGGGGACATACCTCAGAGACTCAAGACGAGCATCAGGCAATGCCCACCAAATCGGCATCATGCTGAGGTGTGTCCCCTGACCTTTGACGACATCGGCGCGCCCGAAGGGGTGTGCCCTGACTTGGGGGGTTGCTGGTGCAACAGCCCCTTTTCTTATTTCTGACGTCTGAACCAGCAGCCCGGGCTGGCGACAACCCGCTGCCCCACCGGATCGATTTCCTCAAGGCAGGCCACCGCATAGAATTCGCTGACCAGCTTCTGCTCAGGCTGGCTGGTGGCCACCAGCACTCCACAGCCGACGGTGGTGGCGCCAAACTCCTGCATCAGCTGCTCCAGCCCGAGGGCGGTTCCACCAGCGCGCATAAAGTCGTCAATGATCAGGGCCCGGGCCGCCTGGGGCACGCTGCGTCGCGGCAGCGCCATCGTCTGCACCCGCTGGCTTGAGCCCGAAACGTAATTGATGTTCACCGTTGGGCCCTCGCTGCGCTCATGCCTCATCAGGAGCGGCCAGCCTGCCTCACTGGAGCCAGGCAGTTCCTTGCGGGCGATGGCCAGAGGCACGCCCAGATAACGTGCCGTCGCATAGGCCAGGGGAATCCCCCGCATCTCGACGGTGAGCACCACATCGGGCTGACGTTCGGCAAAAATGTGGGCAAAAAGCTGCGCAAATCGCTCCACCTGCTGGGCATCGCTGCAGAGATCGCTGGTATAGAGATAGCCGCCGGGGAGAATGCGCGCCGGATCGGCCAGTTGCTCACAGAGCAGCTGCACCGTCTCCCGCTCCCAGGCAGCATCGCCGCCAGGGAGCCACCTGATCCCGCCGTTAACACCGGCAACCGTCTCGATCCGACCCAGATTGAGGGCGGCAAGGCTATCCTTTAGCTGAGCTACATCCTCGCTGAGGGTAGACTTGGCTACGCCTAGTCTGTCCGCCAGTTCGGTGAGCGAGATCACCTGATTAGGGCGGTCCGCCAGGAGTCGGGTGATAACCCCAGCTCGTCCCCCCTTACTCAACCTCTCCACTACATCGGCCTCCTCGCCTGGGGTTAACTGCCTACCCGCAGCGCCTGCCTCGCCAACTCCAGATCACTATCCTTATCCACATCTGTACCCACCTCGGGGTAGGAACAGACGATGGCCGCACCGGTAATTCCCAGAATGCGGGAGACGCGCGCTTCAAACTCCGCCAGCGTCAGGGAGCCGCGCACCAGCTTGGCCACGAGACCGATTCCCGGCCAGCCAAACATCAGGCACATTTTAGCCGGATTTTTGCGTTCCGCCAGCAGGCGCCTGATAATCTCCGCCAGGCGCGGCAACTCATCGGGGCGGAAGACAAAAATATTGCCGCCGGTGAAGGCTCCATCCTGCAACCGGGCATAGGTGCGTTTCACCCCCGGATAACGCGCTTCACAGACGTCTTGCCGGATGATGGGGTAATAGAGATCCGCTTCCCGGGTCTCCATCTCCTGCAGAAGACCATCGATTATCTCCGGTGTGATCATCGGAATATCGCTGGTACAGACCATAACCTTCTCAGCGTCAGGCACCTGCTGGGTGGCCATTACGATGTTATCCACGATGTCATGCTGATCAGGCAGGAGGGTTATGCCGGCTGGCACCACCTGGGCCAACTCCTCAATCGGGCCGACCACAGCTATGGTGCTCACGCTACGACACTTGATGAGGGCGTCGATCACGTAGGCGACCATGGGAATATCGTTGATCGGCAGAAATGCCTTATTGTTCATCCCATGGCTTAGCGCCAGCTGATCTCCGCTGCCACCTGCCAGAACAATTGCATGCATGGGCGACTCTCCTCGCTTATTCAGTCTTCCTGTGGTGAGTTCTAATCCAGTCAATCAAAGCCTTTTCTGCGTTGGCAATATGCTCCCTGGCCAGCTGCTGAGCTAACTCGGCGTTATGCTCAGCTATCGCTTCGGCGATCTTCTTATGCTCCTCATAGACTGCTCCCATCCGGCCTGGCGTACTCAGGGAAGTACGCCGGAACCGCTGAATATGTTCGCGCAGATTGTTGATAATCTGGGCCAGCCGGTCATTGTGGCTGGCACGGTAAAGCACATCGTGAAATGCCTCATCCAGCGAAATCGAGCGCAGCAGATCGTTCTTCTGGAGACTCTCTCCTACCTGATCGAGAATGCGCTCCAACTCGCCGACTTCGTCGTCGGTGATGCGGTCGGCCGCCAGACCAGCGGCCAGCGCCTCAAGGGCGGAACGAATCTCGTAGGTTTCCACTACATCCTTGACGCTCAGGTCAGAGACATAGGCACCGCGCCGCGGGACCATGACCACAAAGCCTTCCAGCTCCAATTTACGAATTGCCTCTCGTACCGGCGTACGACTAACTCCCATCTCCTCGGCCAACTGCACCTCCATCAGCCGATCCCCGGGAGCCAGCACTCCTTTGACGATGGCTTCGCGCAGATGCTCAAAGACAATCTCGCGCAGAGGCTTATAGTTCTCTAGTTTAACAGGTATCAACTTCTCAGCCATCTAATTACCTCCAAGAAAATACCCAGCGTCCAGAGCGAGCTTCTGTATGCTTGAGAAAAGAATATCTTGACCCCAGTTTATACATATTATAGCGAATCCACCAGCATCAGACCAGAAGCTTGTCTACAGCCTTCGTTATCGGCGAGTAAATCCCTGCCGGACTAAGAGCAAGCCGGCACCATCTGCACCTGCCAGACCTGAAACCCAGGGGGTAGAGCCTGCTCCAGTTGTTGGAGCGAAAGAAGGCCTTGCTCAGGCAGAAGAGCAAAGAGTGAGGAGCCGCTGCCGGACAACAGACAACCATAAGTCCCCAGATCCAGCAACAGCTGTCTTGCCGCCGCCAGATCAGGTCGCAGTGCAAGGGCAGGCCGTTCCAGATCGTTATACAGCCAGCGCCCCACCTGCCTGGGGTCAGCGCCTGCCAGGGCATGGAGGAGGTTGTCCACCGGCGGCGCAGCCGCTCCCCCGCTCTGGTAGCGGCCGTAGACCTCGGCCGTCGCCAGCCCAAACGGGGGTTTGACAATCAGCAGCGAGAGATCCGCCGCCAGGTCCAGGGGCTGCACCTGCTCGCCCCGCCCGGTAGCCAGAGCAGTGCCTCCCCAGAGAAAGAACGGCACATCCGACCCTAGTTGGGCAGCGATTTCCGCCAGTCTGGTTCGGGACAGCCCCAGCCCCCAGAGCCGGTTCAGGCCACGCAGGACGGCCGCTGCATCAGAGCTGCCCCCGCCCAGCCCCGCCTGCTGAGGGATCCGCTTGAAAAGCTCGATGCGCACACCGCGGTCGGGTGCATAGGGAGCCAGAGCGGCAGCGGCGCGCCAGGCCAGGTTGGCCGGGCCAGAAGGCAGCGCAGCGTCATCTGTCACCAGTTCAATCCCGCCGGGTGCTTCTGATAAAATGACCTCATCGGCGAGACTGACCGTCTGAAGTACGGTAATCAGCTCGTGGTACCCATCCGGGCGCCTGCCCAATACCCGCAGGTAGAGATTCACCTTGGCCCAGGCCGTCTCGTGGATCTGCACATCGCCTCACCTCAATCACCATTCTAATACAGGCGACGGACATCCAGCCACCACTTTGCTCAAAAGGGCCGCGAACGCGGCCCTTTCTCGGTCACTCCAGCCTGGATCAGAGATCGGCAACGCCGGCCACCACCGATTTCCGGGATTTCTGCAGCGCCGCATCGCCATCCAGTGCATTGAGGATGGAGAGGGTCAGCTCCAGATCCTCATAGAGGACCACTACGAGATCACCCGGTTGGGCCTCGTGCAGAGCTGCCCGGAGGGCGTCTGCCTCCTGCAGGTGCACACCGATGGATGTCGCCGGCAGGCCGGCGGCTGCCGCCCCTTGCCGGAGGATTTCAGCCACCTCGCCGGGGGCGCGCCCCCGCAACTGCTGATCTTCCTTGATATAGACGAGGTCGAAGCCCTGGCCCGCTACCTGCCCCAGACGATAGATGCTGTTGGAGCGCCGATCGCCGGGGGCGGCGATGACACCGATTAACCTGCCCCGGGTCAGGCTGCGGCTCAACGCCACCAGCCCCCTGAGGCCGGCCACATTATGGGCGTAATCCACCATCACCATCCGCTGCGCCACCTGCAGCAACGTCTGGCGACCGGGGTTATGCACTTCTGGGCGGAAGCTGCGCAGACCGCTGGCGATCAGGTCTGTCGGCACGCCCATCCCCCAGAGCGCCGCCACGGCGGCGCAGGCATTGGCGACATTGTACTGAGCATGCCCCCCAAAGGCAATGGGGATATCACCCACCGCCAACAGGGGCTGACACGCTTTGCCTTCAGCGAGGCAAAGCCAGCCGTCCCGCAGGATAACAGCACGCTCGCCGAGAGCCAGATGATGCTGGATGTGACGGTTGTCACCCCGTAGACTGAAGTAGATCACCCTGCTACGAACGCGCTCCAGGGCCCGCAGGCTTTGCTCATCGTCTGCGTTCAGGACTGTATAGCCGTCGGGACGCACCGCCTCCAGCACCAGCGACTTCACCCAGACCAGGTCATCCAGGCTATCCAGATTATCCTGTCCCAGGTGATCCTCAGAGATGTTAGTCAGCACAGCTACGTCGCTCTGCTCGTAGGCCAGCCCGCCCCGGATCAGGCCGCCGCGAGCCAGTTCCAGTACGGCGGCGTCCACTGTCGGGTCGGAAAGGACGACGCGTGCGCTCCAAGCCCCGGTGGTGTCGCCGGAGACGATGCACTTATCGTTGAGGAAAATGCCTTCAGTGCTGGTCAGCCCAATGACCGGGTAGATCTGCCGCAATGTGTGGGCGACGAGGCGACTGGTGGTCGTCTTGCCGTTGGTTCCGGTGATGGCGACAAGGGGGATCTCGCTGCGAGAACCTGGTGGATACAGCCCGCCGATGATCCGATCGGCCACATCGCGGCTGGTCCCCTGCGACGGATAATGATGCATCCTGATTCCTGGCGCGGCATTGACCTCAATCACCGCACCCTGCCGGTCTGCCAACGGCCGCGAGACATCATCGGTGACCAGATCCACGCCGGCCACGTCCAGCCCTACGGCGCGCACAGCGCGCACCATGGTCTGCGCCAGCTCCGGATGCACCTGGTCGGTGACATCGACGGCAGTGCCGCCGGTGCTCAGGTTGGCGTTGTCGCGCAAGCGCACGAAAGCTCCTCTCTCTGGCACGTCATCCAGGGTCAGGTTCTGACGGGCCAGAACAGCCTGCACCATATCATCGACGACGATTCTGGTCAGCGGCTTCTCGTGCTCCATGCCGCGATCCGGGTCAGCGTTGACAGCATCGATCAGCGCCTGGATACAGTCCTGACCATTGCCCACAACGTGCGCCGGAATTCGCTCCGCAGCGGCCACCATTTGCCCGTTGACCACCAGGAAGCGATAATGGCGGCCTTCAACGTATTCCTCCACCAGAATCTCGGCGCTGAACCGCCGCGCTATTTCAAAGGCCTGGCGAATCTCCCTGGCGCTATTCAGGTTCAGGGAGACCCCCTTCCCCTGATTGCCGTCACACGGCTTAATCACGACGGGGCAGTTCATCTCCTGCCAGGCTGACAGAGCCTCGTCCGCTGAATGGACTACCTTCCCCCGGGGAACCGGAATCCCGGCTTCGCCCAGCACCAGTTTGGTCAGCGACTTATCACCGGCGATATCCGCGGCAATACAGCTGGTCTCGCTGGTCAGCGTTGCCTGCACACGCTTGGCGTAGCGACCAGTTCCCAACTGTAGCAGGCTTCCCGAACCGATGCGGGTGACGCTGATACCACGCCGGCGGGCTGCCTGCACCAACGCCTGAGTGCTCGGCCCCAGCTCGGTGGCAGCCAGCCGCTGCCGGAGCTTGTTCAGTGCTGGTTCCAGAGGGAAACGCTCCCCCTGCAGGCAGGCCTGAATGATGTCTATCCCGGTACTCACCAGCAGATCGCTGATCCCCTGGGCCCGCGATTCGAAAACCACCTCATAGACACCTACCTGATCGGTGGAGCGCGTCTTTCCATAGCGCCCCTCGATCCCCAACAGCGTCTGCAGCTCCAGGATGACATGCTCCAGAACATGGCCGAAATACGTCCCCTCCTGCAGCCGCTGGATAAAGCCGTTCTCCTCGCCTGATGCACAGCCGTGCAGGCGCAGGCCAGGAAGAACGGAAAGCAGCCGTTGGTTGAAACCGGGGTACTCCCGGCTCTCCTTGCAGGCGAGATCCTGCAAGTCGATCAAAGCCCGTACGGCTGGACGGAGCGTATACACGTTGCGCCCCGGAAAGGTGCGCAACTCCAGGATTTTCACGACTCATTAGCCTCCTTGGTTGACTCGGACAGGCCAGTTATCGGTTCTCTTGGCCGCCTGGCCTGCAGGTCGAAACGATAGCCAGTTGGTAGTACGTGCAATTTGACGTTGCCCAGGGCAAGGGCGTCCTGGGGGCTGATCTCGGATGTATTGGAGAAAGTGACATGCTGCCCATCCAGAACAACCACCGTTCCCGAACCGATGACGCTGACCTCCGGCCCGCGAACCACCATAGCTGTGTCTTCGTCGATGCCGAAACCGAGGACGAACGGATTCTGGGCGATGGCCGACAGCAGGCGCCCCAGCCGACCGCGCTGCGCGAAATGCTGGTCGATCACCGCGTCTGGTACCAGGGCAAAGCCTGGGGCGAGACGCACCGCCGCCGGCCTCGGTTCCTGTTCCCCAAAACCTTGGACAATCATAGTCGAGCTCATCACTGAAGCTCCGGCACTTGTACCGGCAATCACCACCCCACGCTGAAAAGCTTGATGTAAACGCTGAAATAGATATGTTCCACCAATCAGGCTGGTAATCCGCAGTTGATCGCCGCCGGTGAAGAATACCCCGGTGGCATCATCCACTAACCTGCCCAACAGGCGATCCTCGGCCTGTAGTCGGCAGCTGATATCCAGCACGCCGACCTCTCGCACCCCTAAACGCTGGAAAATAGCGCGATATTCGTTCCCCACCTGCTCCGGCTGCTGGGTAGCCGCAGTCAGCACCAGAAGGCGAGCAGCATCGCCCCCTGCCAGCCTGACCACCTCCCGCAGAATAAGGCATTCTCCCTGCTTATCCTCTGCGCCGCCGATGATCACTAGCCTGCCGCTGTTGTCATGCAATGGCCCCGGCCCCTTCCCCAGAAACTCGCATTGGGTATTTTCCCCCGCGCGGCAGGGGGATATACCAGAGATTGCCTGAATAGAAAAACCCCCAGGAACATTCCTGGGGGAGATTGTTAAGCTATGTGTTTCAGGAGTCAGCTCCCTTTTCGGCAGCTACCGGTTGACCGATGGATAGCTCCACGGTCTGGGTCAACACGTCGGCATAGCTGACGGAAACCACCTTAACAGGGTATTTTTCGTCATTCAGTTCAATCAAGCAATGATAAGGATAAATGTTTGTCAAGATACCTTCGCGGATCACAGTCTTACGTCGGCCACGATTAGCTTTAACCCAAATTCTCTCACCAACATGCGTTTCCAGATCACGACGAATCTCAGCCAGGGCATTTTTTGCCGCCAAAGACAACCCACCTCTCTCTTGACTTCTCTCCTTGTCCAGTATAGCACAGGCTGCCAGTGGTGTCAAACATAGCCGATCATTATAGCAGGAAGCCGCGAAGGCTGTCAAGGAACATTTGGCGTTGAAATATGGCTTTTTAGGGCACTTAGCGCCGATGACACGCCGTTCTGTCGCTGCCCAGCCAGCGCAAAACTCCGCTGAAAGACGGGCTTCGCATACCGTGTCCCACTCGTTATCGCGGGAGCTGGTTGGTCAGCTCGACAAACTCCGCCACCGAGAGAGATTCACCCCGCCTCCCCTCAGGCCAGCCGAGGCGTGCCAGCACCTGCCGCAGCTCCTGGCGCTCGATGCCCAGCCCGGCAGACAGGGCATTGACCAGCGTCTTGCGGCGCTGCCCAAAGGCGGCGCTGACCACGTCGGCAAAGCGATCCAGATCGCTCCTGAGGGCCCAGGGGATCGGGTCGTGCGGCGTCAAGCGGACGACAGCGGATGTGACGCGCGGCGCCGGGAAGAACGCGCTACCCGGCACCTGCGCCACGACATCGATCTGGGCATAAAACTGCGCCAGAACCGTCAACACCCCATATTGCTTCCTCCCCGGGCCGGCCTGCAGGCGCTCTGCCACCTCTTTCTGCACCAGAAAGACAAACAACTGCCAGGGGACGGAGCAGCGCAACAGAGTCTCGAGAACTGGAGTGGTGATATAGTAGGGCAGATTGGCTACGACCTTCGCCGCCCGGCCCTCGCTCAGCAGCGCCGGATAATCCACCTCCAGGGCATCGGCAAAGACGAGCCGAACGTTGGGCAGATGCCCCACGGTTTCCTGCAGCACCGGCTGCAGGCGACGGTCCTTCTCCACCGCGATCACCGACCCAGCCTGAGCTGCCAGCCGCGCCGTCAGCGTGCCCAGACCGGGGCCGATCTCCAGCACCACATCGCCTGGATCCAGGCACGCTGCGGCAACAATCTTCTCCAGATGGTGCTCATCAACGAGGAAGTTCTGCCCCAGGCTCTGACTGGGACGCAGCTGGTGGCGCGCCAGCAGATCGTGGACGACAGAAGGCCGGGTCAGGCTCAACTGTCAGCACCTGCCTCGCTGGCCGGCGGCAGCCGGAACAGCCGCCGGCCGTTGGCGGCTGTAGTCTGAGCCACGTCAGCATATTCCATCTCCAGAATCTCCGCCATCTTACGAATCACCTCAGTCACCAAAGCCGGGTGGTTCAGATTGCCTCGATAGGGCTCCGGTGCCATGTAGGGGGAGTCCGTTTCCGCCAGCAGCCGATCCAGCGGCACCCGGCGCACCACCTCCGGCAGCCGGCGGCTGTTCTTGAACGTCACCGGCCCGGCCAGGGAGATATAAAAGCCTAATTCCAGGAACGCAGGCAGCATCTCCGGGCTGGACGAGTAGCAGTGCATCACTCCACCCGCAGGGTATGGTGCATGCTGCTGGAGAATCCTGAGGACAGCCGCATGAGCGTCCCGATTATGGATAATCACCGGCAGGCCGCGGCGTTTAGCCAGCTCCAGCTGGATGGCAAAGACCTCCTCCTGAACATCCCGCGGCGAGTTATCATAGTGGAAGTCCAGCCCGATCTCACCCCAGGCCTGCACTCGCGGCCGATAGCTCAGCGCCTCCAGGCGCGTGGCCAGCTGATCAGTCCACGTGGCAGCGTCATGCGGGTGGACGCCCACCGCCGCATATATCTCCGGAAAGCGCTGCGCCTGGTTAACCGCCAGCTCGGAAGAAGGCAGGTCGTAGCCCACGTTGATGATGGCACTGAGTCCCGCCGCCCGGGCCGCCTCGATCCAGTGAGGCAGGTTCGAGTGGAGGCGCGCGTCGTTAAGATGGGCATGCGAATCGATAACCAAGCAAACCCCTCCTACTTCACCCGGCTGCCCGATTCCGCGCCACCCAGCGGAGTGAGCACGGCCAGCCTGTTGCCAGCGGAGGCAGCCAGGACCATACCCTGGGACTCAATGCCCCGCAGCTTGCGCGGCTTCAGATTGGCCACGATCACCACCTGCTTGCCCACCAGGTCTTCTGGCGCGTATGATGCGGCGATTCCGGCCACAATCGTCCGCTGGGTGGGCCCCATCTGCACCGTCAGCTTCAGCAATTTATCGGTTTTCGGCACCCGTTCCGCCGCCAGCACATCGACGACGCGCAGGTCGACCTGATCGAAGAGGTCAATCTCAATCTCATCGGCCAGCGGCGGTTCCAGCGTCTTTGGTGCCGGGGTCAGGGCTGCCAGCTCCTTGGCCAGATCAACCCGCGGGAAAATCGGCGCTCCCTTACGCACCCGCCGCCCACTGGGGAGTAACCCCGGAACAGCCGTCTCCCAGGCAGCAAAATCAGCCGCCTCCAGACCCAGCTGCTCCCAAATCCGAAGCGATGTGCTCGGCAGGAAAGGCTGGAGCAGTGTTGCCGAGAGCCGCAGCACATCGGCCAGATGGTAGAGCACCGTCGCCAGTTGCCCCCGGGTCTCAGTCGACCTGGCCAGAATCCAGGGGGTCGTCTCGTCAATATACTTGTTGGAGCGCTTGATCAGCTCCATAATCGCTTCCAGTGCCACGTTGAACTGCAGGGCGTCGGTGGCGGCTTCCACCGCTGCCCGCGTCTTGCCGGCCAGTTCGAGCAATGCAGCATCAAACTCGGTCGGCTCAGCTGCCGCCGGAATTTCACCGCCGAAGTACTGCGCAATCATGGAGACAGTGCGACTGAGCAGATTGCCCAGGTCGTTGGCCAGATCGGCGTTGAGGCGCGTGATGAACAGTTCGTTGGTGAAATTGCCGTCCGCACCCAGGGAGATCTCCCGCAACAGATAGTAGCGCAGGGCGTCAACCCCATAGCGCTCCGCGAGGACGACGGGGTCGACCACATTGCCCTTGGACTTGGACATCTTGTCGCTGTCAAACAGCCACCAGCCGTGCCCATAGACCTGCTTCGGCAGCGGCAGGTCGAGAGCCATCAGCAGTGCTGGCCAGATGATCGAGTGGAAGCGCACGATCTCCTTCCCCATCAGGTGCACATCGGCCGGCCAGTAACGCTGGAACTGCGCGTCGTCCGTCTGAGTATACCCCAGGGCACTGATATAGCCGCTGAGCGCATCGATCCAGACATAGGCGACATGCTTTGGATCAAACGGCACCGGGACGCCCCAGGAGAAGGTAGTGCGGGAGACGCAGAGGTCCTCCAGCCCCGACCTGAGGAAGTTGTTCACCATCTCGTTGCGCCGCGAGGCCGGCTGGATGAACTCAGGATGCTCCTCGATGTGCCTGAGCAGCCGATCCTGATACCTGGAAAGACGGAAGAAGTAGCTCTCCTCGGTCACCCACTGTACTTCCCGGCCACAATCGGGGCATTTGCCATCCTTCAGTTGCCGATCGGTCCAGAAGGCTTCGCACGGCGTGCAGTAATGCCCCTGATACTCGCTCTTGTAGATGTCACCCTGCTCGTACAGTCTGGTAAAGATCCGAGCGACTGCCTGCTTATGCTGCTCGGCGGTGGTGCGGATAAAGACGTCATAGTCCACAGCGAGGAGCTTCCACAGCGCCTTGAATTCGTCCACCAGATGATCGACGAAGCGTTGCGGATCCTCGCCCGCCGCCTCAGCCGTCTTCTGGACCTTGAGACCATGCTCGTCGGTGCCGGTGAGGAAGCAGACATCATAGCCCCGCAAACGTTTGTAGCGAGCCAGCGTATCGGCCAGGACGCTGGTATAGGCATGGCCGATGTGGGGCTGCCCGCTGGTATAGTAGAGCGGGGTCGTGAGATAAAACTTGGGTTTCAATGCACTCACTCTCCTTCAGTGATCAAACCAGGGTAATGGTTGCTTTTCATGCAGGGATAGTATCATTCAGGCGCAAGACACTAACTGTCTGCCTGGGGACAGGGCACCGCCCACCAAGGCCCTTTGGCGGCGTATTCAAAGGAGCGAGACGAGACGGGATCAGAAGCAGCAACTGTTCGAGCGCCCTTGGCGGTCGCTGAAAGCGCAGCTCGCTATCCCATTCCTGTGACCAGGGACCCAAAGCTCTGGCCTCTCTGAGCGAGTTTTGCTGCTTCCCCGTCGCGGCGAGCTCATACCGACAGACGAGGGAAGCCCAGGCCTTGGGGGGCGTGGCCTGTCCCCAGATGCTTCCTTGAAGACTGCGGTCGAGCCCGGACCTGGAGGGGCGTGCCCTGGCCCGAGGCACTTCTTGCACACAGCCCAAACGGTACAAAAAACCGCCATCCCCTCAGGGACGGCGGTCCGTGGTACCACCCTGCTTTGCTGGCTAAAGCCAGCCTCAGCGGCATAAGAAGCCTATCAGATAACGCCTGAATCACGGGGTGACCTAACTCCTGCGAACTCAGCCACCCGGCTCCGGAGCCATCTTCATCGGTAACCCGTCTGCCGGCTTGCACCTGCACCGGCTCTCTGGAAGACGCGTTGGTCCGATTACTCTTTCCTTCATTGCCTGTAATTTGCGATTTGTAGTAGGATACCACGCCGGCAGGGCCGTGTCAAACCCATGGCGCTGCCCAGGCCTGGTTGCCAACATCTATCGCTAGACTTTGAGGGATGGAAAAAAATAAATGGATGTCTATTGACAGCTATTGGTATAGCTGCTATAGTACTTTCTGGGGATGTTTGTCGAATCTTGTCATAAAGGAGGGGAAACAATGAAGTCAACAGGTATTGTTCGCAAGGTAGACGAGCTGGGCCGCGTGGTGATCCCGATCGAGTTGCGTCGCACCCTGGGTATTGAGGAAAAAGACTCTCTCGAGATCTACGTTGACGGCGAGAAGATCATCCTGAAGAAATACGAGCCTGCCTGCATCTTCTGCGGAAATGCAGAGGGCATAGTGAACTACCGCGGAAAGAATATCTGCGGGGATTGCCTGAGACAAATCGCCAATGACGTTCGTGGAAACGAATAGCTGTACATAGCTCAGCGGAGCAGATAGCTCCGCTTCTTTTTTTGCAGAGGAACTATGGAAAAAAGAGCACCCGCGCCGGGCACGGGTGCTCTTTCAAACTACTACTTGACTTCCACGCTGGCGCCAGCTTCTTCCAGCTTAGCCTTGATGGTGTCGGCCTCTTCCTTGCTGACCTTCTCCTTAACTGCCTTCGGGGCACCGTCGACCAGGCCCTTGGCCTCGACGAGACCCAAACCGGTGATCTCACGAACGACCTTGATGACAGCGATCTTCTTATCGCCAGCCGAGGTCAGGATAACGTCAAACTCGGTCTGCTCTTCCTCTTCTGCGGCAGGAGCGGCACCACCGGCCACTGGCATGGCCATCGCCATCGGCGCAGCAGCGCTAACGCCAAACTCCTCCTCCAGAGCCTTGATCAGCTCGGACAGCTCCAGCACCGTCATTTCCTTGATAGCTTCGATAATCTGTTCCTTAGTCACTATTCTCACCTCCTTATGTGGTCAAACCCCTAACAGGGTAGCGAGTTAAGCTTCTTCCTTCTGCTTGCGCACTGCCTCAAGCGCATAGCCTAGCTTGCGGACAGGGCCCTGCAGAACATTGAGGAAACCAGATATCGGCGCTGCAATGGCACCGACCACCTGAGCAACCAACACTTCCCTTGGAGGCAGATCGGCCAGTGCCTGAACGCCATCGGCCGTGATGACACTGCCCTCCACCAGACCCGCCTTGATAGACAGCATCCGGTTCGCCTTGATGAATTCGGAGACCGCCTTGGCAGGCGCCACCGGATCCTCGAGGCTATAGGCGATCGCTGTCGCCCCTTCCAGGTACTGATCAAGGTCTGTAATGCCAAGCTCACTGGTAGCCCGCTTGGCCAGCGTATTCTTGACCACCTTGAAATCGACACCGGCAGCGCGCAGCTGACGGCGCAGCTCAGTGACCTTGATCACGTTGATGCCACGGAAGTCCGTCAGGACAGCCCCCTTGGCGTTACCCAGCTTCTCAACCAGTTCCTGAACCACCGCTTGTTTCTGTTCGCGGCTGATACCCATCATCCCACCTCCTTAGCAGAGTCTCTGGGAAACCAAACATGGCCTCCGCAGACAGCGAAGGCCATGAAAAGCACACTAAGCTAATCAGGTTATCTTCACCTCGGCAGGCGGTTTCCCTTTAGGCCTTCCGGCACCTGCTGTCTACGGTCATTTGCCAGTATACCAGCCACAGCTGGTCTCGTCAATTGGAATTACTAGGCGTTACCACCCGTAGCTCGTAGCGGATGGATCCGCACCCCGGGCCCCATAGTCGAGGACACAGTGACGCTGCGCACGTACTGCCCTCTGGCTCCGGAAGGCCTGGCCTTGATCAGGGCATCCATCAGCGCCTCAAAGTTCTCCTGCAGCTTCTCGGTCTCGAAGGAAACCTTGCCGATGGGCGCATGAACAATACCGGCGCGGTCGACTCGGTATTCGATCTTACCGGCCTTGCTGTCCTGAACAGCGCGGCCAACATCCATCGTCACTGTACCGATCCGCGGGTTGGGCATCAGCCCTCTGGGGCCGAGGATACGGCCCAGCCGACCGACAACACCCATCATATCCGGTGTAGCGATGGCGACATCAAAATCGAGCCAGCCCTGCTGGATCCGCTGCGCCAGATCCTCAGCGCCGACGTAGTCGGCACCGGCCTCTTCGGCTTCCTGCGCTTTGGCATCCCGGGCAAAAACGAGGACGCGAACCGTCTTACCGGTTCCGTGTGGCAGCACAACCGCCCCACGCACCTGCTGATCAGCATGCTTCGGATTGACTCCCAGCTTGATGGCCGCCTCAACCGTCTCATCAAACTTGGCCGAGGCAATCTGCTTGACCAGGTCAATCGCCTGTGTTACATCATGCAGCTCCATGCGATCAAACTGTTTGAGGGCGTCCTGATACTTCTTTCCACGTTTCATCTGTGGTCTGCACCTCCTGTGGTCTTAGCGGGATAACCCTCCCACAATCTTTCTGCCTTGATCTCAGTCGACAACCGTGATGCCCATGCTCCGGGCAGTACCCTCAATCATCCGCATGGCTGCTTCCACCGAAGCCGCGTTGAGATCGGGCATTTTGGTTTGTGCAATCTCCCGAACTTGATCTCGGGTAATGGTGGCAACTTTGTTACGGTTGGGAACACCAGAACCAGACTCAATGCCCACTGCCTTCTTTAACAGCACAGCAGCTGGTGGGGTCTTAGTAATGAACGTAAAAGAACGATCCTGATAAACAGAAATCTCAACCGGGATAATCATCCCCATCTGTTTGGATGTGCGTTCATTGAACTCCTTCAAAAACCCCATCATGTTAATGCCAGTCTGAGCCAGGGCAGGTCCAACCGGTGGAGCGGGTGTTGCTTTGCCAGCTTGCAGTTGAAGCTTGACAACCCTAACTAGCTTCTTAGCCATGAACGTCCACCTCCCTTTCCCTCATGTCTTGTTGTTCAGGCCTGAAAGAATCAGGCGCTGATACTCAGACCTTATCGACCTGAGTATAGTCCAATTCCACGGGGGTTTCCCGTCCAAAGAGAGAGACCCTCACCTTCACCTTCTGCCGCTCGTGGTTTAGCTCTTCCACCACACCGACAAAATTCTGGAACGGGCCGCTGGTAATCCGCACTGATTCGCCGACCTCAAGATCAATCCGAACTTGGGCCGCTTCGCCGCCAACCTGCCGCATGATCTGCCTAACCTCATGCTCCTCCAGGGGGATC
The DNA here is from genome assembly GCA_050949085.1 of Bacillota bacterium. Taxonomy (GTDB): domain Bacteria; phylum Bacillota; class UBA994; order UBA5500; family UBA5500; genus JBMNFB01. The sequence goes on from JBMNFB010000009.1 coordinate 398,310, forward strand.
GGTTTGGTTCCAGATCCGACAAAGCCGGTGACACCAGGCGTATTGCGTACCACATACCAGGAGTCGTCCGTGACGATCATCTCCACCAGGACGTACCCGGGGAAAACCTTCTTCTTAACCACCTTTTTCTTGCCGTCCCGTCCCGTCTCAACCGTATCCTCCAGAGGAACCATCACACGGAAAATCTTGTCCTCCATCTCCATGGATTGGACACGCTTCTCCAGATTGGTTTTCACCTTATTCTCATAGCCGGAGTAAGTGTGAACTACATACCACTGTTTTTCCATGCTAACTCGGGGCCAGATGGCCCCTGCCTCCTCCTTGTTTGCGGTTGATCCGATACGGGTTACACATTGAGCAGCCGCTCAAGGACATAGCTGATCGAGGTGTCCACAACGTAGAGCAGGACGGTAATGGCCAAGACGGTCACCAGCACAACGAGGGTGTAGACCATCGTCTGGCGACGAGTCGGCCAGATCACACGCCTCAGCTCTGAACGAACATCCCGGAAAAACTTCCACAGATTGCGGCCACCATCTGCAATTCTAGCCAATAGACCCATTACTATTCACCCCCGCCTGTTTCCACTCTAGCGGGTCTCACGATGGGTCGTGTGAGTCTTACAGAAGCGGCAATATTTTTTCAGCTCAAGGCGGTCAGTAGTCGTTCTGCGGTTCTTGCTGGTACGATAATTGCGCTGTCTGCAGTCGGTGCAAGCCAGCGTAATACCAACGCGCATGTGCTTTCGCACCTCACTTCCTCTTGGTACTATGCATAGGTTACTCAATCAAGTTATCACAGAGGGCATCTTATGTCAATACTTGGCCCCCTGGCAAAAGCCGCCCCAGCCGAGAAAAAGGCGCGGCCAAAGCCGCGCCTTGCCCCTATCAAATCCGCTGGACTTGATTATTCGATGATCTCGGTTACAACGCCCGAACCAACCGTGCGGCCGCCCTCGCGGATGGCGAGACGCAGGCCCCGCTCCAGAGCGATCGGCGTGATCAGCTCGATGGTCATGGTCACGTTGTCACCAGGCATGACCATCTCCACGCCCTCCGGCAGCTCGATGCTACCGGTCACGTCGGTGGTGCGGAAGAAGAACTGCGGACGATAGCCGCTGAAGAATGCGGTATGGCGGCCGCCCTCTTCCTTCTTCAGGACGTAGACTTCAGCCTTGAACTTGGTGTGCGGCTTGATGGTGCCCGGCTTGGCCAGAACCATACCGCGCTCGATGGACTGGCGATCGACACCGCGCAGCAGCAGACCGACGTTGTCGCCGGCTTCAGCCCGCTCCAGCAGCTTGCGGAACATCTCCACGCCGGTGACGACAGTCTTGCGGGATTCCTCGCGCAGGCCGACGATCTCTACCTCGTCGCCAACCTTGACGGTGCCGCGCTCGACCCGGCCGGTACCCACAGTTCCCGCGACCGGTGATGGTGAAGACGTCTTCCACCGGCATCAGGAACGGCTTGTCAGCCTCGCGCTCAGGAGTCGGGATGTACTCGTCCACGACATCCATCAGCTCCCAGATCTTGCCGCACCACTCGCAGTCGCGGCTGCCGCAACCGCACTCCAGTGCCTTCAGAGCGGAACCGACCACGATCGGCGTGTCATCGCCTGGATAGCCGTAATCGGAAAGCAGCTCGCGCACTTCCATCTCTACCAGCTCGATCAGCTCAGGATCGTCCACCATGTCGGCCTTGTTCAGGAAGACAACGATGTAGGGGACGTTAACCTGGTGAGCCAGCAGGATGTGCTCGCGCGTCTGGGGCATCGGGCCGTCAGCGGCCGATACCACGAGAATGGCACCGTCCATCTGGGCTGCACCGGTGATCATGTTCTTGATGTAGTCAGCGTGACCCGGGCAGTCGACGTGAGCATAGTGCCGACTCTCGGTCTCATACTCCACGTGCGAAGTGTTGATGGTGATGCCGCGGGCCTTCTCTTCTGGCGCCTTGTCGATCTGGTCGTAGCCCATCTTGGCGGCGCCGCCTACGGTCGAAAGAGCGCTGGTCAGGGCTGCCGTCAGTGTGGTCTTGCCATGGTCGATATGACCGATGGTGCCAATGTTCACGTGCGGCTTGGTGCGCTCAAACTTTTGCTTTGCCATCTTGATTTAACCCTCCTCCTCACAGACAGTGGCCTGTCTGCTATCCTTAATATTACCAACCTCATCGCGGCAAGTCAAACAAATTATCAAAAAGCTTGCCAGGCAGTGGCAAGTACAAAAACCCCAGCCGTTCTCGGCTGGGGCCAAATCTGCGTATGGAGCTGACGACCGGAATTGAACCGGTGACCTCATCCTTACCAAGGATGCGCTCTACCTACTGAGCTACGTCAGCGGATTAAATCCTTTCAAATCCCTTTGGGATTTGCAGTGGTACAAGCCGATAGTTGCTACCGCAACAATCGCTTTATTGGATTATCAAATCCCTTTGGGATTTGAATTGGTAGCGGGGGCAGGATTTGAACCTGCGACCTCCGGGTTATGAGCCCGACGAGCTACCAGACTGCTCTACCCCGCGCCGTTATCGAGTTGTGGTTATCAAATCCCTTCAGGATTTGCAGTGGTACAAGCCGATAGTTGCTACCGCAACGATCGCTTTATTGGATTATCAAATCCCTTCAGGATTTGAAATGGTAGCGGGGGCAGGATTTGAACCTGCGACCTCCGGGTTATGAGCCCGACGAGCTACCAGACTGCTCTACCCCGCGTCGTTTCACATATTGTGGAGCGGGTGATGGGAATCGAACCCACGCAGCCAGCTTGGAAGGCTGGTGCTCTACCATTGAGCTACACCCGCAGACAAATCAATGGTGGAGGAGACTGGATTCGAACCAGTGAAGGCAATGCCAGCAGATTTACAGTCTGCCCCCTTTGGCCAGCTCGGGTACTCCTCCATTTAGCCGTATAGCGCCTCACTTGGAGACAGATTTTATTATACGCCGCTTTCGGCCAACAGTCAAGGGGCGGCATGATTTGGCTGCCGACCAATATCAGGATCAGTTGTTATTGTTGTTACGTTCCTCCAGATATCGCTCCACTTTGCGCTTGACTCTTTGCAGGGCGTTATCGATCGACTTCACATGTCTATCCAGATCGCCGGCAATCTCCTGATAGGATTTGCCCTCCAGGTAGGCAATCAGCACCTTCCATTCCAGCTCACTGAGCAACTCGCCCATGTGCAACTCGATATCCAGAAACTCCTCCTGGTTGATCATCAGCTCTTCCGGATCGGTGATCCGGTTGCCGGAGAGAACATCCAGCAGGGTGCGATCTGACTCTTCGTCGTAGATCGGTTTATTCAGGGAGATATACGAGTTGAGTGGAATATGCTTCTGCCGCGTGGCCGTCTTGATGGCAGTGATGATCTGCCGCGTAATACAGAGTTCGGCAAAGGCCCGAAAAGAGGCCAGCTTATCAGCGCGATAGTCACGAATCGCTTTATAAAGCCCAATCATGCCTTCCTGGATAATATCCTCGCGATCGGCACCAATCAGAAAGTAAGATTTGGCTTTGGCGCGTACAAACGCTTTGTACTTGTTAATCAGGAATTCCAATGCGTAAGTGCTGCCCTGCTTGGCACTTTCCACTAGATCTTCTTCGGACATCTGATCAATATCGGGAAAGAACTCCGGTTGGGCATCCATGTTCACATATATCGCCTCCACGCAGTTTGCAGTCCAGCACCCTCAACTACACATAACCTATTATAAAGCAAGATTTTCCGGAGGGTCAAGCTAGGTTAGGTGACATAACTTTCCGCTGTCTGACCACCTCATAGAGCAGGAGCGCTGCAGAGACGCTGACATTTAGTGAATTTACCTGTCCCAGCAAGGGAAATCTGACCAGAAGGTCACAATGCTCCCGGAGTAGTCGGCTGATTCCCTTGCCTTCGCCTCCCAGAACCAGCACGAGCGGGCCGTCCAGACGACTCTGATACGCCAGCTGCTCAGCGTCGGCCTCGGCACCCACCACCCAGGCTCCCGCCTCTTTCAGCTGGGCGCAGCATTGAACCAGATTTGTCACCCGCACTACAGGCAGATGAGCAATCGCTCCGGCCGAGGCGCGAGCCACCGCTGGCGTGAGACCGACAGCGCGATGTTTGGGGATAATGACGCCGTGGGCGCCGGCAGCTTCGGCGGTGCGGATCACCGACCCCAGATTATGCGGATCTTCCACGCCATCCAGCATGACCAGCAGCAGAGCCTCCTGCCGCTCGCGGGCTCGATCCAGCACCGTCTCCAACTGAGCATAGGCAAACGCCGCCAGTTCAGCCACTACCCCCTGATGACGCCCGGTGACACTCATTTTTTCCAGCACCTGGCGGTCGACGAACTGCACCGTCACCTGCCGCCGCCGACAGAGGCTGATGATCCGGTCAATCGCTCCGCCGCTTGTCCCCTTGGCGATCAGCACCTTGTTCAGATCCTGGCCGGCCTGGAGTGCCTCCAATACCGGATTACGTCCCTCCAACTGTTCCATCGTGCAGTTCTCCTTCCAAAGTCGGACTGGGCCGCCAGAGCTAGCGCTCAGGCGGTTCTCCGCAACTCAGCTCGCCTTCCTGGCAGCCGATGCCGGTCAGACAATTGGGCCCGGCGTTAGCAAACAGGGATGGTGCCACCTCTTTCACCAGAACAAGCATCGCCCAGGCCAATTCTCGGATCTCCCATTGGGCCCGGTTACAGCAGCGCAGGCTGAAGAAGTTGAGCAGGCTGCGGGCATTCATCGTCATCACCAGGTTGGTCTGGCAGGCATTCGGCAACACGTAGCGGGCATCTTCCGCCGGCACCAGGTTGAGCAGCTTCCGATAGGCATCCTCTATGCTAGCCATCGCTTCATTGAAATATGATAGCGCCTGGCTATCCTCAGCTATCGAGGGCGGAATAACAGTGGGCACCTTGCCCAGCGCCACATATCGCTGGGATTGCTGCGAATAGGACGCGATGCGATGCCGCACCAACTGGTGGGACAGGCTCCGGCTGACGCCGGCGATGCCGAACGTGAAGCTGGCATGCTCCAACGGCGAGAAGTGGCGCATCTCCATCAGCTTGCTGATCAGCCGCCGCGCCCGCTTCAGATCCATGGCATCGAGCAGCTCTGCGACCTGATCAGGCGAATAGCAGAGCCGGGCGGCAGCAGCCACCGTCATCTCCGGCTCAGGTGTATAGCGAATTAGCCTAACCTCCATAGCTTAACTCCTTTCAAGGCATACTCCGGAATTCGGGCAAGGCCCGGTCTGCGAGGTGCAGCCCTCTGTGCTCTAGCGTTCCATGCCTCACTCATCCTGTTCATTGATTTCGATCAGGCGCTGCAGCAGGGCCTGGAGGCGCTCCTTCTGGCCGCTCAGATAGAGATAGCCTAGCAATGATTCCAGGCCGGTGCTCTGGCGATATTCGCTCAGCGTGGCGCTTTTCGGGTGGCGCAACGGCTTGCAGTTGCGTCCCCGCCGGACGATGTCAGCCTCGGCCTCGTCCAACTCATCGACCAGAACCTCCAGTGCGTCAGCCTGGGCAGTAGCCCGCACCCAGGCCACAGTTGCCTGGTGCAGCTTGTCGATGCGCGTGCGGCCGCTCAGGACCAGGTGCTGGCGGACAGCCAGTTCATAGACCGAGTCACCAATATAGGCCAGCACGAGAGGTGGCAGCTGGCGCGCCTGCTCCGGCGTCATCGCTGGCTTCATCGCACCGCTTCCCTTCTGGTTCCCGGACTTGCATCATCCAGCTGGGCAACTGCCAGCGCCGCCACACCCTCCTGCCGCCCAACAAAGCCCATCCCTTCATTGGTGGTGGCCTTCAGGCTGACCTGCTTCTCAGCGATATTGAGGATCTCGGCAATCCTCCGCCGCATGGCAGGCAGATAAGGGCTCAGCCTGGGACGTTCCATGATCACTGTGGCATCGATGTTATGTATCGTCAGCCCGTGTTCGGTCAGCAGCTGCTGCACACGGGCGAGCAGCACCGTGCTGGCCACTCCCCGGTAAGCCGCATCGGTGTCCGGGAAGTGCTGCCCGATATCGCCCAGGACAGCCGCCCCCAGGAGGGCGTCGATGATGGCATGGATCAGCACATCAGCGTCGGAGTGGCCCAGCAACCCACACTCGGCGGGAATCTCTACTCCGCCGAGAATCAGTGGCCGACCCGCCGCCCAACGATGAGCATCATAACCAATTCCTACTGCCACGGCTTGTCCCCCCTGGTCATTATCAGCTCGGCCAGCAACAAGTCATCCGGCGTTGTCACCTTGATGTTACGCGCGCTACCGCGCACCACGTCCACCGGATGACCACACAGGGCCACCAGTTCGGCATCGTCAGTGGCCGAGATCCCAGTCTGAGACGCTCGGCGATGGGCTGCCGCGATCCAATCCCACCGAAAAACCTGTGGTGTCTGCGCCGCCCACATCTGTTCCCGCGGCGGCGATTCGATCACCCTGCCAGCCTGCACCCGCTTGACGGTGTCTGTGACGGGAGTAGCCAGGATAGCTGCTCCCTGCTGCCGAGCGGCAGCAATCACGGCGAGAGCGTCCTCCTCCCGCAGGCAAGGGCGGGCGGCATCATGAATGGCCACCAGGTCCCGCCCGCGGCAGGCCAGCAAGCCGCGATAGACCGATTCCTGCCGGCTGGCGCCACCCGACACGAGGCAGATATCCCTGTACCCATGGGAGTGAAGCAGCTGCTCAATCTGGGGGCGCAGCCGGGGATTGATGACGAGAACAATCTGCTCGACCGCCGCGAGGCGGGAAAACAGCTCCAGCGAATAGAGCAGCAGGGGTTTCCCCAGGAGCGACAACAGCACCTTGTCGCCCATGCCCTGCATGCGACGGCTTTCGCCGGCGGCGACGATCACTACGGAAACCAGAATGGCACACCTCCCCCCGCATACTTAGGACAAGCATACCAAAATGCAGCCTTGATTAACAATGCAAAAAGACCCTCGGCTGTTTGAGCCAAGGGTCGCTCCTCGCGCCTTAGCGCGCCCGGGCGAAGATCATCCGCCCGGCTGAGGTTTGCAGCACGCTGGTAACGACGACCTTCAGGTGTTCGCCAATATGCTTCTTGCCGTTATCAACGACAATCATCGTTCCGTCGTCCAGATAGGCGATGCCCTGATTGACTTCCTTGCCTTCCTTGATGACCTGGATGACCATTTCCTCGCCAGGCAGAACCACCGGTTTGACAGCATTGGCCAGGTCGTTGATGTTCAGCACCGGCACCCCGTGCAACTCACATACTTTGTTCAGATTGTAGTCGGTGGTCAGCACCTTGCCCTTCAGTTCCTGAGCCAGCTTGATCAGCCTGCTATCCACCTCGGGAATATCCTCATAGTCTTTTTCCGTAATCTGCACCCTGGTGCCCAGCTGTTTCTGAATCTGGTGGAGGATGTCCAGCCCGCGACGACCGCGATTGCGCCGCAGCGTATCGGACGAATCGGCAATATGGCGCAGTTCCTCCAGAACGAAGGTAGGCACCACCAGAATCCCCTCCAGGAAGCCAGCTTTGACAACATCAGCAATCCTGCCATCGATGATGACGCTGGTATCCAACACTTTGTAGATATCCCGGGATGCGTCTCCCCGGGCAGCGCTCTCGCGGCGCGAGGCGCGAGAGCTACGGGCAGACACGGAAAAAATATTCCCCAGATCATCCCGCTTTTTCAGCGCCACACTTATCCCAAGATAACCAAACAGCAGGTTGCTGGCGATCGGCAGATAGGGGCCGACGTAAGGGATTCCCCAGAGGGCAAAGCTCAGCAGGTTGGCAACGATCAGCCCAATAACCAGGCCGCCGGTACCCATCACGATATCCTGTGTCGGAATTCGCTGCAGATAGGCCTCCACTGCTGATGCTAACCGTCCGATCTGGTTCATCAATCCGGGGGCAATAACAAAAAAAATGAGTCCAAATAATAAGGCCCCCAGGATATCCATGACCACCGCTACCAGGGGAGTCCAGGACACGAAACTGGGATTGATCAAGGGGATCAGCCAGTGCGAGACCCGGTAACCCACCAGAAGGCCTAGCAGTGTAATCAAGAGTCTGGTTATGCGTATCAGCATTCCATCTCACCTCCTTTCTTTGCTCGCTAATCACCCACATAATGAATACGTAACAGTGACAGTTTTGGTTGCAGGCCCAGACAAGAACAGAGAAAGAAGAAGGGCCGCAGAGCGCCCTTCCTCTAGCCTTCTAGCAGCTCTTCGATCAGACGTGCTGCGGATTCTTCCTCCAGTCCCTTGACCAACACAACCTCGCTCAGCAGAATCTGCCGGGCTGTATCCAGCATCTTGCGCTCCCCAGTGGACAGCCCCTTTTCCTGATCACGCCTGACCAGATTGCGCACCACCTCGGCCACCGACTTCAGATCGCCAGTGCGAATCTTCTCCAGGTTCGCCCTGTAGCGCTGGTTCCAGTTATTCGGCATGGCCGTCTCTTCCTGTTTGAGGACATCGAGGACGTGGTCCATCTCATCGTTGCTGAGAACCTGCCTGATTCCAATGCTTTCTGCGTTGGCCAGTGGAATCATTACCCGCATCTCGCCGAGTGGCAGTTTAAGGATATAATACTCCTGACGTTCACCGAGAACCTCTTTTTCTTCGATCGCCTCGATGACGCCGGCCCCGTGCATCGGATAGACCACCCGATCGCCTAGTTTGAACACTAAGGCCACACCTCCTTCTTATCTAGAATAGCATTTTTAGACAACCGTGTCAAGAAAACTAGCATTGTATCACAGAGCAGATTACCTTGTCAACAAATACCCACAGGCTGTGAGGTTGCGCTATCAAAGCGCCCTCGACGAACTCCAACGCCGCTGCTGCGCGCCTGCCCTTCGTTGACAATTGCATTTTACGGTCAGTATAATTAGGACGGAATGATTCCTTGAAGAGGGTGGTGGTCCCAACTGACGGACAACACTTGCGATGTTTTCCAGCAGGCTGTAGATGAGTATCTAATCCGGCACCGCAGCATCATGGATGTTCTATCCAAGCTCCAGGAATCCAATGCCCGGGCCAATCGGGCGATTGCCAAGGCTATCACCAGCTGCGGCTGCATCTCGGTGGAGGCGTCCCGTCAGCCCATTTCATCAGACACGTCCCTGGAAGAGTTTCGCCAACAAGTTGCCAGCCACCTGAACGGTGAACTATGCGAACACTGTCGCGACATCGTTGAGCGCGAACTCGGCGCCAACATGTTCTACCTGACAGCCCTCTGCAACATTCTTGGGCTCAAGCTGCACGATGTGCTGAGCAAAGAGATGAAACAGCTAAAGACTCTCGGCATATTTAATCTGTCCTGATATGAAGGGCGCCCCCAGCGAGGCGCCCGTTTTGTTTATTATGAAGTAGCGTATGATACCTAGAAATGCCGATCCACCAATACCTGCTCCTGCAGACGGCGCAGCCCATCCTTGATAGCGCGAGCGCGCACCTCGCCGATGCCTTCCACTTCGTCCAACTCTTCCAGCGACGCCCGGAGGATGCTCTGCAGACTCCCAAACTGCTCCACCAGGTTCTCGACCACGCTGGCCGGCAGCCGCGGAATCTTGCTAGCGATGCGATAGCCCCGTGGCGAGACTGCCTGCTCCAGTGCGTTGAGGCTGGCGCCATATCCCATCAGTCGACAGAAATTGATCGGTTCCAGCAGCTCCTCCGGCGTGAACTGGCTCAGCTGCTCTTTCAGCTCCTCTGGGCTGCGCGTCTCTCCCGGCGCAGCATAATCGCGCATTACCGCCAGCGAATCAGCCTCAGAATTGCCCACCAGCTCCACCATCTGCATGTTCACGAGACGACCTTCGGTCCCCAGTTCGATGATATAGCGCTTCAGCTCCGCCACAATCCGGGCTACCATTTCAAAGCGCTGGACAACGATGCTCACATCATAGATGGTCACCTGATCCTCAAACTCCAGGGCGCTCAGGTTGATCAGCGCCTGATTGAGCACCGCCTGATACTTCTCCAGGGTCTGCAAGGCCTGATTGGCCTTGGAGAGAATCACGCTGAGATCGCGCAGGATGTATTTCTGGGACCCGAGGTAGAGGCTGATGATGTTGCGCCGCTGAGAGATGGCGATCACCAACTCCTTGGTGAGGCGGGCCACCCGCTCGGCGGTGCGGTGCCGGATGCCGGTCTCGGTGGAGGGAATACTGGGGTCAACCACTAGCTGGGTGTTGGCGTAAACAATTCTCCGCCCGTCGCTGCTCAGAATAATCGCCCCGTCCATCTTGGCCAGTTCATATAATGCCTCGGGCGTGAACTCGCAGTCCAGCTGGAACCCACCGTCAGCCAACTCCAGAACAGCAGGTGAATCGCTCATAATCACAATCGCCCCGGTACGGGCGCGTAGAACGTTATCCAGGCCCTCGCGCAGCGGTGTTCCCGGAGCAAGACGACGTAAGGCGCGCTGCAGCTCCTTCTCGTCAGCCAAGCCGCTTCCCCCCTCCTTCAGCAAGTCCGTTAGGACTTGCGAGCTAGATAAGGTGATGTTTGCTTGCCAAACATCAGATGGTACATCAGCAAGTCCGTTAGGACTTGCGAGCTAGATAAGGTGATGTTTGCTTGCCAAACATCAGATGGTACCTTAGCAAGTCCGTCAGGACTTGCGAGCTAGATAAGGTGATGTTTGCTTGCCAAACATCAGATGGCACCTTAGCAAGTCCGTCAGGACTTGCGAGCTAGATAAGGTGATGTTTGCTTGCCAAACATCAGATGGCACCTTAGCAAGTCCGTCAGGACCGCACATTCTGTTCTATCGCCATCTTGCCACAGATAGTGTGGCTTATCAACTCAACGCCTGCTGCAGCGCCTCGGCTACCTGCGAAACGCCGATCAGTTGTACATCTGGATTCTGGTAGCCAGAGCGCAGGTTGCTCCTGGGCAGGATGATCCGCTGAAAACCCAGTTTTACGGCCTCGTTTACCCGGCTCTCCAGGCGGCTGACGCCGCGCACTTCACCGGCCAGCCCGACCTCACCCAGGATCAGGTCACGCGGACCCGGCGCCCGCTCCCGGAAACTGGAGACAATGGCTACCGCCAGCCCCAGATCGGCGGCCGGCTCCAGAACCTTGACGCCGCCCACCGCGTTGACATAGGTGTCCTGAAACTGCAGTTGCAGGCCGAGGCGCTTCTCCAGCACAGCCAGGATCATAGCCACACGGCTGTTGTCCACGCCGGACGTCATCCGGCGCGGCGTGCCCAGCGTGCTGGGGGCCACGAGAGCCTGCAATTCCACGAGAATTGGGCGCGTACCCTCCATGGCGGCAACCACCACCGAACCGGCCACGCCGATCGGTCGCTCACCGAGAAACAGCTCCGAGGGGTTCTCCACCTCGCGCAACCCGGCCTCGCCCATCTGAAAAACGCCGATCTCGTTGGTGGAGCCAAAACGGTTCTTGACCCCGCGCAACACCCGGAATGACTGATGCCGTTCGCCCTCGAAATAAAGAACAGCATCCACCATGTGCTCCAGCACCCGGGGGCCAGCGATGGCGCCGTCCTTGGTCACATGCCCCACCAGGAAAACGACGGCTCCAGTCTGCTTGGCATAGCGGATCAGGCGGGACGCGCACTCCCGGATCTGGGTCACTGTCCCAGGGGCTGAACTCAGGTTGGCATCATAGACGGTCTGGATGGAGTCAATGACGGCCACCTGCGGCCTGGTCAGCTCCAGCTGGGCCAGGATAGTGGCCAGCTCGGTCTCCGCCGCCAACAGGATCGGGCCGCTCCTCACTTTGAGCCGATCTGCCCTCAGTTTGGTCTGTTCCACCGATTCCTCGCCCGATATGTAAAGCACTGTAGCGTCCCTTGCAGCCAGCTGACCAGCCAGCTGCATGAGGATCGTCGATTTGCCGATCCCTGGATCGCCCCCCAGCAGGATCGCTTCGCCCGGGACGATGCCTCCGCCCAGCACACGGTCCAGCTCAGCGATCTGGGTGGGAATGCGCATTATCGGTCGCTGATCAATTTCCTCCAGTCGGGCCGGCGCCTGCACTCTCGCCCGGGTCGGCAGATTTGGCGCTGTCGCCTCAATAACTTCCTCCTGCAGGGTACCCCATTCGCCGCACTCCGGACAGCGGCCCAGCCATCTGGCGGTCTCGTATCCGCAGGCTTGGCAGACATACTTGCTCCTTCGCTTGATACCCCTCACCCCCATCTCCCATTATACCATTATCTGACTAGCACCAAAACAGGTCGAGAAAAACAAAGAGGGGTGCCGCCGAACCTGACGTTCAGCAACACCCCCCTGACAGTGCCTGACCAGTATCCTATTCTCTGGGTTGCCGCTGGAAGACCAGCTTGCCGTCTTCTGTCGTAACCAGCACATGATCGCCCTCGCGGAATTCGCGGGCCAGGATCTTCTCGGAGAGTTCATCCTCAACCTTACGCTGAATGGCTCGCCGCAACGGCCGGGCGCCAAAGGTCGGATCGTAGCCCTCTTCCGCCAGCAGATCCTTGGCCGACTCGTCCAGCTCAATGCCGATGCCCATTTCGTCCAGGCGTTTCTTCAGGTCAGCCGCCATCAGATCCACAATCTCCCGCAGTTGCTCTTTGTTCAGCTGGTGGAAGACGATGATCTCGTCGATGCGGTTGAGGAACTCCGGACGGAAGGCGCGCTTCAGCTCGTCGGTAACCCGCTTCTTCATCGTCTCGTATTGATCCTCAGCCTGGACGTCCTCGTCGGCAGTGGCGAAACCAAGGCTCGAACCGCGCTTGATCGTCTCGACGCCTACGTTGGAGGTCATGATCAGGACGGCATTCCGGAAGTCCACGGTACGGCCCTTGCCATCCGTGAGGCGGCCGTCCTCCAGCACCTGGAGCAGCACGTTGAACACCTCCGGATGCGCCTTCTCAATCTCGTCCAGCAGCACCACCGAATAAGGCTTGCGGCGAACTGCCTCGGTCAGCTGACCACCCTCGTCGTAACCGACGTAACCAGGCGGGGCACCGACCAGCCGGGACACAGCGTGGCGCTCCATATATTCGGACATGTCGATGCGAACCATGGAATCCTCCTGGCCGAAGAGTGCTGCAGCCAATGCTCTGGCCAGTTCGGTCTTGCCGACACCCGTTGGCCCCAGGAAGATGAACGAGCCGACTGGGCGCTTCGGATCCTTAAGCCCGGAGTGGGCACGCCGTATCGCGCGGGAGACCGCCTTCACCGCTTCGCTCTGGCCGACGACTCGCTCATGCAGGATCTTCTCCAGGTTGAGCAGGCGCTCCGCCTCCCCTTCCTCCATCTTGTTGACCGGGATGCCGGTCCAGCTGGAGACGATCTGGGCAATATCTTCTTCGCTTACCGCCGCCTCGGCGGTGATGCGCTCCTTTTCCCAGGCGCTCTTCTTCTCGTCCAGCTCCACCTGCAGCTTCCGCTCCTCATCGCGCAGCGTAGCCGCCCGCTCGAAGTTTTCGGCGCGCTTGGCTGCCTCCTTCTCCTGACGGATCAGCGCCAGGCGTTCCTCCATCTCCTTCAGCTCGCCGGGGGCAGTATGCGCTGCCAGGCGTACCCGGCTGGAGGCTTCGTCAATGAGATCGATGGCCTTGTCGGGGAGGAAACGGTCGGAGATGAAGCGATCGGAGAGTCGCACCGCGGCCACCAGCGCCTCGTCGGTGATCTTGACGCGGTGATGTGCTTCGTAACGGTCGCGTAACCCCTTGAGTATCTCCAGCGCCTCCTCCGTCGTCGGCTCATCCACCATCACCGGCTGGAAGCGACGCGCCAGAGCGGCATCCTTCTCCACATGCTTGCGATATTCATCCAGCGTCGTAGCACCGATGCACTGCAGTTCGCCTCGGGCCAGGGCCGGTTTCAGTATGTTGGAGGCGTCGATGGCGCCCTCGGCTCCGCCGGCGCCGATCAGGGTATGCAGCTCGTCGATGAAGATGATCACGTTGCCGGCCTGCTGAATCTCCTGAATCACCTTTTTCAGCCGCTCCTCAAACTCGCCCCGATACTTGGTGCCGGCGACGATGGAGGCGAGATCGAGAGTCATCACCCGTTTGTTCTTGAGGATGTCGGGCACGGTGCCTGCATAGATACTCTGGGCCAAGCCTTCGGCGATGGCTGTCTTGCCGACACCAGGCTCGCCGATTAAAATCGGGTTGTTCTTGGTGCGCCGGCTGAGGATCTGGATGACGCGCTCAATCTCCTGACTGCGCCCCACCACGGGATCCAGTTTTCCCTGCTGAGCCAGGGCAGTAAGATCCCGGCCGAACGAGTCCAGCGTCGGAGTGTTCCCTCCGCCAGCCACCCTGCTGGCCGCCTGGCTCGGGCTCGCCCCGGGTTTGCCGCCGCCACTCTGCCCCAGGGCAGCGCGCACGCTGTCCGGGCTCACGCCCAGCCCTTCCATCACCTTGGCTGCAACTCCGGTGCCCTCGCGAATCAGACCGAGAAGCAGGTGATCGCTGTCGATGGCGGGCATGCCGCTGCTGCGCGCTTCAAACAGCGCTATCTCCAGCACCTTCTTCACTCGAGCTGAGTAGCCCCTGACGTCACTGCCTGACTCGCCCGTGCCGATGATCTGCTCAATGGTGGTTCGCACCTGATCGGCCGACACCCCGATCTTCTTGGAGAGCTCCTCCCCTTCCTGCAAGATAGCCAATAACAAATGTTCAGTTCCCACCACCTGGTGCCCCAGGCGACGGGCTTCTTTTTCCGCCAGTACCATGATTCGCTGCGCCTGAGGCGTCAACGGAAACATCATCGATCTATCCCTCCTTTAGGCTCATGTTAATCCTTAGCCTGTAAGCGTTCTCTCACCAGTTCGGCGCGCTTCTGATCGCGCTCTGCCTCGCCCAGCTGCTGATCGGCCAGTCGCTGAACCATCGCCGGCTGGCTCATCACCAGCAGCTGGCTGAAGGCCCGGGTCGAAGGCACATCGATCAATTCTAGGTCAGCCCCCAGCTTCACGTCCGACAGCAGCCGCATCGACTCCTGGGAAGTCAGCAACCGGGCATTGGTCAAAACCCCATAGGAGCGGTAAACGCGATCCTCCAGGACTACCCGGGCGGCCTTGAGCACTGCCTGCCGGCTGGCTCGCTCCTGCTCAATCAGCTGGCGGATGACTGCGCCCAGGTTCTGCAGAATCTCTTCTTCGCTCGGCCCCAGCGTGATCTGGTTGGAGATCTGAAACACATCCCCCGAGCTCTCAGTCCCTTCTCCGTAGAGCCCGCGGACTACCAGGCCTACCTTCGAAATCGCCGCCAGCATGTTGCCTATCTGCTGTGTCATCACCAGCCCCGGCAGGTGTACCATCACCGAAGCCCGGAGGCCCGTGCCTACGTTGGTCGGGCAGGCCGTCAGATAGCCATGCGTCTGGTCAAAGGCATATTCGAACCTGCCCTCCAGCCAGTCATCGCAACGACTGGCCATTCGATAGCATTCCTCCAGCTGGAGACCGGATAGCAGACACTGGATCCGCAGATGATCCTCCTCGTTGATCATGATGCTGATTGCCTCATCATCGCGAACCAGCATCGCGGCACCTGCATGGCGGCTGCGCGCCAGGTCACGACTGATCAGGTGCTTCTCCACCAGCACCTCGCGATCGAGGCGGTCGAGGTCTGCCATCCTCACCAGCCGCAGACGGCCAACATCGCCGTGCTGGCTGCCGAGCACGACAAGATCGTCCACTTCCTGCAGCATCCGCTTAGCGTCCGTCTCCTGCATCAGATGAGGAAAGGGATAGCCGCGCAGATTCCGTGCCAGCCGCACGCGGCTGGTGATCACCACATCGGCATCCGGCCCCTGATCGACTATCCAGCGACTACCTAACTCAGCAAATAAGCTGTCGCGCCGCATTACTCCTTACCCCCCTCGGTCTGCTCCAGCTCCTGCCGCAGCTCACGAATCTGATCGCGCAGCTGGGCCGCCTTTTCAAACTCCTCCTGATCTACAGCCTGCTGCAACTCCGCACTCAGGCGGCGGATCTGCTGCTCCACCTTGACTACGCCCCCGGTGCGTTCCGGAATCTTCCCCGTATGTTTCGTCGTGCCCTGAATCCGGCGCAGCAGCGGGTCCAGCTGCCGATCAAAAGCCTGATAGCATTCGCCGCAGCCGAGGCGCCCGCTCTGGCTGAACTGCGCATAGCTCAGCCCGCAGGCAGGGCACTTGATCGTCTGCGCCGACGGGACGTCAGCAGATCCCTTACCGGTCCCCATATCCAGCAATCCGGCCAGAAGGCTATGGATGGAGAACCCGGGATTAAACCCAAATGATAGATCCAGATCACCCATCTGGCGTGCGCATTGCTCGCAGAGGTGATATTCGGTCTTCTGGTTGTTGACGACCTTTGTGTAGTGCACCGTCGCCGCTCGTTCCTTACACTCCTGACAAAGCATCTTCCTGACCCTCTTTCCCTATCAGATTAGTGAGGACTTGAAAATCTAACTATCTAGCTATGCCGGTAGGCAGCAAGCAGCATCGACTTAAGAATCCTGGCCCGCAGCACATCGCGCCAGGGCAGTTCGGTCGAGAGCACGTCTCGCTGCAGTGCCGCCTGCATGATCATCGCTTCCCGTTCGTTGATGGCGCCATCGCGCAGCAGCCATTCAAGAATAGCCTCAGCGTTGCGCTGACTGATGGCCTCGTCGATAGCCTCAACCACCTTGCGAAAATCCTGCCGCGACGAAATCGGCAGGCGGGTGATGCGGATATACCCTCCGCCGCCCCGTCGCGTCTCCACATGGTAGCCGTGCTCCAGCAGGAAACGGGTAGACAGGACATAGTTGATCTGCGATGGGGCACAGGCAAAATGCTCCGCCAACTGAGCTCTCTGCAGGTCAACCGATCCATCGCTGCTCTGAGCAAGCAGTGCTTTAAGATACCGCTCAATAGTGTCTGCCAAGCTGGCCATATTAACTACTCGCCCCCTCCTGACCATCTTTGACCTTGATCAAATTCTAGCCCAAAGTCTGGCAGCATTCAACAGCCTCTCAGCTCTATTTTTGCCCGTTTTAGCCGATTGCTACAATTTACAGCTGGTTCTCGGGGTGAGACGAGTTTTTTGACCTTATTTGACCTTTTGAAGCCGGGACATGGCGAATTAAGGTTTGTAGCAGACTAGATCCAGAAGGCAAGAACGATGAAGGGCGGGAAGTATCAGTGAGCAGGCAAGACTACCGAGGCGATGTTCAGGGCGACATTACCGTTGAAATCGACCAGAGTCCCATCTATCAATCACTGCATCCTGGCTGGCACGATACGGCGACTTTGCGCCGACCACTACAGGCGCGAGGCTGGTTCAGCAACGCCTGGGTGATGGACGGCAGGGCAGATCCGCGCCGGGGACAGCGGCTCACCGCCCTGCAGCTGGAGAATCAGCGCCTTGAGTCAAAGGGCCTTGACGATGGTGAGCCGGAAAGCAACAACTGAGGCAAGTCAGATATGACACGCTCCACACTGAGCACTAGCCATGTCATCCTCCTTACTGCAGCGTCGCCTGGATAAAAACAAGGGCCTACCGCAGCTGTATCGCGGCAGGCCCTTGTGGCATCCTGTCTTCGCTTATTCTTCCTTCTTGGACTCGGCGATGATAGCTTCCGCCAGGTGCGCGGGGACCTCTTCATAATGCGCGTGGGACATGGTGAACGATGCCCGCCCCTGCGTCATCGAACGCAGGTCGGTGGCATAGCGAAACATCTCCGCTAGAGGAACCATCGCCTTCACCACCTGGAAACTACCCTGAGCTTCCATGCCCAGCACGCGACCGCGCTTCTTGTTCAGGTCGCCCATGATATCGCCCATGTACTGCTCGGGAACCGTGACTTCCACATTCATGATCGGCTCCAGGAGCACCGGCCTGGCCTCCATAAAGCCCTTCTTGAAGGCCATCGAGGCGGCAATCTTAAACGCCATCTCTGAGGAGTCAACAGTATGGTAAGAACCATCGGTCAGGGCCACGGTGACATCAACGACGGGGTACCCGGCCAGCACGCCCTCTTCCATGGTCTCGCGCACGCCCTTTTCTACCGCCGGGATGTACTGCCGCGGCACTGCACCGCCGAAGATCTTATCTTCGAAGATCAGCCCTTCGCCCAGGGGCGCCGGACTCATCTCAAACCAGACGTGGCCATACTGCCCCTTGCCGCCAGACTGCTTCTTATGCTTGCCTTCCACCTTGGCCGTCCCGCGAATCGTCTCACGATAGGGCACGCGAGGCGTAACCAGGTTGACTTCGGCCCCATACTTCTTGGCCAGCTTACTGGTAATCACATCGAGGTGCAAGTCGCCCATGCCCGAGATGACCAACTGCTTAGTCTCAGTGTTACGCTGCTGATGGAAGGTGGGATCCTCTTCCGCCAGTCTGGCCAGGCCAGCACCGACCTTCTCCTCGTCGCCCTTGGACTTGGCCTCCACCGCCAGAGACATGACCGGCTCGGGGAAGCTGATAGAAGCATACTGAACCGGCTGGTCGCGATCGGCGAGGGTGTCGCTGGTCGTAGTCTCGTTCAGCTTAGCGACTGCGCCGATGTCACCGGCCGTAATCCGGTCCACGGCTTCCTGATTCTTGCCGCGCACCACAAACAGCTGGCCGATCCGCTCGTTGGTACCCTTGTTCACGTTATAAACTTGCGAGTCGGACCGGAACACGCCGGAGTAAACCCTAAACAGTGAGAGCTTCCCGACATAGGGGTCAGCCATCGTCTTGAAGACGAGGGCGGAGAACGGCTCATCTTCCCGGGCGTGGCGCGTCACCTCTTCTCCCGTCCGGGGATTGGTGCCGACGGCCGGCTTGGACTTGGCCGGAGACGGGAAGGAACTGACAATGGTGTCCAACAGCATCTGCATGCCCATGTTCTTAGTAGCCGAGCCGCAGAAGACCGGGACCAGCTGGCCCGACTGAATGCTGGCGCGCACGCCTTCGGTGATCTCCTCATCCGTCAGCTGCTCGCCCTCGAGATACTTCATCAGGAGCTCATCATCGCTCTCGGCAACCGACTCAATCAGCGCCGTGCGATACGTTTCAATCTGATCCTGCATATCGGCCGGGATCTCGCCCTCAACGACGGCACGGCCGTTGTCGCTGAACGTGTAGGCCTTGAGGGTGACCAGGTCAACCACGCCGCTGAAGCTGCCCTCAGCACCGATGGGCAGCATCACTGGAGCGACGCTGAGGCCGAAAGACTGACGCAGTGCCTCGAGAGTCCGATAGTAGTTGGCATTTTCGCGATCCATCTTGTTGATGAAGATAGCGCGCGGCAGCTCATGCTCATCGCAGTAGTTCCAGACCTTCTCGGTGCCGACCTCGACCCCGGAGACGGCGCAGGCGACGATCAGAGCAGAGTCCACTACCCGCAGCGAGGCACGCACTTCGCCGACAAAGTCAAAGTAGCCCGGTGTATCGATGAAGTTGATCTTATGCTCCTTCCACTCCACCGGCAGCACACTGGCACCAACCGAAACAGTGCGCTTGATTTCCTCTGGGTCGTGGTCAGAAACGGTAGTGCCTTCCTCGACCTTGCCCAGGCGGTCCACCGCACGCGCCGTGTACAGGAGCGCCTCTGCCAGCGAAGTCTTACCAGCACCACCGTGAGAAACCAGGCCTACATTGCGCAGTTTTTCAATCGTGTATTGCTTCAATATGTTCTCCTCCTTCGCGAAAGCTGCGGCAGACATATCCGCCGCCCGCCGACTTTCGTCGTTTCACAATCAAATCCGCCAGGACTTGAGAATCCTAGATTCTTAAGGCGAAGGATGTCTCCGCTCCTCTAGAATAACCTTTTCGAGGGCACCGCCTGCGGGGCGAGCAAAAGGGACACCTTGTATGCTTTCGCCATTATCAGTATCGTTCCTGCCTGCTCCAGGCAGGGAAATACTTCTTTGCTGCCAGGGCTGGCTCCTAGCGGCTATAGTTGGGGGCCTCCTTCGTAATGGTCACGTCGTGAGGGTGACTCTCCGAGAGTCCGGCTGGGGTGATGCGGATCATCTGCGCCTGCTTCAGGCGAGCGATATCAGGCGACCCGGTGTAACCCATTCCGGCGCGGAGGCCGCCTACCAATTGATAGATGGTATCCGACAGCTGGCCTCGATAAGGCACCCGTCCCTCGATCCCTTCTGGGACCAGTTTGCGCACATCCTCCTGGAAGTAGCGGTCGCGGCTGCCCTGCTCCATGGCGCCCAGCGAGCCCATGCCCCGGTATACCTTGTAGGTTCGCCCCTGATAGATAACCGTCTCCCCCGGGCTCTCCTCAGTGCCTGCCAGCAGATTGCCCAGCATCACCGCATCAGCACCGGCGGCGATTGCCTTGACAATATCGCCCGAGTATTTGATTCCCCCGTCGGCGATTATCGGCACACCATAGGGGGCGGCGGCCAGAGCACATTCAAGAACGGCCGTGACCTGCGGGACACCGATGCCCGCCACGACGCGAGTCGTGCAGATCGAGCCGGGGCCGATCCCCACCTTGACAGCGTCGGCGCCGGCTTCGATCAACGCTATAGTCGCTGCAGCGGTGGCCACATTGCCGGCGATCAGCTGCACATTGGGGAAGCGCTGCCGCAGCTGTTGCACAGCACGCAGCACGCCGGCGCTATGCCCATGCGCAGTATCGACGACCAGAACGTCGACACCGGCCGCGACCAGGGCCTCGGCCCGCTCCATCGAGCCGGCACCAACGCCTACGGCGGCGCCCACCCGCAGACGGCCGTGCTCATCCTTGGTCGCATTGGGGAACTGCCGCGTTTTCTCAATATCCTTGATGGTGATCAGCCCACGAAGGTTGTAGTGCTCGTCGACCAGGGGCAGCTTTTCTATCTTGTGTGCCCGCAGGATCTGCTTCGCTTCCTCCAGCGTAGTTCCCACCGGAGCGGTGACCAGGTTGTCCTTGGTCATCACCTCGACGATGGGCCGCTGCAGGTTGCTCTCGAAGCGAATATCGCGGTTAGTGATAATGCCGATCAGGCGGCCATTTTCGACAATCGGCACGCCTGAAATATGATAGCGCTGCATCAGGTGCTCGGCGTCTGCGAGAAGATGGTCCTTGGACAAGGAAATCGGGTCGGTGATGACGCCATGTTCGGAACGCTTCACCCGGTCGATCTCCGAGGCCTGCTGTTCGATGGACATATTCTTGTGAATGACACCCAGGCCACCTTCCCGCGCGATGGCGATTGCCAGGCGGGATTCCGTCACCGTGTCCATACCTGCGCTGAGGATGGGAACGGCAAGCCTGATCTCCTTCGTCAACTGCGTCGAAGTGTCCACCTCATGAGGCAGCACTTCCGAATAGGCGGGAACCAGCAACACGTCATCGAAAGTCAGTCCCTCACGCCCGAACTTCTCCTGATACGCTGCGCGCAGATCCATTTCGACCACCATCTCCTGCCCGAAAAATTATTACTAATGATAGCACATCCCCGGCGCCAGCACAAATTCGGGCAGGCGAGGCAGCCTAGCCCCAGATTTTCGTGCCGAAGGCGTCCCGCCCTGTGCTGTTGTCGAAGATCTCCTCGATATGAAACACGTAGGCCGGGCGGCTATCCCAGAGGTCCTTGCGCGGCGTATGATAAACGTCGTGCAACGCATTGACGTATGTATGGTAGATGTCGCCGGGGAAAGCGAACTCTACCCAGCCCCGCACCTCAAAACTGATGGCCGGCGGTTGGTAGTAGACCAGCGTTGCCTCCGGGTTGGTCCGCAGGTTCTCCCAGCTGTGCTTCTTGGCCATTTCCAGCGAGGAGAGGACGGTGAAATCCAGGTTGTCGGCGCAGCCTTCGCCCCAGATATACTTGGTCAGCAGAGCCAGCCCTTCTTCACTGTATCCTTCGCGCGGCCCGCGGTCGATGTGCTCCAGGAACGCTTCAAGGATTTCCGGCATCAGTTCCCGCCGCGGATAGAAACCGAAACCCTTGACCGAACCGTTCAGGCCTGCCGGGCCGTGCGAAATGAGCACCGGGTTATGACGAGTAAAGCCCAGGAAAAGTCTCTCATGGCTCATCTCTTCCCCGGCCGCCAACTTGCGGATCACCTCGGCCCGCTGCAGATAGGCCCAACGATAAAACTTCTCGGGGAGTGGGATATTGTTCACATGTACTACCGCCCTTCTCTAGAAAAGTAGTCCTTGCCTAACTGAATATTCGCTCCCGCCGACAGCAATTCCTTCGGGGCACTGACTCTTGGGGACGGTTCTAGACGTACTTTGACGGTCAACGCACTTGACTCTTGGGGACGGTTCTAAACGTTCACTTTTATGTCAACTTCGGATCAACTCGCCACCCGATGGGTTTCAAACCCCTAACCTCTAGCTTCTAATTTCCAAACTACATCTCGCTTCCCATTTCTCAGATCTCGCTTCTCAATATTAAAAGGCTCAAGCCGTGTTGGCTTGAGCCTTTTGAAATAGGATCTGGCAGCGACCTACTCTCCCAGGGGTAATCCCCAAGTACCATCGGCGCTGAGGAGCTTAACTTCCGTGTTCGGGATGGGAACGGGTGTGGCCTCCTCGCCATCGCCACCAGAAATCTGGAAGTTCGAGATTGGAAGTTGAAATTGGATAATGAAAGCCGGAACCTGCGGTCCTGTTGGTAGAACCTGCGACTTCACGTTTCTAACTTCTAACCTCTAACTGCTGAATTGTACCCTCAAAACTGGATAGTGAGCGAGACTTGCGGTCTCGCTGGACATGCAAAGGTTTACTAGCGCCTTGTGGTGATACTCGCTGTATCAATTAGGACAAGCCCTCGACCTATTAGTACCGGTCAGCTGAGTCCCTCTCAGGACTTACACATCCGGCCTATCTACCAGGTAGTCTTCCTGGGGTCTTACTCCGGCACTCAACTTTTTCCACCATTAAGCTGGTCTCGCTCGATACCCAGGGTGTTATGACTGGCCTTGGTTGACCGCCTATACACCTGGACACCGATCTGCTATCTGATAGAAAAAGTTGAGTGCCGGATGGGAGATCTCATCTTGAGGGGGGTTTCACGCTTAGATGCTTTCAGCGTTTATCCCGACCAGACTTGGCTACCCAGCACTGCCCTTGGCAGGACAACTGGTACACTAGCGGTCTGTCCATCCCGGTCCTCTCGTACTAGGGACAGATCCTCTCAAATCTCCTGCGCCTGCGACGGATATGGACCGAACTGTCTCACGACGTTCTGAACCCAGCTCACGTACCGCTTTAATGGGCGAACAGCCCAACCCTTGGGACCTTCTCCGGCCCCAGGATGCGATGAGCCGACATCGAGGTGCCAAACCTCCCCGTCGATGTGGACTCTTGGGGGAGATAAGCCTGTTATCCCCGAGGTAGCTTTTATCCGTTAAGCGACGGCCCTTCCACTCGGTGCCGCCGGATCACTAAGCCCGACTTTCGTCCCTGCTCGACTTGTAGGTCTCGCAGTCAAGCTCCCTTCTGCCTTTACACTCTTTGCGCGATTTCCAACCGCGCTGAGGGAACCTTTGGACGCCTCCGTTACTCTTTAGGAGGCGACCGCCCCAGTCAAACTGCCCACCTGACACTGTCCCCACACCCGATTCAGGGTGCCAGGTTAGAATTCCGATACTCCAAGGGTGGTATCCCAACGTCGGCTCCACCGAGACTGGCGTCCCGGCTTCTAAGCCTCCCACCTATCCTGTACATGAAGTACCAAAATCCAATATCAGGCTGCAGTAAAGCTCTACGGGGTCTTCCTGTCCTGTCGCAGGTAACCTGCATCTTCACAGGTATTTCAATTTCACCG
The DNA here is from genome assembly GCA_050949085.1 of Bacillota bacterium. GTDB lineage: Bacteria > Bacillota > UBA994 > UBA5500 > UBA5500 > JBMNFB01. The sequence continues at coordinate 421,985 of JBMNFB010000009.1, forward strand.
GGTCCCTCGTTGAGACAGTGCCCAAATCGTTACACCATTCGTGCGGGTCGGAACTTACCCGACAAGGAATTTCGCTACCTTAGGACCGTTATAGTTACGGCCGCCGTTCACTGGGGCTTCGGTTCTGACCTTCTCCGGCACTCAACTCCATCTACCTAGAGCTCCAGGCTTGCTGAGATGCGTTCTTTCAACCATCTACGTGCTTGCCCTGACTTCTTTAGGTTTCGCTCACGTCGCCTTGCATCCTGTTCAGACTTAAAGGCCTCATAGTACACTAGCTCCCACTTATGGCCTTTGGTTGATCTCACCAAGCCCTTGTCATGGGCAGCTAGCCTGTTCGCGAGGTTCGATGTGAAACCTAAATATCTTGCTCCCGACTCATTCTGTATCACGTATACGTAATACACAATCTACCTCCAGGTACACAGAGTTGAGTGCCGGATAAGCCATCCCCTTAACCTTCCAGCACCGGGCAGGTGTCAGCCCCTATACTTCGTCTTTCGACTTCGCAGAGACCTGTGTTTTTGGTAAACAGTCGCTTGGGCCACTTATCTGCGGCCTCCTCTCGCTCCAGCCGCATGGGCTTTCACAATAACGAGGCACCCCTTATCCCGAAGTTACGGGGTCATTTTGCCGAGTTCCTTAACGAGGGTTTTCCCGCGCGCCTTAGGATTCTCTCCTCACCCACCTGTGTCGGTTTACGGTACGGGCACCTACGTCCTCGCTAGAAGCTTTTCTCGGCAGTATGGGTTCAGCCACTTCGCTACTTATGTTTCGCTCGCATTCGCAGCTCAGCTTAAACGACCGGACGGATTTGCCTATCCGATCTGCCTACCTGCTTAGGCACGCTCTACCAACGGCGTGCTTGGCCTACCCTCCTGCGTCACTCCATCGCTCAATCGGACTTCGGTGGTACTGGAATTTCAACCAGTTGTCCATCGCCTACGGCTTTCGCCCTCGGCTTAGGTCCCGACTTACCCTGAGCGGACGATCCTTCCTCAGGAATCCTTGGGTTTTCGGCGGACAGGATTCTCACCTGTCTTTTCGCTACTCATACCGGCATTCTCACTTCCCAGCAGTCCACGGCTCCTTACGGTACCGCTTCTACCCACTGGGAACGCTCCCCTACCCCTTTTGGAAGTTGGATGTTGGAAGTCAGAAGTTGGAACGTCTGCCAGGTCTGGATCAGCCTGTTCAGCTGTTTACCCAGCACCTCGTATTCTGCTCTCAACCTCTGATGAACATCCAAGGAAGTGTACGAAAGATCCCTAAACATGTCTAACAAGACACAAACTTCATTGCAGGAACCCATGCTATTCCGGAGAAAATGCTTGAATTCTGCTCTGGAATCTTTGCGGCCATATCCTTTCCCTTTCCTCCAACCTCTAACCTCTAACATCCAACTTCCAAAAAGCCATAGCTTCGGTGACGAGCTTGAGCCCCGTTACATTTTCGGCGCAGAGCCACTTGACCAGTGAGCTATTACGCACTCTTTGAATGAATGGCTGCTTCTAAGCCAACATCCTGGTTGTCTGTGCAGCTCCACATCCTTTACCACTTAGCTCGTACTTGGGGACCTTAGCTGATGGTCTGGGCTGTTTCCCTTTTGACTACGGATCTTAGCACTCGCAGTCTGACTCCCAAGGAACAAGTCTCAGGCATTCGGAGTTTGACTAGGTTCGGTAACCTGGGAAGGCCCCTAGCCCAATCAGTGCTCTACCTCCTGGACTCTCTACCTTGAGGCTAGCCCTAAAGCTATTTCGGGGAGAACCAGCTATCTCCGGGTTCGATTGGCTTTTCACCCCTACCCACAGTTCATCGCCCGATTTTTCAACATCGGTGCGTTCGGGCCTCCACGAAGTCTTACCTCCGCTTCACCCTGACCATGGGTAGATCACCCGGTTTCGGGTCTACATCATGCAACTAGGTGATAGACAAGTGATGTCTATCACTGAGCGCCCTCTTCAGACTCGCTTTCGCTTCGGCTCCGCCTCTTTAAGGCTTAACCTTGCTGCATAACGTAACTCGCCGGTTCATTCTACAAAAGGCACGCCATCACACTATCTAATAGTGCTCTGACTGCTTGTAGGCACACGGTTTCAGGTTCTATTTCACTCCCCTCCCGGGGTGCTTTTCACCTTTCCCTCACGGTACTAGTTCGCTATCGGTCGTCAGGGAGTATTTAGCCTTAGGAGGTGGTCCTCCCGGATTCACACGGGATTTCTCGTGGCCCGTGCTACTTGGGATCCTCTCTGGAGTCTTTCTGCTTTAAGGTACAGGGCTTTTACCTTCTGCGGCGGACCTTTCCAGGTCACTTCCCCTAGCCAGAAAGTTTTGTAACTCCATGCGCACTCTGACAAGTACGCTGAGAGTCCCGCTACCCTCTCTCTACAACGGTGTCAGCCTGTCACGTAAAGAGAGTTTAGGCTCTTCCCCTTTCGTTCGCCACTACTAAGGGAATCAATGATTTTTTCTTTTCCTCAGGTTACTTAGATGTTTCAGTTCACCTGGTTGCCTTCCTTAACCTATGGATTCAGTTAAGGATACAAGGGTATTGCCCTTGTGGGTTGCCCCATTCGGATATCCCCGGATCGATGTCTGCTTTCGACTCCCCGAGGCTTTTCGCAGATTGCCACGTCCTTCGTCGGCTCCTGACGCCAAGGCATCCTCCGTGCGCCCTTTGTCGCTTGACCTATTCATGTTTACGCAGTAAACATGATAATCCAATAAAGCGATCGTTGCGTGAGCAACTATCGGCTTGTACCGAATTCATGTTTACGCAGACATGAAGAATCCAAAACGCGCTTGAAATACCTTTGCATTTCACACTATCCAGTTTTCAAGGTACAGCGCGGACGTTAGTCCGCGAGAAGTTCGATGTTGGAAGTCAGATGTTGGATGGTTGTGGGAATTGACCGCCGGCCTATTCCTTCCTCGTCCGACCTTCTAACTCCTAACCTCTAACTTCTAATTTGAGGGATTGAACCCTCAAAACTAAACAATGATGGTAGTAAGTCCGAAAGACTTACAGTCTAGTAGGAACACACATTCCTCTTGCAGGCACCAAAGCCTACAGTTAGGCATGCACCTATCTAGCCAGATGATCGACCTGGAAGTCTTGGTGTGCCTGCTGGCACATCCATATCTCCCTAGAAAGGAGGTGATCCAGCCGCACCTTCCGATACGGCTACCTTGTTACGACTTCACCCCAATCACTGACCCCACCTTCGGCGGCTGCCTCCCTAAGGTTAGCTCACCGACTTCGGGTGTTGCCAACTTTCGTGGTGTGACGGGCGGTGTGTACAAGGCCCGGGAACGCATTCACCGCGGCGTGCTGATCCGCGATTACTAGCAACTCCTACTTCATGCAGGCGAGTTGCAGCCTGCAATCTGAACTGAGATCTGCTTTATGGGATTCGCTCAACCTCGCGGTCTTGCTGCCCTTTGTACAGACCATTGTAGCGCGTGTGTAGCCCAAGACATAAGGGGCATGATGATTTGACGTCATCCCCACCTTCCTCCGGTTTGTCACCGGCAGTCTGCTTAGAGTGCCCAACTTAATGATGGCAACTAAGCACAAGGGTTGCGCTCGTTGCGGGACTTAACCCAACATCTCACGACACGAGCTGACGACAACCGTGCACCACCTGTCTCCTCGTCCCCGAAGGGAACATCTGCTTTCACAGACTCGCGAGGGATGTCAAGCCTTGGTAAGGTTCTTCGCGTAGCTTCGAATTAAACCACACGCTCCGCTGCTTGTGCGGGCCCCCGTCAATTCCTTTGAGTTTCAGTCTTGCGACCGTACTCCCCAGGCGGGATGCTTATTGCGTTAACTACGGCACGGAAGGGGTCGATACCTCCCACACCTAGCATCCATCGTTTACGGCGTGGACTACCAGGGTATCTAATCCTGTTTGCTCCCCACGCTTTCGCGCATCAGCGTCAGTTACAGGCCAGAAAGCCGCCTTCGCCACTGGTGTTCCTCCCAATATCTACGCATTTCACCGCTACACTGGGAATTCCGCTTTCCTCTCCTGCACTCAAGTCACACAGTTTCAAATGCAATGCGCAAGTTGAGCCCGCGCCTTTCACATCTGACTTGCATGACCGCCTACTCGCCCTTTACGCCCAGTAATTCCGGACAACGCTTGCCACCTACGTATTACCGCGGCTGCTGGCACGTAGTTAGCCGTGGCTTTCTTCTCGGGTACCGTCATCCTTCGTCCCCGAGGACAGAGCTTTACAACCCGAAGGCCTTCTTCGCTCACGCGGCGTTGCTGGGTCAGGGTTTCCCCCATTGCCCAATATTCCCGACTGCTGCCTCCCGTAGGAGTCTGGGCCGTGTCTCAGTCCCAGTGTGGCCGATCACCCTCTCAGGTCGGCTACCCATCGTCGCCTTGGTAGGCCGCTACCCTACCAACTAGCTAATGGGACGCGGGCCCATCCTGAAGCGGCCGAAGCCTTTCTTCTTCACTCCATGCGAAGCAAAGACCACATCCGGTATTAGCATCCCTTTCGAGATGTTATCCCGAACTTCAGGGCAGGTTGCCCACGCGTTACTCACCCGTCCGCCGCTCACTTAGAAGTTGGAGGTTGGAAATTAGAAGTTGGATACCAGGGTTGTTCCTCCCTGATCTCTCTGCTCCTAACTCAGTTGGAGTGTAGAGCAGTTGAGACCGCGGACTTCTCAGCCCGGGCTCTCTAACCTCTAACCTCTAACCTCCAACTTCCAAATGCGCTCGACTTGCATGTATGAGGCACGCCGCCAGCGTTCGTCCTGAGCCAGGATCAAACTCTCCGATAAGATTTTATCGAAGGCCTGTTTTGGCTCTTCAATTACTTTGGTTTCCTAAAAAGGAATGGCGGGTCTTTTCGGAGACTTGCGTCTCCGCTCGACCCAGATGTTTTTCATCTGGTCCATCATTGTTCAGTTTTCAAGGTTCAGGCTCGATGATGAGCATGCGCAAGGTTCATTGTCGCTGTCGCGATTATGAACATCCTGTCGCATTCGTGCAGAAACCATCTTAGCAGGGTCTCTGCCGACTGTCAAGTCTCGATTCCGAGAACCCCATCGCAGCGAACTGACCTCGCCGGCGACAAGGCGCTCATATAATATAGCAGGCTACTGACCGGCAATGCAAGTGGAATGTTATGGGAAGCGGCGAGGGCGCATTGCGCAGCGCCTCTCACCGCTTCCCTCAATCTGCACGCCCTTTAGAGTTTGATCTCTACAACCTCATACTTGAAGCTTCCCGCCGGCGCCTGCACCTCGATTACATCGCCCACCTGGCGCCCCATCAGTGCCTGCCCCAGGGGCGACTCGTTAGAGATCCGACCATTGATCGGATTTGCTTCCATTGAACCAACCACGGCATACTCCAGTTCATCGCCGGAGTCCAGATCCTTGAGCCGAACAACCGCGCCTACGTTCACCCGATCCAGATCGACAGTGGTCTGATCGATGATTCGCACATTGCGCAGCGTCTTCTCCAGAGAAGAAATCCTGCTTTCGACGATCGCCTGCTCTTTCTTGGCATCGTCATACTCAGAGTTCTCACTGAGATCGCCAAATCCGATGGCGGTCTTGATGCGCTCGGCAACTTCCTTGCGCTTGGCATGCTTCAGATAGTCGAGCTCTTCCTCGAGCTTCTGCAGACCGGCGGCGGTCAGCAAGGTCTCTTTCTCTGCCATGTCCCTCTCTCCTTTAACAGCTGGTAAACTTAGCATATGGCCTAATTCCTAGGTCAAAATGCCAGACGCATCCATCAGAACAATAGATGCGTTGGTGTGCTTTATGATATGTCCTTAGGGTAGAAACTATACAACAGCCAGCACTCTGGCGTTCCCGGCTATTATGCCTGGCGACAGTAAGCCATTATACGGGGCGCCCCACAAGGCGTCAACCGGAGCCGTGGCCAGCATCGGCAGCCTGATGGTATTCCCAGCGATAGCGCCAACCACTCCACTCCCAGGCTTCGCGGGCCGCAACAACCTGCCGAGCGACCAGTACGGTGTCGCTAGCCCGCCAGCGCTGCGCATAGGCGCAGAACATCACCGCCTCCAGCAGCGGCAGACGATCCTCTTCAGCCGCCAGAAGCCGCTCAGGCAGCGGCAGGATCTCGTCCAGTGCAAATGATACGCTGGCGCAGCCTGGCAAGCAATCATAAGGCGCTCCGTTGGTCAGAATGATCAGGGTGCCCCTTCTTAGCGCCAGCGACTCGATAAATCGCAAATTCTCGCCAGAAACGATGAGGACATGCGCATCCAACCTGCCGCTGGCATAAGGCAATTGCCGCACGGCCAGGCCTGAGGCACCGAGAGGCAATGAATGAAAGACTCGCGAACGCAAGACAGTCAGCGAGCGCACGACCGGTTCGAGGGCAGCCTGCCAAAGTCTCTCCTCGGCAGGGGCAACAGCAAGGCCAACAGACAGCCGATCGCCAAAGACCCTGAGCTCTGACTTCAGCTGCCCGAGCAACTCAACCACCAGCGCCGTAGACAAGAGACGACCGCGCCTCGGGCCGCCATCCGGCAGGCTGAGGGATGGCACCAGGTACTGCGGCTTTCGATCAGCTAGATCGGTTACCCAACCTGTCACCGACGAGTCGGCGGGGCCAGCCACCGTCTCCAGACCGACCTCGTGCTCCCCGCAGGTTACACCCCCGCTCCACAGCGTCTTGGGTGGCAGTTTTCGCCCGACCCGTTCCAGCAACTCATCGGACAGGAATCTGGTCCAATAAGCATACTCGGCCCACCTTGAGCCAGCGAGCCCTTGTGCATAGATAACCGGACCACACATCATGGCAAGTCACCCCCTGCTGCGAGTTGGCCTCCATAGTACCCTTATGCCGAGCAGGAAGCAGAACATGATTGTGTGCTCCCTTATTCTAGCTCATTTCGAATAAGATGAATAGAGGAAAATTCCCACTATTGCCTTGGGGTGTCACAGGCTAACAGCCTATCCGCCGCTAAACACCTGGCGCAACAGTTCCTGCAGCTCTTCAAGAGAGCTCGTCTGATTGATGGCTTCCCGCGTGCGGGCCGCCTGCGGCAAGCCCTTGACGTAGGCCGCCAGTGTCTTGCGCATCTCGCGCAGAGCGACAGCTTCACCCTTGAGCTCAACGGTCAGCCGCAGGTGCTCCTGGACAATTTCCAGGCGCTCTGGCAGCGCCGGATCGGGATCATAGCTGCCGGTCTCCAGCAGTTGGCTGATCTGCTGAAACAGCCAGGGGCGCCCCATGGCTCCCCGCCCGATCATCACGGCATCGCAGCCGGTTTGCTCGATCATCGCCAGTGCATCCTCCGGGCGGACGATATTACCGTTACCGATCACCGGAATCTTCACCGCCTCACGCACCTGACGGATGATCCCCCAATCGGCCCGCCCACTATAAAACTGCTCCCGAGTGCGGCCGTGAACCGCCACAGCGGCCACGCCCGCCGCTTCCACCGCCTGGGCCAGTTCCACCGCCGCCGGCTGGTCTTCATCCCAGCCCTTGCGCATCTTCACCGTCACCGGCACAGGCACCGCCTGCACGACAGCGGCAGCAATCTCGGCCGCCAGAGGAATGTTGCGCATCAGGGCACTCCCTTCGCCATTCCTGACAATCTTTGGGGTGGGACAGCCCATATTGATGTCTATCAGGTCGCAGTCACTCAACTCCCAGGCCAACCGCGCAGCCTTCGCCATGGCCGCCGGATCGCTGCCAAAGATCTGCATGCTGATCGGCCGCTCCGCCGCAGCGACCTGCAGCATCCGCTTCGTCTTGTCCTGGCCGTAGACAAGCCCCAGGTCGCTGACCATTTCGCTGTAGACCAGGGCGCACCCAAAACGTTTGCAGATCAGACGATAGGCCTGATCGGTAAAGCCAGCCATCGGTGCCGCTATGACCCGATTTTGCAGTTTGACAGAACCTATCTGCATGACGCTCACCTGCCTGAAGTCTTGACAATTAGCTCAACTGTATCTATGGTATTGTAGCACAGTTCCTCTGGGGTAAACGTGATCTTGCGCGACAGGAGAAATGGCGCAAACTCTCAATTGCCTTCAGCGCTGTCGCATGTTATAATGATTGAGCGATTGCATCGGGGCGTGGCTCAGCTTGGTAGAGCGCACGGTTCGGGACCGTGAGGTCGAAGGTTCAAATCCTTTCGCCCCGACCAGATGTGAACAAAAATCGCCCCGTCTCAGCGGGGCGATTTTTTTTGCTTCCTGTACCACAGGAAGGTGCTATCTACTCTCAGCCACAGTCGCCATCGTCATCAGCATCCAGCGCCTCGTCCAACAACTGGATGGCGGTTTCGACGCAGAATTCCACATACCCGGCACAGGTTGCCCGATAGTCATCGCCGGCCGGCTTGATGTCACAACAATTCATGGAACCATATTTCGCCTGAAAAGCTTCCACCAGTTGCTTGGTGACGGTGCGCAGCTGATCCGCCCGCGGCTCACCCATGGTGCGTCCCAGGTAGAGACCGAGCCCGGCAATGGCTCCGGCCAGGGCGCCGCAGAGGCCGCCGCTAGCGACGCCGCCTCCAAAGCCGCCCATCAGCTTCAGACCAAGATCGCGCTCAGCCTGGCTGAGATGTCCCGACATCCCCAGCCATGCTGCTTCAGCACAGTTATATTTCTGCTCATAGAATTCGCGCGCAAGTGCTGCTTCGCTCATGTTTCAACCCTCCTCCATTACATATGGCTATATTATAGCACCATGTAATAAGGAAAGGCGATGGTTCTTATTTCTCTCCGACGATCCGCACTTCTGGCTCCAGCCGGACGCCAAACTTCTCGTGCACCGTCTCCTGCACATGATGAATCAATTGCTCCACATCGGCTGCGGTCGCACCACCCACGTTGACAACAAAGCCAGCGTGCAGCGTGCTCACTTCGGCTCCGCCGATTCGCTTACCCTTGAGGCCGGCATCCTGGATCAGCGCCCCCGCGTAGTGGCCTGGCGGACGCTTGAAGGTGCTGCCGGCACTGGGCAGGTGCAGCGGCTGCTTGGCCCGGCGCCGGGCGGCCAGATCGGCGATAATCGCCTGGCTCGTGTCCGGATCCTGCGGTTGCAGCCGTAGCGCTGCCTTGACGACAATCAGCTCCTTGCCCTGCAGAGCGCTATGTCGATAGCCAAAATTCAGCTCCTCCGCCTGAAACTCGTGCAGCTGCCCCGCATAATCCATCGCCCAGACGCGAGCGATAACGTCCTTCATCTCGCCGCCATATGCCCCGGCGTTCATCAACACCGCACCGCCCAGCGTACCAGGAATGCCAGCAGCAAACTCCAGTCCACCCAGCGAGGCATCCACCGCTGCGCGCGCCAGCGCCGCCAGGGAGATCCCGGCTTCGGCTTCCATTCCCTCCTCGGTCAGCGTCACCGTGGACATCGCGCCAGCAACCTTGATCACCACGGCGCGAATCCCCCTATCGCGTACCAGAAGGTTGCTGCCGTTACCCATCACGAAGATCGGCAACTCATGCTCGCCACAGAACTGGACAACCTGCTGCAGCTCCTCAATGGTACGAGGAACGACCAACGCATCCGCCGGACCACCGATGTCAAAAGTGGTGTGACGGCTCATCGGCTCGTGCAGATGTACTGCCTCCGGGAAAGCAGCCTGCAGACGGCGCAAAATCTCGTCCGTCAAGTCTAACCAGCCCCTCTTCCTAAAAATTGCTCAGCTCTGGCGCAAATCGCGCGGATAGGACGTGAGTGTGCGGGCGCCTGCAGCCGTAATCACCACGTTATCCTCGATACGCACCCCGCCTTTGCCAGGCAGATAGATCCCTGGCTCGATGGTGAACGTATGCCCCGGCTGCAGAATCTGCTCATTCCCACTGACGATATAGGGTTCCTCATGCACTTCCAGACCTATTCCGTGCCCGGTGCGATGGGTAAAGTACTCGCCATAACCACCGTCGACAATCACCTGGCGGGTGACGGCATCCACAGCCCCAGCCGTCATCCCCGCTCGGGCCGCCTCGCAGCCGGCAGCATTGGCCTGCAGCACCAGTTCATAGATCCGGTTCATCTCTTCATCCAGATCGCCGGTCGCAAACGTCCGGGTGATATCGGACACGTAACCATCGATGGAAGCGCCCAGATCGGCCAGCACCAGATCGCCTGGCTCCACGCGGCGCTCGCTGGCGCTGGCATGCGGCAAGGCAGTGCGCTCTCCAGAGACGACTGTGATAAAGGCCACGCCAGCCTCGGGATAGTGCTGCCGCAGAGCAGCGATGGCGGCTGACTGCAGCTCCAGCTCGGTGGGCCGTTCTTCCAGTCGCTCCCTGATGGCGTCCAGCATCACGTTCACTGCATCGGCGGCGCGCTGAATCGCCGCTAGCTCCGCCTCATCCTTCGCCATGCGCAGTTCGGCTAACAGCGGCCGCGCGTCCACCGGCTGGCAACCGCCCACTGCCTGCGCTACCAGGTCATATTCCAGCAGTCGACACGCGCGATATTCAAAGGCGATTCTGCCGCCCCAGTTTCCGCCCCTAAGGCCTGCCGTAAGCGCTGCCTGCGGGCCGGCTTCATCCGTATAGGTCAGCAGATTATCGATTCCCGTACCACGTCTCACTCGCTCAGCTTCAAAGGCAGGGCAGAAGAACGCTGCTTCACCCTCTGCGGGTACCAGCAGAAATGCCGGCCGCTCGCTCATCCCCATCCGAAACCCGCTTAAGTAGACCAAACTTGCTCCCGGCACCACAACAAAACCAGCCAGGCCTTCCCGCCGGGCCACTTCCTGCAGCCTGGCCACCCGCGCCTGATTAATCATCCGGCAACCCCTCCTCTGTTCTCGGTAAAGTAACCATAAATCGGCTTCCCTTACCTAATTGGCTCTGCACGCTGATCTTCCCTGCATGCAGCTGGACAATCCGTTCGACAATGGCGAGACCGAGCCCGCTGCCGCCAGTGTCGCGCAATCGCGCCTTGTCGCCGCGGTAGAAGCGATCAAAGATATGGGGCAGATCGGCCGGATCGATCCCTGCACCCTGGTCGATCACCGTCAACCAGAAGCGATGCGAATCCAGCTCCTCCCGAAACTCCACCGTCTGGCCCGGCTGGCTATGCTTGATGGCGTTATCGCCGAGATTGAGGAACACCTGCTTCAGCTTTTCGGGATCGGCCGGCAGAGTGATAGGCACCAGCAGCGCCTCATGCCGCAGCGTGACACCGCGGCTCGCGGCCAGAGGCTGCAACAACTGAACGATAGAGGCGACCAGTTCGCTGGGATTGACAAGCTCCTTCTGCAGGTGCACCGTGCCTTCCAGGCGGCTGACCTGCAGCAGTTCCTCCACCAGCCCGTGCAGCCGCTCCAGCTCATGCAGGGCAGCGTTGAGCAGCTCCTCAAGTCGCCCAGGCGGCAAGTTGCTGCCGCCCGCCGCCAACGGTTCCAGCAGGGCCTGTAGCGAGGCCAGCGGCGTGCGCAGCTCGTGGGCAGCATCGGCCAGGAACTGATTGCGCAGCCGCTCCAGCTGTTTCAGCTTTTCAGCCATCAGATTAAAGTTATGAGTCAGGGTAGCCAGTTCATCCCGTCCCCGCGGCGGCACTGGCCGATGCGGCTCCCCCCGGGTCAGCCGCTGCACCGACTGGTCCAGCAGCTGAACAGGCCGCACGAGCCGCCGCGCCAGGACGCTGCTGGCCAGAATTGTCAGCAGCAGGATCAGCACAACGCTGCCCAGAAGCGTCCAGAGCAACTGCATCAGCAGCTGCTGCAAGTCATGCAGCCCCTCAACGTAGAGCAGACAACCGACAACCTGGCGTGCCTGCCAGACAGGCACCGCCGTCTGCATCGTCCAGACTGTCTTGCCCCGATAGTGGTTGGCCGCCGGTTTCCCCTGCAACGCAGCCCTAACCTCGGGGTACCTGGCGAGAGAGGTGCCTGCCGAATAGGTGCCAAAGGGATCGAGCACTACCTGGCCAGCCTCATCCAGCAGAATCAGTCTCCCCGGCAATTGCTGCCCCAACGCCGCCAGGGAGGCCTGCTGTTCGGGCAATGCCAGGCGACCCAGTCCCGTGGCAGCGATCTGGGTTTGCAGCAGCTGGGCCGAGCGCTGTTGCTCCAGCAGGTAAGCATAGATGGTGCCGAACAATACCAGCGACAGGGCCAGCAGACTGATAACGATAACGGTGCCATATGACACCACAAGTCGACGCCACATGCTAACGCTCCTCGCGCCAATAGTAGCCGTGCCCGCGCGCCGTCAACAGGTAGATCGGCCGACTGGGCTCCGGCTCCAGCTTGTCGCGCAGGCGATGCACGTGCACGTCCACCGTGCGCGTATCACCTGCGAAATCGTAATCCCAGACGTTCTGCAGCAGCTGCTCACGGGTATAGATCCGCCCGGGATGAGTGGCCAGCAGAATCAGCAGATCAAACTCCTTGGCCGTCAGCTCCAGCTCCTCCTCGCCCTTGCAGATCAGGCGCCGGTTGAGGTCGATGGTGAAGTCGGGAAACCTGAGCAGCGGCTGATCGGCCAGGCTCCGGCCGCGACGCAGCACCGCCTTGATCCGGGCGATCAGCTCGCGCCCGTGGAACGGCTTAACGATATAGTCGTCAGCGCCGATCTCCAGCCCGAGGATGCGATCCAGCGCCTCGCCGCGGGCAGAAAGCATGATCACCGGAATCTGCGACCCCTGAGCGCGCAGGTCGCGGCAGACGGTGATGCCATCCTTGCCCGGCAGCATCACATCCAGCAAGACCAGATCGATGCCGCCCTGAGCGAGGCGCGGCAGCACGTCATCACCGCGACCCAGCGACTCCACCTGATAGCCAGCCTGCTCCAGGGTCAGCGTCAGGCCCTTCACCAGGCCGGGTTCATCGTCCACGATCAAGATTCGTTCATTCAAACTATCCACCGCCTTTTCTACAAAACCATCACGTTGGCGGTTCCGAGACAGCTGCTGCAAGAGGAAGTTAAGATCAGGATGGCGCTTCAGAACCGTTCTCAGACGCTGCTTCCCTTGAGGGATTTCCCCCTCCCATCTCCAACACCTGCTGCAAGAGATTTTTATCCAGCTGGTGGGTGAGCAGAGCGCTCACCTCGGTCGGCAGCAGAAATGCTCCCCATTCAATCTCCGCTCCATCCACCTGCAAGCTGTCGCTCTCTGTAGTCATCACAAACCAATGCACGCGTTTCGGCTGCAAGCGCCCATCAGGGCGGCGGAAGCTGTAGGCCGTATCGGGAGCTGCGGCCACAATCCGGGCCTGCAGGCCGGCTTCCTCGGCCACCTCGCGCAGCGCAGCCTGCGTGGCCGTTTCGCCTGCTTCCAGATGTCCTTTGGGGAAAACGTACTCGCCGCGAAAATTGCGCAGGATCAGGACTCGATCCTGCCAGAAGACGATTCCTCCGGCGCTGACCTCCTCCCGCATCTTGTCACCTCATCTCATCCCGGTCGCGCCAGGCTGCGCGACGATTGACAAAGTCGCACAGCCGATTGTGGGCGCGAACCTCCAGATATTCATCCACCGCGTCGTCCCACTGCGGATTAGTACCGCCCCAGGCAAAAAGCTCAGGCATCCGCAACGGACGACACTTGATCCCCCGTCTGGTCACCGACTAGCCCTCCTTCCCGGCCGAATCTGTCCGTGGAGGGCAGGCCACTGCTCTCTACATCTGCTCTGGAGCAGCAATCCCCAACAGCCCCAGTCCTTTCTTCAGCACCAGGGCGACGGCCTCCACAAGAGCCAGGCGCGCTGCCTCCACATGACTAGCTTCCCCAATAATCCTGCATTCGTGGTAGAAGTGATTGAAGGCCTGGGCCAGATCCAGCAGGTAGCGCGACATGGTCGAGGGTTCATAGGCCAGCGCCGCCTTCTCCACCGTCTCCGGGAAGAGGCTGAGCTGCTTGAGCACCCGCTGGGCCGGAGCATCGGTAAGGCCGGCCAGGTCGGCCGGCAGCTGGGCCGGCGCCACTGCCCGCCGCAATACCGAGCGGCAGCGCGCATGCGTATACTGCAGATACGGTCCGGTTTCGCCGTCAAAATTGAGCACTTCATTCCAGTCAAAAATGATGTCCTTGACCCGGCTATTGCGCAGCGCGCTGAAGATCACCGCACCGATACCCACCTGTTCCGCCACAGCATCCCGATTCGGCAGATCCGGGTTCTTGTCAGTGATGATCTGAGCGATGCGCTCGGTAGCCTCGTTGATCACGTCGTCCAGCAAAATTACCTGGCCCTTGCGGGTAGACATCTTCCCCTCCGGCAGGCGAACCAGGCCGAAGGAGACATGTACAATCTGATCAGCCCATTCCTGCCCCATCCGCTTCAGCACCAGCTTCAGCTGCTGGAAATGCAGGGACTGATCCATGGCCACCACATAGATGATCTGCTCCGGGTCAAACGTCTCGCGCCGATAGAAGGCCGCCGCCAGATCGCGTGTGGCGTAGAGGGTCGCGCCGTCCGATTTCTGCAGGATGCAGGGTGGCAGATCGCCAGGCAGAGGCACCACCAGCGCCCCCTCGCTGATCTCGGTGACGCCCGCAGCTTTCGCCTTCTCAATGACTCCCTCCAGCTGATCTTCATAGAAACTTTCGCCGGTGTAGTGGTCAAAATGGATGCCCAACCGCTGATAGACCTTGCGCAGATTCTGCAGCGTCACTTCGCAGAACAGGCGCCAGAGCCGCGTCGCCTCGGCGTCGCCCTCTTCCAGGCGCCGGAACCAGGCCCGGGCCTCGTCGCGCAGCTCGGGATGCGCCTCCTCTTCCTGATGGAACTTGACATAGAGCTTAAAGAGTTTGTCCAGCCCATCCTCGGTGAGGGGATCGTTATCGGCCCACTTCAGATAGGCCACGATCAGCGTGCCGAACTGGGTGCCCCAGTCGCCAAGATGATTGACGCCGATCACGTTATAGCCCAGGGCGCGATAGAGGCGGCCGATGGAGTTGCCCAGCACCGTCGTCGGCAGATGCCCGAAGCTGAACGGCTTGGCGATGTTCGGCGACGAAAAATCGATGACGATGTTCTTACCCTGGCCTTGCTGGCTATTGCCATATTCCTCACCCGCCTGGCCGATCTCCTGCAATACATCCCGCGCTAGCGACTGCGGCTTCAGGAAGAAGTTGAGGTAGCCACCGACTGCCTCCGCCCGTTCAAAGGCCGGCGGCAGCTGAACCCGACCAGCCAGGTCCTGCGCAATCAGCGGCGGTGCCTTGCGCAGCGCGCGGGCCAGAGGGAAGCAGGGCAGCGCGAGATCGCCCATCTGGGGATCTGGCGGCAACTCCAGCGCATCAGCCACCCGCTGGGGCTCCCCGCCGAGCAGAGGTGCCAGCGCGGCGGCAACCTGTGATCGAAAGATCTGCATCAGAAATTCCTCCTCAGTGACGTAATCAGTTGGGGAAAATAACAAACCCCTCGTCTCCAGGATCAAGAGACGAGAGGTTCTCCCGCGGTACCACTCTTCTTGGCGCCAGGGCGCCCACTTTGGCTGAATAACGGTCAGCACCGACCAGCCCTACTATCTTTCAGGTTCAGGCTGGCAGCTCCCAGGTGCGCTTCACAGATTGGCTGGACCGGCTTTCACCCTCCCGGCTCGCTGCGCTCAGCTGGCCTCTGCTACTCTCCTGCTCATCGCTTTGGCTAATAGTGTATATTAGCACCCTGGCCCCGTCAAGCGCAGGGGCAGGCCTTCCCAAGCTAGAATTTACCCACTATCAGGAGGATACCCAAAACCAGAAATGCGATGCCGGAAGCAAACTGGATGCATTGGGCAGGAACGACCTTCGTCAGGGCAGTACCGGCCAGCACTCCCACCAGCGAGCTGGCTACCAACGCCAGGGCCGCTCCCAGAAAGACGGCGCGGGGAGACTTATCCTGCGCCACCAGGAGCATGGTGGTCAGCTGCGTCTTGTCGCCCAGTTCGGCAACAAACACCAGGAAAAACGTGCTGATGACGACTCTTAAGAACATGGCCATGACCTCCCTCGGCAATCCTGCCTCTGCCTGCATTCACTAACAAGCCTATTCCGGGGAGGACGAGTTAATGATAAAACCCCGTGGCAGGATTGGCCACGGGGTAGCAATACGCCTCCGATGCGACCGGTTACGGATTAGTGAAGTCTACTGCCGGTGGGTTTTCTGCTCCAGCTACAGCCCCAAACAGCGCGCGTTTTTCAAACCCAAACAGTCTCGCCCAAAGGACATTCGGGAAACGGGCAATGTAGGTATTGTAGGTCGTCACCTCGTCATTGAAGAGCTCGCGACGCACCGCGATGCGGTTTTCGGTACCTTCGGTCTGAGACATGAAATCTCTAAAAACCGTTGAGGCCTGCAGCTGCGGGTAGGCTTCCACAACGACCAGCAAGCGCCCCAGGGCTCCTTCCAGCTCGGCCGCTGCCGCCTGCTGCGCAGCCGGCGTCTGGGCACCCACCATCGCTGCCCGCGCTTCAGTTACTGCCGAAATCGCCTCCTGCTCGTGAGCAGCGTATCCCTTGACTGCCTCCACAAGCTGAGGAATCAGATCGTACCGACGCTGCAGCTGTGTGTTGACCTGGGCCCAGGCATTATCTACGTTCTGGCTCAGTGTAACCATCCGGTTATAAGCGCCGATGAGGTTAAAAGCCAGGATCGCCACGACGCCCAGAGCGATTATCCAACCATAACGCTTCATGCTATACCCTCCTAAATCCAGATTGATGACTAGAGCTATAACTGACCGGGAAAAGCCGGTGAGATACTTTCTTCGCTAATCCAGCTGAGGGGGTGACACCAGCACCCCGTCTAGAACTTGCGCCTGGCACCACCGCCTCCACTCCGGCCACCGCCGAAACCGCCAAAACCTCCACCGCCGCGTCCATTGGGGCCACCCCAGTTGCCGCCTCGACCGCGACCGCCGCCGAGAAACATCAGCGGCAAGCGGATCAGGAGGTGCAGCAGCCAGTGTTGCCGGAAGATGACAGCAAAGAGCAGCAGGAAGAGGTAGGCGCCACCAATCCCTGCGATTCCGACCGCCTGCAGGTCGAACTCCTTGCCTTCGCCTTCGTATTCCTCTATGGCTGCGGCCAGCTCGCGAGCGATAGTCTCCAGCCCGGACCCAAAGCGGTTCTCCTTCAGGTCAGACAGGGCTTTGTCCAGAATCTGCCCGCTCCTGGCATCGGTGATGATCCCTTCCAGCCCGAGGCCGACCTCAATGCGAATCTCACGGGCCTCCATGTCCATCAACACGAGCAGACCGTCGTGCTCTCCCTCATCGCCGATACCCCATTCGCGAAACAGCCAGAAGGCATAGGAGTTGATACCCAGCGGTTCGGTTGTCGGCACCGTCACCACCGCCAGCTCTACACCCTTGCTGGTCCAGAGCATAACGGCGATATCATTTATCGCTCGTTCCTCGGCGGCGTCGATCACGTTGGCGAAGTCGTTGACCAGGCCGATCGGCTCTGGGAAATCCACATCTGGCGCCCAAGCTGCCGCAGCCCAGGGGCTGAACAGAGCCGCCACAAGCAACATGCTAAGCAGAAGTAGGCTCTTCTGCCGAACTCTCACACCGTCACCCCCTGCAAGCGCTGACAAACTCGCGCCAAACATTCTGTCCATTACTAATACGGTATTCGCTGCCTCCGAGTTTCATCCTCTGGTTCTCTCAGGCAAGATTTTCTTTGCCGAGGCGGCGCGCCAGCCGCTGGCGGCGCCGTTCCAACGCAGCCAGTTCTTCCTGGGACAGAGGAACACCGAGGCTTTGCCGCCGCCGCTGCACCAGCAGCATTTGTTCGGTAGCGGCCCAGGCCAGAGGCAGGTTTTTCAGTCGGTGCTCGTAGAGCTTGGCGATCTCCTCCAGCGGCACAATACTGTAAGGCTCAGCCCTGGACAGTTCCTCCCAGACCTGCAGCGCTTCCTCGAAGCGCCCCTGGCGCGCATAGAGCCGTGCCAGCTGCTGCTGGTATTTCTGTTTCTGGCGACGACCTCCCGGCAACTCCAGCCCGGCCCGAATGGCCTGCGCCGCTGCCCCTTCGTCGCCGGCGCGCAGCCAGGCCTCTGCCAGGCCGAAATACTCCTCCGCCCGCTCCAGCGAAGCGGCGGGACTGCTGCAGATGGCGGCCAGCTCCACCGCCAGTTCGAACAGGCTGACAATATCCTGGCGATTGTGCTGAAAAACAATTTCCAGCGGCCCGCGGTCGCCGTTGGCGATATAATCAAAGTAGATGGCAGGTATCTCTGCCCCGGGCACGTCCTGCTGCCGGGTCAGATCCAGCTTGTACCGCTCCAGCGCCTGCAGCGCGCAGCTCTCCAGGGTGTGCCGCCAGAGGCGGCGCGCCGGGTGAAGCAGATCGAGGTGCAGCTGAGGGCAGAGGGCCTCCAGGCCGTTCAGCGTCAAGCGGGTGTTGATCAGGGGCAGATCGTAGCTCTTGCCGTTGAAACTGACCAGCACCGGTCTGGAGGTGAACTCGGCAAGCACCTCCGGCCAAAAGGCAGCCTCCAGCGCCGGTGACGGTAGAAAATACTGCCTGACTGTCAATACTTCATTAGAGAAGGTACCGATGCCAATCAAGAATACATATGTTCCACTACCGGTGGAAAGACCGGTAGTTTCGGTATCGACGAAGGCCAACTGCTCCCAGGTGTAATCGGCCAACGCGGGCTCTCGACAGATGAGGCCGAGATCGCCGAGGGGCCTGGCCACCGAGTAGCTGCGGGAAAAGGCAGGCAGGGCAAAGCCAGTGTCCATCTGGGCTGCCGCTGGCGCTGGCGACTCTACCGGCTCCAGCTTGGTGAGCAGGCTCAATCGTTCACGCAGGCTCATCAATCATGATCACCTCAACCATATGTTCGCCGCGCCAGAATGCCAATCCTGCCAACGCAAAGTGCTGAAGGTACTGGGGGATTTTTGTCGAATTACGGTAAGCGAACTCAGCTTATCACAGAGGATTTTTGGCGGGCATAATATACTTTAGCCTGCGTCCTGAGGACGGAGGCAACCAGCACGTTCACTGAATACGCCTTATCTAACTCGCAAGTCCTTGCGGACCTGCTACAAGGAACCAGCTGATGTTTGGCAAGCAAACATCACCTTATTTAACTCGCAAGTCCTTGCGGACTTGCAACAAGGAACCAGCTGATGTTTGGCAAGAAAACATCACCTTATCTAACTCGCAAGTCCTTGCGGACTTGCTAAGGAACCAGCTGATGTTTGGTAAGCAAACATCACCTTATCTAACTCGCAAGTCCTTGCGGACTTGCTACAAGGAACCAGCTGATGTTTGACAAGCAAACATCACCTTATTTAACTCGCAAGTCCTTGCGGACTTGCTAAGGAGGTCGAGCAATGCCTTCCCTGTTGGGTCTGGATGATATCGATCACATCCACTTTATCGGCATCGGTGGAATCAGCATGAGTGCCCTCGCCACCATTTTACTAAAGCGCGGCTGGCAGGTCACCGGTTCCGACCTGAATCAAACCCATCTCACCGATCGCCTGGTCAAGGCCGGCGCGCGGGTATACTCCAATCACCAGGCAGCTAATGTTCACGGGGCTGATGTCATCGTCTATACATCGGCTGTCCAGCCAGACAACCCCGAACTCGTGGAAGGCAGGCGCCTGGGCATCCCCATTTTCACCCGGGCCGAGCTCCTCGGGGCACTGATGGCCGAGGCCCAGTATGGCATCGCCGTCGCTGGTTCCCACGGCAAGACCTCCACCACGGCGATGATCGGCCTGGTGCTGGAACACGCCCAGCGCAACCCTACCGTGTTGGTCGGTGGCGAACTGGAAGCGATCAACGGCAACGTCAAAGTAGGCAACGGCGAGTTCCTTGTGGCCGAGGCCTGCGAGTACTTCGATAGCTTCCTGGCCCTGCGCCCGTTCATCGGTGTAATCCTCAACATCGATCGCGACCATCTCGACTATTTCCGCGATCTGGAGCATATCAAGCAGACATTCCGGCATTTTGCCGAGCTGATCCCGGCGGACGGCGCCCTGGTAGCCTTCATTGACGACGCCAACGTGCGCTCGATTCTCCCCGACCTCCCCTGTCAGGTTATTACATATGGAACCGATCCCGCTGCCGAGTGGCGGGTGGATAATATCCAGCTGACCCCGGGCGGCAGCACCTTTCAGGTTTATCACCACGGAATGCCGATCGGGAGCTTTGGGCTGCGCATTCCCGGCCGACACAACGTGCTCAACGCCCTGAGCGCCATCGCCGTCTGCCACAAGGCTGGGCTCAGTCTGCCCCAGATTGCCCACGGGCTGCAGCGCTACCACGGGCTGCAACGCCGTTTTGATATGTTGGGGTATTATCATGGGGCGACCATCTACGACGACTACGCGCACCACCCCACCGAGATCAGCGCTGCGCTGGCGGCGGCACGCACCTATCGTCCAGAGCGGACGATCTGCGTGTTCCAGCCCCACACCTATACCCGCACCAAAGCGCTGATGCAGGAATTTGCCCATGCTTTCAACGAGGCCGATATGGTGATCATCACCGATATCTATGCCGCCCGGGAGCGGGACACCTATGGCGTGAACTCCACCCAGCTGGTGGAGCAGATGCAGCGCATCCATCCCCGGGCCCTGCATATCGGCTCGCTGGATGACGCCGCTGCGTTTCTGCGCCAGGAGCTGCGCCCCGGCGACCTGTTGATCACCATGGGGGCCGGCGACGTCTACCGGGTGGGAAGGATGCTGCTGGCCGAACAGCGGCAGGCGCTCTAATTATAAGTATAGAGGGAATATCCCTAATGGATGTTGACCGGAAGGGCAGGCTGACTGTATAATTCAGACAACCGGCGATGATTGCGGAGAGTAGTCGAGGTGCGCAGGCATAGCGACCTGGGGAGGGTGCAAGCCCAGGGCTGCAGCCTGGATGAAGGACACCGCATGAGCTGCCTGTGACAAAGCAGGCCGGGTCTTTCCCGATATAGAAAGCAAAGCCGGATGCGAGCCAATTGTTCGCATCAACCAGGGTGGCACCGCGGGCAAACCCCTCCTCGTCCCTGAGACGAGCGAGGGGTTTATTAGCTATTGGGAGGTGCTTTTTTTGTTGGAGAAAAGAGTGTTGTGCAGTGAGTTGCGTAAACACGCAGGACAGGAGGTTACCATCGCCGGCTGGCTGCGGCGCGTGCGGCGCGTCGGCCGCCAGCTGGCTTTCTGGGTGGTGCAGGATCGCAGCGGCTGGGCGCAGGCGGTGCTGGCAGGCGAGCTGGGGCAGAATACGCCACCCCTGGAAAGTGTCGTGCGCATCGAGGGAATGGCGGTGACGGCCAACTCGGCCCAGGGGGTGGAGCTACAGGCCAGGGCGGTCGAAGTGCTATCCTTCGCTCAGGCTGAGCTGCCCTTTGAGATCAACCAGCCCGAGATCAAGGCCGGGCTGGATCTGCAGCTGGATCACCGCGTGCTCAGCCTGCGTCATCCAGCGGCTCAGGCCGTCTTCCGCATCCAGTCAACGATTGGCGAGGCTTTCCGTCGCTATCTGCTGGGACAGGGTCTTGTTGAGGTGCATACCCCCAAGATCGTAGCCACCGGCACTGAGGGCGGCGCCGAGTTATTTCCCGTGCAATACTTCGAGCAGTCGGCTTTCCTGGCGCAGAGCCCCCAGTTCTACAAACAGATGCTGGTCGCCGCCGGCTTCGAGCGCGTCTTTGAGGTTGCCCCGGCCTTCCGCGCCGAGGAGCACAACACCTCGCGCCACACCAATGAGTTCACTAGTCTCGACCTGGAGATGGGCTTTGTTGAACATGAGGATACGCTGATGAATCTGGAGGAAGCTTTGCTTAAGTTTGTGGTGCAGGAAGTACAGGGGAGGCACGCAGCGGAGCTGGAGTTGCTGGGGGTGACGCTCCCCACCATCAGCCGCATTCCCCGCGTTACACTGGCCGCGGCGCAAGGGATTCTACAGGAGCGCTACGGCCATTCGTCGCCAGCCGGCAACCTAGACCCTCAGGGCGAGAAGCTGCTCTGCCAATATGCTGAGGAGGAGCACGGGACTTCCCTGATCTTCGTCACCCACTACCCGGCAGCGCATCGCCCCTTCTACGCCCTGCCCTGTGCAGACGATCCGGAGTTGACCCATTCCTTCGATCTGCTCTGCAAGGGGGTGGAAGTCACCACCGGCGGCCTGCGCATCCATCGGGCCGAGCAGCTACGCACGGCCATGCAAGGCCGCGGGCTGGAACCCGCGGCTTATGGCTTCTATCTCGAGGCATTTGAACTGGGGGCCCCACCCCACGGCGGCTTCGCCATCGGCCTCGAGCGCCTGACTGCCCGCCTCTTGGATCTCGACAACCTGCGCCAGGCGACCCTCTTCCCACGGGATAGAACGCGGCTGGTGCCATAGAAGGCGTGGCACAAGAACGCCTGTGATGGGCATATGGAAATCAAGCCTGCGGCGTTTACTCCGCAGGCTTCTTGCGTTATCCGGATCCTCAGTCCGTTCGGCCTCGCCCCGCGGAAGACGTTGTTCCTGACTACTGCCTTCGAAGTTATAGCTCTGTAAATCTCGACGAGCGCCAAAGAGCTGTCATCTACCACAGTGTCAAACTCACAGCCTTCGATAACGACGGTGCCGGGCATGTTATCCCTATCACCGCCATACTGGTTTCTTTGCAGATATATGTGGGATCTGCCCCCCTGGAAGATACAGCTAATAACCTCCAGAGAGTCGACATGTGTCAGATCCGACGCCCAGACAAAAGTCTGAGAATCGTTGCCGCGGAACGTCAAATTCTCCAGGCGCACCTTGGCATTGTTGGACAGGCTAAAGACATAATCGCTTCCGTTGGTCGCATTGATGATGGTCCCCGCATGCTCACTGCCCACAATCGTCAGCTCCAAGGACAGCGAGACGGTGCTATTGACCTGATACTCGCCTGGCGCCAGCATTACCGTATCGCCAGGTTCGGCTGCAGCAACGGCATCCTGAATACTGCGCTTTCTGCAGTCACGAACATGTGACCCGGCAGAACCCGGACGAAACCGTTCCTGCCACCCTTGCCCTTATGATAGATCCGACTCTCCAGCCGGAAGTGCTCCTCCAGAGTCATCTCCTCGGGGAACTTGCCGTCATAGGTATTCGCTGTAGCGTCTAGCCTGAACGTGACCGCGACATGGCTCAGGTTGAACACAGTGCCATGCACACCAAACTCGTTGCCTGAAATTGTGTATTCCCCTGCAGTGGGAGTTGTCCCGCCAAAGGAGATGTGCGTTCCATTGCCAGCGCAGAAGATATTTCCTGCAACGGTGATCGCCGCGGAGAAGTCGTCCAGATTAAGCGCGGTTCGATTGACAGAGAATGCATTGTCTCTGATGTCTAACGTCTGCGGCGGCCTGCTCGGCAACAACCACCTCGATGCCGTCTACATTATAGGCCACAACCCGGATCTTGCCGGAAGGCATCCCTTCGATCACTACGCGAGCGATCTGGCCACCATAGATGCGAATACTGTCGCCCCCACCGCCGCGGACGATCAGCTCGCCCTGCACCGCAATATTCTGCAGCGTCACATCGCCATCGCCGACCCCCTCAGCAATGATCAGGTCGCCGCTGATGATGTAGTTCTGCAGGGTAACGCCTTCTGCCTTGATGATCACTTTCCCGTCAAAGGTCTCGGCTCCAGTTCCAGGACCGTATGTGCCGGCTTCGGTAATCACCCAGTCTTCTTCCTCGGCCTCAGTGGGCATGATGCAGTCAAGAGCAGAAACGGCTTCAGCCCGGGTGATATTCCGGGTTGGACGGAAGCTGCCATCCTCGTAGCCGCCCATGGCTCCCGCGGCAGCTACCGCGCCGATGACGCCCCTGCTCCAGGCGGGGATGGCAGCTGCATCGGTGAACCTCTCAGCCGCAGCTGCGTTCTCCTCCAGGCCCAAGATGCGGGAGATGATTGCTGCTGCTTCCTGACGGGTGATAGGTGCAGCCGGCCGCACTGTGCCGTCTTCGTAACCGGCAATATATCCTGCGGCTATCGCTACCAGCACCACCGGGGCATACCAGGCGTTAGCAGGCACGTCAGAGAAGTGGCCGCCGCATCTCCCTCAAACCTGAACACCCGGTGGACGAAAGCCATGAACTCGGCCCGGGTCACTGGATTGTTGGGTCAGATGGTCCCGTCCTCGTAACCGCTGATCAGCCCCTGCTCCTGCCACCGGCAGATGACTTCCCCAGCTCAGTGACCGCTGATGTCCGATGCAGCAATTCCTGCTGCCGGTGTAATAACGGGGCTCAGAATCAGCATGATCGCCATAGCGATAGCCAGGTACTGCTTGTATCCTGCGTGTCGTTTCAACACCAGACCCTCCTCGCATGAATCGCACGCAGCTAGCAACTACCACAAGAGATACCGCCAGCGTCATAAGTCTAGGGAGACCAGCCAGCTCCTTCCTACTGGCGCTCCATATAATGGCTATTCGCAATTGCGCTGCAACTCCCTGCACCACAATCCGGGACTTATGTCGATGTTGAGCATGGTTTAGCACGGATCTAGGCGCGAGATGAAGAAAAGAACCCCGTGCAGGAGCTGATTGCTACCTTTACGGGGTCCTAACGAATACAGCGCCCAGAAGGCTAGGCTAGACCACACGCCTTAAGCCATGGGAGAATATGGGTTGCAAAGATCTTTTCAACCTTAGCCTCCATCGTATCGCCCGCCACTGAATCCGCTAGCTCAAGCAGCCAGTCGATCACCGGCAGAATCTCCTGAGCGTCCGGCTGCACTTCCAGCACTTTGCTGACCAGTTCTTCGAGCGCCAGGTCACTCAGATTATCTATGGGGCTTTCTTTCGATTCCACTCCTGGGGTGAAGTAGCCCTTAAACTCGGCGAAGCACCCTCGTACAGAACCCTCTGTCAGTCCAGGCGCTACATAGTACAGGTCTATATGCTCGCCTTTCCGTAGCCTCACGCTTTGTCCGTCATCCATATCCCCAATGATGGCACTCACGTCCTGAGTTCCATTCTTCAGGGCTGAATGAAGTGCCAAGGGTCTAACCAGCAGGGGTGCATCTTCGGAAAAGTCGATGCTAACTTCAGCGATCTCAAAAAACCCTGCTCCGGCCCGCAGCCGAACCTTTATCTCGTCTGTACCCGGATCTAACTGACTAAGATCCAAAAGAATGAGGAATTCCTCTAGTAAGGTAGATCCTCCAGCAATCTTGCCCTGATAAACCCACTGCTCCCCATCCCAGAGGTCAACTTGTAGGCAGGCGAAATCAATTGCGTCTATGAGAGCCTGTGAATCCGCTGCTAGCAGGGCTTCTTGTACCCACCAAATGTTCCTCGTTCCGTCCACAAGTTCGTCAAACCACTTCCCAATGCCATCCACGAGACCTGTAACCTTCGTGCGAATCAACAGCTTTGCCAAGTCTCCTGAATTCTCCGGTCTGTCAAAGGTTGCCTCATATGACACCACATACTGGCCTTGATCATGCATATTGGCAGGTGAAGTGACTAGCTGCCCCTCTATTACCAGGTCCTGCAACCAGCTTCTTCCTGTCGCGTCGACGAACGACACGGGAAGCACCCTCTCGCCAATTGTATGTGGCACTCCGAACACATCGGCTTTAACCTCATTGACACCGTTGCCCGCCTCGCACTCGGCAATGTACAGGTTAAACCCATTCACGTAAGTCTCTGACTCCATCTCCTCAGTGATCCTGATATGGTATTTCCCTTCCACAGATTGTAACTTACTCAAGGTGCCATAGGAAATACCTTCGAATGCCTTGTTTATGGAATAGGGAACAGGCTCATGCTCAAGGTGGTATTCCTCCCCGTCCGAGGAATAAACGAGTGGGCAACTCGAGCCGCCACCAACTGTGATAGTCGCGCGAGCAATCGTGTGATTTTCTTGTTCTGTGGCAGATAACACTACGCTCCCAGAGTCACCTGCAGCGATGGTGTAAGTCGCTGTGGCTTTCCCATCATCACCGGTTATGACATGGAGCGAGCTCCAGGTACCGGCTCCACCACTGAACACAACTGTGACACCGGGAATTGGATTGCAATTGGGATCCTTGACAGTAGCCGTCACGGCTATTGTCTCACCAGATTTGCCGCTGCTCGGACGGGCAACCACAGCGATGGTCGACTCTCCCTCATGCCACAGGGTAACTTCCCGTGAATAGACAGTGGCTGAGTCCGCACTGCCCGCTGTATACTTGATGTCATAGGTTGTGTCAGCCGATCCTGATATGGTCAAATCGCCAGTATCGCCCACTAACACCCTGCCGGCTATGCCACCATTCACCACCAGGGTGCCGTTGACATTAAGAGTAGCCGCCGTTTCGCTACCATAGTCAAAGGTAGGCTGAACACGATAGTACTTTTCAGACGCCTCTGGATACTTGTTATAATCATCCAGATGCTCATACGGATCAAACACGGTTAGCCGTCCGTCCTTTGTTACCGTCACAACAGCGCCCTGCTCTATGTTCATAGATGCTCCAGGCAAAAGCATTATCCACGAGTTGACACTGATGTTGCTTCCTGCAGCAACATTGATCCTCCACGTACCATCAAAGGGCATATCCCTCCCATTGCTACTGGCAGTAAAACTGCCTACCTTGACACTCGCGTTGTTTATGCTTCCGCTCCCATGGAAGGTCAACGTAACTAGCCCTGTTCCTACATCATAGGTTTTTACCAGTTTGCCTTCTGTTAACTGAAGCAAGCCGGAAGTCGAATCAACTAGATTCAAGTCGCCGCTGTAATACCTGTTACTCGCGTAGGTCAGCGCGTTAGCTGTATACTGGGCTCCACTATGGATGGTTAGCTCTGCTTCAATGTTCGTAACGGTAAACTGGTCAAAGGGGAATACGCCGTCAAGATAGACAGTTGACGAGGCTGTGCCACCCCTGAAGCCCTTTATCCGCAAGGATTCATGTATGCGTGAACCTGACAATCCTTCCACTACACCTTCACCGTAGATGAAACCGATGGCGTTCAGCTCACCTCCGCTTTGCACCGTTATCTTGCTGCCGTTCTGAAGATGTAGCTGAGCATAATTGCTGCCCGTGACATGCCCTTGGTATCTGGTACTTTGTGCAGCACGCATAGCATTGACGGTTAGGGTGCCATTCACAATCAGCTCCGTACCGACAGGCACAGTTAGTTCAACATAGGCACTGTTTCGGGTGAGAGGCCCTCCCTGATTGCCATTACCAGGATTGTCTAGCCCTGTGCTATACGCTGAGCTATAAGGCAAGAGCAATGTAACATTTTTTTTCACAGTTGAATAACCGCTGTCGCTGTAGAGATCCAGGGCTATCGCGGCATCTGCGAATGAAGTGTTGTACTTGACGACAACAGTGTCTCCTGCCTTAGCTTGATACAGAGCGTCTTCTATGGTTAATAGCTCAGTACTGCCAGCACCTATGCTTACCGAACCGTACTTAAACACCACATATCCTGAGTAATCCTCCAGATTCTCGCTGTTGCTCGTGGCTTTCATGTAGACTTTGAAGGTCGTCCCGCCATTGCTGAGGTTAAAGGAAGTGAGTCCGGTACCGCCCTCTCTATCCCAAAACTCGAAAGTGAACTGATCGGTTACATCGAGGTCTCCGACTCTTAGCGTGACTGACCCTATGTCAGACGACTTAACACTGTTGTCATCATAGTTCCTTCTGACAATGCCGAGACCTCCAACCGTCTCATCGCCAACAGAGGTAACCTTCGCCTTGGTGATCGTATAGGTGCCATTGCCCAGGCTAATATCGTAGTTCCGGTGCGCTGCGCTGATCGTGATCACATACTCGCCTGCAGACTCGCCCCCTGCCTTTTCCAGCGTCACCTGCAGGCTACCCCGGTCACGATCATACAGCGTCCCCTCGACGACTTTGTACATCAGGTCAACCAGCGGTTCACCGTACACGCTGGTCTTGTCTTCTGCAACGAGCTTCAACGGCGCCGGCTCGATCGTCAGCGTCGCCGTCATGTCCGGAATGAGCTCGTAGTTCTGAGCATCGCCGCTGAACTTGGCTGTCACTGTGTGAGTGCCAGCGTCAATCTGCTCGTTACCTTCGTAAGTGACACTCACCCCAGGCGGAAGGGTGCCCGCTATGGACAGGCTCTTAGGAGTAGCGTCATACGTGAACTCGCCATCAGCAAGGCTGACGCCACTCATGTCGTATGTGGCCTTGGTGATCGTATAGGTGCCATTGCCCAGGCTAATATCGTAGTTCCGGTGCGCTGCGCTGATCGTGATCACATACTCGCCTGCAGACTCGCCCCCTGCCTTTTCCAGCGTCACCTGCAGGCTACCCCGGTCACGATCATACAGCGTCCCCTCGACGACTTTGTACGTCAGCCCCACCAGCTGCTCGCCGTATACGCTGGTCTTGTCGTCTGCAACGAGCGTCAACGGCGCCCGCTCGATCGTCAGCGTCGCCGTCATGTCCGGAATGAGCTCGTAGTTCTGAGCATCACCGCTGAACTTGGCTGTCACTGTGTAAGTGCCAGCGTCAATCTGCCCGTTACCTTCGTAAGTGACACTCACCCCAGTCGGAAGGGTGCCCGCTATGGACAGGCTCTTAGGAGTAGCGTCATACGTGAACTCGCCATCAGCAAGGCTGACGCCACTCATGTCGTATGTGGCCTTGGTGATCGTATAGGTGCCATTGACCAGGGTAATATAGTAGTTCGGGTGCGCTGCGCTGATCGTGATCACATACTCGCCTGCAGACTCGCCCCCTGCCTTTTCCAGCGTCACCTGCAGGCTACCCCGGTCACGAGCATACAGCGTCCCCTCGACGACTTTGTACGTCAGCCCCACCAGCTGCTCGCCGTATACGCTGGTCTTGTCGTCTGCAACGAGCGTCAACGGCGCCGGCTCGATCGTCAGCGTCGCCGTCATGTCCGGAATGAGCTCGTAGTTCTGAGCATCACCGCTGAACTTGGCTGTCACTGTGTAAGTGCCAGCGTCAATCTGCCCGTTACCTTCGTAAGTGACACTCACCCCAGTCGGAAGGGTGCCCGCTATGGACAGGCTCTTAGGAGTAGCGTCATACGTGAACTCGCCATCAGCAAGGCTGACGCCACTCATGTCGTATGTGGCCTTGGTGATCGTATAGGTGCCATTGCCCAGGCTAATATCGTAGTTCGGGTGCGCTGCGCTGATCGTGATCACATACTCGCCTGCAGACTCGCCCCCTGCCTTTTCCAGCGTCACCTGCAGGCTACCCCGGTCACGATCATACAGCGTCCCCTCGACGACTTTGTACGTCAGCCCCACCAGCTGCTCGCCGTATACGCTGGTCTTGTCGTCTGCAACGAGCGTCAACGGCGCCGGCTTGATCGTCAGCGTCGCCGTCATGTCCGGAATGAGCTCGTAGTTCTGAGCATCACCGCTGAACTTGGCTGTCACTGTGTAAGTGCCAGCGTCAATCTGCCCGTTACCTTCGTAAGTGACACTCACCCCAGTCGGAAGGGTGCCCGCTATGGACAGGCTCTTAGGAGTAGCGTCATACGTGAACTCGCCATCAGCAAGGCTGACGCCACTCATGTCGTATGTGGCCTTGGTGATCGTATAGGTGCCATTGACCAGGCTAATATCGTAGTTCCGGTGCGCTGCGCTGATCGTGATCACATACTCGCCTGCAGACTCGCCCCCTGCCTTTTCCAGCGTCACCTGCAGGCTACCCTGGTCACGCTCATAAAGCGTTCCTTCAACCCGGTACGTGAGTTCAGCAAGCCCCTTACCATACACGCTGGTCTTGTCTTCTGCAACGAGCGTCAACGGCGCCGGCTCGATCGTCAGCGTCGCCGTCATGTCCGGAATGGGCTCGTAGTTCTGAGCATCGCCGCTGAACTTGGCTGTCACTGTGTAAGTGCCAGCGTCAATCTGCCCGTTACCTTCGTAAGTGACACTCACCCCAGTCGGAAGGGTGCCCGCTATGGACAGGCTCTTAGGAGTAGCGTCATACGTGAACTCGCCATCAGCAAGGCTGACGCCACTCATGTCGTATGTGGCCTTGGTGATCGTATAGGTGCCATTGCCCAGGCTAATATCGTAGTTCCGGTGCGCTGCGCTGATCGTGATCACATACTCGCCTGCAGACTCGCCCCCTGCCTTTTCCAGCGTCACCTGCAGGCTACCCTGGTCACGCTCATAAAGCGTTCCTTCAACCCGGTACGTGAGTTCAGCAAGCCCCTTACCATACACGCTGGTCTTGTCTTCTGCAACGAGCGTCAACGGCGCCGGCTCGATCGTCAGCGTCGCCGTCATGTCCGGAATGGGCTCGTAGTTCTGAGCATCGCCGCTGAACTTGGCTGTCACTGTGTAAGTGCCAGCGTCAATCTGCCCGTTACCTTCGTAAGTGACACTCACCCCAGTCGGAAGGGTGCCCGCTATGGACAGGCTCTTAGGAGTAGCGTCATACGTGAACTCGCCATCAGCAAGGCTGACGCCACTCATGTCGTATGTGGCCTTGGTGATCGTATAGGTGCCATTGCCCAGGCTAATATCGTAGTTCCGGTGCGCTGCGCTGATCGTGATCACATACTCGCCTGCAGACTCGCCCCCTGCCTTTTCCAGCGTCACCTGCAGGCTACCCTGGTCACGCTCATAAAGCGTTCCTTCAACCCGGTACGTGAGTTCAGCAAGCCCCTTACCATACACGCTGGTCTTGTCTTCTGCAACGAGCGTCAACGGCGCCGGCTCGATCGTCAGCGTCGCCGTCATGTCCGGAATGGGCTCGTAGTTCTGAGCATCGCCGCTGAACTTGGCTGTCACTGTGTAAGTGCCAGCGTCAATCTGCCCGTTACCTTCGTAAGTGACACTCACCCCAGTCGGAAGGGTGCCCGCTATGGACAGGCTCTTAGGAGTAGCGTCATACGTGAACTCGCCATCAGCAAGGCTGACGCCACTCATGTCGTATGTGGCCTTGGTGATCGTATAGGTGCCATTGACCAGGGTAATATAGTAGTTCGGGTGCGCTGCGCTGATCGTGATCACATACTCGCCTGCAGACTCGTCCCCTGCCTTTTCCAGCGTCACCTGCAGGCTACCCTGGTCACGCTCATAAAGCGTTCCTTCAACCCGGTACTTGAGTTCAGCAAGCCCCTTACCATACACGCTGGTCTTGTCTTCTGCAACGAGCGTCAACGGCGCCGGCTCGATCGTCAGCGTCGCCGTCATGTCCGGAATGGGCTTGTAGTTCTGAGCATCGCCGCTGAACTTGGCTGTCACTGTGTAAGTGCCAGCGTCAATCTGCCCGTTACCTTCGTAAGTGACACTCACCCCAGTCGGAAGGGTGCCCGCTATGGACAGGCTCTTAGGAGTAGCGTCATACGTGAACTCGCCATCAGCAAGGCTGACGCCACTCATGTCGTATGTGGCCTTGGTGATCGTATAGGTGCCATTGACCAGGGTAATATAGTAGTTCGGGTGCGCTGCGCTGATCGTGATCACATACTCGCCTGCAGACTCGTCCCCTGCCTTTTCCAGCGTCACCTGCAGGCTACCCTGGTCACGCTCATAAAGCGTTCCTTCAACCCGGTACTTGAGTTCAGCAAGCCCCTTACCATACACGCTGGTCTTGTCTTCTGCAACGAGCGTCAACGGCGCCGGCTCGATCGTCAGCGTCGCCTTCATGTCCGGAATGGGCTCGTAGTTCTGAGCATCGCCGCTGAACTTGGCTGTCACTGTGTAAGTGCCAGCGTCAATCTGCCCGTTACCTTCGTAAGTGACACTCACCCCAGTCGGAAGGGTGCCCGCTATGGACAGGCTCTTAGGAGTAGCGTCATACGTGAACTCGCCATCAGCAAGGCTGACGCCACTCATGTCGTATGTGGCCTTGGTGATCGTATAGGTGCCATTGCCCAGGCTAATATCGTAGTTCCGGTGCGCTGCGCTGATCGTGATCACATACTCGCCTGCAGACTCGCCTTCTGCCTTTTCCAGCGTCACCTGCAGACTACCCTGGTCACGCTCATAAAGCGTCCCCTCGACGACTTTGTACGTCAGCCCCACCAGCTGCTCGCCGTATACGCTGGTCTTGTCTTCTGCAACGAGCGTCAACGGCGCCGGCTCGATCGTCAGCGTCGCCGTCATGTCCGGAATGGGCTCGTAGTTCTGAGCATCGCCGCTGAACTTGGCTGTCACTGTGTAAGTGCCAGCGTCAATCTGCCCGTTACCTTCGTAAGTGACACTCACCCCAGTCGGAAGGGTGCCCGCTATGGACAGGCTCTTAGGAGTAGCGTCATACGTGAACTCGCCATCAGCAAGGCTGACGCCACTCATGTCGTATGTGGCCTTGGTGATCGTATAGGTGCCATTGCCCAGGCTAATATCGTAGTTCCGGTGCGCTGCGCTGATCGTGATCACATACTCGCCTGCAGACTCGCCCCCTGCCTTTTCCAGCGTCACCTGCAGACTGTCACGCTCATAAAGCGTTCCTTCAACCCGGTACGTGAGTTCAGCAAGCCCCTTACCATACACGCTGGTCTTGTCTTCTGCAACGAGCGTCAACGGCGCCGGCTCGATCGTCAGCGTCGCCGTCATGTCCGGAATGGGCTCGTAGTTCTGAGCATCGCCGCTGAACTTGGCTGTCACTGTGTAAGTGCCAGCGTCAATCTGCCCGTTACCTTCGTAAGTGACACTCACCCCAGTCGGAAGGGTGCCCGCTATGGACAGGCTCTTAGGAGTAGCGTCATACGTGAACTCGCCATCAGCAAGGCTGACGCCACTCATGTCGTATGTGGCCTTGGTGATCGTATAGGTGCCATTGCCCAGGCTAATATCGTAGTTCGGGTGCGCTGCGCTGATCGTGATCACATACTCGCCTGCAGACTCGCCCCCTGCCTTTTCCAGCGTCACCTGCAGGCTACCCTGGTCACGCTCATAAAGCGTTCCTTCAACCCGGTACGTGAGTTCAGCAAGCCCCTTACCATACACGCTGGTCTTGTCTTCTGCAACGAGCGTCAACGGCGCCGGCTCGATCGTCAGCGTCGCCGTCATGTCCGGAATGGGCTCGTAGTTCTGAGCATCGCCGCTGAACTTGGCTGTCACTGTGTAAGTGCCAGCGTCAATCTGCCCGTTACCTTCGTAAGTGACACTCACCCCAGTCGGAAGGGTGCCCGCTATGGACAGGCTCTTAGGAGTAGCGTCATACGTGAACTCGCCATCAGCAAGGCTGACGCCACTCATGTCGTATGTGGCCTTGGTGATCGTATAGGTGCCATTGCCCAGGCTAATATCGTAGTTCCGGTGCGCTGCGCTGATCGTGATCACATACTCGCCTGCAGACTCGCCCCCTGCCTTTTCCAGCGTCACCTGCAGGCTACCCTGGTCACGCTCATAAAGCGTTCCTTCAACCCGGTACGTGAGTTCAGCAAGCCCCTTACCATACACGCTGGTCTTGTCTTCTGCAACGAGCTTCAACGGCGCCCGCTTGATCGTCAGCGTCGCCGTCATGTCCGGAATGGGCTCGTAGTTCTGAGCATCGCCGCTGAACTTGGCTGTCACTGTGTAAGTGCCAGCGTCAATCTGCCCGTTACCTTCGTAAGTGACACTCACCCCAGTCGGAAGGGTGCCCGCTATGGACAGGCTCTTAGGAGTAGCGTCATACGTGAACTCGCCATCAGCAAGGCTGACGCCACTCATGTCGTATGTGGCCTTGGTGATCGTATAGGTGCCATTGACCAGGCTAATATCGTAGTTCCGGTGCGCTGCGCTGATCGTGATCACATACTCGCCTGCAGACTCGCCCCCTGCCTTTTCCAGCGTCACCTGCAGGCTACCCCGGTCACGAGCATACAGCGTCCCCTCGACGACTTTGTACGTCAGGCCAACCAGCGGTTCACCGTACACGCTGGTCGTGTCGTCTGCAACGAGCGTCAACGGCGCCGGCTCGATCGTCAGCGTCGCCGTCATGTCCGGAATGGGCTCGTAGTTCTGAGCATCGCCGCTGAACTTGGCTGTCACTGTGTAAGTGCCAGCGTCAATCTGCTCGTTACCTTCGTAAGTGACACTCACCCCAGTCGGAAGGGTGCCCGCTATGGACAGGCTCTTAGGAGTAGCGTCATACGTGAACTCGCCATCAGCAAGGCTGACGCCACTCATGTCGTATGTGGCCTTGGTGATCGTATAGGTGCCATTGACCAGGGTAATATAGTAGTTCGGGTGCGCTGCGCTGATCGTGATCACATACTCGCCTGCAGACTCGCCCCCTGCCTTTTCCAGCGTCACCTGCAGGCTACCCCGGTCACGAGCATACAGCGTCCCCTCGACGACTTTGTACGTCAGGCCAACCAGCGGTTCACCGTACACGCTGGTCGTGTCGTCTGCAACGAGCTTCAACGGCGCCGGCTCGATCGTCAGCGTCGCCTTCATGTCCGGAATGGGCTCGTAGTTCCCATCACCTATGAACTTGGCTGTAACTGTGTAACTGCCAGCGTCAATCTGCTCGTTACCTTCGTAAGTGACACTCACCCCAGTCGGAAGGGTGCCCGCTATGGACAGGCTCTTAGGAGTAGCGTCATACGTGAACTCGCCATCAGCAAGGCTGACGCCACTCATGTCGTATGTGGCCTTGGTGATCGTATAGGTGCCATTGCCCAGGCTAATATCGTAGTTCCGGTGCGCTGCGCTGATCGTGATCACATACTCGCCTGCAGACTCGCCCCCTGCCTTTTCCAGCGTCACCTGCAGGCTACCCTGGTCACGCTCATAAAGCGTTCCTTCAACCCGGTACGTGAGTTCAGCAAGCCCCTTACCATACACGCTGGTCTTGTCTTCTGCAACGAGCGTCAACGGCGCCGGCTCGATCGTCAGCGGCGCCGTCATGTCCGGAATGGGCTCGTAGTTCTGAGCATCGCCGCTGAACTTGGCTGTCACTGTGTAAGTGCCAGCGTCAATCTGCCCGTTACCTTCGTAAGTGACACTCACCCCAGTCGGAAGGGTGCCCGCTATGGACAGGCTCTTAGGAGTAGCGTCATACGTGAACTCGCCATCAGCAAGGCTGACGCCACTCATGTCGTATGTGGCCTTGGTGATCGTATAGGTGCCATTGACCAGGGTAATAGCGTAGTTCTGATGCTCTGCGCTGATCGTGATCACATACTCGCCTGCAGACTCGCCCTCTTCCTTTTTCAGCGTCACCTGCAGACTGTCACGATCATACAGCGTCCCTTCAATCCTATACGTCAGCCCCACAAGCTGCTCGCCATACACGCTGGTCTTGTCTTCTGCAACGAGCGTCAACGGCGCCGGCTTGATCGTCAGCGTCGCCGTCATGTCCGGAATGGGCTCGTAGTTCCGAGCATCGCCGCTGAACTTGGCTGTAACTGTGTATGTGCCAGCGTCAATCTGCCCGTTACCTTCATAGCTGACCTCCACCCCAGTAGGAAGGGTGCCAGCTATGAACAGGCTCTTAGGAGTAGCGTCATACGTGAACTCGCCATCAGCAAGGCTGACGCCACTCATGTCGTATGTGGCCTTGGTGATCGTATAGGTGCCATTGACCAGGGTAATAGCGTAGTTCTGATGCTCTGCGCTGATCGTGATCACATACTCGCCTGCAGACTCGCCCTCTTCCTTTTTCAGCGTCACCTGCAGACTGTCACGATCATACAGCGTCCCTTCAATCCTATACGTCAGCCCCACAAGCTGCTCGCCATACACGCTGGTCTTGTCTTCTGCAACGAGCGTCAACGGCGCCGGCTTGATCGTCAGCGTCGCCGTCATGTCCGGAATGGGCTCGTAGTTCCGAGCATCGCCGCTGAACTTGGCTGTAACTGTGTATGTGCCAGCGTCAATCTGCCCGTTACCTTCATAGCTGACCTCCACCCCAGTAGGAAGGGTGCCAGCTATGAACAGGCTCTTAGGAGTAGCGTCATACGTGAACTCGCCATCAGCAAGGCTGACGCCACTCATGTCGTATGTGGCCTTGGTGATCGTATAGGTGCCATTGACCAGGGTAATAGCGTAGTTCTGATGCTCTGCGCTGATCGTGATCACATACTCGCCTGCAGACTCGCCCTCTTCCTTTTTCAGCGTCACCTGCAGACTGTCACGATCATACAGCGTCCCTTCAATCCTATACGTCAGCCCCACAAGCTGCTCGCCATACACGCTGGTCTTGTCTTCTGCAACGAGCGTCAACGGCGCCGGCTTGATCGTCAGCGTCGCCGTCATGTCCGGAATGGGCTCGTAGTTCCGAGCATCGCCGCTGAACTTGGCTGTAACTGTGTATGTGCCAGCGTCAATCTGCCCGTTACCTTCATAGCTGACCTCCACCCCAGTAGGAAGGGTGCCAGCTATGAACAGGCTCTTAGGAGTAGCGTCATACGTGAACTCGCCATCAGCAAGGCTGACGCCACTCATGTCGTATGTGGCCTTGGTGATCGTATAGGTGCCATTGACCAGGGTAATAGCGTAGTTCTGATGCTCTGCGCTGATCGTGATCACATACTCGCCTGCAGACTCGCCCTCTTCCTTTTTCAGCGTCACCTGCAGACTGTCACGATCATACAGCGTCCCTTCAATCCTATACGTCAGCCCCACAAGCTGCTCGCCATACACGCTGGTCTTGTCTTCTGCAACGAGCGTCAACGGCGCCGGCTTGATCGTCAGCGTCGCCGTCATGTCCGGAATGGGCTCGTAGTTCCGAGCATCGCCGCTGAACTTGGCTGTAACTGTGTATGTGCCAGCGTCAATCTGCCCGTTACCTTCATAGCTGACCTCCACCCCAGTAGGAAGGGTGCCAGCTATGAACAGGCTCTTAGGAGTAGCGTCATACGTGAACTCGCCATCAGCAAGGCTGACGCCACTCATGTCGTATGTGGCCTTGGTGATCGTATAGGTGCCATTGACCAGGGTAATAGCGTAGTTCTGATGCTCTGCGCTGATCGTGATCACATACTCGCCTGCAGACTCGCCCCCTGCCTTTTCCAGCGTCACCTGCAGGCTACCCCGGTCACGCTCATAAAACGTTCCTTCAACCGGTACGTGAGTTCAGCAAGCCCC
>JBMNFB010000010.1:0-103645 GCA_050949085.1 Bacillota bacterium
AGCACGAAGAGAACATGGCAGTGTACAGAAAAAAATGCCTTATCCATCCTTCGCACCGTACAGAATATTTATGGCGGCGATCTGGTGTTTGACAGCGCCAACCGCCAGGTACACCTTTTGACTTTTAGTGCTACCGACAGCGGAGCGCTTTTTTCATATAGAAAGAATTTGAAAAGTATTCAGCGGGTAGTCGATACACGTGAATTAGTGACAAGGCTCTATGCTTATGGAAAGGACGGATTGACCTTCGCTTCAATTAATGGAGGTAAGGAATACGTGGAAGATTACACTTTTTCCAGTGAAGTGAGGGTGTCGACGCTTGATTGTTCGTCGTTTACAAATCCGTATCAGATGCTGGAATATGCAAAAATGCGGCTTGCAGAATATTCGAAGCCTCGCGTTTCTTATGTACTGTCTGCAATGGATTTATCTGCGCTAACCGGTTATGAGCACGAAGCATGGAAACTGGGTGATATTGTTACAGTGGACGATAAAGAACTAGGCCTTTTGGTAAAGACACGTGTTGTGCGTAGGCAGTACAACTTGCAGGAGCCTTGGAAAACAGTGATCGAGCTTTCAACTAAACTGCGGGAACTCGGCGATTCTTCAGCACAGTGGGACAAGGCAGCAGATGCGCTGTCCTCAGCAGAGTTGGTAAACCGTCAGGAAATTAAAGATATGGTACCATTCAACCATCTGCGCAATTCCAGGGCGGATGATGGTTTTGCCTACTGGGTCAATTCCGGTTTTGAAGTGGATACTGAGAATGGTGTTTCGGGAACTGCTTCCTTCAAGGCTGTCGGTGTACCTGGTATGACAAAGAGTCTGTCACAGACGGTATATCCAGCAACGCGTAAAAGCTATACTTTTTCAGCGCAGATTGCTTCCGAAAACCTTGAAAAGGGCGAAAACGGCCAAGTTGGTGTTGAGATAGTAATTGAATACGAGGACGGTACAACAGAAACAAGATTTATAGACCTGATTTGAGGGTGATGATATGGCATATTTCAATCAGATTGCACACAGTATTTCTCCCAAAAGTATCAGCAGAGTCAAATCTATCACCATCAGGCTGTGCGTCACTGACTGCACCGGCACCGTTTACTTTACGGATTTATTGCTTCAAGGCGGCTCGGTTTCCACCGGATGGGTCGGACATGTGTGCGAGATCCGGTGGACATTGGACGGGTAATGAGCCACTCAAATCATTTTCTGCCTAGCACATGCTCCCAGTAGCATCGGAAAAGGCAAAGCCATTGAACATAAAGAATCTCTGCAGGGGTGATATTGTTTTGCACGCCAGCCTGACGGAATGCCCTAGATAATTGCTTGCTTGTAAAAAAACAGCGGAATCCATATTTTAGCGCCTTTGAAACAAATTGTTCATAGGCAAACCACTGGTTTGCGGGGATATCCGGCGGGCTCTTTTTCTTAAGATGAAGAAGTACTACATCAACGCCCGGTTTGGGATGAAAATCTTCCCTGCTGAAATAGTAAGCAATATCCAAATCAAATCTGGGCTTTATAAGCAGTGAACGCAATGATTCTGAAGGCTTACCCATGAAACGCTTGGCTGCGCCTTTTTCCATGGTAAGCCATGCTTCAGAAGGTGCGTTTTTGCACTCCGTGAGTTTTCGCATAATATCCGTAGTGAAGCAAAAGGGAATGTTTGAAAAAACCTTATAATCTTCGGATTGAGGAAGCTTCCACTTCATAAAATCCTGATGATATATACGGATATTTTTGACGTCCTTGAATTTTGCTGTCAATCTATTATATAAACGGCCGTCAATTTCGATTGCCGAGACTTTTCGGCATTTTTGAATCAAGATGCCTGTTATATGACCCTTTCCCGGGCCAATTTCAATCACATGATCATCCTTGTTAAGGGTTGTTCTGCGAATAATTCTGTTGATGATTTTGTAACTTGTCAAAAAGTTTTGAGATACCCAAATGGGCGGAGTTGTCCCTTTTTTTCTATTTTGGGGCATAAAAAATACACCTCTTTCGGTTTTTTTTTTAATCGAAAAAGGGTGCACTAAAACAAAGACGCTGCTATTGAGCTATCTTTTGTTCAGGGCACCTTTATTTACGAATACGAAAAATACCACACATAGGTGTATACTAGCCTCCAAATATAAAATCAAATTATAGTTTAGCATTAATGCCTATGTTTGTCAAATGGTTTTGGAGGAAAAAACTATGCAGTTTTCAAGGTTTGCGGAAACCATACAACTAAAAAGCAATAAGCATGTGGTGGGCGTTACTGTGACACTCAAGATTTCCGACTGTACCGGAATTATCTATTTCACCGACCTGCAGCTTCAGGATGGAGATCAGTTGACAGGCTATACCGTCCACACGAGCAAAATGCTAACGAAAGATGCAGGAAAACGGGCAGCCAGTTCCGCCCCGGCATTATAACGGTGTGGTGCGAACAGCGGAGACTGTAGTCTTATTCAACCTGGGCAAAACTTCTGCTGGTCTTGACTGCTATATCTATCCTATACAGGATATGGCCGCAGGGAGTATTGAACTATCCCAAGGTATGGGCGCGCATAAGGTAAGAGTTTCTTGACCCGGTTAACGCAGGCGATGAGCTGACACTCAAGGCTTCCACCCGCCAATGCCTAAAAAACGGAAGTCAGACTCCTAAGGATGGGTTTTATCAATACTCTGCGGCATGGGACAGCAAACATACAGTGAAGCTGGAAGAGAGAAAATCGGCGCGGGTGCTCTTTGAATTTCAGGAGATGCAGGAAGGCGGTGACCGGTTGTGAGGGATTTCTTAAAAGGCAAACGTTGCATGGTGTGGAGTTTTATGGGTAATGCCCGAATGTATGAAGCACTTAGAGACTACGGCGACCGCTTTGATACGGTAGGCATTTTTACTTTTGAGGTTGACGCAACAGGTACAATCACTGAAACCGGTACCAGCATCAGCAGCATGCTTCCGTATATTCAGAAATGGCCGCATATTAAGTGGCTGCTCACTATTATGAATCATGGAATAGCCAATATTTTTACTGCACTTCGCAACAACGAAAACGGTGCAAAGGATAAGTTTCTCACTGAAATCATCCGAATAATGAACAAGTATCCATGGTGCGCTGGGGTAGATATTGACCTTGAGCGCGGTGGCGGTTATGAAAACAAGGATGCGGCGAATGCTTTATTTAGGGATATATACAATACAGTTAAGTCTTATGATGCAACAAAGCTTGTCAACATCTGCCTGCCTGGTATGACCGGCGTTCAAGGCTCGGTGGGCGGTGAAAACTGGTGTGTTTATGCCGATCTTAACGACTATTGCGATACCGCCGCCATCATGAGCTATGGCATGGCATGGGCGGGCTCTGCTCCCGGCCCAGTATCTCCTCGTGACTGGCTTGAGGGCATATATGATTATGCTGTTTCCGTTATGTCACCCGATAAGATATTCATGGGGTTGCCTGCTTATGGCTGGAACTGGAGGATTCATGATACACCTGAAAACCTTGGAATAACCTATCGAGGAGTGTCTAATACCTACTATGCGGCAAAATACTGGATGACTGGGGTTTACAATTTCACAGGCGATGCACCGCCCCAGCCGTTTATTCCAATTGTGGCTTACTGGGATGACTATAACAAAGTACCTTGGGCTCTTCCTCATGTATATGACTATATGGAAGGGTGGGATGCTGTATCCTGGGAATATCCGCTGCTAAAAGGGGTTTATAACAGGCGAAGATATTTGACAAGCTATGGCAAGGAGCAGAAAGCGGAGTTCGGAACCATTTATATTGACAGGAACGGAGTTCCGGATGAATACGAAGGAAATGTCATTATTACTGATGAGATGGCCTCACTTGGAGATGACCAGGCGTCAGCAGAGTACCGTTTTGAGATAAGAGAAGCGGGATATTACGATATTGCAGTACAGCTTTGCTTTCCTTACTGGGACAAAAATGCGATTATCGTTTCCCTTGATGGTGAATCAAAGACTTTCAGCGAGAACCGTTTATGGTGGCCATACTGGAGAAGAGTTTGCTGGTTGACACTTGCAAAAGGTGTATTTCTCCAAGAGGGAACGCATGCTGTCAGCATAAGCGGTGGTGTGCCGGGAGTCCAGTTTTACGGTTTTAGGGTTTGCAGTGGATTTTCGGAGTATCCCTTTGCCGGTGAAGCCAGCTTTATGCTCTCTCCTCGTCGGTTCAAGGATGTAAATGGTGTGATGGTTGAGCCGGATCGAGGTTTTAAACTGACCTTTGAAATGTTGCGAAGAAAACCCGACTCGGCGCTTATTTGGTATGAGGATTTTCGGGACAGGAACATCCTGCCTGAAAATTACTGGACTGTGCTGGACGGCGAATGGGATGTTTGGCAAGATCCAGACAGCACAGAAAGTCGCCCATATTCCCAGCTCGAGGGATATGGCAAACTTGCATGGAAATACGACGGGTTTTCCGATATTCATATCCGGGCAAGGCTGGCTTTCCCTCAAAATAGCAGTGGACGGGCTGGGGTGTTCCTTGGGGATATTTTCTGCTGCTTAAATTATGACACGCAAAGAGTCGAGCTTTATCAAGGTAATTCCTTGCTTGGTAGCTATTCCACCAGTTTCTCAAAAACTGCAGATGCCGATCTTCGTGCTAATCCGAATATGTATACTATAGAGATGCGAAAACGCGGCAATAAGGTAAGAGTATATTCTGGTGCAGCTTCAACCCTGCGTTTCACAGTGAATGTAAACGGTGGTAGTGGTTATGCAGGGTACTGCTCGGACAACCGGACGGTATGCGAGCTGCTGCGGCTGGGCGATGCGTGGGTATATGAACCATACGAGCGTTTTGATGTGGAACTTCCGGATGGAACTATAACCAGCTTTGGCAGGCTTGCTCGCACTGGTGTCACGTGGGATGATGAATTTCAGGTGTTTTCAGTAAATAGCGATGTGGAGGAATCGGTAACTCGCAGTGAGGACATTTCGATGGACTATGACTTCTTCCACTCACAACTTTTGGCGCTTTCTTGCGGTAATGACTATGAAGTAAAGATTATACCGAAAGACATCAATATCTGGATATCCCGTCTCTTCCTCGGAGATGCAGATGGTTTTTCTATTCTGTATTATCAGGATGTGGACAGCCTTGTTTACTGGGCAAACGAAGCGGCTTATCGATGGAAACTGCGAGGTATAGCCATCTGGTCGCTTGGGCAGGAGGATATGCGGCTGTGGGAGGCGCTTCCGAAGCAAATATAGGTTAGAAGTTTTATATATTCAGCGCTTTGCTTTAAGGCAGGGCGCTTTTTTATATGCAAAACTCAAGTTGAACGGAGGTTTAAGACAATGAAAACAGTATGGAACTGGGTGCAGGCGGTTTTTACTGCTATTGGCGGATTTCTTGGCTGGTTTCTTGGAGGGCTGGATGGATTTTTATATGCACTCATCGCTTTTGTAGCCATTGACTATGTGACCGGAGTGATGTGTGCCGTTGTAGACAGAAAGCTTTCGAGTGAAGTCGGGGCCAAGGGCATCTTTAAGAAAGTGCTTATTTTTGTACTTGTAGGTGTAGGACACATCATCGACAGCCAGGTGCTCGGCAATGGCGGGGCAATCCGGACAGCAGTGATTTTCTTTTACCTGAGTAACGAGGGAGTTTCAATTCTTGAGAATGCAGCACATATAGGACTGCCCATTCCTGAAAAGCTGAAGAACGCATTGGAACAACTGCATGGCCACTCAAATGAGGAGGATGAAAAGAAATGAAGCTTTTTACTAAATACATGACGCGAAACGATTGCTATACAGCAGGCCGCAAAATCACGCCTAAAGGAATCATGGTACATTCGACGGCTGTGCCGGGTGTAATGGCGGCTGAGTGGTTTTCCCGTTGGAACAAATCTTACAAGGCCGGCGAAATAAATAGGCAGGTATGTGTTCACGCTTTTGTAGACGATAAAGAGGTTTGGCAATACCTGCCTTGGGATCATCGCGGGTGGCATGCGGGAGGAGCAGCCAACAATACCCATATTGGCTTTGAAATCTGTGAGCCTGCTGGGTTTTCGTATAAATCCGGGTCGGTAATGGTGGGTTATGATGCAGCAAAGCAGGAAGATTATTTCCGTAAAGCGTGGCAGAATGCTGTTGAACTCTGCGTTATGCTCTGCAAGAAGTACGGTCTTAATGAGAATGACATCATCTGCCACTCCGAAGGATATAAGCTCGGTATTGCCAGCAACCATGCTGATGTGATGCACTGGTTTCCCAAGCATGGGGAGAATATGGACACTTTCCGTAAAGCAGTAAAAAAAGCGCTGGAGAACAGTACAGATAACAATACTGATATTGGAATTGGAGATATGGTGGAGTTTAAGGTCAGTGTAAAGAATTACTACCCCGGCAGTGTGGAAGTTCCAACGTGGGTCAAAAATGACTATTACCACAGGGTCACACAGACTTTATACAAAGGCAAGCCGGTCATAAAAGGCGGCAAAGAATGTGTATTGCTTGGCAAAAAGGTTAAGAAATCCGGCGGTCAAGAGATTGCAGGCATAAACACTTGGGTAGCAAAAGAAAACCTTGTAATTGTAAACAGCATTCCTGATAACAAGGGCAATAGAACCTATACAGTGCAAAAAGGCGACACCTTATGGAGAATAGCGGAAAAAGAACTCGGTAGAGGAACAAGATATCCGGAGATTAAGAAACTCAATGGCCTGACTTCAGATACTATTTACCCCGGACAAGTTCTCAAATTGCCGGAATAACGATAAAGGACAGCCAATCGCGGCTGTCCTAAGTTTTTATAGGAGGTGCTTCGAATGATAGAGGCGGCTAATCATTTACCATATAACCCGCAGGAAACGAACTATACAAAGATAACACAGGAGGAAATTCAAAGAGAGGTTGATTACTGGCGGGCATACAAAATTCTGCAGAGGATGCTTAAGGCGGGACTGATTTCAGAGGAAGAATTCAACAAAATCGACAAGTTGAACCGCAAAACTTTCTCGCCGATGTATGCACAGCTTATGGCCTAATTAGCTTGCTATTAGCGGCACACAGAGGTAACATGTCACATACCCAAAGGAGGTGAAAACAGTGAGAAAGGTAACAAGGATTGATGGAAACAATGCTCTCCAAGCTTTCAAACCAAAGGTAAGAGTGGCAGCTTATTGCAGGGTTTCAACCGATAGTGATGAGCAAATGGCAAGCCTGGAAGCACAAAAAGACCATTATGAATCCTATATAAGAGCAAATCCTGATTGGGAATTTGCAGGGATTTACTATGATGAAGGCATATCAGGCACAAAAAAGGAGAACCGGACTGGACTTTTAAGGCTGCTTGCAGATTGTGAAAACAAGAAAATTGACTTTATTATAACCAAGTCAGTCAGCAGATTTGCCAGAAACACAACCGACTGTATT
The DNA here is from genome assembly GCA_050949085.1 of Bacillota bacterium. Classification (GTDB taxonomy): domain Bacteria; phylum Bacillota; class UBA994; order UBA5500; family UBA5500; genus JBMNFB01. Next base: position 7,415 of record JBMNFB010000010.1, read on the forward strand.
GAGATGGTGAGAAAACTTACCGATCTCGGTGTTTTCATCTATTTCGAGAAAGAGAATATAAACACGCAGCGCATGGAAGGCGAATTGGTGCTGACAATTTTGAGCAGCCTTGCAGAAAACGAGTCATTATCCATTGCAGAAAATAGTAAGTGGTCTATCAGGCGCAGGTTTCAAAACGGAACATACAAGATTTCATACCCTCCCTATGGTTACGATTATGTGGATGGAAAGCTATTTATCAATAAAGAACAGGCTGAAATCGTAAAGCGGATTTTTTCCGAAGCTTTGGCCGGTAAAGGCACACAGAAAATTGCAGATGGGTTAAATTCGGATAAAATCCCAACAAAGAGAGGTTCACATTGGACAGCGACCACTATCCGCGGTATTCTTAGCAATGAAAAATATACCGGGGATGTCCTTCTGCAAAAAACCTATACAGATGAGAATTTTAAGCGGCATTATAATCGTGGGGAAAAAGATCAATACATGATAAAAGATCATCATGAAGCCATTATATCCCATGAGGAATTTGAAGCCGCCCAAGAGATATTAAAGCAAAGAGGAAAAGAAAAAGGTGTAATTAAGGGAAGCAGCAAGTATCAAAAACGCTACCCTGTTCTCTGGGAAAATCAAATGCGCAGAATGTGGCAGCAATTTTAAGCGTCGAATTCATGGCAGCGGTGACCGTAAATATATTGCCTGGTGCTGCACAAAGCATATAAAGGACGCATCAAGCTGTTCCATGAAGTTTGTCAGAGAGGATGCGATCCATCAGGCCTTCGTTGTAATGATCAATAAGCTTATTTTCGGTCATAAATTCATTCTAAGACCATTGCTACAAAGCTTAAAGAAAACAAATTACTCAGATAACATAGCGAAGATTCAAGAGACTGGAAACAAAAATCAAAGAAAATACAGAGCGAGTTCAGGTGATTATGGGACTTATGGCTAAGGGATACCTGGAACCCGCTCTTTTTAATACACAGAAAAATGAGCTGCTTAAAGAAGCGGCTTTATTAAAAGAACAAAAAGAAGCCATAAAACGCGCAATCGATGGGAGTCAGACTATCCTTGTTGAGGTTGAGAAGCTTCTTAAATTTGCAACGAAAGCTGAAAAGCAGATTGATGCATTCGATAGCGAAATATTTGAGGATTTTATTGAAGAAATCATTGTGTTTTCACAGGAAGAAATAGGTTTCAAAATGAAATGCGGGTTGAACTTAAGGGAAAGGTTGGTGAAATGATGAGCCATATACCTTTTGGATATACCATTCAAAACGGCAGGGCTGTCGTTAATGAAGAGGAAGCAGTTAAGATTGAGAAACTATTTGAGGCTTATCTTTCCGGGCTTTCTTTAACCGAAGCGGCACAAAAAGCGGGCATTAAGCGTTACCACACATCTATTGCAAGAATGCTGGCAGATAAACGGTATGTTGAGGATAAATTCTATCCGCCAATTATCAGCAGGGACACATTCGAAAAAGCACAACTGGAAAGACGCAGACGAGCTGAGGCGCTTGGCAGGATTTATGAACATAAAGGAAATGAAAAGAAATGCCTGAATTTTAGGTTTCATGCTTCAATGCCAGATAATCTATACGATGATCCATTTCAGCAGGCAGAGTATGCTTATAGTCTTATTAAGAGCGAGGTGATTTTAGATGACAACCAGGAATGTTACAGTAATTCCTGCTCGTAAGCGAATTGGGAATAGTGCAAAGGCTGGGGAATTGCCTAAGCTTCGAGTAGCAGCCTATTGTCGTGTTTCTACGGACAGTGAGGAGCAGGCAACCAGTTATGAAGCGCAAATTGAGCACTACACAAACTATATCAAAAGCAATCCCGAATGGGAGTTAGCAGGCATATTTGCAGATGAAGGTATTACCGGAACTAACACAAAAAAGCGTGAAGAATTTAACCGGATGATAGAAGAATGCATGCAGGGCAAAATCGATATGATAATTACGAAATCTATCAGCCGGTTTGCAAGAAATACGCTGGACTGCCTAAAGTACATAAGGCAGCTTAAAGAAAAAAATATTCCGGTTTACTTTGAAAAGGAAAATATAAACACATTGGATACCAAAGGAGAAATCCTGTTGACCATTATGGCATCTTTGGCACAGCAAGAAAGCCAATCGTTAAGCCAGAATGTAAAACTGGGTATTCAGTACCGATATCAGCAAGGAAAAATCCATATCAATCATAACAGGTTTCTTGGCTATACAAAGGATAAGGATGGCAACTTAGTTATAGTACCTGAAGAAGCTGAAATTGTTAAGCGTATCTACCGAGAATACCTTGAAGGATCTAGTATGTTGCAGATAGCAAGAGGTTTGGAAGCTGACGGAATACTGACTGGTGCAGGCAATAACAGATGGCATACTAGTACTATCAATAAGATTTTGAGGAATGAAAAATATATCGGTGATGCGCTGTTACAGAAAACCTATACAGTAGATTTTTTATCGAAGAAAAGGGTACCCAATAATGGCATAGTTCCTCAATACTATGTAGAAAACAGCCATGAGCCCATAATCCCGCGTGAAATCTTTATGCAGGTTCAGGAACAGCTTGTCAAAAGAAGATGTGTGCATATAAGTAAGAATGGAAAGAAGAGAAACTATAGCAATAATCATCCTTTATCACAGATGGTTTTCTGCGGCAACTGTCATGAAATATTCCGCAGGGTTCATTGGAATAACCGAGGGAAGAAATCAATCGTATGGAGGTGCGTCAGCAGATTGGAAAACACCGGTTTGTTTTGTACCGCTTCCACTATACTTGAAGATACGCTAAAAGAGAAGATTGTAGAAGCCATCAATGTTGCAGTCAGCGGAAAAAACTCTTTTCTGGCTATACTGAAAAAGAATATTGAAACCGTATTAAGCGAGGATTTGGATGAAAACACAGCAGATATTGATAAAAGGCTGGAAGAACTCCAAACAGAATTAATTCAAAAGGCAAATTCAAAGGAAAGCTATGATAATATTGTCAATGAGATTTATCGACTACGTGATCTAAGGCAAGAAACACTTTCAAGAAACGCTCTTCGCCAAGATAAGAGGGATCGGATTGCTGAGATGACGGACTTTCTTAACACGCAAACAGGTGATATTACGGAGTTTGATGATAAACTGATTAGAAAACTGGTTGAAAAAGCGGTTGTATATGATGACAGGTTAGAGGTGGAGTTTAAGTCTGGGTTGGAAATAGAAGTAAACCTATAGCTTGTAATCATGTTGAGACGATCACTTTGATAACGAGGATTTAAAATGGGGGTCCGGAGAGGCTTGATATAAGCCTTTTGTGTATTTTTATGTTTGAAATCGAAGGGTGAAAAAAGTGTCTTTTTTACTTTGAGGGAACATATCGAAAAAGACTCAAAACCTTGCGAGTGGTCAATATAGATATCAGAGGTTTGTGAGTGGTCGATTTAGATATTTTTTGAAAAAATTGAGGTTGTGTGGTCAGTATTGACTTTTTAGGTTGAGTTGATAAAATAGTTGTGTAATAGGCTAACCAACATGACTGAAATATGCTCGTATGTTTATTAACCATTATGCTGGTTGGTAAGTTGAGTTAGGTCTATATGGAGATTAAGTAGTTCGATAAATTTAAAGCATAGCTAAATTATGTTTTGCGAGGTGAGCAGTATGAAAAAAGAAAGAGAATATTACGAAGCATACGATGATAGATATAAACAAGTTCAGCTTTTCTCAATCCTTTGAAGTTTTTGATTGCTTGACACAAGAGTTATCTGACAAATTTGATTTATTTATGCCATAGCAGTATTGCATATGTTGGTTTTAGATAAAGACAGAAAATCATTTTATCAATTTAAAGAAAATGGTATTGCACTAATATGCACAATCGGGGATGGTAAGAAAGAGTGGCATTCAAACATAGAAGATGCTCTGAAAGTTGAATTTGATGGAGGTGGTAATGCTATGAGAAGATTTGGAATTCAAATGATAGACCACTCCGTTTCATCGGACTGGTGGAAATCAATTATCAAGCATTTTTTCAAAGTCGGCGACAACTTTGAAATACGGTGTTGGAAAGAGGAAACTGAAGAAATTTTGCAAGCACAACAATACGGCACAGCAACAGATGAAGGTAACGAAATATCTATAAAAGGCGTGCTTACGGATAAATTGCTATTGGAACTAATGACGGATAATCCATCAGATAAAGATATCTATAATAAAATGACAAAGTATTTTACCATAAATGTAAAAAATGAACTTTGTGATATTTGCAGTGCTCACTACGGAACAGAGATGTATATAACAATTTACTCTGACAAGGACATATTGTTTTTTGAACAGGTAATGAGTAAATACTCCGACGATTATTTTAGCATCGGAGAATGGTAACGATAAGGCAATTTGAATTTGTGAAAGAGGGTGATTGTATGAGTGTTTGCAGATTTATCGCATCCGATTTTCCTTTGACAGAATTTGCATCATCACAGGATTATCCCATTGAGATTAATGTTGACAACGGCACAATATACGATGGCGGTGCTGATGATAACTATTTTCTAATTCCCTTTTTGAATGTCGCGGACTATACCGATAAAAAATATGGTGTTTATCTTGAATGGGACTATACTGATGGCAGAGCAAAACAATTCATTGAGTACATAAAAACTGCTCTACAAAAATCAGATGTTATTGAATTCTGGCATGTCTGGTTGATGGACTATTATGAATTTGAGGACAGACCTTTCATTCACAGAAAAGCAATCTCCATTGACGAACTGACCACAGAGCATATCAAAGAGATTGATAATGCTGTAATCTGGAATACTCCCGATAAAATGTATCCAGAAAGGCCATCGTTCTATTGCTTAACAATAACACGATAACAACTGACAAATTCCAGTTTTGTGGATATGTTCCCGCGAACGGTGGTTTCTGAAAAAACGGCCAAAAACCCATTGACATGTTCCCACATACAGATGCTATAAAAAATAGCCAGCAGACATCAATTCTATCAACTCGATCCATGTTGAGTGCGTAACATTGATGTCGCGGCTGTAAGCCTTGATTTTACTGGGTTTTCGGGAGTACATCCAAGTTGTCTACTCAACCTAAAGAGGCGAAATACGTACATGGAAACAAATCGAGGGGGGGGGGTACTTAATGGTTAACCGACCTTACTGAATTCCATATACCTGCCGGCAAGGTCTATCTTTCACCAATAATTGACTGCTTTGATGGGATGGTAGTAAGTTGGGCAATAGGGACAAGCCCGGATGCAGAGTTGGTCAATACAATGCTGGACGACGCCATGAGTCAGCTATCGGATGAAGAGCATCCAATAATACATTCAGACAGGGGCAGCCATTATCGATGGCCAGGTTGGCTCTCAAGAGTCGAAAAAGCCGGATTAATCAGGTCAATGTCCAGGAAAGGCTGTTCGCCGGACAATTCTGCTTGTGAGGGTTTCTTTGGAAGGCTTAAAAATGAGATGTTTTACAACCGTTCCTGGCAAGGTGTTTGTATAGAACAGTTCATCAACGAACTTGATAGTTATCTGGTATGGTATAATGAGAAGCGAATCAAGATGTCTCTTGGGGCGATGAGTCCTATGGACTATAGACGTAGTAAAGGTTTAGTGGCATGAAAAAGTCCAGAAAAATGTCCGCACCTCCAAGTTGCAAAAGGAATTCCCCACTTTTGCAACGGTAAATTCCTCATAATTGCAAGAGGCCATTGAAGGCACCGCCCCAAAATAATATCCTTGTAGTTGATGACAAATCGATTACAAGGGAGGATGGAGGATGCTATCAATGACCCAAGTTAAGCATGGAATTGGCATGAGCGAAATGCCTAACTATACGCTTCATGAAGCTATGAGAATTGTCTTATCAGAGGCAGAAAACAAAACGATGCATGCTGCTGAACTTGCCGATGAGATATATAGGCGTAGGCTGTATTTAAAAAAGGATGGCAGTAAGGCGGAATATACACAGATAAGGGCAAGGTGCGGGCATTACCCTGATATGTTTGAAGCATTGCCGGGAAACCGTATCAAATTAAAAGATTAAAGTATAGCGCTAAGCATGAGGAGAAGCTATGGAAAGGTGATAATATGGCGGAACATTTGCTTGTAACAATAGGAAAAGCACGATTTAGTGATTCACAAAGACATCTTATTCCTTTTGTTAATGACATAGAACAAGATAAATTTCTTAACGATATTGAAAACACGCCCCATGCTTTTGTTTTAGCCTGCTTGATGGATAGGCAGATTAAAGCGGAGCGAGCGTGGTCAATTCCCTTTAGAATAAGGGAGATTATAGGAAGCTTTAAAATTGATGATTTAGCCAGCGTTTCACTTGAAGAGTACAAGAATATTTTTAATAGAAATGTCTTGCATAGATTTAACGATACAATGGCAGAAGTGTTTTATTCTGCAGTTCAGGATATTAAAGTAAAGTATAATGGGGATGCTTCGCGAATATGGAGCAACAACCCTAGTAGCGCAAAAGTGGTTTATGAATTCTTGCAGTTTAAAGGAAGCGGCAAAAAAATTGCCACAATGGCGGCTAATATTCTTGCCAGACAATTTAAGATCCCGTTTTCTGATTATTACTCAATTGACATATCACCAGATGTGCATATTCTAAGAGTAATGCGACGGACAGGTTTGGTTGACAATAACGCTGATTTAGATTCAATTATCTATAAGGCAAGAGAGTTAAATCCTGAGTTTCCTGGGATTATAGATTTTTCATGCTGGGAGATCGGGCGAACCTGGTGCAGACCGAATAATCCGAATTGTAGCGAATGCATTATTAACTCTGAATGTAAGAAGGTTATACAAGATTAAGGAAAATGGTTTGTAATAGTTGTGATGATTATGATATTTCGCAAGATGTTTTATTATGCCAGAAAGCTTGAATAGGAGATGAACTGTTTATGGGAAAAAGTCTCAGTGAAAAATATGAAGGAATAATCCCTAAAACCATTTTTCATTATACAAGTTTTGAGAAGTTTAAATGCATATTGAGATACGGCACTTGGAGATTTAAATTAAGTACTCAATCAAATGACCTTTTAGATACAACATATATAGTTGATATTATAAAGGAACTAAAAATACAAAATAAAAACCTGCCTGATTATCAGCGTGAATTATTGGAATTTTTAATGGGATACTTTAAACAGGAAGGATATGAGAGACAGTTTTTATCATATGTAACTTGTTTTACGGGTAAAGCGGATTCCAGATTGCTTTGGGATGCTTATACAATAAATAGACCTGCTATAAGCGAAAAGGAAGAAAGAAATTATAATGGTGTATGTATAGGTGTGAATAGAGATAAACTAATTGAGTTATTGCAAACAGAGAAACCTGATTTCTGCGATACAGGTTTTTTGGCACCAGTTTATTATACTCCTTACCAACAGGTGACTGCACTTGATTTTCTGTGTAATAATGCATTAGATACTTTCGAGAAGGTGAAAGATGACAAGGATCAGACACAAGAAATAATACCTCCAATACGATCAGCTTATTCAATTCAAATTGGGGACTACATTGGAAGACCACATTTTTTTGAGTTGAAATTGAAAAAGTCTTTTGTAAAAACCGCACTTCTATATATTGAATCTGTTGAGAAATTGGCACCATTTTTGAAACATCAGTTTTGGGAAGAAGAAAATGAATATAGAGCTGCATTTAGTTTACATAAATCTAAAAAGCCTGTTGAGGATTATATTGATATAAAAATTAGTGAGGAGCTGATAGATTTCATTATTCTTGGACCTACATTCTCAGATAAAGAAGAAGGCGATATTCAAAGCATTAAAGATGCAAAATTAGATTTCAACAAATTAAACAAAAAACATTCTATAGGAACTGGAATTATTCGAATGGGCTAAATCTGGTGGATAAAGGCAATACTATATGATTACTAATTGATATGTTTCCATGAACGTCCGTTTTCGGAAAAAATGCTAAAAACCCATTGATATGTTTCCGTAAACGCAAGGTTCAAAATTAAACCCAAGACATCAATCCAAGCGGCTCGTGCCAGGTTGAGACGGTATGTCTGATGTCTAGAAAATAAAGCTCGGAAAGCATTGAAAATACTGGGTTTAGTAAAATGATAGTAATTCTGTCTACTCGACTAATACCCTTGATATGTGTTCATGGAAACATATCGAGGTATACTTTTGTGCAAAGATTGAGTTAGAATATGGGTAGGGTTGAGTTGACGGGTTGGATATATTTATAGGGTTGAGTTGACAGGTTAGATATATTTATAGGGTTGAGGAGACAGGATGGATGTAATATAAAGCGAAGGAAAACAATGCCAAGCGATAGCTTGTTTGTATTCGAAGACAGTTCCTTGGAGTTAGAGGAAAATTAGATAAATTTTACACTGTTATATTTCGCAGGAGGTTATCATGAGTAATAGTTTAAAAGTCATTATCGACTTTATAGTGCTAGCTATATTATATGTGGTTGTATTTTTTAATAAATGGAGAACGACAGGTAAAGCTAAGTTGGTTGTTAATACACTTATGTACATATATATATATCATTAGTTTTATATGTAACCTTAATGCCGATTGTAGTTGCACTACCATTTATTTTTAATCATCCGTATATTCCGATGAATATGATACCTTTTGATGATTATCTCTCGGGTAGGGGGGATACAGTTCGTCAGATTATACTCAATGTAATTATGATGATGCCATTTGGAGTTTTGTTGCCTTTGGTAAAAAAGCAAAGTTTACTGTCCTGTTTATTCTGGACTTTTTTATTTAGCTTGGGGATTGAACTAACTCAACCTCTGGTTAATGGTTTTCGTGCAGCAGATATAACAGATTTAATCACAAATACAATAGGAGGTCTTTTGGGATACTTACTGTATTTAGTATTCAAACCGTTAATAAATAAAATCATGTCCCACTTAGAGTAAATTGCACAAGGGACTCATTATCTTAGAAAACTCAGAGAACATATTATTTTCATCATAAGAGATGAAAATAATATGTTCCCGCCTACCGATAGTGCAAAAAGTGGCGATGACGTGTTTCCGACTACCGACAATGTAAAAGACATCAATCCACCCCGCTCGTTGCATGTTGAGTGCGTGACATTGATGACAAATGTAAAAAACAAATAAGCGCCTGAAAAACGGTTTGAATACAGGGTTTTACGGTGATTTGCCGCCTGCTGAAAATGTGCTTTTGGGCGGCTGGGATGACGGTAAGCCCTGTATTTTTATGTGTCTGATTGTTCGCGAAAACACATCCACAGCCTTTTGGGGAGGCTTCCGGAGGGCGGGGTTGTGTAGACGGAAAAGACGGCGGTTGATTGTATGAGGGAACATGTCTGCCGGAACCATCGGCGGCAAAAAAACGTCAAATGATATGCCGCCGCTTGATATTATTTTCCAGTAAATATACGATGTTGCTGCCAGCGGCTGCATTTATGCACTGTTTACCGCCGCGGGATCCATGCAAAACATGCGTTGGAAAACACGGGTCACGACGGAGGGATGGGCGGAGATGCTCCCGATATATCTGGCGATGCTTGATGGCGATGACGAAAAGAGCAAATTCGAATCGCTTTACCTTACATACAGAAAGCTCATGTTCCACGTCGCAAACGGCATATTGAACGACGAGGGCCTCGCGGAGGACGCCGTGCATCAGGCTTTTCTAAAAATACTTAAGAATTTCGATAAGGTGGGCGAAATTTCCTGTCACAAAACAAGGAGTTACGTTGTTATTATTGTTAGGAACGCCGCCATCAATATGTATAACCGCCGCAAAAGGCATCCCGCCGTTCCGATTGAAGAGGCCGCGTTTTGCGCCGCCGAAGAAAAATTGGAACGAACCGATGATTTGGATAGCCTCGCAAAGGCCGTGCTGAAGCTGCCGGCAACATATAAGGACGCGCTGAAGCTGAAATACGTCCAGGAATTTTCGAATGCGGAAATAGCGGGGATGCTTGGTATTTCCGAGGCGGCGGTCAGAAAGCGGCTTGAGCGCGCAAGGCGCATGCTTGAGGAGATTCTGGGAAGGGAGGGTTTCTCCAATGACGATTAATTTTACCGACGACATGCTCAGGGAAGCCGTCGTCAGGGCTGACATCCGCGAACTGGAAGCCCTGTCGGCGGATTATGAGATTGAGCATGAATTCTCAAAAAGGTTTGAGCGTAGGATGAAAAAGCTTGTACGCCGGAGCAAAACGGGGAACCAGGCCGGTGGAGCTGTATTTCTCCGCAGGCGGGCGGTCGCCTTGGCTGCTGCGATCGTCATCCTGCTTGCAGCGGCGATGAGCGTATCGGCCGTGCGCGCCGCGGTGTTTGAATTCATAGTTGTTGACACAGATATGAACAGTTCTTCGGTTGCATATGAAGTGGATTACAATACCATGTCGGCAGACTGGCCTATCTACAAGGATGTCACAGAATTGACAGAGGCGGCCAATGTAATCCTATTAGGAAAGGTAACAGGCATATCCTTTCAAGTATTGGATGATCGGACAGCCCAGCCTCCTTCAGAGGAAACAGAGGAGTGGAATCGCAGCCTTAATACCATATATGACGTTGATGTTATAACATCGTATAAAGGCGATTCCCTCAAAAACATCAAAGTAAGGATGTTAGGCGGACAAAAAGGTGTGTATGTGGAAGAACAACTCTCGGCACTTGGAGAGGACGCCAAAAATGGAATTCCCATAATGGAAGGTATGCCTGAAATCAAAATTGGCGAAACGTATTTGTTTGTATTGTATCAATACAAGGATACTATGCCGACATTGGTAAACGTGGGACAAGGTGTTTACGAGCTCCATGACCCTCTTGCAAAAGACCAATATTCCTTTGTTTCACCTAAAGACATTATATCTTATTTCGGCAAAGACAAATGGGAAGAGTTTAAAGAAAAAGGCATGGTTTCCGAATGAAAGTAAATTGAATACCTCTTCAGCATGCATAGCTTATTCAAGGGCGGGGCGGCATTTTAGTGACAGTTCCCGCGGTTGGCGGATCGCCAGTCATAGCAATCGCCGAAGGCGTTGGGCATGAGGGTGGGCATAAGCACGTTAAAATTAAACCGCTAAGAGTTTGAGGTGTGCGAAATTGAAAAATAGGGTGAAAAATATACTCAACTACAAGAAACCGGCGTTCTGGATAGTGTGCGCGGCGGTGATTATTGCGGCCGCCGGGGCCGTTTTGCTGACTGCAAACCCGGCCCAGACCCTTGAGCTTCCGGGCACGGCGTCGGTTTTTACCGTGGAAATGGAACAGTTCAACTATAGGTTAAGCATCGGTCGCGTGGTTATAACCGACGCTGAGCAAATTGAAACAATTCTTTCGGCCATGGCCGGCGCGAAAAAAACGCTGGGGCGTTCCGTCAACGACTATCCAACGCAGGAAAAGTATCTTGTTGTAAGGCTTATTATGGAAAATGAGATGAGAACGCTGTGCCTGTATTCGGAAGGCGGCGGCGAGTACATTGAGGAGCCATATATTGGGATCTATAAAACCCGCGGGAATTTAGGCGAAGTATTATATCGGGTATATACGGATAACATGGATAGAACCAGCGGCAGCGCGATTAATATCAAATGGGAGGCGTCTGATGACGTCCCCCAGCCGGTCAGGAACTACGCTGCGGACTATGTGCGCGAGCAGATAGAGTATTACAACAGCCTCGGCTACAACATAACCGACGCGAAGATCACGTCAGTAACCCATGTGAACACCGGCACCGCAAGCCTTACCACAGCCGTCGGGATGTGGCGGCTTGAGTACCGCCTGCTGCCGGACGACGCCGGCAAGGTGGTTCTCGCGGGCGGGATGAAGATAGAGGACGGCTGGCTGACCGAATGGGGCAGCGTGGGCCAGCCGTATCTTGTGCTGGTGTGCGACGATACCGGCACGGAGCCGTTGTGGCAGCGCATCTGCGTCACCAATACCGACGTGATCAAGCAGGAGTACGGCACGCCAGAGATGCTCAAACAGTATGGAAACGAGTTTACCGCGGCGGCCATGGAGCTGTATAGGAAAAGCCTTGAAATCCGCACGATTGGACAGGTTCCCGCCGTATATACGCGAAAAGAGGAATTGGGACACACTGCGGTGCAAAAGGTTGCGGAGCTTCTTATGGCCGAACTGCTGAACGATCTTAAAACAGAGCAGGCCGGGCGCACGTTTACAATTACCGACTGGAAAAACCTCTCGGTGAGCGCCGACCGCGTGTACGACGCATGGGTCGTCGCCGGAGACGTCGAAGTGCGCTATAAAGGCTTCCTGTCGCCTGTCGGGGACAGCGGTACTGTCCCCCAGGGGGAATATGTGAGCGTATCTATTGGGGAGCGGTATCTGAGGCATGAAGACGGCGTGTACACCCTTTCACTTTCGGCAGGAGAGCGGAGGGCAGTCCTTGAGCCGCCGCTTCTTACCCCGGATATGAGCGCCGGCATCGGGGTGATTCCCGACTATGAAGACGGCGGCATCCTGATTTTCCACGGGTATTTCGGCCTGTTCGTGTACGACCTGAAGGCGGAGAAGATCACCTTCGCCGCCGATCTTAAAAAAGCCGTGGGCTCGGATATCATCCAGGGCAGCGAGGGTGCGGCCGTGAGGGTCAGCGCCGACGGGCATACCATACAGCTTTTCTATTACCCCGAACAGGGAGAGCCAAAGATGGCCTATACCATCGACGCCCGTATCGGAAGCTATACATATGGCGAATATGCGCCGATAGCCCCTTGCTTTTCCACGCCCGACGAGCTTTACGGGCGGTTTTCAGGCTCCACGCTGGGAGAGCTTGCCTATACCGACGGCCAAAAAAGCTTCCCGCTCCTTTCGGACTGGGTTTGGGCGGACTGAGCCGCAATATATTCGCACTCTATGAACCATAGGGTGACATTTTGCGCGTCTGCGTTTATGATTTTTGCGGAGGCGGTGCTATGGATTTAAAGAAAACCGGTTTGTTCAAAAGCGGAAAAGGCAAATAACGCGGGAAGCAATACTTACGATGCGTCCCCCGTACCAGAAAAGACATTAAAACCGCCTCCTCCTGCTTTCCTGGCTCAATAGCCTGCTGGGCTACGAGAAAAAACCGTGAACTGCTGGAGGACATGAAACAGGCTGGCGAAACAGGTTTCACCTTTGAATACAGTGCTACCTTTGGGCAGGCTCTCTCGGCGGCGCGCAACGATCCGCTTACTGCCGAATACGGTAAGGCCATCGTCTTTGACTACTCCTACCGCTACTTTTACGGGGATGGCTACGGCAAGGACTTTCGCATCCTCAACCTGCAGGATGAGACTGACGAGGCCAAGACTGGTCTGCTCCTTCTGGGCAACTTGCTATCCTTCTATGAGCAGCAGCGCCTGTTTGACGAACAAGCCGAGGTCCTGCGCACATACAATTTGGAAAAGCCGCTCTGGGTGTTCGTCGGCAGTACGGTCAAAGCTGTCTACAGCGAGAACAGACAGAAGCGCAGCGACGTGCTAACTGTGGTGCGTTTTCTCCATCGCGTGCTGATAAACCGCAACTGGGCGGTCAAAGGCATCGATGAACTAATGGCGGGAAAAAGCGGTCTGATTACGCCAGATGGGATAGACCTGTTCGCCGGGCGCTTCCCGTACGTGCGTGAAACTGGCCTCACCGCCGAAGCCTTATACGATGACATTCTGCGGCGGGTCTTTCACTCTCCGGCCAGTGGCGGTCTGCACCTGTGCGACATTAAAAGTGCCGCTGGCGAGCTAGGGTTAAAGGCTTCCGGTGCAGAGAAATATTTCGGTCTCATCTACATTGGCGACACCAATGATTTCCAAAAACTGGTAGAAGCCGATGACGCCGGTATCACGCTGGAAGAAGACGCTATCGCTTTCTCGCTCTTTACGGACATCAACCGCCCCGATACGCCGCTTAATATTCTTATTGGTGCTAAGAAATTCATGGAAGGCTGGAATTCCTGGCGCGTCTCCAACATGGGGCTTCTCAACATTGGGCGGCGGGAAGGCTCACAAATCATCCAACTCTTCGGGCGCGGTGTACGCTTGCGCGGGGAAAACCATTCTCTAAAACGCAGTGCTGCCCTTCCGGGCAATCATCCACCGCATATCAAACTGCTGGAGACGCTCAACATCTTTGCTGTGCGCGCCAACTACATGGCCCAATTCCGTGATTATCTCGAACGGGAAGGGGTAGAGATCGAGCCGCCGGTTGAACTACCGCTCCCTGTGTGGACCAACGAACAGATGCTTCAGCGCGGGCTGGTGCTACCGCGCCCAGAGAGCGGCCGTGACTTTGCTACCGAGACGATAGTCCTGCTTACCCCGGATGAAAACATCCGCCTGAGGGTGGATTTATCGGTCAAAGTGCAGGCACTGGAAAGCGACGCGGTTGGCCTGCAGGATGTTCGTGTCCAAAGCGGACATGAGGAGACCATTCCGTCAGAAAGTCTGGCGTTGGTGGATTGGGAGCAGGTCTACCTCGAATTGCTGGACTACAAGGCGCGCAAGGGCTGGAGCAACATGGTCATTCGTCCTGAAACCCTGCGCGCTATCCTGGAAAAAGTTCCCTATACCCTGAAGGCAAGTGAGGCCGTGTTCCGTCCGCGCACCTTCACTGACCGCACCCGTTTGCAAGAGGCGGTCACAGCCGTCCTGCGGAAGTACCTGGACACCTTCTACCGCCGAGCTCGCGAGCGCTGGGACAGCCAAAACCTAGTCTATCGTCCTCTTGACCTTGATGATCCCAACTTGGCTTTCAACCGTCCGAGCGTGCAGGGAAAGAAAGCCGCCTACATCGTGCGCGTACCGCGTTCACACAGCAACCTAGTTGCTGCCATTGAAAAACTATGCGAAGATATGGATAAACTTATCAAAGAAGAAAACAGTGGCTTGCCACGCCTCTACTTCGACCGGAGCATCTATCTGCCTCTGCTTCTCAAAAAGGGCAATGTGCTCACCGCTGATCCGCTGCCGCTTGAAGAGAGCGAAGAAAGCTTCGTCCGCGACCTGAGGGCTTACTGGGAAGCCGAAAAGGACAAGTCGCTAGCGGGAAAGGAAATCTTCCTCCTGCGAAACTTGAGCAGAGGCAAAGGCGTGGGTTTCTTCGAGGAGAGCAAATTTTACCCTGATTTTATCTTGTGGATTGTGGATGAGAAAAAACAGCGCATCGTCTTTATCGAGCCGCACGGCATGATACACGCTAAAGCCTACAAGTATGATGAGAAAGCTAGTTTGTGGGAGCGCCTACACGAGCTAGAAAAAGAGGTAGGGCAAAGAAGCGGCCGACAGGACATTACGCTAGATTCATTCATTATCTCAGCTACGCCCTACGATGACTTATGCAAGCGCTACGATGATGGTAGTTGGGACCGAGACAAGTTTGCCAAACATCATATCTTGTTCCAGGAACGGAATCAGGACTACGACTATCTCCGTAACATCTTCCATGGCTATTGCAGCAACCAGCAGATTTCAGGGCTAAAGTAATTGTGCATGAACTGTTGCACCTTTACCGACAACACATGTGGAGTGCGTGGCCTTGCTGGTGCGGGTGGATGAACAAGACTTGTTGCCTGCCGGCAGGGATGGGAGAGCGGCAGGAACTATTGCTAGAGACTATAGAGGCCAGATAGATGGCTGTAGATGATGAGGGGGGAGAGCTTTTGCAGCTTGTTTCATGGAATATCGATTCTTTAAACGCCGCACTGACCAGCACTTCGCAACGGGCCCAGCTCACCCGCAAGGTGCTGAACACAATTGCCGAGCTCAGGCCAGACGCCGTTGCCTTGCAGGAAACCAAGCTGCCCAGCGATGGACCTACCAAGAAGCAGTTAGAGATCCTGCGCGACCTGTTTCCGGAGTACGAGATTGTGTGGAACTGCTCGGCAGAACCGGCCCGCAAGGGTTACGCGGGCACCATGTTCATATATAAGAACAGCCTGGATCCCATCGTCAGCTGCCCCAGAATCGGCGCGCCCGATACCATGGATTATGAGGGCAGGATCATCACCCTGGAGTTTGCTGACTTCTATCTGACCCAGGTATATACACCAAATGCAGGTGAAGACCTGAGTCGCTTAAGGGAACGACAGAGCTGGGATGTCAAATATGCCGATTATCTGGCTACGCTGGACAAGGAAAAGTGTGTTATTGCCGGGGGCGATTTCAATGTAGCCCACAGGGAGATTGATCTAGCTCACCCCAGCCGCAACCGCTATACAGCCGGATTTACCGATGAGGAGCGCGCAGGCTTTACAAACCTGCTAGGACGGGGCTTTACAGATACATTTCGACACGTCCATGGAGATGTCACAGGTGTGTATTCCTGGTGGGCACAGCGGGCCAGGACCAGCAAAATCAATAACTCCGGCTGGAGAATCGATTATTGGCTGGTGAGTGACAGGATTGCAGACAGGGTTCTGAGATCTGAAATGATCGATTCAGGACCAAGGCAGGACCATACGCCCATACTACTGGAGATTGATCTGTAGGGCTGAAGCGCCGCGCTTCCCTATTTCGGAGCAACTGAGGCTCATAACAGGGGCCCGCATGCTTCAATGTCACCAACTCAGGCCATGGCCCTTGCTGTCGAGGCTTCCGCATGGGGGTGAACACTGATGAGTCTGGAACAGAATGCACTCCTGAATGCCTACTCGCTGGCGATACTGCTCATCATCTATTTTCATGCGCGCAGATCTCTGGAACATGGAAATCTGTCCGACAGGCTCTACATGTGGCTGTTGCATACCACCGCTCTGCTGCTGGGCCTAGACGTCTTGAGCAGGTTTGACGGCAACGCCTCCCCCCTTTATGTGTTGTTCAATCACATCGGGAACTTCCTGATGTTTCTGCTCAACCTGGTCTTGCCCTCGCTCTGGGTAGCATATGTTCACTTTCAGGTACATCATGATGAGAGACGGATCAGGCGGCTGATCTATCCCCTCTTCACTGTGAACGCGATCAATGCCTGCGCATTAACACTGTCTCAGTGCTTTGGGTGGTTTTACTATATTGATGCGGAGAATGTGTACCACAGGGGCCCGTTCTTTCTCATCCCTGTCACTGTTGTGATTGCCCTGATAGTTGTGGCCATTGCCATCATCGTTATCAACCGCAGGAATCTGGACAGAAAGAGCTTTTTTTCGCTGGTATTTTTCGCGATCCCGCCATTTGTCAGCATCATTCTGCAGGTCAGATACTATGGTTTCTCACTCGTCATGAACGGTGTCGTTCTTTCCCTTCTGGTTGTATTCCTGAACATCCAGAATCACAGCATGTACACGGATTATCTGACGGGCTTGAGTAATCGCAAGCGGCTTGACGCATACCTGAGAGAAAAGATCAGTCTGAGCACCAGGGAAAAGGCTTTCTCCGCGATCCTGATCGATATCAACAACTTCAAGTACATTAACGACACATATGGACACAGCGTAGGCGATCACGCCCTGCAGACAGTCGCAAAGCTGCTCAAGAGCTGTCTCAGAGCCAGCGATTTCATCGCCCGGTACGGAGGCGATGAATTCTGCATCGTTCTGGACATCTCCAACCAACCCGATCTGGAAGCGGTGGTCGGCAGAATCAACGATTGTGCGGAGAATCACAACAGGACTGGCTCGCATCTCTACAGGCTGGAGTTCAGTATGGGTTATGCCCTGTATGACTGCGCGGCCCACGGGGGCGCGGAGGAATTCCTGAAACAGATCGATATGCTGATGTACGAAGATAAACAGGGGAGCAGGAGTAGAGCTCGTGCATGCGGCAAAGGAGGTAGAGGTGAGAGGTATGAAGCCCAGTTTCCGCATCAGCGAACAGCGTCTGCTTACCCGGGTCAGGGAGCTTGGCACAATAGGAGTTGATGCCCCCCAGGGATTGGTTCGAGTGGCAGCCACCGATGCCGACAAAGCGGGTCGTGATCAGGTCGTGGCCTGGATGAGGGGCGCCGGTCTGGAAATTGTGATCGACAGGATTGGTAACATCTTTGGCATCTGGCAAACCGCAGAGAATGAGGACGAAGAGCCGGTTATGGTTGGCTCTCATATTGATACTGTCATCAATGCTGGTATCTATGATGGCTGCTACGGCGTGATCTCCGGCGTCGAGGTGATCCAGACACTGATCGAAGCAGGATTCCAGCCAGCAAGGCCAATTGTAGTTGCCGCGTTTACCAACGAAGAAGGGATACGCTATCAGCCGGACATGATGGGCTCCCTCGTGTACGCAGGAGGGCTATCGGTGGAAGAGGCGCTGGCAACAGTGGGGACAGATGGCAGCATTCTAGGCGAGGAGCTGGAGCGGATTGGTTACGCAGGAGAAGCGGAACCTGGTTTTATGAAGCCATCTGCATATGTGGAGCTGCATGTTGAACAAGGGCCTGTGCTGGCAAGCCTGGAGATTCCTATCGGTGCAGTGGAAAACCTGCAAGGCATTTCATGGCAACGCCTGACTATCGAAGGTGTCGCCAATCATGCAGGAACAACGCCGATTTCCATGCGGAAAGATGCCGGTCTTGCTGCTGCGAGAATAATCACCTTCCTGCGGGCTCTCGCCGACAGCTCTGGCGGAAGCACAGTGGCCACGGTAGGCACCATCGAGTTTGAACCAAACGCAATAAATGTGATACCTTCACGGGCGGTCCTGACTGTAGACCTGCGCGATGCCGATGAGGAAAAGCTCAGGCAGGCGGAGAAGCGTCTTACAGAATATCTGGAGGAACTGGAGGATACAGCTGGGGTTACCATAGCTGCCGAGAGATTGGTTCGCTTTGCGCCTGTCAGCTTTGACGAAAACATAGTCGGAATGATAGAAGCTGCGGCGGAGAAGCGCGGCCTGCCAGCCAGGCGCATGACATCCGGCGCCGGACACGATGCGCAGATGATGGCGCGTATCTGTCCGGCTGCAATGATTTTCGTGCCGAGCGTCGCTGGGATAAGCCATAACCCGCAGGAGTACACCCGAGAAGCTGACTTGATCGCTGGCGCAAATGTCTTGCTGGACGTTGTAGTTGCCCTTTCAGAAGCCTGGCAGAAGTCGTAGAGCACCCCGCGACTGCGCAGGGTGCTCTGTTGGTCCAGGGGGTAATTATTCGCACTCGGAGTGGTGTTGGTGATCATGACAGACATTGCCGGTCGTCGTTAGTTCACCGCGCAAGTAGCTTTCTGCCGCTGCCCTGGGATCCCCAGACGCGCCGTAGACGACTTCAACGCCGCGCTGATTGAAGATCTCTATTGCGCTCTGTCCGATGCCGCCACTGACAATGACCGTCACGCCGTGGTCGGCAAGGAAGTTGGGCAGGAAACCAGGCTTATGTCCCGGGTTTTTCAGCGATTGCTCTCTAACGAGGCTGCCATTTTCCACCTCGTAAATCACGAAGTCGGTACAGTGTCCAAAATGCTGTGTTACTTTTTGCCCATCGGCGGCAACTGCGATTTTCATCACTCAATCCCCTCCCTATTGGGATACTTCCTCCGCCAGGCGCTCGGCGAAAGCGTCGAACCAGCTGGTTTCCAGTTGCTCAATCTCCCCTATATCACAGGCGGTCGCGAGCTCTGGGTCTATCGGCAGCCTGGCCAGCACCGGCAGGCCGTGCTTCTCAGCGATGGTATCAATATGGCTTTCTCCGAATATCTTGTATTCCTTCCCGTTGTCTGGGCATCTGAAATAGGACATGTTCTCCACCAGCCCCAGCACCGGAATCCCCATCTTTTCCGCCATCTTCAGCGCCTTGGAAACGATCATTGAAACCAGCTCCTGGGGTGAGGTCACAATGACGATTCCGTCCACGGGGATGGACTGGAAGACTGTCAGCGGAACGTCGCCGGTTCCGGGCGGCAGGTCGATAAACATAAAATCCACATCGCCCCAGATGACGTCTGTCCAGAACTGCTTCACCATGCCAGCAAGAATCGGGCCGCGCCAGATTACCGGGTCGGTGTCATCGGGGAGCAGCAGGTTGACGGACATGATCTTAATCCCGGTGCGGCTTTCCTGGGGGTAGATTCCCAGTTCGCTGGCTGCGGCCTTGTCACTGATGCCGAAGGTTTTTGGTATCGATGGCCCTGTCAGATCGGCGTCCAGGACGGCCACTTCATACCCGCGTCGCCGCATGGCTACGGCCAGCATGGCACTCACCGACGACTTCCCCACACCGCCCTTGCCGCTGACGATGCCGATCACCCGCTTGATGTGGCTCAGCTGGTTGGCTGCTACCCGGAAGTCCGGCTTTTCCTCTGTTCTCTGGGCGCAGTCTGTTTCGCCGCAGTTGCTACAATTATGGTCACAGTTCTCGCTCATCTTTTCTTTTCACTCCTCACATAGTGCCTCCCGGAGCGAGTCCGGTGTTATGTGTAGTCCACTCATGCCGTTTCTCCTGCCGCAAAGAGTAGCGCTAGCGTATTCTGGTAGATCTTGCGCACCGCCGATCCAGCGGAGCAGTCGACCTCGGCAACGCTCTTGCCGTTGTTGATAGCGCGGACGGCCGCCAGATCAAAAGGAATCAGGCCAACAAACGGAATGTCATGTCGGCGGCAGAACTCCTGGATCTCGGCGGTCTTGGCGGGATTCACGTCGTATTTGTTCACACAGACTGCCGTCCCGGTCTGGAATGTCTCAGCCGTTTTCAGAATGCGCTCCAGGTCGCTGATGCCGGATAAGGAAGGCTCGGCGACAACCAGAATCAGATCCACGCCGCTAATGGAGGCGATGACGGGGCAGCCGATTCCCGGAGAGCCGTCGATGATTGCCAGTTCTGCCCCTTTGGCAGCGGACTGTAGGCGCTGCTTGACTTCAGCGACCAGCTTGCCGGATGTGCCGCTGCCCATGCTCAACCTGGCTGTGGAGAAGGCGCGCTCGCCATCCTGATAGAGCGCCAATTCACCCGCCTTGGCCGGCTCCATGGAGACGGCTCCTGTTGGGCAAACCAACGTGCAGACCCCGCAGCCCTCACAGGCAAACGGGTCCACTTGGTGGGCTGGTTCAGCTACAATTGCGTCAAAACGGCAGTGTTCCAGGCAGCGACCGCACTCTGTGCAGCGGTCGGGATCGATGCTGGCGATGGGCATTCCCAGATAGTCGGCACGTTCAGGCGGGGCACTCCACGCGGCGATCAGGTGCAGATTCGGCGCCTCGACATCGCAGTCGGCATAGGCTTTCGCCTGTGATAGGTGGATGAACGCACCAGCGACCGTCGTCTTCCCTGTGCCGCCTTTACCGCTAAGAATCAGAAGCTGCTTCATGCTCCACCTCTTTCCAGATCCTCTCCAGCAGGTCCGCAAAAAGCATTCGGAACCTGTCGCTCTCCCGTGCGGCGACTTTCCCCTCCGAGTTTAGCATGCCCAGCTCATGATCAAACGGAATTCTGCCGAGAATCGGCAGGCCGTTTTTCCGGCAAAACGTTTCTGCCGGGTCTTCACCCTCCAGGCACTTGTTCAGCACCACACCGCAGGGCTTACCGAACAACCCCGCCAGCTCGAAGACCATCGCCAGGTTGTGCGCCCCGAACACGGTGGGCTCGGCGACCAGAAGGCAGAAGTCTGCCGACTGGATGCTCTCCAGCGTAGTGCAGGAGCTTCCCGGCGGGCAGTCGACGAAGATGGGGCGGCCCTCCTCCCCGCTGATCTTCTTCATCAGCTGCTTGATGATGGGGATGCCGGAGGCCTCGCCGATCTTCAGGCTGCCGCTATGTACGGTGACGTTTCCCGCTCTGCCGGAGAAAACCTCGCCCACGCTCTTGGCTTTCTCGCCGATAGCCCCTGCTGGGCAGAGCAGGGCGCAGCCGCCGCACGCATGGCAGACCTCGTCGAACAAGATCGGACTACTGTTCACGAACGCCAGAGCGTTGAAGGCGCAAAAATCAACGCATTGCCGGCAACCGGTGCAACGGTCGGCGACGATCTCGGGGATTCTGACCGCGACGGTTTCACTGCTGTGCACCTCGGGTTTCAGGAACAGGCTGCCGTTGGGCTCTTCCACGTCGCAGTCGACATAGACTGCCTCGGAGGAAACGGCCGCAAGGTTAACGGACACCAGTGTCTTGCCGGTGCCTCCCTTGCCGCTGAGTACCGCGATAGTGATAGCCCTACCGCTCATGACCATGATGACCAGCGTGAAACTCGACCAAAGGCTCCAGTTCTCCTGCCATCAGAGCATCGATATTGCGCTCTGCCGTCCCATCCTTGGAGCGGTAGACCCTGATTCCTGCGCCACGCAGCACTTTACCCGCGTTGTCGCCGCAGCGGGGGGTAATCAGGGCGTCGGCGCCGCTGTCCGCGAGCATCTGTGCCGTCCGAATTCCTGCGCCCCCGGCGCTGGCCGCTGCCGCGTTGTCAAGCCAGGTGCTCTCACTCGTGTCAGTATCATAGATCAGAAAGTAGGGGGCGCGTCCCAGGGATGAGCACACGCCGGACTGCATATCCGGTACGTTCATAGGGATCGCTATTTTCATGGGAATCCTCCGTTTCCTGTTTAGTCTTCAGGATGCCTGCCGTGCCTGTGCCTGTGGCAGCCGACTCCGCCGCAGTGTCGGCCCTGCCCGTCGCAGAGTCGGTATTCGCCGCCAGTGATCGAGAGAACCCGCCCGCCAACCAGAGCTTGAGCTAGTTTCTGGCGGGCACCTGCGTAGATGCTCTGTACAGTGGTGCGGGAAACTCCCATCTGGGCGGCGCACTGCTCCTGCGTTAAACCGTTCAGATCAATCAGCCTGATCGTCTCGTATTCGTCCACAGTCATGTTCACCGTGTCAGGCGCTGCTGCACGCATGTCCAGCGGCCCAAACCGGCTGCGATCTGGAAGACTGCACACCCTTCGCCACTTCCTCGGCCTTGGCATCATCTCACCTCGCTCTGTCGCAGAAATAACCGGAGCGTCCTCCGGCTATTTCTCTCTTCTCTTATTTGCCAGTTTCACCTTCCAGCTGCTTGTCAATGACCTCAAGCCAGCTTTTCAGTCTCTCCTTCTGCGCTCGAAGCATCTCGCGGCGCTCTTCCGCCGTGATCCCGAAGCCGGCAAATCCAGCGAAGCTGCGGAAGCCGCGGCCGAACCCGCGCCGGCCCGCCATTCCAAGCCCGAGACCGAGTCCAAAGCAGGCTCCTCTCGCCAGGCCACGCGCTCCCACGCAACGGCCAAACCGCCGTCCGGTCAGCGGGCCCATACCCATGGGGCCAGTTCCATCTCCTCCTGGCATAGTGCTCACCTCCCTTTCCGGGTTTTCGACATATGCCGCTTACATTTTCATTATATCCGGTTTCGGGCATATGTCAAGAACCCGCGTAAGAAGATTTTCCTAGGGGTATATCGTCCGGGTTGCTGGCCGTTTCCTGGGCGGAATGCCGCCAGTCGGGGCGCCCTGGCAGCGCTTGAACTCCCATATGCCGTGTGGTATATTTTCTGCAGAATAGTTACAACTCAAGGGCATACCTTTAGGAAACTATCCAGTATTCATTCTTGACGACAACTTTGATTCTGGCCATCAGCCAGGGCAGAAAAGGAGACCGCCAATGAGAAAAATCTACGAGGGAAAGACCAAAGATGTGTTTGCCCTGGAAAACGGGAATTATCGCCTGGTATTCAAAGACGACGTGACCGGCGTTGACGGTGTCTTTGACCCCGGCGCCAATACCGTTGGCCTCACCATCGAGGGGATTGGGAGAGGCAACCTGCTGGTTTCAGCCATGTTCTTTGAGATGCTGCAGCAGGCCGGCGTTGCCACCCACTATGTCAGCGCCGATGCTGCCAACCGCACCATGGATGTCAAAGCGGCAAGGCCCTTCGGCAAAGGGCTGGAGTTCATCTGCCGCTACCGGGCGGTGGGCAGCTTTTTGCGTCGCTATGGAGCATATGTAGATGAAGGCGACAAGCTGGAAGCCTATGTCGAAGCCACGCTGAAGGACGATGAGCGGGGCGACCCGCTGGTTACCGCGGAAGGCCTGGAGGCTCTCGGCATCATGTCCGCTGCGGAGTTTGCTGCAATCAAGGCGACGACGCAGCAAATCTCGGCCTTAATCAGCGATCTGCTCGCGGCGAAAGGCCTGGAGCTTTACGATATCAAATTGGAGTTTGGCCGCGATGAGAATGGCAACACACTGTTGATCGACGAGATCTCCTCGGGCAACATGCGCGTCTACCGCAACGGCGCCGTTATGGATCCGCTGGAGCTGACCGCGGTGCTCCTGTCGTCGGGAGAGGGCTGCTAGAAGAAACATGGACAATCGATCAAAGCTCTACCGAATGGCAGTCGTCGGTCTGATGGCGGCCGTAATGTGCCTTCTCGGGCCCTGGTCCATCCCTATCGGGGTTGTGCCCATCTCCTTCACCAATCTCGTGATCTATCTGGCCGTTTATGCCCTCGGCAGGAAAAAGAGCACGATCAGCTGTGTCATCTACCTGCTGATCGGGTTGATCGGCCTGCCCGTGTTCTCCAACTTCACCGGCGGTGCCTCCAAACTCCTGGGTCCAACGGGAGGTTATCTGCTCGGGTTTGCCTTCATGGCCTGGATTGCCGGGTCTTTCATCGACAGATTCCTGAACCAGTGGGTGCTCTGTTTCACCGGCCTGGTTCTGGGTACTGCCGTCTGCTATGCCCTCGGCACCGTCTGGCTGGCTCATCAGGCTGGCCTGTCAGCCAGGGCTGCACTGGCGGCTGGTGTGATTCCTTTCATTCCTGGCGATCTGGCAAAGATCGCCATTGCCACTCTGATTGGTCCTCAGCTTCGCCAGCGCCTGATTCGCGCCAACTTGTTCTAGGCTAGGACACATTCGACGAGTCAATTACCAAGTCTCTGGGAGACGAATCTGCTAGGCGTAACAGCTTGCCGTGGCAGTGCTCTGGGGGAGTGAGAGAGATTGTTAGGGATGAGCCTCTGGTGGATGACAGTGCCTACAGTGCTCTTTGCCATGCTGGCAGCCTGTGTAACGGCGGGGATTACAGGCCGTTTCGAGGACTGGGCGTATATTGGATTGCTGGAGAGGCAGTCGCAGCGGATGACGCGCGTCATGGTCGGATTTACGCGCATGGGTGATACTGGCACCGTAGTCGCGTTCTGTGGAGCGCTGTTCCTGGTGCCGCGCTACCGGGCGACCATCGCGCTTCCCATTGCCGTAGCGGTCATCGTATCTACCATCCTCAATATTACCCTCAAGAACCTGTTTGACAGGGAACGGCCGGACCGGATGTGGCTGTTTCAGGAAACCAGCTATAGCTTCCCCAGCGGCCACGCCATGGTCAACACGTCGCTCTACGCAATGCTGCTGCTGCTTGGTCTGCAAGCTGCCGGGCAGGGCTGGTTGAAAGTGGCCCTGCTAGTCGTCTGCCTTTTGCTTCCCCTCGCCATTGGTTGTAGCCGGATCTACCTGGGGGTTCACTACGCGGCCGACGTTCTGGGTGGCTGGCTGATTGGATTTGCCATCGCGGTGCTGGTTTTCTCCGGCTGGAATGCCACCTACTGGCTCGCGCATTAGCGCCGTAGGTCAGGCTGAGCAACATACAAAGCGGAGGAGGAACCGATGATAAAAGAATTCAAGGCGTTTGCGCTCAAGGGAAATGTTATCGATCTGGCGGTAGGTGTGATTATCGGCGGAGCCTTTGGTAAAATTGTCTCCTCTCTCGTCAATGATGTGCTGATGCCGGTTCTGGGCATACTGGTGGGCGGAGTGGATTTCACCGGGCTGAAGTATGTGATCCGCGCTGCCGAGGGGGACGTTGCCGAGGTGGCCATCCTCTATGGCTCGTTTATGCAGGCTGTTGTGGATTTCCTGATCATCGCGCTTTCGCTCTTTGTCATCATCAAGCTTATCTCCATGAGGAAGAGGTCAGAGCCGGAAGCGGCGCCTGCCCCTGCTGAGCCGCCACCGCCGGCGCCGGAAGTGGTGCTGCTGGAGGAGATCCGCGATCTGCTCAAGGCCCAGCAGGAGGGTTAAGCAAAGCATCAGGTCATCATCCCTGCCCAGGCAACATGCCTGGGCATTTCGGCATTGGCCTGTCGAGCGGTTTCGCCTGGCCAGGATGTAACTGACCAGCCATACCAGCTGGCAGCGGAGAAACGAATCTAGACTAGCAGGTGATCACAGGATGACGACAGAGGATTCCTCAAGCCGGCTTTCCCTGAAGACCATTGCCCACATCCGCACGGATTTTCCGACCAAATTCGGTATCCCGCGCCAGAGCGGACTGGTTGCGGCTCTGAAGGCGGTGATCGTCTTCGAGCCGGAATATCGCGATGCCGCTGCCGTACGCGGCCTGGTGGGCTTTACTCACATCTGGCTGATCTGGGGGTTTTCCGAAGTGGCCAGCGGCAGCTGGTCTCCGACAGTGCGCCCACCGCGCCTCGGTGGCAACCGGCGGGTGGGCATTTTCGCCTCTCGCTCGCCGTTTCGCCCCAATCCGCTGGGGCTTTCTTCGGTGCGGCTGGATGAGGTGGAACTGCACCCCCACCTGGGCCCCGTCCTGCATGTATCTGGCGCCGATTTGCTAGACAACACGCCCATCTACGACATCAAGCCCTACCTGCCCTACACCGACAGCCATCCCGACGCAGCCGGGGGATTCGCCGAATCGGTCAGCGACTATCAGCTGGATGTGGAATTTCCCGAGGAGTGGCTCTGCCTGATTCCCGAGGAGCGCCGGCAAGCGTTGCTCGGTGTGCTGGCTCAGGATCCGCGCCCTGGCTACCAGGACGATTCAGAGCGGATCTATGGGCTGGAGTTCGCCGGCTTTGACATCAGGTTTCGGGTGAGTGAGGGAGTGCTCACCGTTTGCGAGGTTGTTATGCCGCGAGAAACGCAGGCCAAAGGAGCTGATACGATATGAAGCGCTGGTATCCAGAGGAGTTCAGTTTCCAGATCACTGTAGTTTCGCTCAGACCGGATAATCAGCCCGAAAACTATTGCCGTAACGGACATGAAGTAGGCGACGAATACCGCTGCGCTTACGAGTGTCCCGCCGGGTTCTGCTCGAAATCGATGCTCAAGCTGTTCCCATTGCTGGAGGCAGTGCGGAGCGGCGGCGACCTGCGTAACCTCGGCGGCAGTGGGCGCTATATCATGGAGTTTGATTGTCCGGATGGAGTCGTCCGCTTTCGCCTCCAGGCCAGCCGGATCTCTCCAGATGGGCCTTCATCGGCAGATAAGACGCGAGAGAGGTAGAGGGGTCAGCCGATTTTGACAAGTAACCAGCCTTACATAACCTGCATTGCGTAGTTGGGAACGGCGCAGTCCGTTCCCGTTTGCTGTTTTGCAGGGGACATACCCCAAAAATCCAGGGTGTTGTCCCGTATCTTATTATGACAGCAGGTGAGATTCGCACTTTGTTCGGCCGGACGGAGTCGCTGGAGGTGACAGAATGCGTGAACTGGATCAAGCGGCTGTCGCGGCGGTAGACGATCCAGAAAGGATAGAGAGCTTCATCAGGCAGCACGAGTCATTCATACTGAGATGTGCTGCCCGGACGGCTGGCAGGTATATATCCAGGCAAGATGACGAATGGTCAGTTGCCCTGTCAGCTTTCTATACGGCATTGCAGAAGTATGACTATCAGGCAGGCAGCTTTCTCGCTTTTGCACAGATGGTGATTCGCCGCAAGTTGATTGACCATTACCGGAGCCAGGCCAGGCACGAGTCCGAGGTGCAGGTGGAAGAGCTGGAGGAATCGTGTTCTGAGCAAACTGCCGACGACAGTATCCGGCTGGAGATCGAGGCGATTGCCCAGCTCTTGGGGCGTTACGGGATCCAGTTCATGGACCTCGCCGATTGCTCGCCTCGGGCCAGAAAGACGCGCGCTGCTTGCGCCAAGGCGGTCTCTCATCTGCTGCACAATCCGCTGCTGATCAATGAACTGAGGGCCTCCAGACATTTGCCGCTCAAAGCGCTGGAGCGGCTGGGGATACCCCGAAAAGGGCTGGAGCGTCATCGTAAATACATTATAGCGGCGGCAGAAATATTGTCTGGGGATTACCCCTGTCTGGCGGAGTATCTGAGTTATATCCGGAAGGAGGAACAAGAATGAAAGCGGTTGTCATGCAGGTGGAGGGCGGCCAGGCTGTGCTGCTCGGGAATGACGGGCGCTTTGTCCGGATAAGAAACAAAGGCTATCAGATTGGAGACGTGGTCACAATGCAGGAACAGAGGCTGGGTAAGGCCCGTTTCAGAGCGATGACGGTAGCAGCGGCGGTATGTATGCTGCTGCTGGGCGGAGTTGGCTGGGCCTATGCTACCCCTTACTACTATGTCAGCCTCGATGTCAATCCCAGCGTGATGCTGGAAGTCAACTACTTCGAACGGGTCATCAGCATACAGGCCGTCAACGAAGATGCTGCCGAAATCCTGGCTGGACTCAACCTGAAGAATAAGAACGTCGATGCGGCCGTATCTGCAGTGGTCGCCAGCATAGCTAACGCGGGGTACCTGGCCGAGGGTGGCAATGTCTACGTTGGCTCGGCCGCAGAAAACGGTCACAAGGCAGAGCGGTTGGCCAGCGAGCTGCAGGAGACAGTCAAGGAAGAAGTGGAGAAGGTTGTCGAGGAGACTGAATCCGAGGTGGAAATTGAGGTCGAATGTAAGGGCCTGGGATACGAGATGGTGCAGAAGGCCAGGGAACTGCAGATTACTCCAGGCAAGCTGAACATCATCACCCATGTGCTGGGACAGGAGCCCACCGAGGAGAATATCAACATGTCAGTGAAAGAACTGATGACCCGGTATCGGGCGGAAAAAGGCAACCATCATCACGAAGACGCTGAGGAGGAAGAGGATTCGGCGGAAGAGGCTGGA
The DNA here is from genome assembly GCA_050949085.1 of Bacillota bacterium. Lineage (GTDB taxonomy): Bacteria > Bacillota > UBA994 > UBA5500 > UBA5500 > JBMNFB01. Next base: position 36,179 of record JBMNFB010000010.1, read on the forward strand.
CCAGGAAACAATGCCGGCAAGAAAAACCACCACGCCCCCGGTCAGATTAAGAAGCTGGCCAGGCAGGAGCCGCAGGTGCCTGATCAGCCCCCCGTCGATGAAACAGAGATGGATGTTACGACGCCGGATGAATCAACTGAGGTGACGCCGGAAGAGACCGATGACGCTGAGACGCCGAAGGGGAAAGGCAAGGGATCTGATACCCATCCAGGCAAGAAGAAGCCGAACAACCCGGGGAAATCGCCGTCAAAGCCGGGCAAGAAAACAGACTAAATCTCGCTCTCTCGCTTCAGGAAGCCCCCTCGGGTAGTGCACCCGCAGGGGGCTTCCCTGTCCACGAATAGAGGAAGATCGGCTCGCTGGAAGAAATACAGCTGAGGGAGAGGTTTGGCAAAGGAAGACAAGTGGAGACCCAGGCGACGGGTTTGTCACTGCTTGTTCGATTACAGGAAAGATGTGGGGCGGGGGAGAGATGATGGCACAGGTTTTGCTGCAGTTGATGGGGGATGAGCTGGCGCAGGCCCTACCCTGGCTGGAACGCGGTGAGTTTGGACTGGAGGTGCTGGACTTCGCTTCCCCGGCACTGCTGGAGGGAGACTGGAGGGCACGCCTGGGAGAGCTGCAGGCCCTCTGCCGGCGCCTGCCGGGACCGATCAGCATGCACGGCCCGTTTCTGGACCTGCGCCCGGCGAGCCCCGAGCCACGCCTGCGGGATCTGACGCGGCAGCGCTACCGGCAGGCGCTGGAGATCGCCCACGAACTGGACGCGCGCTATCTGGTGCTGCACACCCAGTTTGATCCCAACGTCAGTCAGCCCAATTACCCGCAACTCTGGCTGGAAGGGACGCTGGGTTTTTTCCGCGAGCTCCTGCCGGAGATCAAGGCGGCCGGGACGACTATCCTGCTGGAGAATATGTGGGATCGTCGCCCAGATGTGCTGGCTGAGTTGTTGCAGCAGCTGCCGCCAGAACAGTTTGCTGCCTGTCTGGATGTGGGGCATGCGCATCTTCACTCGGCAGTTGGCTGGGCAGACTGGATCAGTGCACTGGGCGAGCGCCTCGTCTACGTGCATCTCTCGGATAATGAGGGTGAGTGGGATCAGCACCTGCCCCTGGGGAGAGGGACGATCCGCTTCCCGGATTTTCTGCCGGCGCTGCAGGAGCTGAAACGGGATCCCTGGTTTGTGCTGGAGGTCAAACGCTGGCGTGAGGCTCAGGAGAGTCTGGCGCATCTCGGCTGGTGGGAGGGTGACAAGACGTCACGCGTCATGGATGCCAGAGGCTTCGATGAATGGGCTCCTGCCTATGATGCTTCGGTCAGAAGCGCGGAAGCCAGAGACGAATACCCCTTTGCTGCGTACCAGGCGGTCCTGGACGAAGTCCTGGACCAGGTACAGGCTGTTTCCGGCAAGAGAGTGCTTGATCTGGGGTTTGGTACGGCGACATTGACGGAGCAGTTGTACGCCGCAGGCTATTCGATCACCGGCATTGATTTCTCCTCGGAGATGATCCGCATCGCCCAGGCAAAGATGCCGCAGGCGACGCTGCTTGCCCACGATTTTGCCCAGGGTCTGCCTGCGGATTTTGCGGGGAATTACGATGCGGTTCTCTTCACATATTCCATTCACCATCTGCCTTTCGCTAACCAGATTCGCCTCCTGAACCAGTTGCGACAGCATCTGAGCAGGGGAGGAAAGATCATCATCGGTGATGTGATGACCAAAAACGCCGCCGAAATGGAGGCGGCGCAGGCAAAGGATGATCATCTCTGGGACTATGAAGAATCGTATCCGATAGCGGAGGAGCTGCAGCGGGCTCTCCCCTGGGCTCGTGTCACCTTCTATCAGAAATCCTACTGTTCGGGGGTGCTCGTTCTGGAGGAGCGGTAGACTGGACTACCCGGCGGCTTCCAGGCGGGCCAGTTCGGCCTCCAGCCGCTCCAGGACTTCGGATCTCTCCTGGCGGAAGTTATCGGTCTGGAAATAGATCGCCTCTCCCACCCGGATCTCCTGCTGCTTAGCCGGGATGTGCAGGGGAATAAAGGCCACATGCTGCCCGGTCTCCCGATAGTAGAACCGCTCCAGCTGTAAGAACCCCTCGTACATCTGACCCATCTGGGCGCTGGTGTCGGTATACTCCACGTCAGGACAGATGAGGATGTTCTCGCCGGCGGCCAGCGCGGCCACGCTACGGTGGAACGTCTGGAGAATGTCGCGCGAGGCGCGGTAGACGGGGATGGCCCGGATGATCCACATCAGGGCGCTGATCACAAAGGAGGCCAGCCAGGCCAGCACAGCCGCCAGCGGCCTCCAGATACCGAAGCGCTCGGTGAATGTATAGTCGTAGTACTGGCGGAAGCAGGCCTGCCGATCGCAGAAGACGCTGAGCACCCAGACGCGCAGGCGCAAGTCAAACCAGGTGACGCTGAGTATCGGCCCGCGCAGGTTCTGATGATGCACGATATATACGGCAGGTTGAACGGGATGCGCTCCCTCCTGGCGAGAAACCTGCCGCTTGCGCGTGAAGCAGCGGAAGAGAAAGACCACCAGCCAGTAGAGCAGATTGCGAAAGAAGTCGATCATCTTTCTCGCTCCCTGAGCCCGATCATTTGATCAACCCCAGGATCAGCCGCCAGAGGATAAACAGCGAATCACCGATGGTGCTGTAGTGGGAGTTGGCGTTATTGTCGTAGTAGACGGTGGCGATCGGGATGGTCAGCAGTTTCAGGTTGTGCCGCTTGGCATGGATCAGCATATTGATCTCCAGATCGTAGCGCTCGCCTTCCAGGTCGACCATCCAGCTGATGGCCTGCAGGGGGATGCCGCGCAGCCCGGTCTGGGTGTCGTGCAGCTCGACGCCATACCACCAGTGGAATACGCGACTGGTCAGGGTGTTGCCGATGTAGCTGCGCAGCGGCACGTTCTCCTCCTGGAAGTTGCGCACTCCCAAAATAAGTGATTCCTGCTCTGCGGCGAGCCTCTCCCCGATCTTGCAGATATCATCTATCGTATGTTGGCCGTCGGCATCGGCTGTGACGACGCCGTCCAGCTGCTGGTGGTGTTTCAGGACATGGGCAAAAGCCGTCTTTAGCGCCCGGCCCTTGCCGCGGTTTATTGGATGCCTGAGGACAGCGCAGTTATCCATCTTTTCCACTGCGTCAAAGATGGGGTCGTATGATTCATCACTACCATCGTTAACGACTATTACCTGAGCGACCCCTTGCTGCAGCAGCTGGCGGACCAGGTCCACCATGCCGGGAATCGGATTAAGGGCGGGAATAATCACAGCATAGTTTTTTGTCTCCGCACTGGGTAGCGCAGTCTGGGCCGCAGGCGCTGATTCTCTAATCTGTCTCTTCAAAGCGCACCTCCTGCAATCCTGTTCTAAGGGATATTTCTTGATTATGCCCGTTGAGTCCTCTGCCTAACGCAAAACACTGTTCCTTTCCACATGGCTCATCCTGCTGCCAATAGCGGGCGGGTCACTCCTTCCAGCCGCAATAAACATGATATTATACGAACAAATTAGAAGCAACGTCAGCCGCCGGTTGGCCCCTTGCCTAACCGGCGCTGCGCCAGCAAGAGGTCAACCATCCGCCCGTAGCTCTGGATTCCGTCGCGCTGCCGATTGGCCTTGAGATAGGCATCGTTCACCTGTCGCGAGACCTGCTCGACGACGCCGCTATAGCGCGACCAGAACTCCTGGAGCGCCGCCAGGTCGCGCCGGACGGCGGCGTCAATGCCTGACGTAATCTCCTGATACCGGGCTGCATCGCGCTGGCGCAACTGAGAGCCGACCCTGATCATCGCCGAGAGGGTCCCCGAATACTGAAAGTCGGGGTCAGGGTGGGCGGTGCAGACCAGCCAGGCGATGAAGTTGGCCTCGTCCTCGCGGGCGAAACCGCGCTGATGTGCCATCTCGTGGCAGGCGGTGAACGGTATCGGCCAATCAGGCATGGCCAGATTGACGTTGGCCTCCGCCGTGAACGGAAAGTACATGCCGGCAGTGCCTGTGTACGACCAGGGATGCGAGAGCATGACGCCCTTGGGACGTCCGTAATCGCCGCCCAGATAGGGGTAGCGGGCGGCCGCAGCCTCATAGCCGCACGGCGCACGGCGCAAGGCATCCTGTTTGCCGTTCGCCAGCCGCATCACACCGGCGGCGTCCTCCTCCACCAGCCGACGCAACGCGTTCGTCTGGTCCACCAGTTCGGCATACAGCTCGGCCAGCTCGGCCAGCGGGGAGGGTTCCACCGGCAGCCCGGCCAGCTCGGCAAAGGGCAGGCGGCAGTAGTTCAACCCCCAGAGCAGGATAAAGGCGAAGTAAGCGAGACAGGCGGCTGCCAGCACCCGTAAGGCCAGCCGTCCCCAGTGCAGGCTGCTGCGCCGCACGAGCAGCAGGTAAAGCGCCCGGGCGGTCGTAGCCGGCACCGCCAGGAGGATCGCAACGACAACGATCTCGGCCAGAGAGAAGGGGAAGAGGCCGGTCAGGCGGCTGAGGGGACGATTGACAAGCGGAAAGAAGGCCTGTGAGAAGCCTTTCTCCACCCACTGCGGCCGACTGGCGCCCAACTGAACCAGGATGAAACCGAGAGGGGCCAGCCAGAACATCCAGCTCAGCCTGCCTAGCAGTCTTCGCATCAGGCACCCTCCGTTCCCAGCCAGTCAATCAGCCCCCAGGTCTGCTGGAAGCAATCGGCTCGCAGGAAGTCATCGGCATATTTCGGGCTGCAGAGCATCGGGTGGCGGGACATATGTACATTGCCGGCGGCGATTTGTGGTAGAAAACTCTGGGCGCTCTTTCCCCAGAGGAACCAGTGCAGGTCGGGCCTCTGGCCCGAGATGAAGCCGATCAGGTCGGCGGCAAACTCGGCCCAGATCTGTCGGTGGCTGCCGGCACCTGCCCTGACGTCCACCGTCAGGGCTGTGTTCAGCAGCAGGACGCCCTGGGCTTCCCAGGCGGCGAACAGGCGATCCGGCGGCAGGATTGGGAACCGGCCGTGAGCGATCTCCTGCCTAATCTGGCTGAACGGCGGAATGCTGGCATATTCCTCCAGGCCGTGGGCCGTCTTGTAGAGGAGTCTGATCAGGTTCTGCAGCGAACGGTTGGTAAACGGCTCCTGCCAGGACCGGAGGCTGCCCACCTCGAAGGCCCGGCCGGTGGCCGCGCCGGGTTGCAGATAGGGGTCCTGACCGAGGATGACCACCCGCACCGCGCCGAGATCCACCTGGAGAAAACGCAGTACCCGGCCCGGCTCCGGGCGATAGTCAGTCCCGATCCGCGCCTCAACCTGCTGCAGCTGCCGGTGGCGTGCCGCGTCGAGAAAGGGCTGCCAGGCCGGGTGAACCTGCCCGGGGAGGGTACGCAAGTTTCCCATCTGCACTCACCTTCTTTCATCCGCTGTTTGCCTCAATTATACACCCGGAGCAAACAGCGCTGCCAGAGAAGCAACAACACCCACTGCCTCCCTCCGGGTTGCAGTGGGTGTCTTGCCTGACACATAGATCTCGCAAGAAGTCAGGGCATCACCCCTGAGGGTGCATCCCGACAGGACGTTAGTTGAGGGAACGCGAAGCGAGGTGCCTGAAGGGGTGTGCCCTGGCTGAGGGGCCTTGCTCGTGCAACAGGCCCTCCTCCTAACTAGCGCTGATGATATCGGCCAGATGCTTGTGCTGGGTGTTGTAGAGATCGGCGTACATGCCGCCTTTGGCCATCAGTTCCCAGTGGGAGCCCTGCTCCACAATGCGCCCGTCATCGATGACAAAGATAATATCGGCGTTGCGGATCGTCGACAGCCGATGGGCGATGACAAACGACGTGCGCCCCTGCAGCAGGCGCTGCAAGGCGGCCTGGATCATCTGCTCCGTCTCGGTATCGATGCTGGACGTCGCTTCGTCCAGAATCAGAATCCGCGGGTTGGCCAGCAGGGCGCGGGCAAAGGCCAGCAGCTGCCGCTGTCCGGTGGAGAGGGTACCGCCGCGCTCCTCGGTGGGCGTGTCATATCCCTCGCTCAGCTGCTGGATGAAGCTGTGGGCATTGACCGCGTCGGCCGCAGCGATGATCTCCTGTAGCTCGGCGCCGAGGCGACCATATTCGATGTTCTCCCGGACCGTGCCCGAGAAAATGAACGTATCCTGAAGGACAATACCCAGCTGCGAGCGGAACGAGGCCAGGGTTACGTCGCGGAGATCCCTGCCGTCCACCCGGACGGCACCCGCCGTCGGGTCGTAGAAGCGGGCCAGGAGATTGATGATTGTTGTCTTGCCGGCGCCGGTGGGCCCTACCAGAGCTACCGTCTGCCCGGGTTGCACCGTCAGGCTGACGTTGTGCAGCACTTCCTGACCTTCCTGATAGCCGAAACAGACCTGGTCGAACTCGACCTTGCCCTCAATGCGCGGCATGGGCACCGCGTCAGGCGAATCCACTACCTGAGGCTTGGTATCGAGAAATTCAAACACCCGATGCGCCGAGGCCATCGCCCCCAGCATCTGGCTGTAGACGCGGCTGAAGGCGCTGAGGGGCTGCCAGAACTTATCCAGGTAGTTGATAAAGGCCCAGATGGCACCGATGGTCAGCACTCCGGCCAGATATTGTCTGGCGCCCACCCAGAGAATCAGGGCGGCCCCCAGTGAACCTAATAGTTCCAGCATCGGCCAGAACAGGTTTTCCAGGCGGAGGACGCGCATGAACACCTCGACCCTATGCAGCACCGCCTCCCGGAACTTCCGTGAGTTGAGGTCCTGGCGGGAGAAGACCTGAATCACCTGCATGCCGGTGATGCTTTCGTTGAGATGAGCGTTGATGGAGGCTACCGCCTTGCGCACGTTGAGCCAGCCCCGCTCCAGGCTGCGCTCCATCTTGGCCAGGAAGAGGCCGAGCAGCGGTAGCGCCGCAAAGCAGAGCAGCGCCAGTTGCCAGTTCATGGAGAGCATGATCACAACAATGCCGATCAGGCTCAGGGATTGGGTGATCATCGAGATGACAGCGCCGTTGATGAACTCGCTGATGGCGTTGACGTCAGAGGTGACTCGCGACATGATCTTCCCTACCGGTCGCCCATCATAGAAGTCAAACGACAGGTTCTGGATGTGATCAAACAACTCCTGGCGCATCTCATAGAGAATCCGCTGGCCGGTCCAGCTGAGCATCCGGGTGTGCCAGCGCGAGATCAGCCACATCGCGATTCGCACGCCCAGAAACAGCAGGATCAGCCGATTCAGCAACGAGAAGTCGCCACTGGCAATGGCGTTGTCCAGAATCGATTTGACGATCAGCGGCTCGATCAGATTAGCCCCGGTGACGGCCAGCATCAGCACCAGTACCAGCAGCAAGCGGTGCCGGTGCGGCTTCAGGTAGCCCAGCATGCGGAACAGCAGCCGGCGGTCAAATTCGTGTTCGTGTTCTTCCTCGTCAAGATCGTACATAGCCACTCCGGATCACCTCCCACTGGCCACAGCTTCTGGGTTACCCATCTGAGCATCGTATATGCGGCGGAAGACGCCGCTCTGACTGAGCAATTCCTCTGGTGGACCGGCCTCGATGACCTCTCCGCCGTCCAGAATCAGCACCAGATCTGCTCGCTTGATGGTCGACAGGCGCTTAGCGATGATAAAAGTGGTCCTCCCCCGCATGACTTCATCCAGTGCCGCCTGAATCAGATCCTCGGTCTGGCTATCGACGCTGGAGGTTGCCTCATCCAGAATCAGAATCGCCGGATCCATCAGGATGGCGCGGGCCAGCGCGATGCGCTGTTTCTGTCCGCCGGAGAGCCCGACGCCGCGCTCGCCGATAGGCGTGTCATAACCCTGCTCCAACTTGCTGATAAACTCGTGCGCCTCTGCCAGTTTTGCTGCGCGGACAACCTCCTCCAGGGGAGCGTCCGGACGGCCGTAGGCGATATTATCGCGGATGCTGGCCGAGAAGAGGAATGTATCCTGCAGCACGACACCGATCTGCTGGCGCAGGCTCTGCAGGGTGAAATCGCGGATATCGATTTCATCGATCAGGACGGCGCCGCGTGTCGGATCAAAGAAGCGGGGGAGCAAGTGCACCAGTGTGCTCTTGCCCGAGCCGGTTCCCCCTAGGATCGCGACCACCTGCCCCGGTTCGATGGTGAGCGAGATATCCTTCAGAACCGGGCTGGTGCCGTCATCAAACGTAAACTCCACGTCGCGAAACTCGACTCTGCCCTGTAATCTGGGGGCCGGAACCGCATCGGGCCTGTCAAAGATCTGCGACGGCGTGTCCAGTATCTCGAAGAGGCGCGGTGCCGCCGCCAGAGCCTGCTCCAGCAGGTTGATCAGCCAGCCCATGGAACGGATCGGCCAGATCACCTTCCAGATATAGCTCTGGAACGCGATCAGCGTGCCCAGCGTCAGCTCCCCATGGATCACCGCACGTCCGCCATACCAGAGGAGAATGATGCTGCTCAGCCCGGAAACAAAATCGATGAGCGGCAGGGTGTTGGATTCGACGGCCACGCGACCGACATTGGTAGCGAAGAAGGCGGCATTTTTCTGGTCGAACTTGCCGACCTCATGTTCTTCGCGGGCAAAGGCCTTCACTGTGCGCACGCCGGAGATGTTCTCCTGCAGCACCGTCGTCAGATGGGCCATTTGTTCCCTGGCCTGCTTCCACATGGGGCGAACTATCTTGTCGTAGCGAATGACGATCAGGAACATGAGCGGGAAGACGGCCAGACTGACCAGCGTCAGCTTCGCATTCAGCAGCAGCAACATGAGCATGGCGCCGCCGATGGTGAAGACGTTCTGAGCAAACAGCATTGCCCCCCAGCCCATCAGGCTGAGCAGGCTTTCCACGTCGCCGGTGACTCGCGACATGATGTCACCAGTCTTCTGCTTGCGGAAGTATTCATCGTGCAGGTTCTGCAGATGATCATGCAGTGCGATCTGCAGATCCATCGTCACCAGCTGGCCCAGCAGATCCGAATTCCACCACTGCAGGTAGCTGAACATGCCGCGCACCACGGCGATGAGTACATAGCAGCCAGCGAGGGCGAGGACCAGCTTCAGGGAACCGGCAGGTATGGCCTTATCGATGGTTTCCCGCAGGATGAGCGGTTGCAGCATCTCCAGAGCCATAAAGGCCAGCAACCCCAGGATCATCAGTGCCGCTCTTCGCCAGTGGGGTTTCACATATTCAGCTAATCTCTTGAGGACTGCCACCTGCTCTCCCTCCCCTCTAACCAGCATAGCCGGGCGCTGTTATTAGTCAAGCAGCTCGTAGTATTCTAACAGAACTTTACCCATAGCAAAAAGACGTGTCGCCTTCCTGGCAACACGTCCTTTTCCAGTCTCTTTAATCTCCTACCGGTTTTTCTGCATCCTGGCCCAGGTATCCCGTAGCCCGACAATCTTGTTGAAGACCGGGTGCCCGGGGCGGCTATCCACCGGATCGGCGTTGAAATATCCCTGACGCAGGAACTGGAACCGGTCACCCGGCTGGGCCTCCTGCAGCGCCGGTTCGACCATGCAGCCCTCCAGTATCTGCAGCGAATCGGGGTTGAACAGATCGGTGAAGTCCTTGCCCTCGGGGACATTGTCCGGGTCGTCTGTCAGGAAGAGCTGATCATAGAGGCGCACGGTGACGGGGACGGCGTGGGCGGCACTCACCCAGTGGGCGGTTGCTTTCACCCGACGGTCGGCCCCGGGCTGCCCGCTCTTGCTCTCTGGGTCGTAGGTGCAGCGCAGCTCTACCACGTTACCGGCTTCATCCTTGATGACCGACTCACATTTGATGATATAGGCACCCTTCAGCCGCATCTCGCGGCCTGGGGCCAGCCGGTAGAACTTCCGTGGCGGATTTTCCATAAAGTCGGTCTGCTCGATATAGAGCTCCCGCGAGAAGGGTACCTGGCGGAAGCCGGCGGACGGATCCTCCGGGTTGTTCTCAATCTCCATCCACTCGATCTGCCCCTCTGGATAGTTCTCCAGCACTATCTTCAACGGCTGGAGCACCGCCATCATTCGCGGCGCATGCAGGTTGAGATCCTCGCGCAGGCAATGCTCCACGAAGGCTGCATCCAGCGTCGTGTTGCTGCGGGAGACGCCGCTGCGCTCCGAAAGCAGGCGGAAAGCGGCAGGCGTGTAGCCCCGTCGGCGCAGCCCCACCAGGGTAGGCATGCGCGGGTCATCCCACCCGGAGACATATCCTTCCTCGACCAGCCGCCGCAGCCGGCGTTTGCTCACCACCTGGCCGGTAACGCTCCAGCGCCCAAACTCGATCTGTTTGGGGCGTCCGCTGATGCCCACGGCGTCCAGATCGATGTTCTCCAGGAACCAGCGGTAGAGTTCGTTGTGGTCGGCATATTCGATCGAACAGAGCGAGTGCGTGATGTTCTCTATCGCATCCGACAGCGGATGAGAGAAGTCATACATCGGATAGATGCACCACTTGTCACCGGTACGATGATGGCTGGCATGACGAATCCGATAGATGACGGGATCGCGCATATTGATGTTGCCGCTGCTCATGTCAATCCTGGCCCGCAGCACCCGGCTGCCGTCGGGGAACTCGCCAGCCTTCATGCGCTGGAAGAGATCCAGGTTTTCCTCGATTGAACGATCGCGATAGGGGCTGTTGCGGCCGGGCTCAGTCAGCGTGCCCCGGTACTCGCGAATCTCATCGCCGCTCAGGTCATCTACATATGCCAGGCCCCGCTCAATCAGGTTCAGGGCACATTCGTAGAGTTTGTCAAAGTAGTCGGAGCAGAAGAAGAGGCGGTCTTCCCAGTCGACCCCCAGCCAGTGGAGATCCTCGATGATGCTTTCGACGAACTCCTCCTCTTCCTTGATCGGGTTCGTATCGTCAAAGCGCACATTGAACTTGCCGCCATAGCTTTGGGCGATGCCGTAGCTGAGCAACACCGCCAGTGCATGGCCAATATGTAGATAGCCGTTGGGTTCTGGCGGGAAGCGAGTATGCACCCGTCCATCATTCCAGCCCTGCCGGATGTCCTCATCGATGATGTGCCGAATAAAGTTGCTCTCTGCCTCGTATGCCGACATCGTATCACCTTCCTCAAGTTCCGGAACGAAACTTGTGCTTATTGGATTATTTATAGCACAAGCGCCCCGGCGATTCAACTCGTGACCGTTTCTGCCGCAACAATCAGTCAGAAAAGTGCTGCAGGGAGGGACACCCTAAAGAGGAAACCGCCCCAGGGCGGTGAATAGGGAACTGAGCCAGTCCCGAACAGGCTGTCACCAACGAGAGAGCAGATGTGAGAAGGAGGTTGTACCATGAAGAGAGGTATTGGACAGGAGTTTCTGGAAAAGACGAAATATCAGTATCTGGGCGAGTCAGATCAGCAGAAGGAGCTGCCACAGCCGCCCCTGGCTATGGATGCCGCCGGCCAGCCAGCCATCGACCTGCCGCGCCCCGATCAGTTAAGCATCAGGTCCATCGATCTCACTACAGCCATAAATCGACGCAGAAGCGTGCGCAAATATGCTGCTGAGCCCCTGACCCTGGAGGAGCTATCCTACCTGCTCTGGTGCACCCAGGGTGTGAAACAGGTGACCAACCGACCGGCGACGTTGCGCACTGTGCCGTCGGCCGGAGCCAGGCATCCCTTCGAGACCTACCTGCTGATCAACCGGGTGCAAGGCCTGCAGCCGGGGCTCTACCGGTTCCTCGCACTGACGCATCAGCTGGTGGCAGAGGATCTGAGCGAAGATATCGCTGACCGGATTACGGCTGCCGCCCTGCGCCAGCCATTCATCCGCACCAGCGCTGTCACCTTCCTCTGGGTAGCAGTGCCCTACCGCTCCATCTGGCGCTATCAGGAGCGCGCCTATCGCTATCTGTTCCTGGATGCCGGCCATGTCTGCCAGAACCTCTATCTGGCGGCGGAGGCCATCGATTGCGGTTGCTGTGCGGTGGATGCCTTTGACGACGACCGGCTTAACCAGCTTCTGGGTCTCGATGGGGTCGAGCAATTTGCGATCTATCTGGCGCCGCTGGGGAAGAAAGACAACTAGCGAGGAGCAGAGCCAGTGAAAATGATGAAACGAATATTTCTCGTTGCGCTGCTGGCGCTGTTGGTGCTGCCGGCAGCAGGCTGTCAGTCCCGGCCTGAGGATGTGCTCGAAGTGCATGATCCCCGCTTCAAGTATCTGGGCACCATGGTCTGGCTATACCAGGATGGCGAGGGGAAGATAGGGATGCTGCAGGGCAACTATCAGGATGTGACTGCGGTGATGCTGCCAGACCATTTTAGCCGCCTGTTCAGCAAGGCCGTCTCCGCCAGAGGCAAGGGTCAGCTGACGCACCTGACGCCGGTGAAGCACAACCAGCTGATCTACCTCAAGAATGAGGTGGTGCCGCAGGATCAGCTGGATAGCGTCGTTGACGAGCCCGATCATGTGCTGGCTGTCAACCTGGAAAAGCTGCGTCCCCAGCTGCCCGAGGTCCGCACCGAGGCAGACCTGAACGTCCTCAAGGCCGAGTTCGAGTCCTGCATGCTCGTGGATCGCAATCCAGTGGTGACCATCACCATGGCCGATGGCGGTCAGGTACTGATCGAGCTATTTCCGGAAGTGGCACCGCAGACGGTGCGCAACTTTGTTGCCCTGGCGCGACAGGGCTTTTACGACGGAACCATATTCCATCGCATCGCCCCAGGCTGGATGATTCAGGGCGGCGACCCGCAGGGAACCGGCTTCGGCGGCCCTGGCTACAGCATCAGGGGCGAGTTTGCCTTGAACGGCTTCCCCAATCAGCTCAGCCATACGCGCGGAGCGATCTCCATGGCCCGCACCTACGACCCTGACTCAGCCGGCTCGCAGTTCTTCATCGTCGTTGAGGATCAGCCCGGCTGGGATGGGCAATATGCCGCCTTTGGCCAGGTCATCTCCGGCATGGAGGTAGTCGATGAAATCGTCAACCTGCCGCGGGATGCCAACGATCGACCTCTGGAGCCGCCGGTGATGGAGAAAGTGACGGTCGAGGCCTATGGCGTCACCTATCCTGAACCCGAGAAGTTGCCCGGCTAGGACTTAAGCAGCTACTTCCAGGAAGGAGAGAATGTCATGACAGCAGCCAAAAAACCCCTGGTGACCATCACGATGGAAGGAGGCCAACAGATCAAGGTAGAGCTGAACCCTGCTGTGGCCCCTAACACCGTCAACAACTTCATCTCCCTGGTTCGGCAGGGTTTCTACGATGGGACGACTTTTCATCGTGTGATCCCCGGCTTTATGATCCAGGGTGGCGATCCTAGGGGCAATGGTACCGGTGGCCCCGGTTATCGCATCAAGGGTGAGTTCAGCGCCAATGGATTCCCCAACGACCTGCGCCACACGCGGGGCGTGATCTCCATGGCCCGCGCCGCGCATCCCGATTCGGCCGGTTCCCAGTTCTTTATCATGGTAGCCGCCGCCCCCCATCTGGACGGGCAATACGCGGCTTTTGGCCAGGTGGTGGAGGGCATGGACGAGGCAGAGCGGATTGTCGCCGTGCCGCGCGACCGCGCCGACCGTCCGCTGGAACCGATGCGAATGCAGCAGGTCACCGTCGAGACATTCGGCGTGGAATATCCGGAACCGGAGAAGCTGTAGAGAGAACGTTTCAGCGGCGCCTGCGTGGTGGTGCCCCAGGTTGACCAGAAACGCAGCCCTGCGCATATGCTGTTCCCAGGGCGAAAACGCGCCCCGAAAAAAGATTCTCAAAAAGCCCTTGACACTAATGATAACCATTACTATAATGTTATCAATAAGGGTTAGAGGAGGCTATGCGGATGACTGCTTTGCAAGAAATTTACAAGTGCCAGATCTGCGGGAACATGGTGGAGGTTGTCCATACCGGGGCAGGTACCCTGGTCTGCTGCGGCCAGCCGATGCAGCTGATGGATGCTCATCAGCGCGATGGCGCCGGCGAAAAGCACGTGCCGGTGGTGGAGCGGACGGCTGATGGCGTCAAGGTCACGGTGAGCACCGTCACCCATCCGATGGAGGAAAAGCACTGGATTGAGTGGATTGAAGTAATCGTGGACGGCAAGGTCTACCGGCAGCACTTGGCTCCCGGCCAGGCACCGGAGGCGACGTTCTGCGTCACCGGCGAGAACATCACTGCCCGGGCTTACTGCAACCTGCACGGGCTCTGGGAAGCCGAATAATCCAGGCGAATATCAGAGAAGTAAGGGCACCCACTGCTACCCCTCTGGGGTTGCGGTGGGTGCCCCTCTTGGTTTCGCGAACACGCTAGTTTCAGGGTAAGTCAGGGCACACCTCTTCGGGCGCGCCGATGTCTCCAGGACTTGTTTACCAAACATCGGCACGACCTTCCTTACATCCCGTCTCGTTTCGCTTTCCCTCAACTAACGACTTATCGGAATGCGCCTTCAGGGGTGATGCCCTGCCCTTCACGTGTTAATGAAGTACCCACAGCAACCCATGATGGAGGCAGTGGGTGTTGTTATGTCAACCCCTTTCTCTTACTCCTGTGGCTGGAACAGCTCCGCCTGGCCAAACAGGGCGGGCGTGCCGCCAGTGTGGATCACCGCGGCCGGCTCTGTGGGGGGGATGATGCCCCTCCGGACCAGGTCGGCCAGCCCCCAGACTGTCTTGCTGGTATAGACGCTCTCCAGGAAAATGCCCTCAGTCCGCGCCAGAGTGAACACGGTCTCAAGCGATTCCGGGGTGGGTATGGCGTAGCCGGGGCCGAGATAGTCGTCATAGATCGTCATCACGTGATCCACCCAGGTGCAGGGTGTGAAACCGTTGTACAGGCAGATTGCGTCATGGTTGCGGACGAGGATGTCGTGCAGCGTGGCCTTGTCATACTCGACGCTGATCACATGCACGTGCCATGGCTTGTCCAGCATGGCGGTGCCATACAGGAAGCCTGCAGCCGTCGCTCCCATAGCACCGACGATGACGACATGCTCCAGACAGATGCCGGCCTGATCGGCCTGCTGCTGCAGCTCCAGCGCGGCGTTGGCATAGCCCAGCGCACCCAGGGGGACGTTGCCGATCAGGTAGGGCCGCCTGCCCTCGGCGCGCAGTTGCTCCATCAGTTGCAGCGCTGCCTGGTGGCGTTCTTCCTCGCTGATCGGGCCGAGGAAGATGGATTTGGCTCCGGCCAGATGGTTGAGCAACAGGTTGCCCTGCCAGAGCTTGGGGCGGTCGGCATTGTGCAGGAGGCGGCATTCCAGCCCCAGCTTGGCGGCTGCCGCTGCCGTCAGGCGGCACTGGTTGGATTCCGGCAGCCCGCAGGCGATAACGACATCTGCCTCCTGCTCGAGAGCCTCGCCCAGCCAGAACTCCAGATGTCTGACCTTGTTGCCCCCGAGGCCCAGGCTGATCAGATCATCCCGTTTGATGTATAGCTGCGGGTGTCCCACCTGCTCGCCAAACCGCGGCAGATGCTCCAGCGGCGTGGGCAGGTTGGCCAGGCGAACGCGCGGAACAAATGACCAGAACAACTGCAATGCAACCCCTTTCCAGTTTTACTCTTGCAGTCTTAGTTGGCCATGCAGGCGGTTTTCCCTTCTCAGGCAAGATTTGAGAATACGCAAGACGCCCCGAGACGAGTTCGGGGCGCCCAAATGCCAGGCGGTGAAGCCCCACCGGACAGAGCGGCTGGCCCTGCCCGGCGCTGAGCTATTCCATCATCCGGTCATCGCTGCCGGTGACGGCATTACGCCTGAAGAGAAAATTGATCGACCAGAGGCCGGCCAGCCCGACCAGGGAGTAGACGATACGGCTCAGGGTGGCGTCCTGACCCCCAAAGAGGGTGGCGACCAGATCAAGATTGAACAATCCGATCAGCCCCCAGTTGAGGGCGCCGATGATGACCAATACTAATGCCAGTGTATCCATGATTTCATCCCTTCCTTTCGCCCGTATTCTTACCGCCTCTACCGAATTTTATGAGCAAATTTGTCAGTGGCGGGGTGGGCGCGGGCCATAAAACTGGTAATACTGGCAGAGCAGATCGCCGTTATACAGTTTGCGGCGGCGGTCGGCGCGTCGACCGAAGGCCTGTTCAAACTCATCGTAGGCGGTCAGCACATAGATGGACCAGGTGTCCAGCCGGCGGCAGACCTCACCCAGCGCCTGATAGATCTCCCGCACAGCGGTGCGGTCGCTGAGGCGCTCGCCATAGGGCGGGTTGCAGATCAGGACGCCAAACTTGCGCTGGGAGCGCAGGTCACGCACCGGCATCTGCTGAATGTGCAGATAGTCGGCTACCCCGGCCGCTGCGGCGTTCTGGCGCGCGGCCCGCAGGATCTTGCCATCGATGTCGGTGCCGATGATGGACAATTCCCGGTCCAGGCGCCGGGCAGCCCTGGCCGCTTCGCGCTCCCGCTGCCAGATGGCGCGGGGCAGTCGCGGCCATGCTTCGGCCGCAAAGCTGCGCTGCAGGCCGGGGGCGATGTTCAGCCCCAGCATGGCGGCTTCGATGGGCAGCGTACCCGAACCGCAGAAGGGGTCGACAAAGGGGCGGTCGGCATTCCAGTAGCTGAGCTGGATCAACCCGGCGGCCAGGGTCTCCCGCAGCGGAGCCTCACTGACCAGCTGGCGGTAGCCGCGCTTATGTAGCGCTGTGCCACTCGTGTCGATGGTCAGCGTCGCCACATCCTTGAGAATGGAGACCTCCACCGGGAACAGCGGCCCGTCCTCAGCGAACCACTGCTGGCGATAGCGACGCTTCAGGTTCTCGACGATGGCCTTCTTGACGATGGCCTGACAGTCGGACTTGCTGAAGAGCTGCGACTTCACCGACTTGGCCTGCACCGGGAAGGCGGCGTTGCGCGGCAGCCATTCGCTCCAGGGCAGGGCCAGCGTCTGCTCAAAGAGATCCTCAAAGGTGGTGGCAGTGAAGCGTCCCATCACCAGGCGAACGCGATCGGCCACGCGCAGCCAGAGGTTGCTGCGGGCGATGGCCGTTTCGTCGGCCGTAAAGCGCACCTGATTGTTCTCCACAGTCAGCCTGTCATAGCCGAGATCCTTCAGTTCCCGGGCAACCACCGATTCCATGGCGAAGGTGGCGGTGGCGATCAGTTCCAGGTGAGACACAATGGCTTACCTCCGTTTCCGGGAGCGACGCCTCCCCAGTCAGCTGGTGATATCTATGGTCTTACCTATTATACCTGGCGCTGGCGGCAGTTTCGCGGCGCAGGGGAATAGTCTGCTGAGAAGTTGACATTGCCTGGTCGCTGGATATAATATTAGAAAAGTTAACAGCGACGAGCGGGAGAGTAGTCCCCTGCTAAAGCCCCAAGAGAGTCGGGGTGAGGTGCGAGCCCGATGGCAGAGGTGGGGATGAAGATCACCCGGGAGCTGATTCGTGGAACGGGCCGTTCGGCCTTCAGTACATGGATCCGGTAGATGTGACCGTTATCCCACAGGCAGCAGGAGCATGCTGCCGCGGAGAGGCCTGCGCCTGACGCAGGCGAATTAGGGTGGTACCACGAGATTAACCCCTCGTCCCTTAGCGGACGGGGGGTTTTCTAATGGAGGCAGGCAACCCCTGGCCGGGGTAAGAGCAAAATGGAGAGGTGAGAAGAATGATCGATTATGGAAAGACGCTGAACCTTCCCCAGACGAACTTCCCGATGCGGGCCAATCTGCCCGTCCGCGAGACAGAAATTCAGAAACGGTGGGAAGAGATAGATCTCTACAATCTGGTGCAGGCCCATCGCGCCGGCGCCCCGCGCTTCGTGTTGCACGATGGACCGCCCTACGCCAACGGCCCGGTGCATATCGGCACGGCGATGAACAAGGTGCTCAAGGATGTCGTCGTCAAGTATAAGACGATGCGCGGCTTTGAGAGTCCGTACGTGCCGGGCTGGGACACCCATGGCCTGCCTATCGAACATGCTGCCATCAAGCAGCTGCAGCTGCGGCGGCATGAGATTTCGCCGCTGGAGCTGCGGGAGAAATGCGCCGAATGGGCTCTGCAATGGGTCGACCACCAGCGCCAGGACTTTGAGCGCCTCGGTGTGCGCAGCGACTGGAAACACCCCTATCTCACCCTGCGCCCGGAGTACGAGGCGCGGCAGCTGGACATTTTCGCGGCGATGGTGGAGAAAGGGCTGATCTACAAGGGGCAGAAGCCGGTCTACTGGTGTCCGGTCTGTGAGACGGCGCTGGCTGAGGCGGAGATCGAGTATGCCGACGCCAAATCGCCCTCCATCTATGTACGCTTCCAGGTAGTGGACGACCCGCAGCAGGTCTTCCCCGATCTGGGCAAGCCAATCTACTATCTGATCTGGACCACTACCCCCTGGACACTCCCGGCCAACGTGGCCATTGCCCTGAACGAGAAGTTTGAATATGCGCTGGTGGATGCCGGCGATTTTGTGCTGGTGATGGCCAAGGATCTGGTGGAGAATGTCTGCCAGGCTATCGGCCTCACCGACTACGAGGTGGGCAGCACCTTCATGGGCCAGGAGCTGGAGGGGATGAGCTGTCAGCATCCCTTCATCGCTGATCGCCGCTCGCTGATCATCCTCGGCAATCACGTGACGCTGGAGGCAGGTACCGGTTGCGTCCATACCGCTCCCGGTCACGGTGTCGATGATTTCATCGTCGGCTCCCGCTATCAGCTGCCGGTCATCAACCCGGTGGACAATTCCGGCGTCTTCACCGAGGAGGCCGGAAAGTTTGCCGGCATGCGCTACGACAAGGCTAATCCGGCCATCCTGGAAGAACTGAGCGAGCGTGGCGCCCTGCTGGGCTCCAGCACCATCAGACACTCCTATCCCCACTGCTGGCGCTGCAAGCAGCCCATCGTCTTCCGGGCGACCGAGCAGTGGTTTGCTTCGGTGGAAGGCATCCGCGACGAGGCATTGCAGGAGATCACGAACGTCCGCTGGTACCCGCGCTGGGGCGAACAGCGCATCAGCAACATGGTCAAGGACCGGGGCGATTGGTGCATCTCCCGCCAGCGCTCCTGGGGCGTGCCTATCCCGGCCTTCTACTGCCGGGAATGCGGCAAGGAGCTGCTCACCCCCGAGAGTATCGCTGTCGTGCGCCAGCTGTTCGCGCAGGAAGGTTCCAACGCCTGGTTCCGGAAGAGTGCCGATGAGATTCTGCAGGGCAAGTTCCAGTGCAGCGAGTGTGGGCACGATCAGTTCGAAAAAGAGACGGACATCATGGATGTCTGGTTCGACTCCGGCTCCAGCCACTGGGCGGTAGCCGATCGCCTTCCCGAGCTGGGCTGGCCGGTGGATCTCTATCTGGAAGGCAGCGACCAGCACCGCGGCTGGTTCCAGTCTTCCCTGTTGACGGCTGTCGCCGCGCAGGGTCAGGCGCCGTACCGGGCAGTTCTCACCCACGGCTTTGTGCTGGATGGTCAGGGCCGCAAGATGTCCAAGTCGCTGGGCAATGTGGTGGCACCGGGGGATGTGGTCAAACAGTTTGGCGCCGATATCCTGCGCCTCTGGGTCGCCTCGACCGACTTCAAGAGTGACGTCCATATCTCCAATAAGATCCTGCAGCAGATGTCCGAGGCGTATCGCAAGATCCGCAACACGGTGCGCTATCTGCTGGGCAACCTCTACGATTTTGACCCGACGGTGGATCAGGTGGCCTACAGCGAGCTGACCGAGCTGGATCGCTGGGCGTTGCACCGCCTGGCGCAGCTGGTGCAGAAGGTGACCGAAGGGTATGAGGAATATGACTTCCATGTCTTCTATCACGCCGTCCACAACTTCTGTGCGGTGGACATGAGCGCTTTCTACCTGGATGTGATCAAGGATCGCATCTACGCTTCGGCCCCGGCCAGCGTCCAGCGGCGCGCTGCCCAGACGGTGCTCTGGGAGTGCATCTCCACCCTGGTGCGTCTCATCGCTCCGGTGCTGACGCATACTGCCGACGAGATCTGGAGCTATCTGCCGCAGGCTGATAAGCTGCCGACGGTGCAGCTGGCCGACTGGCCGCAGGTCAGGGAAGAGCATCTCGACTACCAGCTGGCGGCCCGCTGGGATAAGATTCTCACGGTGCGCGGCGAAGTGGCCAAGGCGCTGGAGCAGGCCCGGCGCGATAAGGTGATCGGCAGTTCGCTGGACGCCCACGTCGATCTCTATCCGTCTGCCGAGTGGGTTGAGTTTGTCAGCGAGCTGAGCAGCGAGTGGCCGATGCTCTGCATCGTCTCTCAGGTCACGGTGCACGCCGCCGGCGAAGAGGTGCCGACCGCTGCCTTCCAGTCGGAAGAGCTGCCGGGCTTTGCGGTCGCTGTACAAACGGCGGCGGGCGAGAAGTGCGAGCGTTGCTGGAACCATAGCGAGGCGGTGGGCGAGGATGAAACGCATCCAACCGTCTGCCCCCGCTGCGCCAGCGTGCTGCGCCAGTCGTAACTGCCGATTCTCAACTCCTGCCGGAGTTGATGCAGAAGAAGCAACAACACCCACTGCCTCCCTCCCCGGGTTGCAGTGGGTGCGTTCTTTAGGGGCGACAGGGGCAGCATCAACTAACGACTTATCAGGATGCGCCTTCAGGGGTGATGACTTGTGTGGGGCTCTTGCTCGTGCAACAGCCCCTCTTGCTTCGCGCGTGGGAGGCAGGACCCCCTGCCGCTGCAGCAGCAATTTTCTGTGTATTGCCCCAATAGCTTGTATGATCTATACTAGTACTACACCATAGGTAGTGGGGAAGGGGAGTTACATGTCTACAAGAGTAATCAAGCGGGATGGCCGCACCGTGGGGTATGAGCGAGATAAGATCACCCAGGCCATCCGTCGTGCCATCGCCAGCGCGCAGGCGGCTGGCGTCACCGTGGATAATCCTGTTGAGCTGGCTGAGGGCATCGCCGCTGACGTGGAGCAGACGCTGCAGGCGCTGTATGCTGGCTCGGGTACATATCCTTCAGTGGAAAACATTCAGGACCTGGTGGTGGCCAAGCTCAAGCGGCTGGCGCCAGAGGTGGCCCGGCTCTATGCCCAATATCGCGAGCAGCGCACCCGGGCCCGCATCAAGAGCATGGCGGTGATCAGGCAGATTCGCGACATCGCCCGCGAAACGACGCGTGATAATGCCAACGTCGGCAACAACCTCAGCGCCAAGTGGCTGCAGATGGCGTCCACCATCAGTGCGCTGACCAATCAGCTGGACATGCCCGAGGATATCGCCCGGGCTCACCTGAACGGCGTTATACATATACACGATCTGGATGCCTACAACCTCTCGGTCAACTGCCTGCAGATCGATACGGGGCGCATGCTGCGGGAGGGCTTCAACACCGGATACGGGACGATTAACCCGCCGAAGCGGATCGATACCGCCGCCGCCCTGAGCTGCATCATTCTGCAGAGCACCCAGAACGACATGTTTGGCGGTCAGTCCCACTACGATTTTGATAACGACATGGCCGATTTTGTCCGGCTGACCGAGGCCGCGATCCGGCAGGAAGTGACGGAGGTGATGGCCCCCGACACACCTGCGGAGAGGGTAGATGAGATTGTCGAGAGAAGGCTGCAGAGGGCGGTGCACCAGGCGATGCAGAGTGTCGTCTACAACCTGAACAGCATGCACAGCCGGGCTGGCAGTCAGGTTCCCTTCTCTACGGTGAACATCGGCATTCCCAGGGATCGATACGCGGCTCTCGTCTGCCAGGCGCTGCTGGAGGAGTACGCCAAGGGCCTGGGCAAGGGCGAACAGCCGATCTTCCCTAACATCTGTTTCCGCCTGAAGCAGGGCGTGAACACGCAGCCGGGCGATCCTTATTACTATCTGAAGCAGCTGGCCTGCCAGGTGGCTGCGCAGCGCCTGAACCCGACGTTTATCAACTGCGACTCCAGCTCTGACCTGCCGCTTTATGAGGAGGGATTCCTGCCGGCCCGGATGGGTTGCCGCACCAACATCGGCAACAACGTCAACGGCAGAAAGGGGCCCAAGGACCGGGGTAATATCGCGCCGGTGAGCATCAACCTGCCGCGCATCGCCATTCAGGCGCGGCGGGCTAGCCAGTCGGCGGACGAAGCCTGGTCGATTTTCCTCCAGCGGCTGGACGCCGTATTGGAGATTTGTGAGCGGCAGTTGCTGCATCGCTATCAGACGCTCCGCCGGCTGAGGATCTCGGATCTGCCGTTTGTCGCCGGGCAGGGGATCATCATGGGCTCGGCCGGCAAGTCGCCTGACGATAGCATCGAGGATATCCTCAAGAATGGCACGTTCAGCATCGGTTTTATCGGTCTGGCGGAAGCGCTCACCTGCCTGTTTGGCGTGCATCATGGGCAGGACGAGACTGCCCGGCTCAGGGGCATGGAGATCGTGCAGCGCATCCGCGCTTTCTGTGATCAGTGCACCGCGCAGCACCAGCTGAATTTCACCTGCTATGCTACGCCGGCGGAGGGGCTTTCCGGGCGCTTTGTGGCCATCGATCGCCAGGAATTCGGTACTACCCCGGGCGTGACCGACAAGGACTATTACACCAACTCGTTTCATGTGCCGGTCTCGTTCAACATCAGCGCTGTGCGCAAGTTCCAGGTGGAGGCGCCTTTCCATGCGCTCTGCAATGCCGGGCATATCACCTACATCGAGTTTGATCGGCCGCCGGTGGATGACCCAGGCGTAATCGAGCGCCTGGTGGACTACGCCATCGCCAACACCGATATCGGCTATTTCGGCTTCAATTTTGAGGAGGTCTATTGCCGGGATTGCGCGCAGGATCATATCCAGGGCAACCTCTGCCCCCGCTGCGGCTCTGGCAACCTGCAGCAGGTTGACCGCGTGACCGGCTACCTGAGTCTGAAGGAGCGCTTTTCGCCGGGCAAGGCAGCGGAGCTCAAGGAGCGAACCGCGCATATCCAGGCAGCATCGCCTGCGGCGGGAGGTGACGCCGATGGTGCGTCTCGCCGGCATCGCCCATAATTCGCTGAGCAACGGTCCTGGCACGCGCCTCGTCGTCTTCTTCCAGGGCTGTCCGCATCGCTGTCCCGGCTGCCAGAACCCCGAAACCTGGGATGCAGCCGGCGGCCAGGAGACTCCGTTGCTGGATATCGCCCAGTATCTGCTGGAAAACCGACCGGTCATCACCGGGGTGACGCTCTCGGGCGGCGAGCCGTTTGCGCAGGCGCGCTCTGCGGCGATCGTCGCGCTGCTGGCCAGGGAAATCGGGCTCGATGTCTGGACGTATACCGGCTATGAATATGAGGCTTTGCTGGAGATGGCTGAAGGGGATCCCTGGGTGAAGCTGCTGCTGGAACAGACGGATACGCTGGTGGATGGGCCGTTTCTGCAGGAGCGCACCGATAACCCGCTGCCTTACACGGGCTCGAACAATCAGCGGGTGATCCGGCTCCGGGAATAGAAGGTGAGAATGGTCAGCGGCGGGCATGCTCTGCCCGCCGCTGAAGCTATTTAGGGGAGTCTAGTAGAGGGGTGGCTCCTCCATCGTCTGGTCGTCAGCCTGTTTGATCTGGGAGACGATTTGGTCCAGGCGCCGCCGGAAGGAGAAATAGTCCATCCGATGAATGTTGTTACTCAGGTCCTGCAGTTCCTGCCGATAGCGGCTCAGGTCGCCGCCTCCGCCATCGGCAGTGGTATTGCCGTAGACGTTGTTCAGAGCGAAATCGCCTGGCTCACCGGTGACGAAATTGTCCCGCAACACCACCTGTTCGTTGATCTCGTACAGCAGATCTGCATATCTCAGCAGCTCGTCTTTGGTGTTCTGCATCCTGGTCAGCCTCCTGTTATCAGTAGATCGTGCATAGGTTTTCCTTGCCAGCGGCTGCCTATGCCTGCGGGACAGGGCCCTCCCCGTGCAGATTAATGGGAGGGGAGAGGCATGTCCCTCGGCGCGCGCTGGCGGTTAAGGAATGAGCTCGTCTGCGGTGGGGAGTAGCAAAACTCGCCTGCCCGGTTGTGTCTGTAGTCTTGCTGCTGGCTATGGCCTGTGATCTCCCCTGGGTTGTGGGTGTGAGAGGGGGGCAGGCTCAGACAGTTGCTACTCTGATACCCACCTTGCCTCGCTCCTCTGATTCAGGCCATCGAGGCGCCTGCGGGACAGGGCCCTCCCCGTGCAGATTAATGGGAGGGGAGAGGCATGTCCCTCGGCGCGCGCTGGCGGTTAAGGAATGAGCTCGTCTGCGGTGGGGAGTAGCAAAACTCGCCTGCCAGGTTGTGCCTGTAGTCTTGCTGCTGGCTATGGCCTGTGATCTCCCCTGGGTTGTGGGTGTGAGAGGGGGGCAGGCTCAGACAGTTGCTACTCTGATACCCACCTTGCCTCGCTCCTCTGATTCAGGCCATCGAGGCGCCTGCGGGACAGGGCCCTCCCCGTGCAGATTAATGGGAGGGGAGAGGCATGTCCCTCGGCGCGCGCTGGCGGTTAAGGAATGAGCTCGTCTGCGGTGGGGAGTAGCAAAACTCGCCTGCCAGGTTATGTCTGTAGTCTTGCTGCTGGCTATGGCCTGTGATCTCCCCTGGGTTGTGGGTGTGAGAGGGGGGCAGGCTCAGACAGTTGCTACTCTGATACCCACCTTGCCTCGCTCCTCTGATTCAGGCCATCGAGGCGCCTGCGGGACAGGGCCCTCCCCGTGCAGATTAATGGGAGGGGAGAGGCATGTCCCTCGGCGCGCGCTGGCGGTCAGCGGATGCAGGGGAGCAGCAGGGACTTGGCCTGGGGGCCAGATGAGAAAGGAAGGGTTGCCGTGCTGACAGTCTGGGTTGATGCTGATGCTTGTCCGCGCAATGTGCTGGCCTGTCTACGGCGGCTGCAGCCGACGCTTGGCTTTCAGCTGCGCACCGTCTCGTCCAGCGCCCATCATTTCGACGATCCACAGCACCTCGTCGTGGATGCCGAGCCGCAGGCGACTGACCTGGCCATCGCCAACCGCCTGCGGCGCGGCGATATTGTTGTCACCCAGGACTACGGGCTGGCGGCGGTAGCCCTCGGCAAGGGGGCGGGGGCCATCTCGCCCACCGGGCGCATCTTCCGGCAGGAGACGATGCCCTTTCTGCTGGAGCAGCGAAATCTGTTTGCCCGGCACCGGCGCGGCGGTGGCCGGACCAGAGGACCGGCCGCCCGCACGGCGGCCGATGACCAGCGCTTCGAACAATCCTTCCGGCGGCTGCTGAAGGAGATTCAGGCGGGAAGAGCCTGAATCTGACTCCTTGTCATATCGCGGAAACTTTCCAATAGGAATAGTCCATGGGCAGGAGTTTTCGCCTGTCTCAGAGAAGTTGAAGCAGCAGCCGATTGTTTCAGGCGGTGTCTCTCGGCGGGACTGGGCCTGAGGCGAACAAAGGAGGATGAGAAGATGCGGATTAACGGACAAAGGGCGTATGAGCTGCTGGAGCGGATCGCTTATACGCGCATTGGCGGCAGCCCCGAGGAGGCGCAAGCGGCTCAGACGCTGGTGGACGAACTGGCCAGTTTCGGGCTGGAAGGCACCATCGAGACCTTCCAGGTGGATACGTACCAGGTGCGGACAGCGCGGCTGGAAGTGCTAGAGCCCTATCAGAAGGTTTACGAGGTCGCCGGCTACGGCCTGACCGGCAGCACGCCACCGGAGGGGATCACGGCGGAGCTGGTTTACGCTGAGGGTGCCGGCCCGGCCAATCTCGTGGATGTCGCCGGCAAGATCGTGCTGGTCAACCAGGGCCTGCAGCTGGAGAAATATGAGCGCCTGGCCAAGGCGCAAGTGGCCGGTTTCATCTCCATCGGTGGGCAGCAGTATGAGCGCGACGATCTGCCGGTGCGGGCGATTCGGGAACCGTATTTCAAGCACGGCAAGATCCCGGGCGTCTCGCTGTTGGCTCCTGACGCTCTGGAGATGGTGCAGAAAGGTGCCAGCCGGGTGCGCCTGACACTGGAGCAGGATGAACAGAAGTCGGATTCGCGCAACGTCATCGCCGAGATCAAAGGCAGCAAGTATCCCGACGAGATCATCGTCTTTGGCGCTCACTTCGATAGCGTCTACTATAGCGCTGGCGCCAACGATAACGGCGCTGGTTCTGTCATCCTGATGGAGCTGGCCCGCTACTTCATGGAGCATCCGCCGCTTCGGACGGTGCGCTTCTGCTGGTTTGGCAGCGAGGAATATGGCCTGCTGGGCAGCTTTGCCTACGTTGAGGCGCATGCCGACGAGCTGGATAAGATCAAGTTCATGATCAACGTGGACGTGGCCGGCGGCTACCTCGGCCAGAACACCACCTACGTGATGGCCAGCGATGCGCTGAAGGGATACGTAGAGGTGCTGGCAAAGCTGGAAGGCCTGGAGATGACGCTGCGTCAGGATGTCTATTCCAGCGACTCTATTCCCTTCTGTGAGAAGGGCATTCCGGGGATTAACTTCTGCCGATTCGGTGCACCGATTCACAACCGTCACGATCAACTGCAGTACATTAGCCCTGATCGCTTGGCCGAATTGGGAGACTTCACGCTACGGTTCTCAGACAGGATGGTAAACGCCAGCGTATTTCCGGTCGAGAAGGAAATTCCCGATAACGTCAAGAAGAGCCTGCAGAGATACCTGGAGGCGCGCAGAGGCAAGAGCAAAGAGTGAGTTAGTTAGGTGCAAATGAGCCACCCAAAGCGGGTGGCTCGCTGGTTTCAGGGAAAGAAAAAAGCCGCGCTGCATCCAAAGTCTGTATAAAGATTAGATATTGACCCAATACTAGAGGTGTAAGATAAAACTGATCGAGGTGATTTCGTTGTCCGTTATGTGGTTTAGACAGGCAGCGCGCGGCAGAGGAAGCATGGGAGCCGATCAGACCTATCGGATCACCTTCACCGATCGGCCGAAGGGAGTCCGGCTGAATGCTTCATTCACCAAGCACCTGGTAGCTGCCGGCGTGCAGTTCATCCAGGTGGGCGTCGAGGAGGATGTGCTGCTGGTGCGTCCCATCGCCGAGAAGAAGGATAGCTTCAAGCTGATTGTCAACAAGAACAGCGGCCAGATCTGCTCCACGGCCATCGGCCAGTGGGCCGCCCAGCGCGGCCTGATCAAGCAGCGGGCCGCCGGCCAGTGGAACGAAGAACGGCAACTCTACGAGTTCCAGTTGCGCGAACTGCTGGAGGGGAACCAGGCGGAGACAGAGCTGGCGCGGGTCGCCAGCGAGGACGCCTGACGACAGACAAAAACCCGACCGAATTTCGGTCGGGTTTTGCATTTGCTGCGTTCTTACCAGCGATTCTTCCTCTTCTGGAAGCAATCCTGACAATAAACCGGACGATCCCCGCTGGGGCGGAAAGGTACCTGCGTCTCGGCACCGCAATCGGCGCAGATCACCGTGTGCATTTCGCGTTGACCGTTGCGGCCGGTGTTCTGAGCTTTGCGGGCAGCACGGCACTCAGGGCAGCGCCCCGGCTCGTTCTGGAAACCACGCGAAGCATAGAATTCCTGCTCTCCAGCAGTGAAAACAAACTCTTTGCCGCAATCACGGCAGACCAGTGTCTTGTCTTCGTACATGTAGTTAACCTCCTTCCTCCAATTTTTCGTCTTGTCCAGAGGGCTTGGGGAACGAGGTTAAACAGGAAGACATGCCACCAGCCTATTCACCTTGCCTTTTGTCACCAAAGACGATTGTTATCATTATAGCATAAATTGGTGGGGATGCAACCGGTTTGCCTGAAGAAATTTCGCCGGCGGCGAGCTTATTAGCAGAAAGCGGCACTCATCAGCCTTGCTGCTTTCGAACAGACTAGGTTTGAACGGCCGTGTTGGCCACGGTCGAATGAAAAAATGGAGGTGTTCTGTAGTGGCGCAGCACATTCACTGCTCAGTCAGCAACTGCCATTATTGGAGCAACGGGAATAAGTGTCTGGCTAACGAGATTCTCGTCACCCGCGACTCGATTGGCGCCAATCAGCCAGATAACATCGACGCGACTCAGGCTGCGACTATTCCCGAGACACCGGCTCAGAGCTGCATGGATACCTGCTGCAAGACGTTTGTCTCTGAAAGCGATTCGCGGCATATCCATGTAGATGGCGTAACCAAGAGCCAGTCCCATTTTGGCGGCACCCAGCGCGGTAGTACTCGCTAGCGCGGATCAGAGTCGGACTGCAGAAGCCTCGCCTCGGCCTTGCCGAATGCGAGGCTTTTCTGATCGCGGCCGTTTTGGGCCTGTCTGGACGATTGATAACAATTCGGCCAGGGGCGGCAGGAATTGTTTTTCCGTCAGGCGAAATGGTTATGAGAATGACCACTGCCTGTGAGGTGTCTGACGTCCTGAAGATGTGTAAAACAGGAAGAAAATAAAAAGAAGGGGTGGATAAACGAAGATGTCCAGAATCACATCGCCCGAAGTATTCTTCGGTCATCAGCTGGGCGCCGATCGCAAGATCGCCCGCTGGGACAAGATCGTCGAATACTTCAACCTGCTGGCAAAGGAGTCCGATCGGATCCAGGTGATTGATCTTGGCCCGTCCACTGAAGGCCATCCGTTCCTGCTGACGGTGATCAGCTCGCCTGAGAACCTGGCCAACCTGGAGGAACTGCGGCAGATCAACCTGCAGATCTGCGACCCGCGCGGCCTAAACGAGGACGCGGTCAAGGAGCTGACGAAGCGAGGCAAGGCGGTCATTCTTCAGAGCATGAGCCTGCACGCCACCGAGATCGGCGGCACCCAGATGGCACCGGAACTGGCTTACGACCTGCTGAGCTGCGACAGCGAGGACACCCTGCGCATCCTGGAGAATGTCATCTTCCTGATGGTGCCCTGCTTCAACCCTGACGGCCAGCTGATGGTCACCGACTGGTATAACCAGTGGGTGGGCACCGAGTATGAAGGCGCCGGCCTGCCTTATCTCTACCACAAGTATGCCGGCCACGATAATAACCGCGATGCGTTCGCGCAGAACCTGATTGAGTCGCAATACATGGGCCGCCTGCTTTTCCGCGAGTGGAAGCCGCAGGCCTTCCAGGATCATCACCATATGGGCAGCTATGGCCCGCGCCTCTACGTCTCGCCCTATTCGGAGCCGATTCGCCCCGATGCCGACCCGCTGGTCTGGCGTGAACTGTCCTGGTACGGCGCGCACATGGCCTACAAGCTGGAGGAGGCCGGCAAGCGCGGCATTGCCAATGGTGTGCAGTTCCCCGGCTGGGGTCACTACGGTTTCCACTGGATTACCAACCATCACAACATCGCCGGCATGCTGACCGAGTCGGCCAGCGCCAAGCTGGCTTCGCCGCTCTACATACAGCCTGATCAGCTGCGCGGTGCCGGCAGCACCCTGCCGGAATACGCCGCCCAGACCAACTTCCCTCATCCGTGGGAAGGCGGCTGGTGGCGCCTGCGTGACATCGTCGAGCAGCAGAAGATCTCGGCCTGGGCCCTGCTGGATGTGGCCGCCCGCAACAAGGAGACCGTCCTCTGGAATGCCTACCAGAAGGCCATGCGGCAGACGGAGCGCGGCGCTGCCGGCAAGGTGAAGGCCTATGTGATCGCCCCCGAGCAGCACGATCCGCTCACGGCGCGCAAACTGGTGCAGGTTCTGCTCAATCAGGGCATCGAAGTGCAGCAGGCCAGCGAGCAATTTGTGGTCGATGGTTGCGTCTATCCCGAGGGGACGTATCTGGTTTCCCTGGCACAGCCCAAGATGGGCGTGATCAAGCAGCTGCTGGGACGGACGATTTTCCCCGACAACCCCTGGACGCGACAGGCCGATGGCTCGCTCAGCGTATTCGATACCGCCACCGACACTGTGGCCGAGTTCATGGGCGTGAAGGTGCTACCTCTGGAGAAGCAGGTCTGCGGCAAGTTCGAGGTAATCGACGAGCTGCCGGCGCTCTCCGGGAAGGTGTGCACCAACGCTAGTTACGGCTATCTGGTGGATGGCCGGCTGAATGACAGCTACCGCGCCATCAACCGCCTGCTGCAGCAGGGGTTCGAGGTGCAGCGACTGGCTGAGGACGTGACCATGGATGATCCTTGCTGGGACGACGGATTCGTGCCGGCAGGAACCTACTACCTGCCCCAGGCTGACAGAGAGCAGCTGCTGCCTCTGGCCAAGGAGCTGGGCCTCAAGTTCTACGGCGTCAAGGAGCCGCTCACCGTTCAGCTCTACCCGGTGAAACAGCTCCGCATCGGCCTCTATCAGCGCTACTATGGCGGTAACGCTGACGAGGGCTGGACGCGCCTCGTCCTGGAGAACTTTGAGTTCCCCTACAGCACCGTGATGGATGCCGAGATCAAGGCCGGTAACCTGAACGAGAAATACGATGTGCTGGTCTTCCCCAGCGACTTCAAGCAGCTGATCGTCGATATCTCCCGCCCCGACCGCAGCAACCCGCGGGCAGCGCGTTTCGCCCGTTTCCTGGGTGGCAGCGTGCCGCCGGAATACCGCAGCGGCATCGGGCAGGAGGGCGTCAAGGCGATCCGCCAGTTTGTCGAAGCCGGCGGTCGCCTGGTGGCGATGAACATGGCAGTGGACTTTGCCATCGACGTTTGCGATCTGCAAGTGCAGAACGTGGTCGCTGGCCTGAGCGGAAAGGAATACTATACCCACGGCTCCACGCTGCGCACCGAAGTCGATAACCAGCATCGCCTCGGCCTCGGCATGCCTCAGGAGGCGCTGGTGTTGAACTTCACCAGTCCGGTGCTGCAGGTGACCGACATGCGCAACGCCGAGAAGTATCACGTCGTCGTTCGCTATGCTCAGTCAGACGTGCTGCAGAGCGGTGCGCTGATCGGTGAGAAGCTGATCGCCAGCAAGGCGGCGATGCTCACCGCCGAGTGCGGCAAGGGCGAGATTGTGCTTATCGCCGCTCCGCCTCAGTATCGCGGACAGACCCACGGCACGTTCAAACTGCTCTTCAACTGCCTGCAGTAGACCGAACAACGATCAACAAGAAATGGTGCCCTCTGCCGCGTGCAGAGGGCACCTTTGTGTTTTCAGTCAGGAGTGAGAGCGAGAGTTAGTCTACTCCTCCAGACTCCGCCGCTTATACTGCCGCATCCGCTCATGGCGATCGAGGATGCGTTTGCGCAGGCGGATGTTCTGCGGCGTGACCTCCACCAGCTCATCCGCTTCGATAAACTCCAGCGCCCGGTCCAGTGACATCCTGATGGGCGGCGTCAGGCGCAGTGCTTCGTCAGCGCCGGCAGCGCGGATGTTGGTCAGGTGCTTCTTCCTGGTGACGTTGATATCGATGTCCTGCGGCCGCCCGGTCTCGCCGACGATCATGCCGGTGTAGACGGTGGTTCCCGGCTCGATGAACAGGCTGCCCCGCTCCTCGGCCGCATAGAGACCATAGGCCGTCGCTACGCCTGGTTCATAGGCCACCAGCACGCCATGGCCGCGCCCCGGGATGTCGCCGCGATAGGGGCCGTAGCCGTTGAAGATATGGTTCATCACGCCGTAGCCGCGGGTATCGGTCATCAGCTGGGAGCGAAAGCCCAGCAGGGAGCGGGCGGGAATATCAAACTCCAGCACCACCGAACCCTGGGGGCTGGTCGTCATGTTCAGCATCTTCGCCTGGCGGCTGCCCAGCCGCTCGATGACCACGCCGACATACTCCTCCGGTACGTCCACGGTGAGGAGCTCCAGCGGCTCGGTCAGCTGCCCGGCCGCATCCGTCTTGAGGATTGCTCGCGGCTGGGAGACGGCAAACTCATAGCCCTCGCGCCGCATCGTCTCGATCAGCACGGCCAGGTGCAGTTCGCCCCGGCCGGAGACGCGAAACACATCGGGCGTGTCGCCGTCCTCCACCCGCAGGCTGATATTGGAGTACGCCTCGCGATAAAGCCGATCCCGCAGGTGCCGACTGGTGACATACCTGCCCTCCTGGCCGGCCAGCGGGCTATCGTTGACGAGGAAGTCCATGGTCACCGTCGGCTCGTCCACCTGGACAAAGGGCAGAGCTGCCGGCTGCTCCGGATCGGCGATAGTCATGCCGAGGCTAACCTCCGTCAGCCCGGTGATGGCCACGATATCCCCTGCCTGGGCATGCTCGCATTCGGTGCGCTGCAGCCCGACATACTGATAGAGCCTGGCGATCCTGCCATTGGTCACCGCACCGTTGGGCGCGATCAGCGCCACCGTCTGTCCCGGTGTTACGCTGCCCTGACTGATGCGGCCGATGGCGATCCTGCCCACATAGTCGTCCCAGTCCATGCTGGATACCAGCATCTGCAGCGGCGCCTCCGGGTCGCCGGCCGGGGCCGGAATCTCGCGGATGATCGTCTCCAGGAGCGGCGTCAGATCCCGATCCTCATCCTCCAGCCGATACTTGGTGAAGCCGGCGCGACCGGATGCATAGAGAACGGGAAACTCCAGTTGCTCGTCATCTGCGCCCAGTTCGATAAACAGATCGAGGCACTTGTCCACAACGTCCAGCGGCCGGGCGTCTGGCCGATCGATCTTGTTGATGACGACGATGACCCGCAGCCCCAGCCCCAGGGCCTTACGCAGCACATATTTCGTCTGGGAGAGCGGTCCCTCGGCGGCATCCACAAGCAGCAGCACGCCATCCACCGTGCCCAGTGTACGCTCCACCTCGCCGCCGAAATCGGCGTGGCCGGGCGTATCGACGATGTTGATCTTACAGCCTTTGTAAAATACACCAGTAAACTTGGCCATAATAGTGATACCGCGTTCTCGCTCCAGGTCCAGTGAGTCCATGACCCTTTCCTGGACCTGTTCTTTCTCGTGGAAAATGCTGCTCTGGCGCAGCAGCGCATCCACCAGAGTCGTCTTGCCGTGGTCTACGTGGGCGATAATGGCGATGTTGCGGATCATTCCTAAAAACTCCCCTCTGAGGTCTGACTAGTTATTATAAACCCCGCTGCTGACTGTCGTCAAAACCCGGCCCGCCGCCTGCCCGGGGTTTATAGTCTGACCAGCCGCGGATCGAGGGACAAATAATCCCGAGCAGGCAGGAAATCAGATGGCAACCTAGAACCTGTTAGCTATGGGTTCAGCCCTGAACTGCACTACAACCAGTTGGTGGTCCTGTTACTGATCACCCCCAGATCTAGGCCGTGTGTTCTCCTGAACATACTGAGGAGGAATAAATACCCAATGGAAATCCGTCAGGCTACGGAAGCTGACCTGATTAGCATTCAGAACATCGCCCACATCGCGTGGCACACCACATATGAGTGCATCCTGCGCCCGGACACCAGGGCCAGCGTGCTGGCCGAGTTCTACGATGAGGCCAACCTGCTGCACAGCCTGCATCGGCCAGGCGTCGTGTTCTATGTAGCCGAAGTGGAAGGAAAGGTCATCGGCTTCGCTCAGGCGCTGCCCCGCTCCCGCAAGGGAGGCTATGAGCTGGCGCGTATCTATATCCTGCCCGGATGGCAGCGGCAGGGTGTGGGGACGGCGCTGCTGGAAGCGATTGAAGCCCGCATTCCCGGGCAACGGCTGGGCGTGTTTGTGGAGCACGAGAATCAGGCTGCCCTCGCCTTCTGCCGGGCCAGGGGGTTTGAGCCGGTCCGCAACATCGAACTGCCGCTATATAGCGAAATGGTGTCGTTTATCGAATTGCGCAAGCAGCTCTAACCCAGGGGATCCGAGTAAAACGACCTGAATCAGGTCGTTTTTGCTGTCCCGGGGAAGGGAAGGCTGTTGAGAGGGCGGCACTGCGGAGGCCGTTCCGGGAGAGGAGGTGCGGCGACAATGGCAGAGAACAACTTGCCGGTGGAATTTCTCGCCAGGATGCGCTCCCTGCTGGGCGAAGAATTCGAGCCATTTCAGGCCAGCTATGAGGACGAGCGCGCTCCTGGCCTGCGCGTCAATGGCCTCAAGCTTTCTGCCAGCGAGCTGCAGCAGCTCGTCCCCTGGCAGCTGGAGCCCATCCCCTGGTGTGCCGCCGGCTTCTATTACGCGCCGGCGGATCAGCCGGGCAAGCACCCCTTTCATGCCGCCGGCCTCTATTACCTGCAGGAACCCAGCGCCATGGCGGTGGCCGAGCTGGCCGCGCCGCGGCCGGGCGAGCGGGTGCTGGATCTCTGCGCCGCGCCGGGCGGCAAGGCGACGCATCTGGCTGCCCAGCTGCAGGGTGAGGGGTTTTTGCTGGCCAACGAGATCCATCCCCAGCGGGCAAAGGTGCTGGCCGAGAACCTGGAGCGCTGGGGCGCGAGAAACGCCCTGATCAGCAGCGCGCCGGCCGAGGAGCTGGTGCGGCGTTTCGGCGCCTGGTTTGATTGCGTCGTCGTAGACGCACCCTGCTCCGGCGAGGGGATGTTCCGCAAGGATCCGGAGGCGCGCCGCCAGTGGAACCCAGGGGCGGTCAGCTCCTGCGCGGCGACACAGCGGGCGCTGCTGGAGGCCGCCTATCAGTTGCTGGCGCCCGGCGGCCGCCTCGTCTATTCCACCTGCACATTTTCGCTGGAGGAGAATGAAGCGAATGTAGCCACCCTGCTGCAGCGCCACCCCGACCTGCAGCTGCAGTCGGCCCGCCTCCACCCCCTCTGGCAGCCGGGGTATGCGGTGCCCGATGGGGCGGATACAACGCTGACGGCGCGGCTCTGGCCACACCGGCTGCGCGGCGAGGGTCACTTCCTGGCCTTGCTCGTGAAAGCGGCAGATGGTGAAGCGCACCGCGGGGGCTGGCGGGATGAGGAGCGGGGACTCTATACGCGACCCGATCCTGAGCTGGCGGCATTTGCTGCGGAGAACCTGACGGTGCAGCCCAGCGGCCCTTTCCTGCGCTTCGGGCAGTTTGTCTATCAGGCGGCGCAGGAGCGGCTGCCGGCCCTGCAGGGGCTCAGGGTGCTGCGACCTGGCTGGGCGCTGGGTGAGGTCCGCCGCGGGCGCTTTATCCCCGCCCATGGCCTGGCGCTGGGGCTGCGCGCTGGCGATGTGCAGCGGGTGCACGATCTGGAGCCCGAATCTGCTGCAGTCCTGGCCTATCTGCGCGGCCAGACACTGTCCACCGACCTCGCCAACGGCTGGGCGCTGGTCACTGTGGCTGGCTTTCCGCTCGGCTGGGGGAAGGCGGTGGGCGGTGTGCTGAAGAACCATTATCCGAAAGGTTTGCGCTGGTTCTAGGAGTGTAGCTACCAACAGATTGAGGGGGCAAGGAATATGGTCGGTTTCAGTCATGTCGGTCTCGTTGTCAGCGACCTGGAGCGTTCCCTGCGCTTCTATCAGGAGACGCTGGGTCTCAACTGTCTCGAGCGCCATCCCGATCAGGGCAACGGTCTGGAAATAGCTTTCGTCGGCCTTGACGCACCGGTTCTCGAGCTGCTGTACTACACGGATCCGGCTGCCCGGGAACGGGTGGCGCGGGGGCGCTATGATCACTTCGCCTGGTATGTGGCGGATCTTAGGCAGACGATGGAGGAGCTGAGAGCAAAGGGGGTCAGCTTCGAGTCGGATCAGATTCGGCAGGTGCTGGATGGGCGGCAGATTGCCTTCTTCACCGGCCCGGACGGGGAGCGCATCGAGCTGGTCCAGCCGGCGGGCCGCTAAGAGAGGAATATCGGGACAAGATTGGGCGGAGAGCAGCATAGGCTGAGATGAAGGGGGTGAACAACCCTTGTGGATCATCTTGGCCCTGCTCTCCGCTCTGCTCTGGGCGGCGGCCAGCCTGGTCGACAAGCTGGCCGTCAACTGGGGGTATCGTACCCTGGAGGTGCTGCCGGCTACATTCGTCGCCGGCTTTGTCGTCATTGCCTGGAAACATCAGCATTCGCCAGAAGTCTGGCGGCCGGAGTTTATCTTCACCGGCGCCATGCTGGCCTTCTTTTCGCTGCTGAACGCCGTCGCCCTGCTGATGGCGCTGCGCTGCGGCGAAGTCAGCCTCGTCTCCATCGTCGCCGGCAGCCACTGCATCATCACCGCCATCACCGCCACCCTGCTTCTGCGCGAACGGCTTTCCCTGCAGCACTGGGTGGCGATCAGCATGGCGATGGTGGGCGTCTACCTGGTGCATGGGGGCCTGGGCAGCGCAGCTGGAGGGCGGCAGGGCGGGCGCGACCGGCGCTGGTTCTGGCTGGCGCTTTTGGCTGCCGTCGGCTCCAGCGGCGAGACCATCGGCCTGAAACTGGCTACCCAGATCTGCCCCGGCGGGCAGCTGGTGCTGCTCTGGGAATACTTCATCGCCAGCCTGGTCATCTTTGCCCTCGCCCTGGGAATGAGGGTCAGGCTGCGGCTGGCCTCATCCGCCTTTGGGGTGGCGGAC
The DNA here is from genome assembly GCA_050949085.1 of Bacillota bacterium. Lineage (GTDB taxonomy): Bacteria > Bacillota > UBA994 > UBA5500 > UBA5500 > JBMNFB01. Next base: position 72,224 of record JBMNFB010000010.1, read on the forward strand.
GGGGTGCTGACCGGGCTGGGAATGATCACCTTCGGTCTGGCGCTGGCGCAGGGACCGGCGGCGCTCTGTGCCACCGTCGCTACGGCGGCCGTGCTCTTTCGCGCGCTGGGTGGCGTGCTTTTCTTTGGCGATCAGGCCGGCCGCGCGCAGTGGGTCGGCTTCTGCCTGCTGTTCTGCTCGTTCGTTCTGGTTCGCCTCCGCTAGCTGCCGGGCGTTATCCTCCCGCCGCCGGGGAAAGGTATGGTGGGAGGTTCCGGCATGTGGATTATCTTTACCCTGATCTCTGCGCTGCTTTTTGCCACATCGAGCATGGTCAACAAGGTGGCCATGCGTGAGGATACAGCCACCGAGCAGCTGCTACCCGGCACATTTTTGGCCGGGTTTGTCTTGCTGCTGGTCTACACGGGGCGCCGCCTGCCCGACCCCAGCCTGCCGCTGGTGGGCGCCGGCTTCCTGATGTCGGTGTTTTCCATGACCAACTGTGTCACCATCCTGCTGGCCCTGCGCCACGGCCCCATGGGGCCGGTGGCTGCCGTGGCTGGCAGCCATTCGATCCTCACGCCGCTGCTGGCGCTGCTGCTCTTTCGGGAGGGCCTGACTGTCTGGCAATGGGTCGCCGTGGGGCTGGCGACGGCGGCGATGGCGCTGGTGCAGTTGAAGAAGTCGGCCGCGGCCACCGCGCCCAGCCTAGTCTGGTTTTCCCTGGCTCTCCTGGGCGCCCTGAGCTCCAGCGGCGAGACGATAGTGCTGGATCGCGCCGTCACCCTGCAGAACGATGGTAACGCCGGCCTGGTCTGGTCGTACTTCTTCAGCTTTATCCTCACGTCCCTCTGGTTCCTGCGCAAGCGGCAGCGGAGGTTCCGGCGACCGTTCTGGCTGGGCGCCATCGATGGAGCCGTGTCCGCCGTGAGCATGGTCTTCTTTGCGAAAGCTCTGGAGGGCGGGCCGGCTGGCCTCGTGGCCGCCCTCTCCACCTCGGCGGTCATTCTGCGCGCCCTGGGAGGACGGGTCTTTTTCGGCGAGGAGCTGCCGCGGCTCAGCTGGCTGGGCGTCATTCTGGCTGTCGCGGCCTTCGGCCTCGCCAGTCTCTTCTAGCAGTCTGGCAGGTCGGCTGGGCAGGAAACGCCTGCCCCGTGCCGAACCCTAGCAGTGTATGAATTACCAAGGGAGGGCATAAAGTTGAGCCAACTGTTGAAACGGGCTAAGGAATTGCAGGACGAGTTTGTCGCTATTCGGCGTGATTTTCATCAGCATCCCGAACTGGGATTTCAGGAAGAGCGTACCGCGGGGATCGTCGCCGAATATCTGCGCGGGTTGGGGCTGGAGGTGACCACCGGCGTCGCCACCACCGGCGTCGTCGGGCTGCTGCGCGGCGCGAAGCCGGGCAAGACTGTCGCCCTGCGCGCCGACATGGACGCGCTGCCGATCCCGGAGCAGAGCGGCGTTCCCTACGCCTCGGTCAATCCGGGCGTGATGCATGCCTGCGGACACGATGGCCACACCGCCATCCTCCTCGGCGTCGCCAGGCTGCTGTCTGAGCAGCGGGAGCAGATCGCCGGCAACGTCAAGTTCCTCTTCCAGCCGGCGGAAGAAGGGCCGGGTGGCGCCAGGCCGATGGTGGAGGCCGGCGTGCTCGATAACCCGAAAGTGGATGCGGCCATGGGACTGCATCTCGGCACCGACCTGTGCACCGGTCAGATCGGCCTGAAGGATGGCCCCAGCAGCGCCGGCACCGATTCCATCCAGATCACCATCCGGGGTAAGGGTGGACACGGGGCGCATCCCCACACCGCCGTCGACGCCATCGCCGCCGCCGGCCACCTGATCGTCGCGCTGCAAACTATCGCCAGCCGCGAGATCGAGCCGATCAACCCGGTGGTTCTGACGCTGGGCACCATTCACGGCGGCTACCGCAGCAACGTCATCGCCGACGAGGTGGTGCTCACAGGCACGATCCGCACCCTGGACCCCGAGGTGCAGAAGGGCATGCCGGGGCGCATCCAGCGCATCCTGGACGGCGTCTGTGCCGCGCTGCGCTGCCAGGGCGAGCTGGTCTATAACGAGGGCGTTCCTTCGATCATCAACGATTCCGCTATGGCTGACCTGCTGGAACAGGTGGGGCAGCGCGTGCTGGGGGCGGAGAATACCCTGCGCCTGCCCAAGCCCTCGATGGGCGGTGAGGACTTCAGCTATTTCGCCCAGCAGGTGCCGTCAATCTTCTTCCGCCTCGGTGCCGCCAACCCGGAAAAAGACTGCATCTACCCGGGGCACCATCCCAGGTATAACTTCGACGAGGACGCGATCCCGGTGGGCATGGCAGTTCTCGCCGAAGCGGCTCTGGAGTTTCTGCGCCGCTAGCAGGGGAGAGGGGCTCACCAGCCCGAAAAGACAACTGGGAGCAGCATTACTGCCCAGTCAACGGGAAGGACTGCGGGAGCCGGGAGTCGGCTCCGCGGCCTTCCCTCCCACTGGCGGGCGTTGCTGCTCCCTTTCTCATGCCTGCTTCGGCGGTTAACGGTCTGAGGGCGGCTCCGTCCGCGCCTCTCGCTGCCGGGGAAGAAAGGCCCTGTTTTCAGGGCGTTGGCGGCGTCTGCGGCGGCAGTCCCTTTATAAGGATTTCTCTTTTGGGCAGGAGTTGGACAAGGAGCAGAGAAGTATGTTTGTGAAAGATGTAACAGAGGGGTGTTATGTCATAGGGGCTTTATTTGATGGGTAATATGTGATAAGATTTAGACAAGAGTATATTGTACGGACTTAGTTGACCAGCGGACTACGGCTGAAAGGAGGGTGCCTGATGGATGATGTTTTCACTGGGGAGCTTGTAAGCAACTTTGTGATAAATGGAACAGAGTCCGAGATAGTGGAGTTTCTGGCAGACATTGCAAAAGATATCCCCCATCATGTAGTGCGCGATCGGACTGGCTATCATCTGGAGATAGATTGCGACTACTGTACCGTGATATTCCATCACTACCGGGAGCGGCCGGACCAGATCGTGGTCGGCACTTACAGCAAGCGCCTCGGGGTCAAGATGGGGAACAAGCCGACCATCACCAGCCTCATCTTGCAGGACATTGCCCAGACGGTTCAGAAGAAGATAGAAGCCAAGGGATACCATTTGAGTATCGCGTAATCCTAACGACTTGCTGAACGATAGCGGCAGCCGCCAGGCTGCCTGTTTTCTTTTAGCGAGGATCAGGGAGCAGGGCCAGGGCTAGGGCAGTCGCCGCGCAGCCGCTCACAGCCAGCAGCAACCAGAACTGGCTGCCAGCCAGCAGCCGGGCACCGAGCCAGGCGCCAGCTACAGCGGCCGCCGTGTTCAGCATGCCCACCAGGGCAAAGCGCATCCCCCTGGCCTGGGCAGGGGCGGCCAGGCGGCCATGATAGAAGTTGAGGCTGACGGACAGGCCCATCTGCCAGGTGAGAATCAGCAGCCACCAGGTCGCCGCCGGCTGGGGCAGGCAGGCCAGCGCCGCGAGCAGGGCGAGGGCGGCCAGCGTCAGCGGCAGGGCTGCGGAGATTGACATCAGCCGCACTGTGACCTGCCAGGCCAGCAGGGCTGCCAGCTGCCAGGCGGAAAAACTGGCGCTCACCTGAGCCGGTGTCAGGCCGCGCTGGCTGAGCAGCAGATTGAGGTAGGGCATCAGCAGCGACGCGGCCAGGGAGCAGCAGAAGAAGGAGACGAGCAGAGCAGACTGGGGTTTGCTCTGTTTTTGCTTCGCCCGAACTGGCAGGGGGCGCCGCCGGTCTTTCAGCCGGAGGAGGGGGAGGGGTGCGCAGCTGACCAGCAGGGCCCCACTGAGCAGCGGGGCGACGAGGCCGCCGCTGGCGGCGCTCTGCCACGCCGCCACCAGGCCACCGCCTACTGCCGCCAGGCTGTTGCAGCCGCGAAACAGGGCCAGCGTCGCCGGCAGTCGCCGCGAGGCGGTTGCCAGGGTAGCCAGCAGCGGCGTCTTGGCGGCGGTAAAGAGGGCTAGGGCCGCGCCCATCGCCAGGCCGGCCAGCGCCAGCTGGAACGAAGTCGCTGCCCCGAGCTGCAGCCAGACGGCTCCCGCCTGCAGCAGGGCGGCCAGCAGGAGGGCAGGCTGGGGGCCGATGCCATCGACGGCCAGACCAGCGGGGAGCGAACAGACGAAACTGCTGGCGAACGTAGCCGAGGTGAGGGCGGCAATGGAGGTCAGGCTGTGCCCGCGGCCGAGCAGGTGCAGGTTGAGGAGAGCAGCGATCTGGCTGTAGCCCCAGGTGGAGAGGATGTCACTGAGCAGGATGCAGAGCATGGCGGGCCTCCTTTGGGGGAGATGTGCAGCCTGGCGGGAAGCTGTCGCTACAGATATATGGGACAAGGCCGGGGGATATGTGACCAGAAGCCCTGGGGTACCATAAACCGGGGACGAGTTGCGAATTGTCAGCGGCAGGTAGAATCGGTTTGCCGTTGAATCTGCTCTAGTAACGCTTCAGTCCAGCAAGCCGTCTAAACAGGGCGATGCTTGCTGGTCAACCAGCGGATAATACCTTCTGCCGCTGGCATACTCTTAGCTATGTGAAAAGGAGGAGAAGAGATTGTGGAATATCAAGGATAGCATTCAGGCGGTCCTGCCCCAGGTAGTCGCCTGGCGCAGGCACTTTCATCAACACCCAGAGCTGGGTCTGGAAGAGAAAGCGACGACCGAACACGTCGCCAGGGTGCTTGAGGATCTCGGGGTAGAGGTGCGGCGTTTCCAGCACGTCACTGGAGTCCTGGGCACGCTGCAGGGTGGGCTGCCGGGCCCGACCATCGCCCTGCGGGCCGACATGGACGCGCTGCCGGTGGAGGAACTGGCCGAGTGCGATTTCCGCTCGCTGCAACCCGGCCTGATGCACGCCTGCGGCCACGACCTGCACATCGCCAACCTGCTCGGCGTCGCCAGCGTTCTCGCTGCCCACCGCGATCAGGTTCCCGGTGCCGTCAAGTTTGTTTTCCAGCCGGCGGAGGAGGGCAAGGGCGGCGCCAGATACCTGATTGACGAGGGGGTCATGGAAGGCGTCGATCAGGTCTATGCCCTGCACGTTAATCCGGAGATCCCCACCGGTCAGATCAGCATCACCCCGGGGGCCTGTACCGCCAATTCCGATACCGCGACGATCACCATCACCGGCAAGGGCGGGCATGGCGCCCATCCCGAGCAGACCATCGACGCCGTGGTTGTCGGCGCCCAGATTGTCGGCGCGCTGCAGACCATCGTCAGCCGCAACCTGGCGGCGCAGGAGGCTGGAGTGGTGACCATCGGCACCTTCCACGCCGGCACGGTTCGCAACATCATCGCCGAGCGGGCGGAGATGACACTCTCCCTGCGCAGCCTGACGGCAGACGTGCAGAGCAAGCTGCGCCAGCGCATCGAGGCTGTGGTCGAGGGTATCGCCCTGGCCCACGGTGCTACCTGTGAATTTGAATATAGGTACGGCTATCCGTCGGTGCAGAACCATGAGGCGGCCGTCAAGGCCGTGGTGCAGGCGGCCAGCGCCGTGCTGGGGGAAGAAAACGTGGTCGTTAACCCCCGTGCCAGCATGGTGGGGGAGGACTTCGCCTATTACGGCCAGCATGCCCCGGCTGCCCTCTTCTGGCTGGGTGCTGCCCCCGAGGATGTCTCCCGCTGGCGTCCCCTGCACAACCCGGCGGTGCTCTTCAACGAAGACTGCCTGCCGCTGGGCATGGAGATCATGATCAGGCTCGTCCTGCAGGCCGGCGAGCAGGCGTAGTCGCCCCTTCTCCTCAGGAGACCTGCTTGGGCGACGACTTGCCGCGCCGGGGCAGGCGCTGGCTGGCAGCGCCCGCGTCGAGGAATGTCAGGCGCCAGGTGAGGAATGCCAGGCAGAGCAGGACCACGGCTGCCCCGGCCAGCAGCGGGACGACAGTGAAGCGCGCGCTGAGCGCGCCGCAGGCCAGGTAGTAGATGACGGAGGTCAGGTCGAACGTACCGCGGAAGAAGCCGGTGGCTGCCCCTGTCTGACCCGGGTTGGCGGTGGCCTGGGCCAGCGTTAGCCAGGCGAGGCTCGGCAGGGTGAACAGGGCGCCGATCACCGGGAACAGCAGGTAGGCGGCCAGCAGCGACCGCTGCCAGAACAGCAGCAGCAGGAGCAGCGCGTTCACCGTGTAGACGAGGACGATGATGCCGCGATAGCCGATCCGCCGCTGCAGCGTCGGTGCCAGCAGCTGGCAGAAAAGGCCGGCGCCCACGATCAGGCCGGCGATCAGGCCCACGTCCTGATAGCCGCCGCCGACACCGTAGACGAAGAGCGACATCGCCATCGTGTTCACCGTCTCCGCGATCATGCCGCTGCCAGCCAGCAGGCTGATCAGCTTCACCTGGCGCGGTACGTTGAAAATCTCCCGCAGGCTGGGCCGGGCAGTGGCTGCCGGACGCAGCGACTCGCGCCGGAAATGCTTCCAGACAAACAGGGAGACACCGAGAAAGGCGATCAGGCTGCTGGTGAAGACAAAGCGGGGCGAGAAGTGCTCGGCGAAGTAGCCGCCCAGCCAGTTGGCTCCCACGCCGCTGATGGCGATGCCGATGTTAAACCAGGTCAGATTGCGCAGGCGCTGCTCTGGCTCGCTGGCGTCGGCTACCATGGAGAGGATGACCACCCAGTAGAGGCCGGCAGTAAGCCCCTGGATCAGGCGCAGGGCAGCCAGCAGGTTCGGCGTGCCCACCAGGGCGTAGGCGAGATTGGCCAGGGCAAAGCCCAGCTGGGAGAAGAGCAGCAGGTCGCGTCGGTTGAGGCGGTCGGTGAACAGACCGGAGACCAGGCTGGTGCCGCCGCGCACCAGGGAGAACCAGGCGTAGGAGATGCCGACCAGCAGTTCGCTGGCTCCCAGCACCTTCAGGTAGATGGGAATTATGCCGCCGGATGCGGTCATAAAGAGGTTCTGGAGAAACCCAACTAAAAAGAGCCCGTAGAGGACTCGTTTCCTGTTCATCAGTCTGCCTCCCCCAGTCAGATTGAGATGTCTTCGCCACGGACGGGCCAAATCCTCCTGATGGTCGTGCCTGAGCACCGCCTCCCAGTCGGGCAGGGACTGGGGCAGGAGTGAGCCCGGCTCCCGGGAAATAGAAGGGTACTGACTTAAGGAGGTTGTGGCCGGTGAAAAGACTCCGTTCCGGTGCTCTGGCTCTGCTGCTCTGCATACTTGTCCTGCTGCCTGCTCCCTCGGCTCTGGCCGCCAGCGGGCGGGGCGAGGTGCACATCATCCTCGACTTTTTCGATCAGCATGAAGTTGGCATCGTTCTGCCGGAAGGCAGCGACCCGGCACCGCTGGTGGAGGAGCTTGAGCGCCTGCTTGCTGTCCAGCTGCGCCCCCTCGATAGCTGGGATGAAGATTTTGGGCAGGTCTGGATCTATGCCGCGCCAGGCCTCATCGACGCTGGCTCGGTGAAACAGCAGAACTGGGATCTGATCGGTCTGCCCGCCATGATTCAGGAACTGGGGCTAACCGCCCTCGACTTCTTTGTTGTGGTGACCAGGCCGGGCGGCGCCCTGGGACTGGAGGTGGCGCTGAGTGATGGGGTGGAGCTGCTAACCCCGGCGGCAGACGAGTGGGAAGTCTGGTGGGGGTTCGGCCTCAGCCCCGGCGGAGGGGCCCCCAGCCTCAACCTGCAGATCAGGGTGTTTCCGGTCTTTACCTGGGCAAGTCTCGCGCCCTTCTGGCTACCCCTGGTGCTGATGCTGCTGGTCTGGCCGCTGGGGTGGCTGCTGACACCGCGCAAGGCCTGGATAATCGGCAACATCGTCCATGTGCTGGGGCTGCTGGTCGCGTGTTTCCTGTCAATCCTGCTCCAGTGGGTAAGCCTCTGGAACGCGCTGCTGGGTTCGCGGGGCCTGCTGCCTCATCTGTCACTGTTCCTGGCACTACTGCTGCCAACCCTGGCAGCGCAGCTGACTATCGGCCTGCGCAACCGCCAGCTGCGGCTGCGCCAGCTGGCGGAACCGAAAGAGTGATGGGAGGCATTAGCCATAATGCGCATACTCGTAGCACCCGATTCGTTTAAGGGCAGCCTTGACGCGCCTGCGGCGGCGCAGGCCATCGCGCGCGGCGTGCGGCGGGCCTGCCCCGCGTGTGAGATTGAGGAGATGCCGATCGCCGATGGCGGCGAGGGCACGCTGGACGTGCTGATCAGGAGTACTCGCGGGAGCTATCAGCCGGTGGAGGTGCGCGGCCCCCTGGGCGAGCCCGTGTCGGCCAGGTTTGGGATCCTGGGCGACGGCAAGACTGGGGTAATCGAGATGGCTCAGGCTTCCGGGCTGACGCTGGTTCCACTCCAGTTACGCAATCCGCTGCGGACCAGCAGTTTCGGCACCGGCCAGCTGATCACCGCTGCGCTGGATCGCGGCCTGCGCCGACTGATCATCACCATCGGCGGCAGCGCCACTGTGGATGGAGGCCTCGGCCTGCTGGCCGCGCTGGGCGCGCGTCCGCTGGATAGGCAGGGGAAGGAGCTGGATCCCATCGGCGGCAGCCTGCTGCAGCTGGCGGATATCGACATTGCCGGGCTGGATGCCCGGCTGCGCCAGTGCGAAGTGATTGTAGCCAGCGATGTGACCAACCCGCTGGTGGGCGAGCAGGGCGCGGCGGCCGTCTTCGGGCCGCAAAAGGGCGCCACGCCGCAGATGGTGACTGACCTCGATCGGGGTCTCGAGCGTCTGGGCGAGATCACCCAGCAGCGCACCGGCGTGAGCGTGCTGGATCTCCCGGGCGGCGGAGCGGCCGGCGGTCTGGGCGCGGCGCTGGTGGCCTACCTTGGGGGGAAGCTCACATCCGGTATCGATGTTGTTCTCGACGCCTGCCAAGTGGAGCGCCGTTTGCCTGGCGTCTCGCTGATCATCACTGGCGAGGGGCGCATCGACGCCCAGACAGCGGCCGGCAAGGCGCCAGCGGGCATCGCCCAGCGGGGGCGAAGGCACGGCTGCCGGACGATTGCCCTGGCCGGCAGTCTCGGCGCAGGCTATGCCGCCGTCTACAGCCAGGGGATTGATGGCGTCTTTCCCATCCTGGCTGCACCGCTGAGCCTGGACGAATCTATGGAGCGCGCCGCAGCGCTGCTGGAAGACGCGGCAGCGCGAGTGATGCACCTTTATCTACAGATCGCTGGCCAGGACGCCAGCCGTACCCCGGAGAAAATGACTAACCCCGAGTGAAATAACAGCAGGAGGTATTGATCAGATGGCCAAACAGACCGTTCTTGAATGGGTCGATCAGCATCAGAGCGAGCTGATCCAGCTCAGCGATCAAATCTGGGAGTGGGCCGAACCAGGGCTGCATGAGCACCAGTCGGCAGCCGCCCTGATTCAGCTGCTGAAAGAAAACGGCTTCAGCGTAGAAGAGGGCGTTGCCGACATGCCCACCGCCTTTGTCGCCAGCTATGGCAGCGGTCATCCCGTCATCGCTATTCTGGGCGAATACGACGCACTGCCTGGCCTCTCGCAGACCAGGCACTATGAGAAGGAAGTGGCTCGTCCCGGCGCCGCCGGACACGGCTGCGGCCACAACCTGCTGGGCGTCGGCGCGGTGGGTGGGGCGCTCGCCCTGCGAGCCGCCATGGAAAAGCACAACCTGTCGGGCACCATCCGCTACTACGGCTGCCCGGCTGAGGAGACGCTGGTAGGCAAAGTCTTCATGGTCCGCGATGGCCTGTTCGCCGACGTCGACATCTCCATGACCTGGCATCCCGATTCCCAGAACGCCCTCTGGGCAGCTTCTTCGCTGGCCATGAACTCGGCCGTCTTCACCTTCCATGGCCGTTCCTCCCATGCCGCCGGCGATCCCGAAAGCGGCCGCAGTGCGCTGGACGCCGTGGAACTGATGAATGTGGGCGCCAACTACCTGCGCGAACACGTGGTGCAGGATGCCCGCATCCACTATGTGATCACCCACGGCGGCGGCGAGCCCAACATCGTGCCGCCCATCGCCAGGGTGTGGTACTACGTGCGGGCGCCGCGGCGGCATCAGGTCGAGGAGATCTATGCCCGACTGCTGAAGATTGCCGAGGGCGCCGCGCTGATGACCGAGACCAGCTTCGAGGTGGAGCTGCTCACCGCCTGTCATGATACCGTCCATAATAATGTCATCGGCGATGTCCTGCTGGAGTCCATGCATCAGGTCGGGGTGCCTGCCTGGGACGAAGCGGAGATCGACTTTGCCCGCCGCATCAGCGAGAGCTTCCCGGAAGGCTACCAGCAGGCGCTGGCAGTCGCGGCAGAGCGCGACGGGGTAGATCTCAGCGGCAAATATCTCGCCGATTATATTTCCGATTACGCCAACACCCGCGAGATCAGCGCCGGCTCCACCGATGTGGGCGATGTCAGCTATGTGACGCCGACCGCCCAGTTCCTCGCCGCCTGCAAGGCGTTGGGCGCCCCCGGCCATTCCTGGCAGTATACCGCCTGTTCCGGCACCAGCATCGGCCACAAGGGCATGCTGTTCGCGGCCAAGACCCTGGCTCTGAGCGGCCTGCGCTTCCTGCAGGAGCCGCAGCTGGTTGAGCAAGCCAAGGCGGCCTTTGCTGCCGATACCAAGGGCCGCCCCTACAAGAGCGGCCTGGCTGCCGACGCCAAGCCGCCGCTGCACCAACTGCATCACTAGAACGCGAAAAGGAGGCTGCCCGCCGGGCAGCCTCCTCTGATCTGGGTTTCCCCTGTCTATAGCCAGTCGCTTTGTGATAAAATGGAGGAGGCAATTCCCTTTCAGGAACAGGCGAGGTGATCAATCCATGCTGCTGAGGCATCTGAGGCAAAGGCTGCTGCTGCCAGAGGCGGAGCAGGTCATCAACCAGCGCGCCAGCGTCCGCGGGCTGGACGTTCTGCTGCTCAGCTTTACGGTGGAGGCAGGGCAGAACAGCCTCTGGCTGATCTGCCGCGCTGCGCCAGCCCCTCTCCCCGGCGTCGGCCCGGAGTGGGGTTTCGGCACGAGGCGGGAGAAGCTGCTCCAGGACATCGCGCGGTGCAACCTGCCGCATCTGCAACTGGACGCCCTGGAGATCGCTGGTCAGCGCATAACCTTCAGCCATTCCACCAGCCGCTCCCTCGCCGCCGTGGATAATGAAGCATACGCGCCGCTCCAGCATTTCGCTGAACAGGGTCTGCTGCCGGCCGAGTGGGACGGCACGCCGCTGGAGAACCTGACCATCGTCCGTTACCAGCAGACAGAGGGCGAGTCGCTGCCCCGTCCTGAGCCAGCCAGCGAGCTGCCCGTGCGGCTGCATGTTGCCCGCGAATTCCGCGAAATCCCTATCCAGCAGCCCTTCACGGCCGAGTTTGGTCAGCAGCCTCCCGGCACCCGCGTTGGTTATCGCGACCCGGTCTCGGGCCAGGAAAGCTATTTCTTTATCGCCGAGCTCAGTTCATACGACCCCTACCGGGCAACCATCCAGGGGCTGAGCCGCATCGCTGATCCCAGGGAGCGCAAGAAGGCCCGCAAGCATCTGCTGCGGGCCATACAGCGGGTCTGCCCCCAGGGGCAGCATCTCGCAGTCATCAGATACGAGACGCCCGATGGCGTCCAGCTCCGCTTCCTGCTGCAGGACTATCTGGACGCGCCACCCGAGCACAGCAACACGGCCAGCGCCATCGGGTTTATCAGCAGCAACCAGGAGTTCGGCGCCAACGGCTATCGCCAGCGCGAGTGCGTCCTTCAGCCTGTGGACAGGGACTGCCGCGGCCAGCTGCGGCTGGAGCTGTTCTCCCGCGTCGAGGAGATCCCGGCTGAGGTCGTCACCTGCCAGCCGCGCCTGCCCCGCTAGTCGCCAGGCTCGTCATCGGCTGGCGGAGACTGCATCCAGACTTATTCGCGGATCGCCCTCTCGCGTTCCAGACGCTTCACCTTGTACCAGATAGAGATCAGGCCGGGCGCCAGCAGGACTGGCGGAAGCAGTGTGATCAGAATGCGGAGGATATGGTCAGGCCAGTTGCTAAGGAGATCAGGGAGGCGATGCACGCCGGCCATGGCCAATGGCACCAGGCCTGCGAACAGCGCCAAAATACGCCGATAGTGCCTGAGGCGCGATTCCAGATCCGAATAGAGGTCGAATGGTCCGTCTGCCGCCCTGCGCCGCAGATATACCCAGCTCACCCATGAGCCCACATGCTCTACCCCCATCTCGTCTTCGAGAAACCTGAGATAGGCCATGCTTTCCGCGTGGGTGGGCAGATTGTTCAGCAGCTCGATCCGATACAGATACTCACCAGGCTGACCATCCTCAAAGACGTAGCGACAAAACCCAACCCCGACCAGCTGCAGCCCCATGGCTGACATCCTGTTCAGCCATTTCTCCTCCTCCTCAAACTGCCAGGCAAAGAACAGCTTGTAGACATGGCGCCTCACTCCGTCATCCCTCCTAACGTGCGTTCTCCATTCCGTACCAGTTCACGCAGACGACAGAGTTCATTCTGCAGGACGCGACGCCCTGATGCTGTAATCTGATACTCCTTGCGGCGAGAGTCGCGTTCAGTGGGCAGGGCGACGATCCAGCCCTTCTCCAGCAGCGTATTCAGCGCGCCGTACAGCGTGCCGGCGGCGAGATTCACCCTCTCGTCGCTCAGCTCGCGCACGTTCTGCATAATGCCATAGCCGTGCAGCGGCTCAACCAGTGACAGCAGAATATAGTAGACCGCCTCGGTCAGCGCGATGCTACCCCTCTCGTCAGCCACATGGCTCCCTCCTTATATCGTTCGGCGGTGTATCGGTGCAAGATATAACGTCCGCCGATATAAATATATCGGCCGCCGATAGTGGTGTCAACCTTTCCTGACGACAATGATGTTCACTCTCCTGGAGGGATGAATCCGTTCGTCGTGGGGGCGTAGAAAAGGCGTCCCGCGCCCGGATCGGGCGAGGGGACGCCTCGCATCTGTTTCGGTTTGAGCCGCCTGATGGGTGGGGGGACTGAGGGCTGCGACTGCGCAGGCCGTTGCTAGGCTAGCGCAGACTGCGATAGCTGGCAATCGGGCCGACGCGCGCGATATACAGGCGATCTTTGATCACATTCCCGTAGAGCTCTCCCTGCGGCCCGGGTACGTTGAAGTATTCCGTCCGGTAGCTGATGCCGCCGGTGGAACCCTGGCTCGACCAGTACTTGAGGCCAACGATCTCGCCTCCCTGCCGCACCCAGTCGATGAAAACTGCTGCATGGCCCGTCCGGTTCGTGCGCGAAAAGTCGATGAAATCACCCGCCCTGACCGATTCCAGATTGGTAATCCGCCGCCCCAGGCCATAGCGCTCCACGGCCAGAGCCAGATTGCTCTCGCTCTTTGGCCCTTTGGCCACATACCAGGTCAGAATCATATCCTCCAGGTCGGCATAGTCCATCCCATTGAAATCGTCCGGCTCGAGCCCTGCCTGGCGGTTGCGCTGCTGCATCGCCCGGAAGAACACCTCAAACGTGATGCCTACACAGTGGCTGGCGCGGTTGCCGCTGGGGTGTGCCTTAAGCAGTGTCTGCCCCTGATAGACGATATCCTGCGTCACCCCGTTGTAGTTGGCATAGTCGTTGTTCAGCAGATAGGGGTACGATTTGCCCCGATAGGTATCGATGATTTCCAGCACATATGTATTCAGGTCGCGCTGTTGCGCTGCGTTCTGGGCGCTGCCGGACTTGCGGCTGGGCGGCGTCTTCGGCGCTGGTCGCTCCGCCTCACGGGGTGGCGCCGGGGGCGATGGTGCCGGGGACGGTGCGGCGCCTGCCTCCTCCTTGCTTGTCGCCTGAGGCTCGCCTGTGCCCGCAGCTGGCGGCTCAGGATCGGGCTCCTCGACCACTACAGCTGCGCCCGTCTCTCCACCCGGGGGCGATGGGGCTTCAGCCAGCTCCAGCGGCGGGTCGTGAGCGAGAGTTGGGAGCCGCCAAACTGCCCATCCGATAGCCACCAGCATCACTCCCAGTATCACTAGTCTGGTGTATCTGTTTAGCATAGCATTTCTCCTATATATCGCAACGTATGGGATATCCTGATTATATAGGAGCCAGCTCCTATCCAATAGGCACAAAATATGGCATGCGGGCCGCTGTTCTTTTTCACCCTTCACCAAACGCAGCGTGAACCAAATCAGGGGAAGGATTTGGTTACCCCATGGAGAATATTCGCAAAAAGGATAATGAAGGAGGGGTCAATGATGAGCTTCTTTGAACTGGCCAGGCGCCGTTTCTCAGTGCGCCAGTTTGAAGCCCGGAAGGTGGAGCAGGAGAAGCTGGACATCATCCTGGAGGCCGGCCGCATCGCGCCCACGGCGGCCAATCGTCAGCCGCAGCGGATTCTGGTGGTGCAGAGCGAGGAAGGGCTGGAGAAGGCCAGCCGCGCTGCCCGCATCCACGGCGCGCCCCTGCTGCTGATCGTCTGTGCCGACCGCAACCTGGCCTGGCGACGCGCCGCTGACGGCAGCGACTCCGTCTATATCGATGCCAGCATCGTCACCGACCACATGATGCTGGCCGCCACCGATCTCGGGCTGGGCAGTCTCTGGATCTGTGGGTTCAGGCCCGACGCCCTGCGGCAGGAGTTCGACATCCCCGAGCACCTCGTGCCCGTCAACATCCTTGCCATCGGCTACAACGCTGGCCCTGTCGCCTCACCCGACAGGCACGCCGAGAAGCGCCTGCCGCGGGAGCAAACCGTGTTCTACGAGGAGTTTCCGAGGGGGTAGGGCAGGGAGGCCAATGGTAGGTTCCCTACGCACGTGGGGGTGGACCGTTCTGCAGCAAGTGAATCTCCACAAACACCTCAGGCTCCCCACGCACGTGGGGGTGATTAGAGCCATCCGGATGGGTGGCGTCTTTTTTGGCCTTAATAGCGCAGTTGAGTTTCGCCGAGAGGTCGCTTCTGTAAAGGATTAGGTGGTTTCAGCGTCGAATATGGTAGAAGAGTGCCAATATTGGAGGGAGCTTGGTTGAGTAATCGCACTACCATGGCCAGAATTTACTACATACATCAGGAAGTCAGGGCTGGACACTACCCCAAGGTGCCATATTTGGCACGCCAATTGGAGGTCAGTGAGAGGACCCTGCGCCGTGATATCGAGTTTATGCGCGATCGACTGGGTGCGCCACTTGAGTATGATTGGAAGCGCCGTGGCTATTATTACGCCCAGGGCTTTGAACTACCGCCACTTGCACTTAGTAAGGATGAGCTGGAGGCCATCTGGGTTGCCCACCTCTGGTTACAGCAGACAAGGGGGACGCCCTACGAACAAGCTATGCGGCGCGCCTGGAACAAGATCGCCACTAGCTTCGGCTTGGATGACCGGCTACTGGAAGAGCGGGCAGTGATTTCTGTTGTTGGCGCGCCAGTATCGAATGAGACCGAGACAGTGGACAAGATCCATCGGCAGCTGCAGGAGGCCGCTCACCAGAACAGGGTAGTTCGGATCACGTACTATTCACCAGCCAAAGATGTCGTAACTGTGCGCGACATAGAACCAATTAACTTCTGCCTGACCAGCGATGGCTGTTACTGTATCGCGTTTTGTCGGCTGCGCAACGAAATGCGCACCTTTCATCTGGGTCGTATACAGAGCCTGCAGGCTACCAGAGACAAGTTTTTGGCGCACGTAGACTTTTGCCCAGAAGCCTACTTCGCCGGTTCTTTGGGAGTAATGCGTGGCGAGCCGGTAGAGATTCATCTGCGTGTAACCCATGAGCAGGCGCGTTACCTCGATGAACAGCCACGTCATCATAGCCAGCGACTCTTGCGCACCGAACCCGGTGGAGTTGTCTACCGTTTTGAGCTGGCAGATAATCTGGAGACATTGCGCTGGATTCTCTCCCTTGGTGCTGCGGCCACGGTCCTCTGCCCAGCAAGCTTCAGAGAGAAAGTAGAAAGGGAACTGGAAAATTCCTTGGCAAATTATCGACTACTCTGACAAGGTCAGTATTTGGCAGGGTGGGTGGGCTAGAATGGAAGCGGCAATGGTGCTTAGCGCATCACAGAGAAGACAGGTTAGGCACCACGCCTGCCCTGTCTTCTCCACTCCAGCATTATGAAGCACTTAGCAGAGAGGAGGTGAGACATGATGCTCTATTACGGAAGATCGAAGGCGGATTGTCCTGAAACCGAATGGCAGCTGTTAAGGGATCATCTAACCAATGTCGCCAGGACGGCGGCGCGGTTTGCAGAGCCCTTCGGCTGGGGGGAAGTTGCTTCTGTGGGAGGGCTCATGCACGACATAGGTAAGTACTCTCGGGAATTCCAGCAGCGCATTCGTGGCGATAGCCTGCAAGTAGATCACTCTACTGCAGGCGGGCAGTTGGCCGAGCGCCTTTACCCCAATGGCATAGGGCGAATACTCGCCTACGCAGTTCAAGGCCACCATAGTGGCCTTCCCGACTACGGCAGTATCAACAAGGGCGGATCGCTAAAGCGCCGCCTAGAGCAGTCAGTGCCAGACTACAACGCGTTTCACAAGGAAGTTGAGCTCCCTGCGAGATTATCTTCCCCCTGGCGTGTCACAGAGGCCCCAGGGGTTGCCTTCTCGGTCCTGATCCGCATGCTCTTTTCGTGTATTGTCGATGCCGATCGTTTGGACGCAGAGCGCTTCTCAAGTCTGGAAAAGGCCCTGCAGAGAGGAACGGCTCCAGCCATCGACGAGCTGGCTCAACGCTTAAGCGCCTATATGGATAGGTTCACTAGCCAAGTGCCGAGTACGCCAGTTAACAAGGAAAGGGCGCATGTATTGAGTTGCTGTCGCCAGGCTGCGACATCGCCACAGGGAATATTCACCCTGACAGTACCTACCGGAGGGGGCAAGACGCTATCCTCTTTGGATTTTGCTTTGCGTCACGCTGTTCACCACCAACTCAAACGCGTAATCTATGCGATTCCTTTCACCTCAATAATCGAACAGACGGCCCGAAAATTCCGCGAAGCATTGGGTGAGGACGCCGTGTTGGAACACCACAGCAACTATGATTTTGGCGACGACAACGATAATCTGGCGCTTGGTCTGGCTTCTGAGAACTGGGATATGCCTGTAGTGGTAACTACGAATGTGCAATTCTTTGAGTCCTTGTACGCAGCAAGAGCCACCCGTTGTCGCAAGCTCCACAACATCGCAGAAAGTGTGATCATTCTCGATGAGGCACAGTCGATCCCCGATGATTACCTGCTCCCTTGTTTGGCTGCGTTGGAAGAACTCGTCCGACATTATAGGGTAACTGTCGTGCTCTGCACGGCAACCCAGCCAGCGCTAGGCGGCCTCTGGCCAATGAAGTCACAACCACGAGAGATCATTCCTGATGCAGCGAGGCTCTATGAAAGCCTGCGCCGAGTGCACATTGAATATCTTGGGCCAGTGTCCGACGTCGCAGTTGCTGAGGCGATGCTGGAGGAACAGCAAGCGCTATGTATTGTTAATACACGACGACATGCCGCTACGCTTTACAAGCTGCTTGGTCAACAGCCAGGGCATTTTCACCTTAGTGCCAGAATGCACCCTGTGCATCGCGAACGGAAACTGGATGAGATCAGGCATCGGTTGGCCAACGGGGAGAGATGTCGCGTCATCTCCACCCAATTGATGGAAGCTGGTATCGATGTGGATTTCCCAGTAGTCTGGCGCGCTGTTGCCGGAATCGATTCTATTGCTCAGGCCGCTGGGCGCTGCAACCGTGAGGGGAAGACGGATTTGGGGCATACCTATGTGTTTGAGCCGGAGTGCGGTGTGCCGCGCGGCTGGTTCCAGCGCATGGCCGTGCTTGGGAGGCTCGTGATGGAACAGGTGGATGATCCATTATCTCCAGAGGCCGTGAGGATGTTCTTCACAGAGCGGTTCTCACTTGATCCCGAACGGCTAGACAAACAAGGGATTCTGAAACACCTCCGAGAGCGGTGTCGCCATCTGTCCTTTGAGTTTCAAGAGGTTGCTGACGCATTTCAGTTGATTGATAACCTGAGCCAACCGATTGTTATTCCAACTGAAGATATTAGCGGGTTGCTGAGTGAGATCGAAGAGGCTGAATACCCGGGAGTTTATGCCCGGCGCTTGCAGCGCTATACGGTCAACGTTTATCCGCAAGAATTCCTCGGTTACCTGCGGCGTGGCTGGTTGCGTCCGCTGCGGGACATGTACTACGTCCTGGATTACCAGGATGGTTACGATGAGGAGTTTGGCTTGCTGACATTGGACGATGAACTAAGCAAGACTCTGGTGATGTAAGCAATCAACTTTGAGGGAAAGAGGGGTGAATGACAATGGGCTACGGAGTAAAGGTCAGAGTCTGGGGTGAGCGTGCTTGCTTTTCCCGACCAGAGATGAAAACTGAGCGTGTTAGCTATGATGTGATTACGCCGTCCGCGGCGCGAGGTATTCTGGAATCAATCTACTGGAAACCGGCTCTGGTGTGGGTAATTGACCGCATTCACGTGATGAAGGAGATAAGGTTTGAGACATTTCGGCGGAACGAGGTGTCGCGGAAGATTCCCACGCAGTCGGTTCAGACGATCATGAAGAACGGGAATTTCCATCAGCTCATCGAAGTTGACAGGCAGCAACGAGCTACCCTGATGTTGCGTGATGTCGAATATGTGATTGAGGCGCACTTCGAGTTGACCGCGGCCTCGGGGCCAGATGATACGCCGGAAAAACACTATAACATTGCGCTACGACGGTTACGCAGCGGGCAGTGTTTTCAACAACCTTACCTCGGCTGCCGCGAGTTTCCCGCCAGCTTCGCATTGGTAGAGCGGGTTCCCGAATCTCCTTTGGTCGGCGAGCATGATCTGGGGTGGATGCTGCTGGACATTGACTTCTCCAATGAAATGCAGCCTGAGTTTTTTCGGGCTCAGATGGTAAACGGAGTGATCGAAGTACCACGTAGAAGGGGAGGGGGTGAAAGGAATTGATACTACAAGCTTTGGAGCAGTGTTACCAGCTGTTGCGCGATGACCCTGAGTCCGGAGTGGCTCCTCGCTTCTACAGCAGCGAGCCGATCAGCTATGCATTTCAGTTATCATCAACCGGAGAGCTGCTGGCTGTAATGCCTCTTTACGAGGTGCAGGGGAGCAAGCGAATACCTGCCAGGCAGCTGGTTCCTGAACATGAAAGAAGGTCAGGCACGAAGCCGCCACCCTGCTACCTCTGCGATCATGCTGGGTATGTGTTGGGTAATGACGGGACAGGTAATCAGGAGCGCGGCAAACAGTATTTTGAGGCATTCAGGCAACTGCATGAGGAGATATTGCGTGACGTTGCCGATGAGGGTGCTCAGGCTCTGCTTGCCTTTCTGCGGAATCGTCAGGCCGGCGAGATCAGTGAACCAGCACTAAAGGATCTGGCGGATGAGTTAGTCTCCAGCAGGGGCAACATCGTCTTCCGCTTGGCGGGGGACAACGCCTATCTACATCAGCGCCCTGCCCTACGTAAGGCTTGGGAAGATCACCGCCTACGGTCCGCATCCTCAACCGTCGGCCAATGCCTAGTAACTGGCGAGTATGGTCCCATAGCTGTAACTCATCCTGCCATTAAGGGAGTGGTAGGTGCACAGAGTGTGGGCGCTGCCCTGGTTTCGTTCAACGCAAGCGCATTCGAATCATACGGAAAGACACAAAGCTTCAACGCCCCGGTATCAGAATCCGCTGCTTTTGCGTATACGACGGCGCTGAACCACATGTTGCGCAGTCGTCAGAATAGCATGTTGCTCGGGGATTCTACCGTTGTATTCTGGGCAGAGCGGCGGGGTCCCGAAGAAGCCCTTTTCGCCGAGCTGATGGGAGGACCAGAAGCAACCGAAAAGGGGTTTGAAGCTGAGACGACGCAGTTGTTGCGGGATACGCTGCAGCGGATGCGTAACGGACAGCCCATAGGAGTATTGGGCGTTGACCATGACGTGCGCATGCACATACTCGGGCTCGCTCCTAATGCCGGTCGCATATCCGTCCGCTTCTATCACACCGAAACGTTTGGTGGATTGGTGCAGCAGTTTCTCAAGCATTTCGATGATATTGAGATCGTTGCTGACGGGCGCAGAACGCAAGCCTTTCCGCCTGTATGGCAACTGTTGGCTGAGACCGCGGTTCAGCGTAAGCGGGATAATATCCCCCGTCCGCTGATCGGTAGTGTGATGAATGCCATCCTGGAGGCGACCCCCTATCCGCACAGCCTGTACCAAGCAATCCTGATGCGCATTCGAGCGGAGAAGGACATCAATTGGGTACGTGCAGGTATCGTTAAAGGTTGTCTGACGCGTTGGAGTAGACGGGACCATCAAAGTGAGGAGGTATGTACGGTGGCTTTGAACGAGGAGAACACGCAGCAAGGTTATCTGCTCGGCCGGCTATTTGCTCTACTGGAGAGGGCCCAGCTCAATGCTCAAGGCGAGGGCCTGAACCGGACGATTCGAACGACTTACTTCAGTTCAGCATCGGCAACTCCGGCGACGGTCTTCCCGCAGCTAATGCGGTTGGCACAGCATCATATCGCTAAAGAGCCGGAGAAGAACAAGTGGGTTGACCGTGATATCGCTAATGTAGTGGACAAGCTCGATGTGTCAGAACAAGGCGTGAACGGTTTTCCCGCCAGCTTGAGCTACCAGGAGCAAGGCTTGTTCATGCTGGGTTACTACCAGCAGCGGCAAGAGTTCTACCGGCCGCGCCAGGGAATTCAGGAAAAGAATGAGGAGGAAGAGTAGATGTCCATTCAGAATCGCTATGAGTTTGTCCTGTTTTTTGATGTAGAAAATGGTAACCCCAATGGCGATCCCGACGCAGGAAATCTGCCTCGGGTTGATCCTGAGACCGGGCTAGGGCTGGTCTCAGATGTCTGCCTGAAGCGCAAAGTCCGTAACTATGTTGAGTTGACCAGGATCGGTGCACCTGGCTATCGCATCTATGTGCAGGAGAAGGCTGTGCTCAATGAGAGGAACGAAGAGGCTTATCTGGCCATCGATGAGAAGCCGAGCAAGAAGATGCCTAAGGGGAAAGAACAGCAATTGACAGAGTTCATGTGCAAGAACTTCTATGACATCCGTACGTTTGGTGCGGTCATGACCACCGAGGTCAATTGCGGCCAAGTGCGAGGACCAGTCCAGATCTGCTTCGCGCGCAGCGTCGATCCCATTCAGACGCAGGAGATCACCATTACCCGCATGGCGGTCACCAACGTCAGAGACCTGGAGAAGGAGAGGACTATGGGACGCAAGAGCATTGTTCCATATGGCCTGTATCGGGTTGAGGGCTTTATTTCCGCCGCATTGGCGGAAAAAACCGGCTTCAGTGACGAGGACTTGGACTTGTTATGGGAAGCGCTGGCCAACATGTTTGAGCATGACCACTCCGCAGCCCGGGGAAAAATGGTCTCCCGCAAGCTGATCGCTTTCAAACATGCCAGCAAGCTGGGTAATGCCCCCTCACACGTCCTGTTTGACAGTGTTACAGTAGATCGCAAGGACAGCACACGGCCGCCGCGGCACTTCTCGGACTACGCGATTTCCATTGATAGAACGCGAATCCCGGAGCAAGTCCAGATCCTTGAGCTGGTATGACATCGGCCGTCAAATACGATGATGATGAATTGCTGCCTCTGTCTGGGTTACAGCACCTAGCTTTTTGCCCCCGGCAGTGGGCGTTGATTCAACTCGAGCAGCAATGGCAGGACAACTGGCTTACGGTTGAGGGTGGTATTCTGCATGAAAGGGTAGATGACCCCGAATTCGGAGAAAAGCGGCGCCACATGCTTACAGTCCGTGCCGTACCACTTGTCTCATATCGCCTGGGATTGAGCGGCAAGGCAGATGTTGTTGAGTTTGAGCAGGTTGCAGAGCCGGAGAACGCGACCAAGCTGGAGGGCCGCCGTCAGTTTTGGCGGCCCCTCCCAGTTGAGTACAAACGAGGGCGTACAAAGTCGACTAATATGGATCGCGTGCAGCTTTGCGCGCAAGCCATCTGCCTGGAGGAAATGCTTGACGTATCAATACCCGAAGGTGCCATCTTCTATTGGCAGTCACGCCAGAGGGAGTGGGTAGTTTTCACATCCGTATTGCGTAGTGAAGTGGAGGATTTGGCTCGGGAGATGCATCGTCTGGCCCGCGCGGGGATTACACCTCCACCCGCGCTAAAGGCGGGTTGCCGTCGCTGCTCACTGCGTGATGTCTGCGTGCCTGAGCTAAGTCAAAGGCAGTCGGCCTCTGCCTATCTACGGAAGGCAGTTCGGGGGCTCTGTGAGGAGGGAGGTGACTGATATACGCAAGCTGCTTAACACACTCTATGTCACCGCTCCGGAATCATATCTAGCCAAAGACGGCGAAAATGTGGTGGTGCTCGTAGGCGAGGAGGCTCTAGGACGGATACCGATTCATAATCTAGAGAGCATCGTGCACTTTGGCTACACAGGAGCCAGTCCTGCGTTGATGGGGCTATGTGCCGAGAGAGGGGTTGCCCTCAACTTTTGTACAGAACACGGCCGGTTCTTGGCCAGGGTTAGCGGCAGGGTAAGTGGTAACGTGCTACTAAGGCGGCGCCAGTATCGCATGGCGGACGACGAGGCTGCATGTCTTCAAATCGCCCTGGCGCTCGTCCTTGGCAAGGTACTCAATCAACGCACGGTCCTACAGCGAGCCATGCGCGACCATGCAAAAAAGATGCTCAACACAGCAGTGCCTATGGCTATCAAACAGTTGGGCAGGATTGGCATCGATGTTAGTAAGGCCACGTCGCTTTCTGTTCTCCGTGGATTGGAGGGGGAGGCGGCGCAGGTCTATTTCGGCGTGGTTGACAACCTAATACTTGAGAATAAAGACACCTTCTATATGACGACAAGGAATAGGCGTCCGCCTCAGGACCCGTTCAACGCCGTGCTTTCGTTCCTGTACACCCTTCTTGCCAACGATGTTGCCGCAGCTTTGGAGACTGTGGGATTGGATCCCGCGGTTGGTTTTCTCCACCGCGACAGGCCGGGGCGATCGAGTCTGGCGCTCGATGTAATGGAGGAATTGCGGGCATACCTGGCAGATCGTTTAGCGCTGTCGTTAGTCAACCGAAAACAGTTGGGCAAGCGTGATTTTACCTATCGTGAGTCCGGGGCTGTGTATCTGGATGACTCCGGAAGAAAAAAGGTGATAGAGGCGTGGCAGGCTCGGAAGAGGGAGACCATCCAGCATCCTTTCCTGCAGGAAAGGATTGAGATAGGGCTGCTTCCGTTCGTACAATCTCTCCTCTTGGCGCGTTATATTAGGGGTGACTTAGATGCGTATCCGCCGTTTGTTTTCAAGTAGGGAGGTGTTTGCAGGTGATGGTTCTCATCACCTATGACGTCAACACAACGACCAGTGAGGGGCGAAGGCGGTTGCGTAAGGTAGCCCGGCATTGCCTGAACTACGGACAAAGGGTTCAGTTTTCTGTTTTTGAATGTGTGGTGGATCCTGCTCAGTTTAGAAAGCTTCGCAACCTGCTGGAAAGCACGATTGACCCAGAGACTGATAGCTTACGTTACTATCAACTAGGAGCAAACTGGCGCCGTAGGGTTGTCCACGTAGGTGCTAAACCGACCTATGACCCAGAAGGAACCCTGATTCTCTAGTGCCGCGAACCCATGGCTCTCATGAACATCACGATAGGTTCGCGGTGTCGGCAACATCGGGGTTTCCAGAGATCTGTTGTCCTAACCGACAACAGATTCACCTGCGATTGTACACGTTCGCGCTCACTGGCCCATGCAACTCGATGGATACGGGCATTAGAGCCTACACTGTCGCGCCCCGTGCGGGCGCGTGGATTGAAACCGCACAGGCCGGAGTAGCGTCGAGCAGCGCAGTGTCGCGCCCCGTGCGGGCGCGTGGATTGAAACTCGCGCTCATTGGCAGTGACTCCAGCCGTCATCCGTCGCGCCCCGTGCGGGCGCGTGGATTGAAACCAGAGTGAGCAGGCAGACTATAATGCGCGGGCGGCGTCGCGCCCCGTGCGGGCGCGTGGATTGAAACACTCTGCAAATACAGTGATGATCCTAACTTGTCGCGCCCCGTGCGGGCGCGTGGATTGAAACTGTCACAAGGAGTCTACACTTGCTCGCGAAGTCCGTCGCGCCCCGTGCGGGCGCGTGGATTGAAACTAGCTTATACCGTGGCTCGGTGAACGCTGACGGGCATCCAGCGTGTCGCGCCCCGTGCGGGCGCGTGGATTGAAACGCCTAGATCGGCCGCAGCGTGGTGCCAGATACGGGTCGCGCCCCGTGCGGGCGCGTGGATTGAAACCCTGTACTCTGCCATATGTGGCCATAGTATGCCGTCGCGCCCCGTGCGGGCGCGTGGATTGAAACGCCGTGATGCTCGATCTGCGCTGCAGCGCTGCTAGCCGCAGTCGCGCCCCGTGCGGGCGCGTGGATTGAAACTGGTGACACTGATGACCGATGTTGGCTGCAAGTCGCGCCCCGTGCGGGCGCGTGGATTGAAACGTTATCGCTGACGCAGAACGATGATCTGACTGGGTCGCGCCCCGTGCGGGCGCGTGGATTGAAACGGACCGCATGCCTGTAGCGCAATATGCCCATTAAGTCGCGCCCCGTGCGGGCGCGTGGATTGAAACTGTTGCCGAGGTGATCTCAATCCGCGATTGATCGTCGCGCCCCGTGCGGGCGCGTGGATTGAAACGACGGATCGCGCCTGGCCTCCGAGAACGGTATGCGTCGCGCCCCGTGCGGGCGCGTGGATTGAAACTGTCCCTGATACGTAACGTGGGGACACTCAGGTCGCGCCCCGTGCGGGCGCGTGGATTGAAACATGGATCGATCATTCGAGGTACTATGCAGGTATGCGCGTGCGGTCGCGCCCCGTGCGGGCGCGTGGATTGAAACGCTACGGCCCCGCTTGATGTACAAACCACTCGCTGTCGCGCCCCGTGCGGGCGCGTGGATTGAAACCGTATCCCAGTGCTCGCGGATTGAAACCGCATGTCGCGCCCCGTGCGGGCGCGTGGATTGAAACCGCGCAGGGGGGGCTATGTGAACAAGCCGCAGAGTCGCGCCCCGTGCGGGCGCGTGGATTGAAACTGCGGGGGTGACGCCGTGCCGGCTAGTCGCGCCCGTGCGGGCGCGTGGATTGAACACGCATATCGATGGATATAGGCCCGTGGGTCGCGCCCCGTGCGGGCGCGTGGATTGAAACCCACCACCCTCTAAGTCTGCTACGCTGCCCAGGTCGCGCCCCGTGCGGGCGCGTGGATTGAAACCGAGTCTCTACTCGCATGGCCCCGAGCCGCCTCAGTCGTCGGTCGCGCCCCGTGCGGGCGCGTGGATTGAAACTCTGCATGCGTCGCACACACCGATCGCGCGATACAGTCGCGCCCCGTGCGGGCGCGTGGATTGAAACCTCGGAACCTGCCACGGATGCTGGCGAAATCGCGTCGCGCCCCGTGCGGGCGCGTGGATTGAAACAGGGGATGTCGCCGTCAGATGATGAAGACACGGGAGCAACGTCGCGCCCCGTGCGGGCGCGTGGATTGAAACCGCAGCCGGCTCATCGTCCGAAGACTGGCGTCGCGCCCCGTGCGGGCGCGTGGATTGAAACGTGCGGACGCGGCTGCGCGCATCGTATAATGGGTCGCGCCCCGTGCGGGCGCGTGGATTGAAACAGCCAATGCGCGTCAACCACATGCGTCAAAACGTCGCGCCCCGTGCGGGCGCGTGGATTGAAACGCCGATATCTGCCGCAGAGCATGCCAGGCCGCGGTCGCGCCCCGTGCGGGCGCGTGGATTGAAACGACTTGTATGCGCGGGAACATGAGGGCGTAAGGTCGCGCCCCGTGCGGGCGCGTGGATTGAAACTCCAAACGTAGTTGAAAAAGACAGCATTGACAGTCGCGCCCCGTGCGGGCGCGTGGATTGAAACGTAGGTAGTTGACGAAGGATACCTGCTGCGGCCTGCTGAGCGTCGCGCCCCGTGCGGGCGCGTGGATTGAAACTTCTTCGGCAAGCCCCACCCGCGCAGAGACCTGCGATGCGCAAGTCGCGCCCCGTGCGGGCGCGTGGATTGAAACCTCGTCCGTGGGCGAAATCGCTGCCGACATCTCTGCGGGGGTCGCGCCCCGTGCGGGCGCGTGGATTGAAACGAATCGTGTCCCGCCGCCAGGGCAGACTGGTGGCGCATGTCGCGCCCCGTGCGGGCGCGTGGATTGAAACAGACGCCGTGCGGAGGAGCTTAAGTGACCCCCGCTGCCGCGTCGCGCCCCGTGCGGGCGCGTGGATTGAAACACGCTGATAGGGTACGCGAGGGTGCAGGGATGTTGATGGGTCGCGCCCCGTGCGGGCGCGTGGATTGAAACGCGATGCCAGGACCCGGCACAGTACATCCGAGAGGAGTGGTGTCGCGCCCCGTGCGGGCGCGTGGATTGAAACATGCCTCAATCGTCTGGGAATCCCAATCCTGTCGCGCCCCGTGCGGGCGCGTGGATTGAAACCCGGGTTCGTGTATACCTGCACCCGCTTGCGCGTCGCGCCCCGTGCGGGCGCGTGGATTGAAACTGCGCCTGGGATAATGGACGACGGGAGTATCGGTCGCGCCCCGTGCGGGCGCGTGGATTGAAACTCGGATAGTCTCCATTGATGCCCCAACCGCATCGGGTCGCGCCCCGTGCGGGCGCGTGGATTGAAACCGGAGCGTGATGGTATAGCGGTTGGTTTGCGTTCGGTCGCGCCCCGTGCGGGCGCGTGGATTGAAACCGGTGGACTGGAACCCTAGGCCGCAGACGTCTACACGTGGCGAAGGTCGCGCCCCGTGCGGGCGCGTGGATTGAAACAGCAGACTCGCAGCAGATCATCCGAGCTGCCACGTCGCGCCCCGTGCGGGCGCGTGGATTGAAACATGAGACGTCGACGAGAAACGTACTGCAAGGTGTCGCGCCCCGTGCGGGCGCGTGGATTGAAACCTGGTGTTGCTCTACCTCAGCCTTGCGAGCCTGGTCGCGCCCCGTGCGGGCGCGTGGATTGAAACCTCGGGCTCCACCAATAGCTGCTGCTCCTCATATGTCGCGCCCCGTGCGGGCGCGTGGATTGAAACTTGTCCCTGCTGGAGCCTGCTGGAGCCTGCTGGAGGTCGCGCCCCGTGCGGGCGCGTGGATTGAAACTCTTCTGTAGCATGCACTACAAACTGAGCATCCTGGCTGCGGTCGCGCCCCGTGCGGGCGCGTGGATTGAAACTGCGTCTAACGCACCGTATTAACATCACATGGTTAACCTCACATGTCATGTCGCGCCCCGTGCGGGCGCGTGGATTGAAACCTCCGGGTCGTCCACCACGTGGATAACGCGGATCTCGTCGCGCCCCGTGCGGGCGCGTGGATTGAAACCACTCGCTCAGGGTCAATTACGATGTACGCGGGGTCGCGCCCCGTGCGGGCGCGTGGATTGAAACAGTGCCCAAGTAGTGACCGGACTCTGCATCACGGGTCGCGCCCCGTGCGGGCGCGTGGATTGAAACCAGAGAGCGAGATGTCGTGGCACGCAGGCCCCGGTCGCGCCCCGTGCGGGCGCGTGGATTGAAACCGCTCCGTCCCAACAGTCGAGCGATCTGTCTGTGTCGCGCCCCGTGCGGGCGCGTGGATTGAAACAGGCGTTTTGCGGAGGCATTGGGGTACCAGGTACGTCGCGCCCCGTGCGGGCGCGTGGATTGAAACAGCTAACCGTTGGAGGCTGAGACGAACGCCCCGAGTCGCGCCCCGTGCGGGCGCGTGGATTGAAACGCTCTCGCTGGACAATAATCAGATAGTCCACATCGTCGCGCCCCGTGCGGGCGCGTGGATTGAAACGCCGATTGGCGCAAGCAGAGCATCAGGCTCTGGCCAAGTCGCGCCCCGTGCGGGCGCGTGGATTGAAACACATATACTCGCACATAATCGCTGCTGTTGCCTGTCGCGCCCCGTGCGGGCGCGTGGATTGAAACGAGCCGTGCCTGCCACTGTTCATGCCCGCCTGCGTCGCGCCCCGTGCGGGCGCGTGGATTGAAACGCTGACTAGGTCGCGCTGACGCCCCGGGCGACCAGGTCGCGCCCCGTGCGGGCGCGTGGATTGAAACGGTACGCTAAACACGAGTCGACCGCTGAATAACGTCGCGCCCCGTGCGGGCGCGTGGATTGAAACTTCGAGAGTCCTCCTGCAGCCGTGGGCGGAGCGCGAGTCGCGCCCCCGTGCGGGCGCGTGGATTGAAACCGGGACGCAGACCCCGGCAACAGAATATATCTAGGTCGCGCCCCGTGCGGGCGCGTGGATTGAAAACGCTTGCTTTTGCGTGATGGTGCCACTCCGATCCGGTCGCGCCCCGTGCGGGCGCGTGGATTGAAACCGTATCTTCGGTGGAGTCATCGAGGTGCCCCAAGTCGCGCCCCGTGCGGGCGCGTGGATTGAAACCTGCCGCTCCAGGCTGAATATGAACTCCCTCAGGTCGCGCCCCGTGCGGGCGCGTGGATTGAAACGCGATTTGCGCCTGGCAAAAGGGTGGGGCTTACAGGTCGCGCCCCGTGCGGGCGCGTGGATTGAAACTGGATCAATCACGATGTAAGCAGATTGTGGATGCGTCGCGCCCCGTGCGGGCGCGTGGATTGAAACTATTACTACCCTGCACAACTGCCAATGGAGCCTCGTCGCGCCCCGTGCGGGCGCGTGGATTGAAACCGGATCTTCGCCAATCGCCAGCGAATACTCTAGTGGTCGCGCCCCGTGCGGGCGCGTGGATTGAAACCCCTGCGGCTGCGCTGCTGCGTCCTGCTGCGCTGCGTCGCGCCCCGTGCGGGCGCGTGGATTGAAACAAATTGGAATTTGACATTATTGACACCTCCTTACGTCGCGCCCCGTGCGGGCGCGTGGATTGAAACCAAAAACGCATCAATTTGGCTATCCGTAGGCCTCGTCGCGCCCCGTGCGGGCGCGTGGATTGAAACATAAATAGAGGGAGGTGGTGCATTGTGTTGGTGGGTCGCGCCCCGTGCGGGCGCGTGGATTGAAACCGGAACGCGATAAACGAAATCACCACCGGCAGCACGTCGCGCCCCGTGCGGGCGCGTGGATTGAAACCTGCTTGCTTGACACCGAGATCACCTCCCTTGTGTCGCGCCCCGTGCGGGCGCGTGGATTGAAACTTGATACATTGGAGAAGGCAGAATGGGCAATGCGGGTCGCGCCCCGTGCGGGCGCGTGGATTGAAACGGCGCCGGCACCGGGCCAAGCAAGGCGGCACGTCGTCGCGCCCCGTGCGGGCGCGTGGATTGAAACTCGTAGCGACGACGGAGCCGAGCCGGGCCCGGGCTGTCGCGCCCCGTGCGGGCGCGTGGATTGAAACCTGAGAGACCCAAGGGGGCGAGACTCGGAGAGCGGCGTCGCGCCCCGTGCGGGCGCGTGGATTGAAACCGCGACGTTGTCGACGTCTAGGCCTGCCAAAAAGTCGCGCCCCGTGCGGGCGCGTGGATTGAAACGGCGGGTTGCGTATCCTCGCGCTCAAGCAGCTCTGGTCGCGCCCCGTGCGGGCGCGTGGATTGAAACGCGTCCTGCCCGGGCTTGTGACCGGGCCGCCGCGTCGCGCCCCGTGCGGGCGCGTGGATTGAAACTTGAAACCGCCGTCAGCCGTTGGTGTCTGAAATGGTCGCGCCCCGTGCGGGCGCGTGGATTGAAACTTTGCCATCTTGAGCACTGTGTTGTCGATGGAGGTCGCGCCCCGTGCGGGCGCGTGGATTGAAACGTTCATCGCGTTCCGCAAGGGGCTGGCGTTCATCCAGTCGCGCCCCGTGCGGGCGCGTGGATTGAAACTAATCGTCTGTTATGACAATCTCTAGCACCTCACCACGTCGCGCCCCGTGCGGGCGCGTGGATTGAAACCCGCCACACTCTCGCAAACTTTAGCACATCTGGGTCGCGCCCCGTGCGGGCGCGTGGATTGAAACGACTTGATTGGCAACAGTGGCGCGGTCGGCGACTGTCGCGCCCCGTGCGGGCGCGTGGATTGAAACCGCTTGCTCTGCAGTGTCGTACACACGTACACCGAGTCGCGCCCCGTGCGGGCGCGTGGATTGAAACGAGCCCCCAGTCCGCGAACGAGTACCCGCGGCGCGTCGCGCCCCGTGCGGGCGCGTGGATTGAAACCTAGTGACTCCTTCTGAATACACATTGTTGCGAGTCGCGCCCCGTGCGGGCGCGTGGATTGAAACATGGCAGCTTCTCCTCGGCTGAACCCCCGGCTGCCCCCGGCGTCGCGCCCCGTGCGGGCGCGTGGATTGAAACATGGACCCCCCGGCTGAACCCCCGGCTGCCCCCGGCGTCGCGCCCCGTGCGGGCGCGTGGATTGAAACAGCGACATGAGCGAGCAGTACATCTGCTACGCAGTCGCGCCCCCGTGCGGGCGCGTGGATTGAAACTGCGTTGTCCACGTCCGCCAGTAAAATCGGCCTGACAAGCGTCGCGCCCCGTGCGGGCGCGTGGATTGAAACCGATAGTCCAAACGCTACGCCTGCCGAAGATGTCCGTGTACCGTCGCGCCCCGTGCGGGCGCGTGGATTGAAACAGCTAGCAGTAGCGCCGCGGCCGTCCGCTAAGCCGCCTCACGTCGCGCCCCGTGCGGGCGCGTGGATTGAAACCGATGATGCCAAACCTCCTCACTGCCAGAAAGGTGTAATGTCGCGCCCCGTGCGGGCGCGTGGATTGAAACCGGCTGGGATTGTGCCGGGCCCGGCAGAGCAGTGACGTGTCGCGCCCCGTGCGGGCGCGTGGATTGAAACAAATGGTCTGAGGGGCAGATACCGTTGCGAGAGGGTCGCGCCCCGTGCGGGCGCGTGGATTGAAACCACGTGTAACAATTTTTGGCAGGAGAAGGTTTGGGTCGCGCCCCGTGCGGGCGCGTGGATTGAAACCTGCTGCGTCCTGCTGCGTCCTGCTGCGTCCTGGTCGCGCCCCGTGCGGGCGCGTGGATTGAAACGGAAGAAAAAGGAATGTAAACCTTCCCCCCGGCCGTCGCGCCCCGTGCGGGCGCGTGGATTGAAACTATTTTAGCAATATGCTGGGTGAAGTGGAATTGGGTCGCGCCCCGTGCGGGCGCGTGGATTGAAACAAGGTAATGCCCTGGCGGCAGGGATACCTACATGTCGCGCCCCGTGCGGGCGCGTGGATTGAAACGTGCGTGGCATTGCGTGGTATCTGTTTTTGCGGCGTCGCGCCCCGTGCGGGCGCGTGGATTGAAACTCTGCGTTACAGGGAGAGTGGGAGATGGTTAGCTAGTCGCGCCCCGTGCGGGCGCGTGGATTGAAACCCGTTGCTGGGAAATCTCTGCAAGCATCTCTGGGTCGCGCCCCGTGCGGGCGCGTGGATTGAAACGAGCAAAAACCTGATGTACGGCTCCGGGTTGATTTTGTCGCGCCCCGTGCGGGCGCGTGGATTGAAACACTGTTGCCAACCAAATACCGAGCATAACAAACAAGTCGCGCCCCGTGCGGGCGCGTGGATTG
>JBMNFB010000011.1:0-231853 GCA_050949085.1 Bacillota bacterium
GGCGGCTTGGATGTGATATCGTAGACCACCCGGTTCACCTGCGCCACCTCACTGACGATGCGCCGCGAAATGCGATCCAGGAGGTCGTAGTCCAGCCTGGTCCAGGCGGCGGTCATCGCGTCCCGGCTGTCCACGGCACGAATGGCGATCAGGTGGGCATAGGTGCGTTCACTATTGGTTACGCCCACCGTGCGCACGTCGGGCAGGACAGCGAAGGCCTGCCAGATCTGCTGCGTGAGGCCCGCCTGCTCGATCTCCTCGGTGACGATGGCATCGGCGGCGCGGAGCACCTCCAGCTTCTCCTGGGTGATCTCGCCCAGGCAGCGTACCGCCAGCCCGGGGCCAGGGAAGGGCTGCCGGTTGACGATCCGCTCTGGGAGGCCGAGCCGCCGGGCGATCTCCCGCACCTCATCCTTGAACAGCTGGCGCAAGGGCTCGATCAGCTCAAACTGCATATCTTCCGGCAAGCCACCCACATTGTGATGCGACTTGATCACACTGGCAGTGGCCGTGCTGCTCTCGACGACATCCGGGTAGAGCGTGCCCTGGACCAGATAATCCACCTGCCCCAGCCGGGCCGCCTCCTCCTCGAAGACACGGATGAATTCCTCGCCGATGATCTTCCGTTTCTGCTCCGGATCGGTGACACCGGCCAATCTGCCCAGGAAACGCTGCCGCGCGTCTACCGCCACCAGCCGCAGCCCCAGCTGCTCGCCAAACACCCGCACGACTGACTCAGCTTCGCCCTGGCGCAGCAGCCCGTGATCGACGAAAATACAGGTCAACTGCTCACCGATAGCCCGATGCACCAGCAGCGCCGCCACAGCAGAATCGATGCCACCGCTCAGGCCACAGACCACCTGTTTAGAGCCGACCCGCCGCCTTGTCTCCGCCACCACCTGCTCGATAAAGGAGTCCATGGTCCAGTCGACGTGGCAACCGGCGACATCTAACAGGAAGTGCCGCAACAGCTGTTGGCCCTCGCCGCTTTGCAGCGCCTCCGGCTCAAGCTGTACGCCATAGAAGCCCTGGCCCGGGCGAAAAGAGCTGGCGCCCGCTGTGGACAGGAGCTGGGCACCGTCCGGCAATGGATTACCTCTGGAATAGATGCCCAGGATGGGGATATCCAGTTCCAGCAGCTGCGGAGCAGCCTGGGGTTCGCAAAGGATAATCGCCTTCGGTCGCGTCCGTCGATAACGATCGAGTTCGGCCGTTCCTGGCCAGATCTCGCTGTAGATCTGCAGTTCGCGCACGCGCCGCGCGATCTGCTGCGCAGACTGTCCACCAAAGTCAACAACGATGACGGTCTCCCGCGGTTCGGATGACAAGATTGCACCTCCAATGCTCAGAACAACTCGGTATGAATCATTATACCTGTCTGCAGCAGCGACAAAAAGTCTTGTTGACATAAAAGTTAACGAATAGAACCGTCCCCAAAGTTCAAGAGGTCAGGCGGAACGCCTGACCTCCAGGGATGCTATGCGATTACATCATGTCCATGCCGCCCGGCATGGCGGGAGTATCCTTTGGTTCTGGCTTGTCGGCCACGAGCGTCTCCGTGGTCAGCACCATGGCGGCGACGCTGGCGGCGTTCTGCAAAGCAGAACGGGTGACCTTGGCCGGATCGACAATGCCAGCCTCGATCATGTTTACAAACTTGCCGGACATGGCGTCGAAGCCCACACCGGTCGGCTGCTCCTTGGACTTGCCGACGATGACGGAACCTTCCAGGCCAGCGTTGTCAGCGATCTGGCGCACCGGCTCTTCCAGGGCGCGGCGGACGATGGAGACACCAGTCGCCTCATCGCCGCTGACATCCAGGCCGTCGAGCGCGGCGATGGCCTGCAGCAGAGCAACGCCGCCGCCAGGCACGATTCCCTCTTCGACGCCAGCGCGGGTCGCTGCCAGAGCGTCCTCGAGGCGCAGCTTCTTCTCCTTCAACTCCACCTCAGTGGCTGCACCGACGGAGATGACGGCCACACCGCCTGAGAGCTTCGCCAGGCGCTCCTGTAGCTTCTCCTTGTCAAAGTCGGAAGTTGAGTCTTCGATCTGCACCTTGATCTGCTGGATCCGCTTCTGGATATCTTCAGTGTCACCATGGCCGTCGACGATGACGGTCTCTTCCTTGGATACGCGCACCTGACGGGCCCTACCCAGCATCGGAATATCGGTGTTCTTCAGTTCCAGACCCAGCTCCTCAGTGACGACCGTGCCGCCAGTGAGGGTGGCGATATCCTGCAGCATCTCCTTGCGGCGATCGCCAAAACCAGGGGCCTTGACGGCTACACAGGTGAAGGCACCGCGCAGCTTGTTCAGAATCAGGGTAGCCAGAGCTTCGCCTTCGACGTCCTCTGCAATCAGCAGGAGAGGCTTGCTGCGCTGCACCAGCTTCTCCAGTAGCGGCAGGATGTCGTGGATGTTGGAGATCTTGCGGTCAGTGATCAGGATGTAAGCGTCCTCCAGGACGGCCTCCATCTTCTCGGTGTCGGTGACCATGTAGTGGGAGATGTAGCCGCGGTCGAACTGCATGCCTTCGACCACATCGAGGCTGGTGCCGGTGGTCTTCGACTCCTCAACGGTGATCACGCCGTCATTGCCGACTTTCTCCATAGCTTCGGCCACGAGGCGTCCGATCTCTTCATCGTCAGCCGAAACGGTGGCTACCTGAGCGATGGCATCCTTGCTGGCAATCGGCACGGCCATCTTCTCAATCTCGCTGACAATCACGTTTACTGCCTTCTCGATGCCCCGCCGGACGACAATCGGGTTGGCGCCGGCAGCGACATTCTTCAGGCCTTCGCGTACAATGGCCTGAGCGAGGAGGGTGGCAGTGGTCGTGCCGTCACCAGCGACATCCTGGGTCTTGGTGGCGACCTCCTTCACCAGCTGCGCGCCCATATTCTCAAAAGGATCTTCCAGTTCGATTTCCCGGGCAATCGTCACGCCGTCGTTGGTGATCAGCGGAGCACCGAACTTTTTCTCCAGCACGACGTTGCGGCCCTTCGGGCCAAGGGTAACCTTAACAGCGTTGGCCAGAGCGTCTACGCCCCGCTGCAGCGCTTGACGAGCTTCTTCGTTGAAACTGATCAGTTTAGCCATTTATGTACCCTCCTTACTTAACGATGGCAAGCACGTCAGATTCTTTGAGGACGAGGTATTCCTCGCCATCAACCTTCACTTCGGTTCCGCCATACTTGGAGTAGAGCACGCGGTCGCCCACCTTAACTTCCAGCGGGACGCGTGTGCCATTTTCGAGCATCTTGCCAGGACCAACTGCCAGAACTTCGCCCTCCTGGGGTTTTTCTTTGGCGGTGTCGGCGATATAGATCCCGCCCCTGGTCTTTTCGCTCTGCTCGATGGCCTTGACCACGATTCGATCTGCTAGTGGTTGAAGCTTCACTGATTAAACCCTCCTTGCCTCTTGTTAATGTAAGGTTATCCCAGTTGTTAGCACTCACCCGGCCCGAGTGCTAATAATAATATACCCACGCCCCATCCGCATATGCAATATTTGACGTTTTCCCGGAGAGACGACTAGAGGCCCTGTGCTCCTGCCCAGGGCAAATATCTCCCCCATACTCCCCTATTTGCCCTCTCTCGTTCCCGCCTGTTTACCCTGCCTTAGAATGCCCGCGCTATTGGCAATATATGCCCATTGCCACGCGCTACTTCCGGCGCAGGTAGATGCACCAGTAGGCAGCTCCCACAAAGATCGCCCCGCCGATGGCGTTGCCCAGGCTGACAGGCAGGAGATTGTCTGCGAGAGCGCCCAGGAAACCTGCCGCATCGAAGCTGCCCGCCTGCAGCAGTCCATAGGGAAGGAAGAACATGTTGGCGACGGAGTTTTCAAAGCCGCAGGCGACAAAGGCCATGATCGGCAGGTAGATGGCCAGAAGCTTGCCGGTCACGTCCCTGGCGGCAGCAGCCATCCAGACGGCCAGGCAGATGAGCCAGTTGGCCAGAATGCCCCGCGCCAGCGCCGCCGGCCAGCTGTACGCCAGCTTCGCCTGAGCAACGGCTAAGGCATATTCTCCCACAGCCCCGCCGTTCAGGCTGCCGGTGCCGGCGACCTGAACCAGGCCGACGAGCAGCAATGCCCCCAGGAGATTGGCCAGCCAGACCAGCAGCCAGTTGCGCAGCAACAGTCGGCCGGAGATCTTTCGCTCCAGCGCGCTGATGATCATCAGTGCGTTGCCGCTAAACAGCTCGCCACCGCTGAGAATCGCCAGTGCGACGCCGAGGGTAAAGACGCTGCCGCCCAGCAGCCGGCTGACGCCGACGCCGAGAAAGGCTGCAGAATCGTGGCTGGCGATTAAGAAAAGGAGGCTGGCAAAGCCTGTATAGGCTCCTCCCAGAATCCCCAGCAGAATGACGTCCCAGGTGCCCCGGGTAGCCTTGCCTGCCCCGCTGTCCGTCTGATTGCGGGCCACCTCGGCCGGTGTAAATGATTGCGGTTGCATGATGTCTCCTCCCCATCCCTGATGTTGAAACTAGCGGCGCGCTGTACGCAGGCAACGCCGATCGGTGACGATATAATCCAGGCGCTGGTCCCAGGGGGCCGGGCTGATCCGCTCCACCACCTGCCAGTCATAGGCGTAGCCGATTCGCAGGCAGGACGGCTGGAGCAGCGGCAGGAAGCGATCGTAGTAGCCGCCGCCATAGCCGATGCGCCAGCCCTGCTCGTCGAAGCAGGTTCCCGGCACGATGACGACCTCTAGCGCTTGCGGTGCCAGCTCGGTGAATCTCCCGGGAGCGGGTTCGAGAATGCCATAGGTCCCTGGCACCAGATCGTCAAGACTGCTCACCTGCGCCGGCGTGATCCTGCGGCTGGCCTGATCGGTGATTGGCAGGGCGATGCTCCCGCCCTGGGCCAGCAACCACCGGGCCAGCGGCAGCGGATCCAGCTCACCCCGAAAAGGCATGTAGATCATCGCCGTCTCGGTTCCCCGCAGCAATCGCTGCATCGCCGCCAGGGCAGCTCTGGCTGCCGCTGCCCTCTCCTGCGCTGAAAGCGCCTGGCGGCGCCGCAGCATCTCGCGCCGCAATCTGGCCTTGTCCACTTGCAGACCTCCCCTGTCAATGCCCCTGGCTGGTGTCGACACGCGTCAATTTACGTAACACGTTAACCAACTTCGTTTGTCGACAGCAATATCCACAGGCGCTTGCCTTGAAAATAAGTTATCCCCCGACTTATCCACACTATCCACAGGCGTGACATAAAACTTGTGCACAGTACTGACCGGGAAAACCACATTTTATCCACGGGTTATTCACAGAATCAGAAGAAAAGTTGTGGACAGCAGCGGTCACCAGCTGACCAACGGCAGGTTGGGCACGGCGTTGAGATCCAGTTCTGCCACTTGCCCCGTCCGCCACCGATAGTAACCAGCGGCGGCGATCATCGCCGCGTTATCGGTGCAGAGCACGAGCGGCGGGAAGTGCGCCTTAAGCCCCAGAGCGGCAGCCGCATCCGTCAGGCGTTGCCGCAAATGACCGTTGGCGGAGACGCCGCCGGCCACATGAATGGCGCTGACAGAGAGCTTCCTGGCGGCGCTCAGTGTCTTCTCGACGAGCACGTCCACCACCGCCGCCTGGAAGCTGGCTGCCACATCGGGCAACACTGGCTCACAGCCCCGCTGCCGCAGCCGGTTCAGCGTGTTCAGCACCGACGATTTCAGGCCGCTGAAGCTAAAATCCAGCGAGCCTTCCTCCAGGTAGGCCCGCGGAAAGTCGTAGGCCGTCGGATCTCCCAGCCTGGCCTGTTTCTCAATCTCCGGCCCCCCTGGGTAGGGCAGCCCGAGAGCCCGGGCGATCTTGTCGAAGGCCTCGCCAGCGGCATCATCCCGCGTTTGCCCCAGCAGCTGGTAGCGGCCGTGATCCTCTACATAGATGAGGTCGGTATGTCCGCCGGAGACGACGAGGCAGAGCAGCGGAAACGCCACGTCGCGCTCGAGGAAGCTGGCATAGATATGCCCTTCCAGGTGGTTGACGCCCACCAGAGGCAATCGCAGGCTGTAAGCCAGCGCCTTGGCGTAGGAGAGCCCCACCAGCAGAGCACCGACGAGACCCGGGCCACTGGTGACAGCGACGCTGGAGAGATCTGACCAGCCGATGTCAGCAATCGCCAGCGCCTCTTCCACCACCGGGACGATCGCCTCCACATGCTGCCGGGATGCGATCTCCGGCACCACGCCGCCATAGCGACGATGCGTCGGTATCTGGGACGAGATGATATTGGAGCAGATGATCTTCCCATCCTGGACGACGGCAGCTGCCGTTTCATCACAGCTGGTCTCGATTCCGAGTGTATAGTGCGGCATTCGTCCACCTCCAGACCCTGCGCTCATAGTAACATCTCAGTCTGCGCTGCACAACCTCTGCCATACAAAGGAAAAAAGAACTTCGCTGCCACGGGCAGTTTAGTTCTTTCTGAGCATATGCTCTTAGAGGGTGTCAGACAAGACGGTCAGATCGTTCTTCCACATGATCAGGGCATCCTCGCCAGTATCGGTGTAGTAACCCCTGCGCCTCCCCTGAAACTCAAATCCGTGTTTGAGATAGAGCTGCTGGGCAACCCGGTTATTCTCCCTGACTTCCAGGGTAGCCCGCCTCGCCCCCCGCGCCCTGACCCGTCTGAGGAGAGCCAGCAGAATCGCCTCGCCATAGCCGCGGCCCCGGAAGTCGGGGTGTACGGCGATGTTGGTGATGTGCGCTTCATCGAGCACGATCCAGGCTCCTGCGTAGGCGACAATGCGCCCGGCCTCCCGGCCGACCACGTAGAGACCGAAGTGATTCTGCTCCAGTTCGATCTGAAAGGCAAAACGCGACCAGGGGGTGGGAAAGCACAGATGCTCAATGACCATGATCTCATCGAGATCGTTCAGCGTCATCAGGTCGATCTCAAGGGCAGTCATTGTCAGCGTCCCTCCTCTGCGGCTCGCATCGCTTTCCGCAACTTCTGCTCTGCAGAAGAGGCGCGCAGATACCGGGGTACCAGCTCATTGATGGCGATAGGCAAACGCCCTGCCGCGCCGACCACCGCCGCCAGGCTGCAGGCCCGCGGATAGTTATGGATGCTGTCAGCAAACTGCGCCGCCGGCACCAGCGACCGGATCTGTTCCTGATGAACGCTTGCCCCCTCGCCCACAAAGCGAAATGGCCCTGCCGGCAGATGCTCGCCCAGCAGTTCATTCAGGGCGATGGCTGTCGGTGCCAGCACCTCCCTCAGCCCGCTTGCGGAGCGCTGGTAAATGGCAGCATAGACCTGGCCGCGGCGGGCATCCAGCAGTGGCACGACGGTTCCCTCCGGCTGCTGCCAGGCCAGCGCCTCCAGAGTCGATGCGCCATAGACAGCCAAACCTCGGGGATGGGCCAGGCCTTTGGCTGTCGCCAGGCCGATGCGCAGGCCGGTGAAAGAGCCTGGGCCGGTGGAGACGATCAC
This sequence comes from Bacillota bacterium, assembly GCA_050949085.1. Lineage (GTDB taxonomy): Bacteria > Bacillota > UBA994 > UBA5500 > UBA5500 > JBMNFB01. Next base: position 7,442 of record JBMNFB010000011.1, read on the forward strand.
GCTATCGATTTGACTCAGATCGCTCACCGCCAGGCTCAGGGCCTGATCGATCATCGGCAGCAGGCGTTCCGAATGCGTCAGCTGCGCCTGCGACGTGACCTCAGCCAGCACCCGTTGGCCCTGCCCCACAGCGACACTGGCCACCAGAGTGGCACTCTCAATCGCGATCCAATGCATCAAACCAAGCCTCCATCAGGGCACGGCTGCGGGGACCGCAGGCTTGCACCGTAATTTCCCGCTCTGTTGCGCCCGCCCGCTCCAGCCGGATCTGCAGATAGTCCAGCGGCAGGGCAGCGGGGAAGCGCTCGCCCCACTCGATCAGCAGCAGCGCCTGTCCATCGAGGTAGTCTTCCCAACCGGCGGCCCAGAGCTCAGCTTCGCTATCCAGACGGTAGAAGTCAGCGTGATAGACCTGCCCCTGGGGAAGGTGGTAGACATTGACGAGGGTGAACGTCGGGCTCTGCCCCGAGCCCTCCAGCCCCAGCGCTGCCAACAGCGCATTGGCAAACCACGTCTTCCCGGTTCCCAGGTCACCAGAGAGAACTAGCGCGTCGCCAGCCTGGAGATAAGGAGCCAGGCTTGCCGCCAGTTCTACAGTTCGTGCCGGGGACTCGCTTAAAATGCTTTGGGCCATGCCCTTCCCCCCTTTTCTTAACCTCCATTATATTTCTCCCGCAACCAGGCTGCAACGAGGGTAGTCTTGGTGCAGCCACAAAAGGCGACGGCGGCTGGCTGTGACCAGTCGCCGTCGCCCTTGACTACAAAGTTCCCCTAGACCCGGGCTGTCTTCCAGCCGCCGTGCCGCCAGCGCAGGTAACCGAATGTGGCGCGAATCGCCTGGTCGAAAACCATTGCATACCAGGCGCCCCGCAGGCCGAGCTGAAACACCTCGACCAGAAGGTAAGCCATGCCGAGACGGCCCACCCAGACGCCGAACAGGGTGATCAGCATCACAAAGCGGGTGTCGCCAGCACCGCGCAGCGACCCAGTCAGGACAAAGGTGCTGCCCATGATCGGCTGGGCAAAGGCGATGATGCGCAGGCAGATGACGCCCATTTCGATTACTTCCGGATCATCGGTATACAGCCCGATCAGCTGCCGGGGGAAGAAGAACAGAACCAACCCCAGCAACCCCATCGAGATCATCGCCAGGCGGCGCGCCTCCAGGCCGAACTGGGATGCACGCTCAGGCCGCTTCGCCCCCAGGCTCTGGCCGACGAGGGTGGTGGAGGCCATGGAGAAGCCCATGCCCGGCGTGAAGGTGATGCCTTCCGAGTTGAGGGAGATCTGGTGGGCCGCATAGGCCACTGTACCCAGCCCGGATACTGTTCGGGCATAGAGCATCATCCCCATGCGCATGATCAGGTGCTCGATGCTGGCCGGAATGCCGACATTGAGGATGCGCTTGAGCATCGGCCATTCGGGCTTGAACGAATCCCGCAGGGAGAAGTGGATGATAAACTTGCCGCCGAAAAAGACGCGCAAGACCATGATCAGCGCTACGACGCGGGAGAGCAGCGTCGCCCACGCGGCACCGGCCACTTCCAGGCGCGGGAATGGCCCGACGCCATAAATCAGCAGATAGTTGAAAACCACGTTGATCAGGTTGGCGGTTATGTTCACCCGCATCGGGGTCTTCATGTCGCCGGCACCGCGCAAGACACCGTTGAGGATCATCGCCGTCAGAGAGAAAACCATGCTGCCGCCGGCGATACGGGCGTAGGCAAGTGCGTGCGGCAACACATCCTCTTCGGCCTTCATGAAGTGAATGATATTCGGGGCGAAGAGGACAACCCCCAGACCGAGAATCATCGCGGCAATGGCAGCCATGACAAAGGACTGGCGGGCGGCACGGTTGGCCTCTGTGAGGTCTTTCGCACCGACGAGGCGAGCTACGACGGCAGTGCTTCCGGTGCTGATGGCCGAGAAAACCGCGTTGGCTGTAAACACGGCCTGGTTGCTCAGGCCAATCGACGTGATCGCGTACGCCCCCAGACCTCCAACCATCATCATGTCCACCATGCTCACCAGGTGAACCAGCAGTGACTCAGCGATGGCCGGCCCGGCCAGACTAAAAATCCTGCCCCTGATCTGGGCACGGCTTAACGTCTCCTCGCCGCCTATCGCGGAGATTTCCGCCTCCACCGCCTGCTTGTTGACAGACACCTCTATGCACCCCTTTATTTCGGATACCGAACGTTTTTGCTTTAGTAATACTATATACGCTTAGCAAGTGTCCGTCAAGACCAAAAAGCTGGGGGATTCTCGCAGGGAATGCAGTGAGAGGCGCAAAGGGTGGGAAATCTCCTCAGACTGGCCCGGCGTTATTCTTGGGCGGAATCGGCGCGGCAAAGCACATCCTTTGGCGCTGCTGATGTCACCAACTGATGTCTGCCAGCAAAACGAGGCGGGGAGCTACAGACTCACCCGCCTAACGGAAACTTTTCCAGTTCTGATTGACGCCTGAGGATGCGGTGTGCCATCTGGGGCGCGGGGTGTCTGGCGCAGGCGTGATGCATCAGCAGACGCGCGAAACCTTGCCGATCGCTCACCTGCTGGTTCAATGGGGCCAACCTCCAGTCACAACGCGCCTGCGTGGGTGATGGAACGCAGGTGCCCGATTGCGCGCCGGCCTTTACTTGCGTTTGGCGTCGGCTTCCTTAGCTAGCTCCTCGATGCGGCAGATCAGCTTCTCCACCATCTGCCGGTCAGAGATCACATTGCCGAAATCGGTGAACGGGTCGTCATTGCCAAAGATCGCCCCCAGCACCGGGGTAGCCACGTGCACTGCCGACCCGGCTACCAGCGCCAACGGCTTGCTGGCTTCCAGGAGGAAGACGGCCGGAACCTCCATCCCGTATTCGTGTACCTTCTGCGCCACCTTCTCAATCATCGCTTCCGCCAATTCGGGGGTCGTCTCGTGTACCCTAAACAGGGAAATCACCTCCTGGCATTAACAGCCAATAGGTTACCCTGAAATGGTCTGATTATACGGCAACAAAAAGGGCCGGCATAATGCCGGCCCTGGTAGCCAGGATTAGAGGACTTCTACGTTCTGGCGAGGCACGGTGACTGTCTCGCCCTCATTCAGCTGCACCCTGACGACCGGAACGAGACATTCGGTCTCGACCATCTCCGGCTCCCGCGGGATTTCGACAACCTGACCGATCTTGCCAAAGTAAGGCTTGTTGATGCAGCGAACCGTCTGCCCGACAAACAGCTCCTCATCGTAGACGGCCTCGTGCTCCAGCGCCTGATCCCACTCGGGCAGCGGCACGACGATCTCCGGGCGAATTGCTCCGGCGCGGATCTGGGTGGCACCGTTGATGGAGACATGGTAGCCTTCCACCGCCTTGAAGATCTCGAACACCTCGCGGCGCATGCTCAGCTCACCGAAGCCCTCCATGAGGATAACGGTGATGTCGATATCTTCAGTACCGGTGATACCGACGCCCAGCTTGCAGCCCAGCGACTTGACAAAGTTGAGGTAGCTGGCCGTGCCGGTGATGATACCCTTGACGCCGATCTGCATCGCCTTGGCAATGGCTTCGTTGGTGGCAAACGCGCCACCGACGATGATCTTGCCGGCCATATCTTCGGTGATATGGTCTGGCTGCATCACTGTCTCGTGGGTAGGCACAGCCACCTGGAGAACCCCGTGGGTCTCGCCGCCTACACCGAAGACACCGTTGACGATGACAGCAGGCGTCTCGACAACACAGCCTCTCTCGGGCATGACCTCCACCACAGTGCCGGTAATATAGCCCTTGACGAGGACCTCCTCGAAGGGACGAGCTATCGTCACATAACCAGTCTGATCGTTGATCTCAGCGATCTTACCAGAGATGGGAGCTCGGGCGGTCGTCGTCAGGTAAGCATGGCCTTCGCCTTTCTTGGCGATGATCTGGCCCTTCTTCACCTCATCGCCCACTTTGCGGAGCATATACTGCGGGAGTTCTCGCGGCTTGCACTTTAGCTCAAAGCAGGCATCAAAGCTGAAGGGAGGCTCTTCTCGGCCAAACTCCTCGCGGATGACTACCCGCCCGGAGTTGTAGGAGATATCCTCAATGATACCGCCGATGGGGGCCTCATAGGCCTTCCTGCCGTAGATGCCGGTCTCATCGGCGCGGGCGATGATCTGCCCCTGCTCAACCACGTCGCCCACCTTGACCTCCATGCAGTGGGCCAGGCGGTGGGGTTCCACACCGATCTGCCGCGCCACAGGGACGACCCAAGGGATACCAGGTTTCAGGCTGATCTTGGCCACCACATCATCCGGTGTTACCTGGTCGCCAACCTGCACCAGCACTTCGCCTGGCATAGGCAACCGGCGCACCTTCTGTACTTTCGTTACCTGGATATACTTATTTCCGACCAAAGATGCGTGCAAAGAGTCCGCCATCTTTCTTACCCCCTTCTGCCCCGGCTGGGCCATCTTCGGTCACCGGGAACTGTTTCTGATATTCACGCACTTTATCGATGTCATAGACCTTCATGGCCTCAAGCCACTCGGTAATTTTGGCGACGCGCTCTGCTTCTCGCTCAGGGATGACAAAAGGCTGCCGACCCCGTGAATCCAGGATGATCCCCGACAGGCCACCGTGCAGTTCGCGGGTCAGCTTGGCGCCGCGTCCCGCACCCACATCGAAGCCCCGCTCTGGGGTGATCTCAGCCTGTACAGTGACGCCCACCGGAACGTCAATCACCTTGATCGAGCCAAACTTGCCTTCCTCCGTCACCTGTTTGCCGTCAGGGAAGGTCAGCTTCACCGTCATCGTTTTCTGGCCTTCACGCCCCTTGCCTACCGGACAGATGGCCGTACCGATGCGGATCAGGCAGTCTTTATCAAATACCTCGGCGGCAATTTCGGGGTAGAGGGTGGAAAGCACGCCCAGATGCGGCATCATGAAGATGGAGTCCACCGTCAGTTCGGTCACTCCCTCGGGGAGGAAAGCATCCAGCAACATCATCGCTGCCTGGGAACGACGGGGGGCGTGGGAAAGCACACCGCCGCTGCCGACCAGCATGTCGAGCTTGATCATGTCGATGATATCCGTCCCGGTCGACATGAACATGCTGTGCTCTACCCTCCAGGACTGCACTCTTTCCTTTTCCACCTTCTTGGCCAGGCTCTTGTGATGCTCAAACGAGAGGCGCAGAGCCTCGCGGGCGATGGCCTGTTCAATCATCAGCGAGTCCAGGGTATGGGGAACAGTGGTCGGCCGAACCATCTTGTTGCTGATCCAGTCGGAGAGCTCCTCTTCGTTCAGAGAGAAGGGGATCCACTTGCGAATGTTGGCAAACCCGGCCTCTTCCAGAACGTTGGTAACCGAATAGCTCATCCCCAGGTTAGCACTGACGGTACGGGTAAAGGCGCCCTCAAAGGCAGAGAAAACGTCTGTGGTGGCCCCACCGATATCAACGCCGACGATATTGGCATTATACTGGTCCGCCATTATGGAGATGATGCGGCCGACGGCACCAGGGGTGGGCATGATGGTGCTGTCCACCCATTCCATCAATTCTTCATAGCCGGGGGCCTGAGCCATAACGTGCTCCATGAACAGCCGATGGATGGTATCACGGGCTGGGGCCAGATTCTCCACGTCGTGAGAAGGACGCAGGTTATCGACCAGGTAGACATCCATCATCTCACCGGCAATATTCTCGATTAGATCCTGAGCGTCAATGTTACCCGCATAGATAAGCGGCAGTTTATAGGTCTTCCCAAAACGTGGCTGTGGGTTGGCCTGGGTAATCAGCTCAGCGATGGAGGCAAGGTAAGTGACCGAGCCGCCATCAACACCACCGGACATCAGAATAATGTCAGGCCGGAGCATAGAGATACGCGAGATTTTCTCCGAGTCGGAACGCTCATCGTCCACGGCGATGACGTCGAGCACAACTGCTCCTGCACCCAGCGCCGCCCGGTGTGCACTGGTGGCACTGATAGTGCGCACCAGCCCGCAGACCATCATCTGCAGTCCGCCGCCGGCCGAACTGGTGGAGACATAAACGTCCACCCCGCGATCACCCTGCTTGGGGCGGATCAGCTGGTCGTCCTCCAGCAGCGGGCGCTGGATCAACTCCTGTACCCGCCGGATAGACTTACGAACGCCTACCATGACGTTTTCCCATGGTTTTTCAACCGTTGTCGGCATCTCGCCACGTCTGACCAGGCGGTATTCATCGCCTACTTTTTCTATCAATATGGCCTTGGTGGTGGTACTTCCTACGTCAGTGGCAAGAATAGAGGTCACATTCTTTGCTGCCTCTGCCATGTAATTGCCCTCCTTTTTGCATACTGTGAATATTGCTGCTCCTAGCTACTCCTACATATATTAGCCGCGCCGCGTCTTTTTTCCTGCTGCACGAGATAGTTTTTTCAACCGATTATGAATATCAATGCTCGAGTGTCGTCACCCGCGCAGGGTGAGCCAATCAGGCACTTAGAAAAGTATATGACATATCCCCTCGACCAAAGACCATCAGGCGCCAGGCGACGCTGACCGACCTCGGTGTCAATGCATTGATCTGCCCCCCCTTTGCCGAAAGCTTGACAATCTTATTGCCAACTTAATAATCTCATTATACGCCACACTCTCCGGTTGCACAATTAACAATAGTTACAACGCACCTGCTGCCACTAAGCGGCGCCAAGGACATAGGTTCAGGCAATCATTACTTCGCATAATTGTGCAGGTGGACACATGGGGATGCGGCTAACCGGGGGATTTCAGGCAAACAAAAAAGCTGGGCGTTTTGCCCAGCTTTTGTTATGTCTTAGTCCTCGATCAGCTCGACGTTGGCACGGGGGACGGTGACGATGGTCCCATCCTTCAGTTTTGCCCGGAGGATGCGCGCCTTGGAGCCGGACTCGATCTCGTGCAACTCCGGCGGCAGCTCGTGCACAGTAGCCAGCTGGCCGAAGTACGGCTCACGGATGATGCGGATCGGCGTACCGATACTCATACCACCCTCACCGAAGCTCTGCTCAGCCTTGCTGGGATCGAGCGCTTCTCTGGCAACGATGACCTCCGGTCGCATCACGCCGGCCCTGATCTGAGTCGCGCCGTTGATGGAAGCAACCTTTCCGTTCAGGCTCTTGAGCAGATTGAATGTCTTGTCGGCCATGCGAATCTGACCGAAGCCTTCGGTGAGGATGATGGTCAGATTGATATCCTCCTGACCAGTGATGGCCACACCGATTTCATAACCTAGGAACTCGGTCAGGTCGCGGTCAATGATTCCGCCGACAACGATCCCCGCCACTCCTGCGTCGGAAGCCTTCTTGATGCCATCCAGCGTGACCAGCGAGCCACCAACGATGACCTTGCCCTTCATATCCGGCGTGATCTTGCTGCCATCCAGCACTTCTTCCGGATTCTGAGCAACCATATGCAGCTGGCCCTGGCGCTCGCCGCCGACGCCAAAGATTCCCTGCACCAGGGCTGCCGGCGTTTCGACGACAACGCCCTCGCGCTCGATGATATCTACAACCTTGCCGGGGATATAGGCTTCGACGTTGATGGGTATCGCCGGACCACGCAGGGTGATCTGTCCGGTAATTGACGAAATGTTGTCGATGGTGCCGTCAATAGGCGAGTGATAAGGGGTCTTAAACAGGCCAAAAAAGCCCGGCTTCAGGGCAATCAGCTCGCCCTTGGTGATGGTGTCCCCTTCTTTCTTGAGCATGATGTCAGGCAGATCAGACGGTTCCAATCCCAGCTTGTTGGCCAGGTTGACTGTCTCGGGATCGCCCGGGATCTTGGTATGCGCAACGATAGTATCGGGAGTCACAACATCTCCCTTTTTCACCAGCACCTCACCAGGGATGGGGAGGCGGCGGCGCTTGACGACGATAGTAGAGTCGGTGACTTTGAGTCCTGGGGTATAAGCCTGAGCCATCTTCTACACTCCCTTCGTGAGGCGACTATTTACTGTACTTCTCTAGGGCAGCCCGCGGATATACATCCAGAGCCTTATACCATTCAACCAGCTTGCGAATGCGGTTCTCCGGGTCGGCAGGCAGGAACATCGGGTCGCGTCCGCGACCGTCGAGGATAATGCCGCCGACGCCGCCCTCTACCTTGGTCGTTAGCTCGCGGCCGTTGCCGTTGCCAACGTCAAAGTGGCGAGCAGGCTTGATGACCGCTTCCGCATACCCGGATTCAAACGGGATTGCGTCGATGCTGCCGTAGGCCACGGATTTCTCAACCACCTGCCCATCCGGTAGCGTCACAGTCATGGTGAAGCATTCATCGCCTTCCTTGGCGGTTCCCTTCGGCGCAATGGCCGTGCCGAGGTGGATCAGGCAGTCCTTCTGGAACACGTCGTTAGCCGCCTTGGGCTGCAACGCAGACAGCACACCCAGCTGCGGCATCATGAAGATGCTGTCAACGGTGAGCCGGGTGACGCCTTCGGGCTGGAATGCATCCAGCATCATCATCACCGACTGAATGCGGCGAGGAGCGTGAGAGAGCACGCCGCCGGAGCCGATCAGCATACCCAGTTCCATCAGGTCGACGAGGGTTTCGCCTGTACCGGTCTGCTCAAATGCCTGGCTGATGTCACGCTTCTGCTGGATACCACGCAGACCAACCGCCAGGCTCTTGTGATGCTCAAAGGCCAGCCGCAGAGCCTCGCGCGCAATCGCTTGCTCGATCATCAAGTCTTCCAGGGTCTGCGGGATGGTGGTCGGACGGATCATCTTGTTGCGGATCCGGTTCCGCAGTTCGCCGGTATTGATATCAAACGGCACCCAGCGCAAAATATTGTCAACACCTGCTTCGGTGAGAACGTTACAGACACTGTAGCTCATGCCCAGGTTGGCGGAAACCGTACGGTTGAATTTTTCCTGGAACACAGAGAAAACGTCGGTCGTGGCACCGCCGATATCGACGCCAACCACGCTGATGTTCTCCTGCTTGGCAGTGGTCTCGATGATCATACCTACTGCACCTGGTGTAGGCATGATCGGGGCATCGGTCCATTCCATCAATTTGTTGTAACCAGGAGCCTGCGCCATGACGTGCTCCATGAAGAGGTTGTGGATCTCGTGTCGGGCCGGGCCGAGGACCTCCTGCTCCAGGACAGGGCGGAGGTTATCGACAATGCGCAGGTCGGTCTTCTTGCCGAGGATGTCCTGCATGTGGGGGCGGGCATCCTTGTTGCCGGCGTAGATAATCGGCAGGTTGTAGCCGATGCCCAGACGCGGACGCGGCTCAGCTGCTGAAATCAGCTCACCCAGCTCAGCTACGTGAGTGATGGTTCCCCCATCAATACCGCCGGAAACAAGGATCATGTCCGGACGAAGCTCACGGATTCGCTGGATTTTCTGGTAGGGTTGGCGACCATCGTTAATGGCGATAGCGTCCATAACGATGGCGCCTGCGCCGAGAGCTGCCCGCTCTGCGCTCTCTGCAGTCATGTTCTTGACGACACCGGCGACCATCATCTGCAGTCCGCCACCAGCGGAACTGGTAGATAGATAGAGGTCAGTGCCAGTCTTCTCATCTTGGCGAGGACGAATTACGCCGCGATCCTTTTGGCCCTCGTCGTACAGGTACTTCTTGCCGACGAGTTCTTCAATCTCGCGGATAGCGTTGCGCACGCCGATTGTTACATCCTCAAAAGGCGCCTCAACTGTGGTTGGGGCTTCGCCACGGGCGATAAGCCGGTAGTCACCATCAACCTCTTCAATCAAAATGGCTTTGGTTGTGGTACTACCGCAGTCGGTGGCGATGATGGACTTTATCTTGTCGGTTTTGTGCTGCGCCATCTTTGGTTTTCCTCCTTATCAACAGAGTAGGTGCGGGTGAGACCACCTAACTAATAAGTATAGCAGACTTTTTGGTCAGCTGTAACACTATCAAGTCGTAAAAATGCGGCAGCAGTCAGTCTGCTATCAAACTACATACAAGTAACTATACGTTGCTGGCGGGAAGATTCCTGCTGCCTGCACTTTTTTCCTGCGCGTGTCTCCTGCTTCGATAGAAGCTGTTCAAGGCGAAGCCCGCAGGCTATTAGGTATTCTTTGCAGCGGAAGCCAAACAATTCAGCCGGACAGGCCACATAAGAAAGCTCTCCTGGCAGCTGCCGGGAGAGCGGATCATATTTCAGAAGACCGGGGTTCTATCCTATTCTGGAAGCCAACCTAACCAGTTGCCCAACAGGAATTGGAGACGGCCGATCAGGAGGGCGATACGCGCCTGGATCGTGTTACCGAAGGCTGCCCCGAAGGCGACCATCATCACCCAGCGGCCGGCTGCGCTGGAGACCTTGAGCACACCCCGGTCCGTGTGCCGGGTGAAGATGAAGTAGCTCAGAACCACCACAACACAGAGGAAGAAGAGCAGGTTGTTCAGGATATTGGCGAAGCTGGCCCCTTCCGGCGCGAGCTCGATGAATGACGCGCCCAGGCTGACCAGATAGCTGCGCGGGCCGAGGGCCAGGCTGTAACCGACACCGTAGCCTACCTCGAGGGCAATCGGGATCCGGCTCATCCAGCTCAGCCGCGGGATCAGACGGGTATACATCGTCAGGCCGACCAGCATGCAGAGAATCAGACCATAGCGGCCATCGCCGATGACATCATTCTGCACGATGGGCTTCAGATAGTTGTGCCAGTAGTTGACGACCGTATAGGCGGCCGCCAGGCCGACAAACGTATGCTCCGCAATCCGGAAAAACCAGTTCTCTTTATAGAGGAAACTGAGTGTACAGAAAGTCAGGATGACACCCAGATAGAGACCAATCGTATCCCAGTCCATGGATTCACCTCCTCATCAAGAGTAAGTCGGGAGAAAACGGTTTGTTCTAACGATCATCGGCCGCCTGTTAGCGGTTGCGGGTAACTAGGAAGCCAATGTTACCCAGAATGATGAAGACGATGATCGCTACGTGACCCAGCGACTGGGCGTCCATGCTGGTGATACCAGAGTCAGGATGGCCCACCATCAGTTCATATTCAGCAGCACCGCGCCCGCCGGCGATCAGACCACTGATCTGGCCTGACTGCAGGCTGGCCTTGGCGCTGGGCACCTCGACCGAGGTATGGGCCGAGACGATCGGCACACGACGCACGAAGCCTTCGGCGTTGTTCGGCCCAGGGTTACGTGACGGGGTGCCTATATAGGTTATCCAGTTGGCGAGACCTGGAGACCCTGAGCAGAAGGGTACAACCATGGACAGGTCTTTGTTAATGGCACGGAAGTCGGCCATCATCGGCAACTGGTCAAAGGCAGTACCGTTAATATCTGCCTTCCAGGCTGTCCAGGCGTCAGAGATCGCCAGACGGAGAACGACAGTCAACGGAATCTTGTAGCCGAGAACGACATAGTCGACACCATACTGCTTGCCATAGTCTTCGGCTGCTTTATCCAGTGCGCGCTTCATCAGCTGTCCGCCCAGATCCCACTGGTTGTAGCCGATAACCTTCAGGCCTTTCTTGAAAGCATGGCGAGCCACAGCCAGGTTGGCCGGATACAGCTCAGCAGATCCGCCCGGATCGTAGTCGGCGCTCATGATAATGTAGTCGCCGGGCTGCAGAGCATCGATAGCCTCATAGGCCATGATCGTCTCTTTGCTATAGCTGATGGGCAACCCGATGGGGTTGATCAGCGGCAGGGCAACGACTATCAGGAGCACGAGATAGATGATGCGCACGTCGATGTTCTGCATCTTATTCCAAACGTTCATCCCTTACGACACCTCCTTTCCAGATTAAACTTATGCCCCTGTACCGCCCAGATGTGACCGCTCCAGACCGAGCAGCACACGGATCAGGGTGGCATAGCCGCCAAGCGTCGCGCCTAGCCCGATCGCGCGCATCGCCGCTGTGTTCGGAATATCCATAATCCAGCCGCCAATGACGGGGAATTGACTCCAGATAGCCTCGCCGATCGGTGCCCTGGCCAGCATGATGATGATGCCGGCGACGAGCAGCACTGCCGCTTCCGCACTACGCACCCGGAAGGCGCGATAGGCGGCCGATGCAATATAGAAAGCGATTAGAGCAAACATCGTCGTATTGATCGGCTCGAGGATGTTCATGTAGATCCAGTCAAAGTGCTCGCCCTGCGTTGTCTCGTAGATCCCCAGGAAAATGTAGCCATAGAGAGCAACCAGCAGGACTACACTGGCCATCCAGTAATTGCGGCGGCGCCGAATATTGCTAGCGTGGATACGGGTCAGGTTGATCGTACCCATGAGCAACATCACACACTCCATGGCGATGAATTTGTCGTCCACCCAGGCCCGCACATCAAACTCAGTGATCTGAAAGACCGAGGGGATAAACGCCAACATTGCCATCAGGAAGGTGATAATCAAGGGAATCTCTTTACGCACTTAGTCTCACCTCCTTCTTTTTTTCACCTAGCCCTCTGGACAGATTACTTGGCCAGCCAGCCCTTCAGCAGTTCTGCGCTGCCAGTGGAAGCCATCACCGTGCCGATGATGATCACCGCCAGCAACGCCTGCTTCATGATGTCCTGAGCAACTACAGTCCCGTTCAGAATCGGATCCTTGGAGAGATATGCGCCGGCAGCGAACATCTCTTCACCGATCAGGGTGTAGTCACAAGCTGCGATGAAGAAGGCAATCTGCGTGTTGTTGGTCGTACCAGCGATCTGGATGGCACCGATCTGGGAGCCAGCCTCGGCGTACAGCAACGACTCAGCGTAGAAGTAGCCGATCATGATGTTGGCAGCAACCGCCTCACGCACGAAGATACCGAGAGTCATAGCCGCGGCAGCAAACTGATAACCCGACAGGTAGCGGATATCGTCCGGGTTGTAGGAGTCCGGGCGACCTGCTTCCAGGAAGGACGAACGCACGATCTCGTCAAGCACCGCCTGAATGATGTAGCTGCGGGTGGTGACGACGATGCGGGTGTCGTACCGGGCGCAGATCTTGGCCACGTGACCCAGCACCGCGAAGGATGCAAAACCGGCCGAGTCGAACCCGACTGAACCAGGGGTGAAGTGAACCGGGCGGCCCATCTCGGTGGCGCGTCCAATTGCCTCATCGACTGCCTCCAGACCCGGGATCTTGCGAATCTCGGGGATCGGCAAACCAGCGCGTGCACGGCGCAGGTAGTAGTACACGATCGCGATGAAGGCGAAGATGAAGATACAGGACGTAAAGTAACCTTCCTTCCAAATACCAAACATTCCATTGCACCTCCTTTCTTGTAGTAGAGATATATGCTGACCAGTGGCGGTCTATGTTCCCCGGGCATGCTCGGGGTAAAGTAATCGCGGCACAAAAAACAGGGCCCTGCCATTGGCAGAACCCTGTCAGTAAGTACTGTAGTTCTATCTAGATTATTCCGGAAGCAAGCCCAGCCAGTTGCCCAACAGGAATTGGAGACGGCCGATCAGGAGGGCGATACGCGCCTGGATCGTGTTACCGAAGGCTGCCCCGAAGGCGACCATCATCACCCAGCGGCCGGCTGCGCTGGAGATCTTGAGCACACCCCGGTCAGTTTGCCGGGTGAAGATGAAGTAGCTCAGCACCACAACGATGCACAGGAAGAAGATCAGGTTGTTCAGGATATTGGCGAAGCTGGCCCCTTCCGGTGCGATCTCGATGAATGACGCTCCCAGGTTGACCAGATAGCTGCGCGGGCCGAGGGCCAGGCTGTAACCGACACCGTAGCCTACCTCGAGGGCAATCGGGATCCGGCTCATCCAGCTCAGCCGCGGGATCAGACGGGTGTAGAGCATCAGACCGACCAGCATGCAGAGAATCAGACCATAGCGGCCATCGCCGATGACATCATTCTGCACGATGGGCTTCACATAGTTGTGCCAGTAGTTGACGACCGTATAGGCGGCCGCCAGGCCGACAAAGATATGCTCCGCAATCCGGAAAAACCAGTTCTCTTTATAGAGGAAACTGAGTGTACAGAAAGTCAGGATGACACCCAGATAGAGACCAATCGTATCCCAGTCCATGGATTCACCTCCTCATCAAGAGTAAGTCGGGAGAAAACGGTTTGTTCTAACGATCATCGGCCGCCTGTTAGCGGTTGCGGGTAACTAGGAAGCCAATGTTACCCAGAATGATGAAGACGATGATCGCTACGTGACCCAGCGACTGGGCGTCCATGCTGGTGATACCAGAGTCAGGATGGCCCACCATCAGTTCATATTCAGCAGCACCGCGCCCGCCGGCGATCAGACCACTGATCTGGCCTGACTGCAGGTTGGCCTTGGCGCTGGGCACCTCGACCGAGGTATGGGCCGAGACGATCGGCACACGACGCACGAAGCCTTCGGCGTTGTTCGGCCCAGGGTTACGTGACGGGGTGCCTATATAGGTTATCCAGTTGGCGAGACCTGGAGACCCTGAGCAGAAGGGTACAACCATGGACAGGTCTTTGTTAATGGCACGGAAGTCGGCCATCATCGGCAACTGGTCAAAGGCAGTACCGTTAATATCTGCCTTCCAGGCTGTCCAGGCGTCAGAGATCGCCAGACGGAGAACGACAGTCAACGGAATCTTGTAGCCGAGAACGACATAGTCGACACCATACTGCTTGCCATAGTCTTCGGCTGCTTTATCCAGTGCGCGCTTCATCAGCTGTCCGCCCAGATCCCACTGGTTGTAGCCGATAACCTTCAGGCCTTTCTTGAAAGCATGGCGAGCCACAGCCAGGTTGGCCGGATACAGCTCAGCAGATCCACCCGGATCGTAGTCGGCACTCATGATAATGTAGTCGCCGGGCTGCAGAGCATCGATAGCCTCATAGGCCATGATCGTCTCTTTGCTATAGCTGATGGGCAACCCGATGGGGTTGATCAGCGGCAGGGCAACGACTATCAGGAGCACGAGATAGATGATGCGCACATCGATGTTTTGCATCTTATCCCAAAAGTTCATTACTGGAGGCACCTCCTTTCCTAGTTAATTAGGCCCCTGTACCGCCCAGATGCGACCGCTCCAGACCGAGCAGCACGCGGATCAGGGTGGCATAGCCGCCAAGCGTCGCGCCCAGCCCGATCGCACGCATCGCCGCTGTGTTCGGAATATCCATAATCCAACTGCCGATGACAGGGAATTGACTCCAGATAGCCTCGCCGATCGGTGCCCTGGCCAGCATGACGATGATGCCGGCGACGAGCAGCACTGCTCGCTTCCGCACTACGCACCCGGAAGGCGCGATAGGCGGCCGATGCAATATAGAAAGCGATTAGAGCAAACATCGTCGTATTGATCGGCTCGAGGATGTTCATGTAGATCCAGTCAAAGTGCTCGCCCTGCGTTGTCTCGTAGATACCCAGGAAAATGTAGCCATAGAGAGCAACCAGCAGGACTACACTGGCCATCCAGTAATTGCGGCGGCGCCGAATATTGCTAGCGTGGATGCGGGTCAGGTTGATCGCACCCATGAGCAACATCACACACTCCATGGCGATGAATTTGTCGTCCACCCAGGCCCGCACATCAAACTCAGTGATCTGAAAGACCGAGGGGATAAACGCCAACATTGCCATCAGGAAGGTGATGATCAAGGGAATCTCTTTACGCACTTAGTCTCACCTCCTTCTTTTTTTCACCTGGCCCTCTGGACAGATTACTTGGCCAGCCAGCCCTTCAGCAGTTCTGCGCTGCCAGTGGAAGCCATCACCGTGCCGACGATGATCACCGCCAGCAACGCCTGCTTCATGATGTCCTGAGCAACTACAGTCCCGTTCAGAATCGGATCCTTGGAGAGATATGCGCCGGCGGCGAACATCTCTTCACCGATCAGGGTGTAGTCACAAGCTGCGATGAAGAAGGCAATCTGCGTGTTGTTGGTCGTACCAGCGATCTGGATGGCACCGATCTGGGAGCCAGCCTCGGCGTACAGCAACGACTCAGCGTAGAAGTAGCCGATCATGATGTTGGCAGCAACCGCCTCACGCACGAAGATACCGAGAGTCATAGCCGCGGCAGCAAACTGATAACCCGACAGGTAGCGGATATCGTCCGGGTTGTAGGAGTCCGGGCGACCTGCTTCCAGGAAGGACGAACGCACGATCTCGTCAAGCACCGCCTGAATGATGTAGCTGCGGGTGGTGACGATGACGCGGGTGTCGTACCGGGCACAGATCTTGGCCACGTGACCCAGCACCGCGAAGGATGCAAAACCGGCCGAGTCGAACCCGACTGAACCAGGGGTGAAGTGAACCGGGCGGCCCATCTCGGTGGCGCGTCCAATTGCCTCATCGACTGCCTCCAGACCCGGGATCTTGCGAATCTCGGGGATCGGCAAACCAGCGCGTGCACGGCGCAGGTAGTAGTACACGATCGCGATGAAGGCGAAGATGAAGATACAGGACGTAAAGTAACCTTCCTTCCAAATACCAAACATTCCATTGCACCTCCTCTCTTGCAGGTTTATCTAGAATAACGGCACCGCAGTGCCGAAATTCCCAATGGGGATCGGGTGGATACGACTTACCGTGTCATTCCTCTGGGTCCTTCTCGATCTTCCGCGGCGGGTTCTTGTCCTTCTTGCGGCTGGCCCGCTCCCGCTCTTCAATCATCAGCAGCAGGCGCTCCACGTTCTCCCGATCAGACAGCAGATGAGCAAACTCTTCGAACGAGCTTTCATCCACAAAGACGCCGGCGATCGGTGCCAACATGAACATCCCCTGGCTACCGAGGAAAGCAAGCGGCTTAGCTACCTCAAACAGAAACGCCGCCGGTGTATACAGCCCATACCTCTCGATGACATCGACTACCTTCCCCAAGAGATAGTCCCTGCGTTCAGCAGAGATAACATCGTTCTGTGGCACATCTCTAGACATAACTGTTCACTCCCATTTCGAGAGGCAGACAGTTGCTTAGGGCTATTCTGACTATTCTTCGCCGATAGTCAGGATTCCTGCTGCCTCGTCAAGTTTTTTTGAAATTTCGCTGTGCGAGAACAATTGAGAGGTTTCAGTGCCAGAATCATTCCTGATCCGACGCCATTACCCCTTCGATCAAAGTGCGAATCTGCTCTGGATCCTCGCTCCCGTAGTAGACGAAAATCCCCCGCAACAAGCGGTCACGAACTCGCTGGCGATAGTAGTTCAGCTGAATCCCGTCACTAAAAACCTGGTAGTCAGCAAAATCGTCCCACAGCCGCGTGGCATGGGTAATCCAGTTGTGATACTTGATGCCGTACTCGGCGATGGTGTAACTGCTGGGAACGACAAAGCCCGAGTAGGCAATGAACGAGATGCCCAGCGCCAGCAGCATCGAGTACCAGTCGATAGCAATCCCGATCAACACGGCGAAGGCGATGGTGCTGACGATGAGGATGACAGCTTTGCGCTTCTGCTCCACCAGCGGCCAGGCGCGCCAGCTAATGATTTCCTCGCCCAGATCGGGACCTGGCTGAGCGCGTTCCGCCTGACTGGTGGCGACTTCAGTGGATTGCTTCTTCCGCTTCTGCTTTCTTGTTGACCTTGCCATGTTCAATACCCTCCCGTGTCCAGACTGCCTCGCAGACAGTCAAACATCTCAGTCTGTAGGAAATATTGCCCCCCTTCCTCCATTCGCTGTCGATATGGCAAATTCCTTGAATTGCCCCCATTCCCACACCCATAATATGCACGCAATGGAGGGGAGCAATAAGGCCGGGTAATCCCGGCCTTATTCTCAGGGTCACTCGCTGCCAGCCCAGGAGGCCTGAAACCGTCCTGTCCGATTCAGGAGGGACACGACCCGCTGAATCGGCAGAGCCGGCACAAGGCGATTATCCCGCCCGCTGGTCGTATGAGCCCGCAACAACGAATTGAGCACCGCCTCTTCCACCGCCTCCACCGTCGCCTGAAAGAGCAGCGTCATCAGCCTGCCATCCTCCCAGAGGGGCCCCTCCTGGCGCCCGCCCGGGGCAGATAGATGCGGCTGCGATAATGCGGTGGAGAAGGCGATAGCAAAATCACCGCTGCCGTGGGAAGCGATGGAGCCGGTTCGAGCCAGACCAAATGGCACACGCTTGCAGAGACGCAGCAGCTGTCGCGACTTCAGCGGTGCATCTGTGGCCAGGATGACCATGATGGAGCCATCATCGTCTTTCTCCGGCCGGTAGTCAGCCAGCTCTTCTCCCACCGGCACGCCCAGGAACTGCAGCTGGTCGCGTCGGCCGAAGTTCGACATGACGAGGGCTCCCACCGTGTACTCCTCAGCCAGACGGGAGGCGGTACCGATGCCGCCCTTGAAGCCGAAAGCCACCATGCCTGTGCCTCCGCCGACATCGCCTTCGGCAACCGGTCCAGAGACAGCCCCATCCAGCGCGGCCCAGACGTGCCCCTGCTGCACATGCCGGCCCTGAATATCATTCAGGTAGCCATCGTTGCATTCCCCGACCACCACGTTGATGGTACCGGTGGAAATTCCGATCTCGGGACTCTGGCGTAACATATAGCTGATCAACGCATCGGCCACTTTCGGCGCGTTGAGGGTGTTGGTCAGCAGGATGGGCGACTCCAGCTGGCCCAGCTCCTGCAGCTGCGGCAGCCCGATGGACTTGCCGAACCCGTTGATGACGTAGGCGGCTGCCTCCAGCTTGTTCTCAAAGCAGTTGCCTGGCTGGGGAACGATGGCCGTTACCCCTGTCCGGATCGGCCCCTGGCCTGGTACCAGCGGGCCTTCGCCCGAACGCAGCGTGACATGACCTACCCTGACACCGGCCACGTCGGTGATGGCGTTAAATTTGCCGACAGGCAGCCGGCCCGCCTGCACCCCGAGATCTCGCAGGCGCGGACGTTGGTTCATCTGCCTGCACCAGCTGCCTGCACAAAGGCAGCAAACAGAGCAGCGTAGTTGTCGCTCACGTTCCACATTCCCTCCGGATGCCACTGGACGCCGATCACGAACCTGTGCCTGGTGCTCTCGATGGCCTCGACGATGCCGTCGGGAGCATGGGCGCTGGCGATAAAGCCCGGCGCAACCTGGTTGACAGCCTGATGATGGAATGTGTTCACCCCAATCTCCTCCGCCTGGAGGATTTGGGCCAGCCGGGACTCGGGCTGAAGGCGAACCGTATGGGCACGGAAGCTGCGCGGCGCCTCCTGTCTGTGTTTCAAACAACCTGGCACCGCTTTGTAGATATCCTGATGAAGCGTGCCGCCGGCCACCACATTGAGCACCTGCTCGCCCCGACAAATGCCCAGCAGGGGCTTGTCTAGCTCCAGAACCTGCCGAATGAGGGCAACCTCATAGCGGTCCATGAGCGGCACAATCCCGCCCAGCGCTGGCTGTGGCGGCTCGCCAAAATACTGGGGATCGATATCAGGCCCGCCCGAGACCAGCAGCCCGTCAATCAGCTCGGCGTGCTGGCGGATCAGCGCATCGCAATCCACAGCCGGCAACAACACCGGGGTGCCGCCTGCCTGCCTGATCGCCTGAATGTAGGTTTCGTTCTGCCCCTGTCGCTCATTCCTCCAGTCCACGAGACAGGTGATACCAATAATCGGTCTTTTCATCAGTTTCCCTCCCAGAAAATAGAGTCTGCAAAAAGCGCGGGGCTGCCCCCGGTGTGCCAGAAGAGAACGTTGCTCCCCTCGGGGAAGCGGCCGTTCCGCACGCCGTCAATCAGGCCCGCCATCGCCTTGGCTGTATAGACCGGATCGATGATCACGCCCTCAGTCCTGGCCAAGAGCTGGAGCGCCTCGCTGGACTGACTGGTCGGCCGACCATACCCATCACCGACAAACTCGTCAGAAACATGCAGATGCTCCTCCACGTCGGTTTCCAGTCCCAGCAGCTGCAGCAGGCCGGTAGCCACCGTCCGGATGCGATCCTCAAGAACTGGGCGCTTAGCACTGACGCTGAAGCCCAGTACCTGCGTCGGCAGGTGGTGCAGCAGCGTCCCCACCAATAGGCCTGCCTGGGTGCCGCCGGAGCCACTGGCGTGGATCAGGGCGGAGAACTCCACTCCCAATTCATCCGCTTGAGCGACCAGTTCGCGCACCGCCGCCACATAGCCAAGGGCCCCCAGCGGGTTGGATCCACCGAGGGGAATCAGATAAGGGTGACGGCCTGCCTGACGCAACTCCTCGGCCAGATTCGACATTTCCCGGGAAATGTCGCGACCCTCGCTCGGCGGGCAGAAGTGCAGTTCGGCGCCGAGCAGTTCGTCCAGCAGCAGGTTGCCCTGCCGCAGATCGAAGGGGCGGCTTGTCAGAACCAGATGGCAGGAAAGCCCCAACCGGGCCGCCGCTGCGGCTGTCATTCGACAATGATTGCTCTGGGGGCCGCCGGTGGTGATCACTGTGTCGCAGCCCTGGTTCAGTGCGTCAGCAAAAAGGAACTCCAGTTTGCGCGCCTTGTTGCCACCGATAGCCAGCCCGGTGTTGTCGTCCCGCTTCAACCAGATGTTCACTTTGCCGCCCAGGGCTGCACTGAAGCGAGGCGCAGGCTGTAGCGGGGTTGGTAGCGCGGCCAGGCCGATCCGCGGAAATCTCGCCAGATACATTGGCATCCCTCCTAAGAGTTGTCACGCTCCACAGGCCGAGAGGCCTGCCTTTATGGTTATTTCGCTAACGCCTGGGACATTCCTGCGCGTCCCGGGCGAAGCCAGAGACGACAAAGCGCTCCCTGTACTGCAAACACAGGGAGCGCCCACATCAGTATGCTTTTAGAATGGGATCAGCCCCAGGCTGATCTCCAGAGCCTCGTTGACTCGTTCCATCGTCTCCGTCTCCAGATGCGCAATCCGCTGCGCCAGCCGTTGCTTGTCAATGGTGCGCACCTGCTCCAGCAGGATTACTGAGTCCTTCTCCAGGCTGCTTTCGGCGGCAGAAACCTCAATATGCGTCGGCAGCTTTGCCTTGTCGATCTGTGAGGTGATGGCGGCCACAATCACCGTTGGGCTATATCTGTTACCGATGTCATTCTGAATGATCAGGACCGGCCGCATTCCGCCCTGCTCAGAGCCGACGACTGGGTTCAGATCAGCATAAAAGATATCGCCCCGCTTGACTATCATTTGCTCCTCCCACCCACAGCCTGCTCACGCGGCCAGTAGCGCTCCACTTCATTTTCCGCATGGAGCGCCTCTTCAGCCAGCGCCAGATTGGTTCTGGCCATCTCCACATACCCATTTATCAGTTCTTCTCTGATACGCCGCCGCTTGACTTCCTGCAGATACATGTTCATCGCCTCGCGGATCAGTTCGCTGCGATTGCGATTCTCCAGGGCGACGATTCCGTCCACCTCTGCCAGCAGCGTATCAGGCAGACTGATCATTATCCGTCTCGTCTTTGACAAGGTATCACCCCCAAGTATACCCGGGCTGTGTGCCTAAGGCGCTATATTACATTATATATTCCCGGTTAGAAAAGCGTCAACGCGCGACACCAGATTGCGACCGACAGCATTCGACTGCAAAATCTGGCGTCGCGTCAAGTGTCGATCAGCCCAGCAGGTTACGCACATCGACAATCTTCTGCTGTCGAAAATAGACGCGCGGCACTCGCTTGCTGAGCAAACAGAGGACCTCATAGCTGATCGTCCCTAGCCGTTGGGCTACCTCGTCCACGGTGATCTCGGCATCGCCCTGTCGGCCCCAGATGACGACCTCATCGCCGATGACAGCGTCAGCCACCTGCGTTGCATCCACCACACACTGATCCATACAGATCGTGCCCACCAGCGGTACGCGTCTGCCGCGCAGCAGCACCTCGGCCTTGCCACTCAGGAGGCGGGATAGGCCGTCGGCATAACCGATGGGCAGCGTTACCAGATATGCTGGCGCCTCGGTAATGTGGCGGCCGCCATAGCTGACTGCAGTGTTGGCTGGCACCCATCTGGCAAAGGAGACGGTGGTTCGCAGGCTCATCGCCGGCCTCAACTCCACACCGTAGTCTTTCAGCAGAGGGTCGGGGTAAAGGCCATACATGCTCAGCCCCAGCCGGATGGCATTGAACCTGGTGTCCGGGAAGCGGATGGCGCTGGCACTGTTGGCAGCGTGCACCAGCGGGATCTGGATGCCAGTGGCCTCGATGCCTCTCAGCGCTGCCTGAAAGCGCCGTAGCTGCTCGCAAGTCGGCGTAATATCGGCCTCGTCGGCGCGCGCAAAGTGAGTGAACACTCCCTCCAGCTCGATCCCCGGCAGGCGAGCACAATACTGGGCCAGCCTCGCCGCGTCAGGGGGCGCCACCCCCAGGCGGCTCATGCCGGTATCGATCTTCAGGTGTACCTTCAGCTGGCGGCCCGCCCGCAGAGCGCCCATCGCCAGACTCTCGGCGTTGGCTCGATCATACACCGTCACACTCAGACCCAGGCGGGCCGCCAGCTCGCCCTGCCCAGCCGGAGTATAGCCGAGAATCAGAATCGGGGCGGCGATGCCCGCCTTGCGCAGTTCCCAGGCCTCATCCACAATACTGACAGCCAGGCGATTTGCCCCGGCAGCCAGTGCGGTCTGCGCCACCCTCACGGCACCATGTCCGTAAGCATCAGCCTTGACCACGCCAAAAATCTCACAGTCGTCAGGCAGGATGCGCCTGACGGCTCCAATGTTATGGATCAGATTATCAAGATCGATCTCCGCCCAGGTCGGCCGCAAGTGCTGCATACTATCCCCCCCCGGTCAGACTGATAGGTCACACTGTTCTATCAGTTTGTCATCGTCCCCCACTCTTCCTGCCAGCATGAGAAATAGAGTGAGGAATCCGGGGTGAAAAGGCGGCCAGAGGCTCAGGGCTGAAAGAAGGCGTCGTCCAGAGGCGGGTTGATCACTACCGACTCAAACGTAAGCAGGAGCACCTGCGCACCAGGCAGCTGGATCTCCAGCTGCAGCGGGTGCAGATCGCTCTTGTTCAGCGTCAGCCAGGCTGGATAGCCATCCCACTCAAACTCGCCGACCCAGCAACCTTCATTCTGGCCGACTGTCCAGGTGGCCTGATCGGCCGTCTGCCAGAAGGACTGCAGCAAGGGCTGTGTAAAGAGCCTGCTCTCGGGACTCCAGGTAACCACTCCCCATTGATCCAGCGCCAGATTGTGCACCTGCAGCCGCCCCGACGACTGGAAAAAGCGACAGTGGAGCTGATCGGCAACCGAGACGTCTGTACGCAAGAGTCCCGGCGCCCTGTACCATTGCGTCACGCCAGCAAGCGGTTTCCCACCTTGCTGCAGACTGAAGCTGATCTGGTATGTTTCCACATCCAGCAGCGATTGCTGCATCAGATGCGGCAGATCAGACAGCTGATGCTGCCGCCCGCAACCAGCAAATAAGAGGAAGAGTAGAGCCACCAACAATGCGCGCCTTCGATGCGACAATCTTCGCCACCTCTTCTGCGATACTGAGATTCATGCTCTTCCTTCACTATTCTATGCTGCCATCCTCCAGAACAGCACTGGACTCGGCAATGGCCACGGCCACAGCGTATGATCGGCTGTGGGAAATGGAAAGGTGTATCTGCTGAATCTGTCTCGAGGCAGCTAACGCACTTGCCCCGCGGACGAGGGAAACCTGTGGCCTGCCCTGCGGGTCGTGGGTGATCTGCAGGTCGACGAGCAAGAAACCAGCCACACCCGTCCCCAGGGCCTTGGCTACAGCCTCCTTGGCTGCCCAGATACCGGCCAGCGAATCCAGCTGTCGGCCCCGGCTCTGCCATTCGGCCAGTTCGGGCGCCGACAGCAGCCGGGAAAGGAATCTGTCGGGATACGCCTCATAGACGGAGCGAATCCGCTCGATCTCAACGATATCCACACCCAGACCTACGATCATCGCCATCACCTTCGTACATGTATTGTATGCCCAAAGCGCCGTCAGTCCAGCAAAAAAGGGGGTTGTTCCAGACTCGAGCCAGAGCAAACCCCCTCTGAACCATCTTGTGTTGTTGCAGTAGCTCAGCGGGCTGACTCCAGGGCCCGCACCACATCCATTGCCACCGCATCAGCCAATGCCTGTTCCTCGGCCTCCACCATGACACGGATCAGCGGTTCGGTTCCCGAGGGCCGGACGAGAATTCGTCCCCTGCCATCCAGGGCTGCCTTGGCCTGTTCGATGGCGGCCTGCACTGGCGGCAGATCGACGATGCCCTTGTCAGCTACCCTGACGTTGTGGAGCACCTGCGGATAGGGCTGAATCACGGCAGCCAGCTCCGCCAGGCTCTGGGACGAACCGGCGACAATGCCAGCCAGTTGCAGCGCCGTCAACAGACCGTCGCCGGTCGTGCTCAGCTGGGAAAAGATGATATGCCCCGATTGCTCGCCGCCCAGCGCCGCCCCTGTCTCCTGCATCATGGCCAGAACGTAGCGATCCCCCACCTGAGAACGCAGCAGGCGAATGCCTGCGGCCTGCATGGCCTTCTCCAGACCCAGGTTGCTCATCACCGTCGCCACCAGCAGGTCGCCACTAAGCAGCCCCCGCCGCTTGAGATCCAGGGCGCAGATGGCCATGATCGCATCGCCATCCACCGTCTGCCCCAGATGGTCAACGGCGATCAGCCGATCGGCATCTCCGTCGAAGGCAAAGCCGAGGTCGGCACCCAGCTCCACAACAGCTTTGGCCAGTCCTGCCGGCCTCGTGGAGCCGCAATTGACATTGATGTTGGTGCCGTCGGGAGAATCGTTGATAGTCGTCACCACCGCGCCCGTAGCCGCAAACAGCTGGGCGGCCAGGCGGTAGGCGGCTCCATTGGCGCAGTCAAGGACGACGTGCAGCCCGTCCAGGGAGAAGTCTCTATATTGCAGCAGGTAATCGAGATAGCGCTGCTGCCAGTCCTCCACGAGGCGTACCCGACCCACCCGGTCTCCCGCCGGACGCGGCAGGGATGCGGGATGGTCCAGATAGTACTCGATCTCATCCTCCAGTTCATCCGGGAGCTTATAGCCGTCGCGCGAGAAGAACTTGATGCCGTTATCCTCGGCAGGGTTGTGCGAGGCGGAGATCATCACACCGGCATGTACGCCCTGCGTCGCCGTCAGATGAGCGACAGCCGGCGTGGGCAGCACGCCCGCAAGACAGGCGTCAGCTCCCACGGAAAGGATGCCGGCCACCATGGCCGCCTGGAGCATATCGCCGGATATCCGGGTGTCCCGGCCCACGAGAATCGCCAGCGAATCTGCCGCCGTAACCCGCTGGGCCAGCACATAGGCGCCAGCGCGGCCCAGGTTAAAGGCCAGTTCCGGTGTCAATATGGTATTTGCCGCTCCGCGCACTCCATCAGTTCCAAATATGCGACCCATTCACAGATCTACTCCTATCTATACAATGACGTTCGTGCCAGACCTGGCAGAGCCAGCAGGCCTGATTATATCATGCCCTGCGGGAGAAGTCGTTTCCAGATATCGTCATCGGCGGCTGCCAGACCTGCCGCTACTCTATGTATTCGCCCGGCGACCAAGACATGCCCTATTCAGATGGTAAGTCCAGGGCCACCTGCACCTGCCCGGTGCTGGCATGAAGCACCTGCTCCGGCAGCCGCAGATCCAGGGTGGGCGTCGCCGGCTCGTCAAACGAGGCCAGATCGATCGGTTCGGTGGATACGCTCTCGATGGTATTCAGCACGGCTGCCGGTGCGTAGATGGTGACTGTGGCCGGTTCCAGAGACGTTACCACCAGGTCGGAACCTTCGCCGCTCTCGTCTTCCCGCACAGTGGGGACAATCGGCACCGTCTTGCCGGGGTACCGCTCGACCCGGACCTGAGCCACGCCTGGCTCAGCCAGCAGCTGAGGCACTTCCTGCCCCTGATTATCCAGCAGCTTGATGGGCAGCTGCAGATCCATCGACTGCCGAATCGCCGCCCAATCCAGCACCACCGTGGCCGACTTGGCCCGGTCGATCGCGCTGCGCACACCGGTAGCACGAATGAACTCAGTGGCAGTGGTGGCCTGCAGATAGTGATCGCTCACGACGCGCGCCTCTGGCAACTGCAGCTCATAGTCGGCGCTGAGCACCTGCTCCAGCTGCACGGTGACCCGGGAGGGGTTGACCACCGCGCTCAGGCCGGGCGGAAATGAAACGCGGATCACATACTGGCCGCTGCCTTCCCGCGCGCCCGTCAACGAGAGGTAGGCGGACACATCGGCCCGCGTCACCTGCTGAATCACGCCGACAGGGCCCCGCAGCGTGATGGAGACAGTGTCTGGAACGTGGTTGGTCAGCTGCATGTCGGCAGGAACGTCACGCAATTCCAGCGGCACGTCACTCAATGTCTGAGTCCCTTCATTGCGCAGGGGCAGGCCGCTATTGACGTAGAACCAGATAAAGATAGTCAGCAAGGCTGCGAACACCTGAATGGTACGATTATTGCCGTTCATGCTTAGGCATCCTCCATTCCCAGACAGGAGCTGTCCGCTCTGGCAGCAGATCGCGCAGTTTCTCCTGCAATGACTTTGCATCCAGCTGACGAATGATCTGCCCGTCTTCAGCCAGCGAAATGATGCCCGTCTCTTCCGAAACGATGATGGCAATGGCGTCGGTCTCCTCTGTGATGCCGATGCCAGCTCGATGCCGGGTTCCCAGCTCTCTGTCTATCTCCGGATTGCTGGACAGCGGCAGATAGCAGCCGGCAGCCAGAATCCGGCTGCGGCGGATGATCGCCGCCCCGTCATGCAGTGGAGTGTTGGGGATGAAAGTGTTGGTCAGGAGTTCGCTGCTGACCAGCGCATCGAGCCTGGTGCCAGTCTCCACATACTCCGCCAGGCCGGTGTCCCGCTCCAGCACCATCAATCCGCCGATCTGGTTCTTGCTGAGGATGCTGACAGTGCGACCCAATTGTTCGATGGTCTCCTCCCAGCCCTCTTCTTCTGGAGCGAAGGAAAACTTCTGTCCCAGAAAGCGCGCCCGCCCCAGCTGTTCCAGAGCGCGCCTTAGTTCTGGCCAGAAAATGATGGGTACGGCCACAACACCGGCGGTGATGAGCTGATTGAGCAGCCAGTTGAGCGTGGACAACTCCAGCCAATCGCTGATCAGCGTTGCGCCCAGCAGTACCAACAGCCCCTTGATCAGCTGAACTGCTCTCGTATCCCGGATCATCAGCAGAATGCGGTAGAAAACATAGTAAACTATAGCAATATCCACAATATCCAGCAGGCGAATCTGGGAAAGGGCCTCCAACAGTCGATCGATCATTTCCCCACCCCCCTCTGATAAAGAACAGCCCCCACTCACTTTAGACGGCAGCGGCCAGACTAGGGATGCAGAAAACCAGGGCCAGGCCCCGGTTTTCACACTCCATCACCAAAGCACCCCTCGGGCGCTACCTGCGCAACGCCTTGAGCAGAGAAGCCCAAAGGCCTTTTTCCTCAGCAGCCGGCGGCGCTGCTGGGCTGGGGGGCTCTGCCTCAGGATCAGCCTCCAGCAGGTCACTGAGGGCTTGCAGTGCTGCCTGATGCTCAGTCTCCAGATCTGCCAGTTCCGCAGGATCCAGACAGGACTGAACCAGGGCGACGTAACGCCCAGACACCTCGGGATCGACCTCCAGCACCTGCGCCAGTTCCTTGAGCGCTGCCTCCTCCTCACCCAGCTTCAGCCGGCAGAGCGCCTGCAGGAAACGAAGATCAGGCTGTTCCTGATCCTCCGTCTGGGGCACATCCAGCGCTGCCTGATAGTCCCCCTGGCGGATATGGATAATCATCAGGTTGATGCGCGCGATGGTCGATTCCGGATCCAGCTCCAGCACCTTCTGCCAGTCGGCCATGCTCTCACTGAACTGATCGCGTTCAGCGTAGTTGGCGGCCCGGGCCATGTAGATCGGCAGATAGTCTGGATCGCGCTCCAACCCCTTCTGCCAATATTCCAGCGCTCGCTGCGACAGGCCGGATTGGGCATAGGCCAGACCAATATTGTAGAGCGGCTCGGGAGAATTGGGCTGATCGCTGGCGACCTCCTCCCACTGCCTCACCCCTTCATCGATGAGGCCCTTCCTGACATAGGCCTCGCCCAGATTGAGGCGGGCACTGACGTCAGCAGCATCCAGACGCACGGCAGTCTCCAATTGCTGAATGGCTGCATCGTAGTCACCCAGACGCAGATGAGCCAGGCCGAGGTTAAACCGTACGGCAGCGTTGTCCTGCCCCAGGGCCAGCACGCGCTGGCCATATTCCAGCGCCAGCCTGTAGTCGGCTGTATCGAGGGCAATAGCGCAGACGTTGAGCGCCGCCCGCGGGTCGTCAGGGGTCAGTTTGGCTGTGGCCAGCCATTGCCGCTTGGCCTCCTCCAGCTCACCCTTGGCCAGATGAATCTCCGCCTCGGCGCTGAGCAGCAGGGGATTGTTGGCCATATACTTTTTGGCACGGTTAAACTCCATCAGAGCCGCATCCCACATGCCCTTCAGGCCATAGACCTTACCGATAAAGTAATGGGCCATGCCGTTCAGCTTCTTGGAGTTGCGTCGATCCAGCTCCAGCATTCGCTTCCAGCTCTCGATCGCCTCGTCCAGCGCCATCTTCTCCGCTCGAGCAATGCCCAGGAGATAATGGGTCAGCACATGCTTGGGAGCCAGCTCTGCAGCTCGTTCGAGGTGGGTCAGGGCATTGGTAAAATCGCGTTTCTCCATCAGGGCGACGCCAAGATCATGGTGGGCGGTAGCATTGTCGGGATTATCTTTCAGGGCTTTCCGGCAGAGGGCGATGACTCTGTCCAGATCAATCCGCGGTTGATTCGGGTTCAATCGGTTTCACTCCTTTGCCATTCTCGAGAGAAAACGGCCTGTTAATCTACACTGGCATTTAGAGTATTGTCTAATAAGGAATATTTATCCTCGCCACTCTGCTCCTGGTACGATCAGGGACGCCAGAGCACGCGCCGCAGATCATCCCAGAGCTCGGCCATGGCCACCCTAAGCCTGACTGAGGGAGAGGCTTCCAGGTTGATCACCTGACCGGTGACTTCACCGCCTTCGCCGATCTCCAGAGTGCTGCCCACGAGATGGATATCCCCGAGCACACGGCCCAGTACCACCAGAGTAGCCCGATAGACGGTAACGTCGCCCTGCACCACCTGTTCTGCCGGGACAACGAGGCGGTCACCGTCCTGTTCGATGAGGGCTGTATAGTCGGCAACAACTATCTGCGGCTGAGCCAGGATTCTTACGAGCCCCAGCGTTGCCCCCAGCAGGCAGAGACAGAGCACTGCAGCCACCAGTGATCCGCGCCGCCAGGGGAACACGCGTCGGCGGCTAGCCGGCACCCTGGCCATGACCCGGGCGGTGAAGTCATCCGGTGTCTCCGCCTCGGCGAACCGCACCAGAATACCGGAGACTGTCTCTATCGCCCAGAATGCTGTGGCGCAATCGGGGCAGGCAGCCACATGCTGTCGCAGGGTTCTCTCCTGCGGTGGGCCGAGCTCGCCATCTATCGACTCATACAAAGATCGTCTGGCTTCTTCACACTTCATTGGCTATATGCCTCCCAATGGTCGCGTTGTTTCATCAGTTCCTGGCGCAGTCTTTCCCGCGCCCGAAACAGGCGAGTTTTGACCGTGCTCACCGGTACGCCCAGAATCTCTGCCATCTGCTGATACGTCAGATCGTGGCCGTGGCGCAGGAGAATGGCGCTGCGGTAGTTTTCCGGTAGCTGACTCACCAGCCGGGCCAGATATTCGGCCAGCTCTGCCTGCTCCTGACGCTCCACCGGACCTGGTGCCTCGTCAGCCAGCTGCAGGTGCCAGCCTTCCTGATTATGTAGCGGCGCGTCCAGGGAGACCACATCACGCCGCCTGCGCAGATAATCGATGGCCAGATTGGTGGCGATCCTGTATAGCCAGGGCTTGAACGGCCGATCCGGATTGAAGCTGTCCAGGCTGCTGAAGACTCGCAGGAATGTCTCCTGCGCCAGATCGAGGGCGTCCTCGCGATTACCAACCATCCGCAGCAGGTAACCGAAGATGCGATTGCGGTATTTGTCGACCAGCTCTGCAAAGGCCGAGCGATCTCCCTGTCTGGCTCGTTGTATCAGTCTCTGGTCACCTGCATCCACTCTAGAAAACCCTCGCTTTTCCGCCTTAGTTTAGTACGTCAGCTGACTAGGAAAAGTTTCAATCCGTCGGCGCTGGGATTTGGGAGGAGCCAGCAGTCTGCTGGCGATGCCTAGAACGTTATCCTACTTTAAGTTCGACCGGATAGGCTGCTTTACCTGCCGGAATCTGATTTTCGCTGCGCCAGCCGGTACCTGTCTCCCGGCCTCAGCGGGTAAATCGGGTGCCGGATCTGCCCTGTAGGGCCAGCATGGCGCTGGAGAGGGAGGCAATGATGGACATCTCTCCCCCATTCTCTACGAAGCGGCAGGCGGCAGTGACCTTGGGCCCCATGCTGCCCGCCTGGAAATGGCCTTCAGCCTGCCAGACGCGGGCCTGGTCGACGCTGACCTGCTCCAGAAATCGCTGGTCAGGCTGGCCCCAGTTGATGGCCACGGCCTCGATATCAGTCAGAATGAGGAGTATCTCGGCCCCGACATCGGTAGCCAGCCGTTCGCTGGCCAGGTCTTTGTCGATAACGGCTTCAACGCCCTGCAATCGACCGTCCGTCTCCACCACCGGCACGCCACCACCTCCTGCGGCGATGACCATCGCCCCGGCGTCAATCAACTGCCTGATCGAGTCGCGCTCCTGGATGCGGACTGGCTCCGGCGAGGCGACGACGCGGCGCCAGCCACCGCGCGCCCGGTCCTCCCTGAGAACATAGCCTTTCTCGGCCGCCAGGCGAGCGGCTGTCTCGGCACTGTAAAAGGGTCCGACCGGCTTGGTCGGGCTCTGGAAAGCCGGGTCGGCGCTATCAACCACGACCTGGGTAACGACGGTCACCACCGGCCGCTCCAGTTGCTGCTGGCGCAGGATGTTCGTCAGGCTCTGCTGGAGCAGATAGCCGATCAGCCCCTGAGTCTCGGCGCCACACACATCCAGGGGCAGCGCCGGCACCAGCTGGCTGGCTGCTTCATTCTGAATGAGGATGTTGCCGACCTGCGGTCCGTTGCCGTGGGTGAGGACGACCTGATACCCGGCCTGGATCATGTCAGCCACGTGCCGACAGGCCTCCTGGATATTGGCCAACTGTTCCGGCGCTGTCCCGCGCTGTCCGGCCTGGAGGATAGCGTTGCCGCCCAGGGCGACGACGATTTTCTTCATCGGTATGCCTCCTCTACGTAAGCTGAGGTGCTGGCGCGCAGCAAGGCCGCATAAGTCAAGCCAAAGCTGATAATCTGCCCCACCTGCACCTCGCCCGGATAGTCGGTCGTATCCAGCAGCAGGTGGTCGCTACTGGCCCCCAGCACCTGCAGGCCTGGCTCCAGCGGTATCAGCCCCTCTGGGTCGACGTCCTGCTGCCCGACGGCGAGAATCGCCCGCCGCTGCCACCCTCGATCAGCAAACACCGGCGTGCGCCCGAAGGCATCCTGGCCGATTTCGCCGATGGGGACAGAAGGCTTGTCCTTGACTTCGATCACCTCTGCCTGGAGGGTGACGGCATCGGTATGCAGCCCGGGCAGAGGGCGCCGGGCAATCGTCTCCCGGCCAAGGATGATGGATTCCCCCAGCCGCAGGTTGTTGATCCCTGCCGGCAGGCAACCCTCCAGCATCAGACTGAGGCTGCTGGAGTTCCCGCCCGAGATGACCTGGCAACGCATCACCCCCGCCTGCTCCAGCTGACGGGCCAGGTCCACCAGCGTCCCCAGGTTCTTCTCATCGGGGATCACACCGCCGTAGCAGGTGAGGTTGCTGCCGAGGCCAATCAACTGCAAACCAGGCAGCAGCGCCGCTTCCCTGGCCACCTCCAATAGATCATCCGGCCAGATGCCCTCGCGCAGGTCGCCGAGATCAACCATCAGGAGTACGGCGTGCTCCCGCCCCGCCTGCAGCGCGGCGGCGCTCAGCGCCCGCAGCGTCGTCAGCTCACTGTTCAGGCTGATATCGGCCAGGTTGACAACTGCCTCCGCTCTCCTGGGCGAAGGCAGCCGCAGCAGCACCTTTTTCCCCCCGACACCCGCTGCGCGCAGGCGACGCAGGTTGGTAAGCCGCGAGTCGGCCAGCGTCATCACACCCGCCTCCAGCAGAGCCTGCCCCAGGTGAGGGTTGCCGCAAAGGACTTTTGTCACCGCCCAGATGTCAACGCCGTGCCGGGCACCCAGCTGGCACAGGCACTCGGCATTGTGCCTGATCTTATTCAAGTCCACCGTCAGAACAGGATCCATCGGCGTCACCTCCCTCCTCAGCCAGACCGAGGCTGCGC
Organism: Bacillota bacterium; assembly: GCA_050949085.1. Classification (GTDB taxonomy): domain Bacteria; phylum Bacillota; class UBA994; order UBA5500; family UBA5500; genus JBMNFB01. The sequence continues at coordinate 39,599 of JBMNFB010000011.1, forward strand.
TGCAGCAGACAGAGGGCAGCCTGCGGGTAGCGTCGGCTCAGCACGCCGAGAACCGCCATATTGTAGTGGCGGTCGATGAGGATGCGGGGCGGCGACTTGGGTAAGAGGCGCTGGCCTGCCGGCCGGTTCAGGGCGCGCTGCAGCAGCTCTGCTCCCCGCTCCAGCCGGGTCAACGGCCCCCCGGTGCCGATGGCATAGCGAACCGCCGTCAAATCTTTGCCCTCGGCGATGGACAGGCGCCCCGTGGGGCCATAGAGTTGCCGGATCTGCCCCACATGCCGCCCCAGCGCCGTCTCCAATGCCTCTCTGGTCAACTCCTCCAGCAGGGCAGTCTCTGCTGCATGGCGGGGAAGCGGGCCCCAGTCTTTCAGCAGCGGGGCGGCATCGCCGCCGATGCGCCGGCTCAACTCCTCGAGACCAATCCGCTCGGCTACATGTCTGGCGTTAACAAACACGCCCAGGTCACCTTCCACCGTGCGTTTGGCGACCGGCTCGGGGCTGATCTGCAGCCGGGCGATCTCGTCAGAGCCTGGCGTCACCGAATGGACGTCAGTCGTCGCCCCGCCGACGTCAAAGACCAGCAGATCGCCGATCTCGGCCTGCAGCAGTCGCGCCGCCTCCATCACCGCGCCAGGCGTAGGCATGATCGGCCCGGTGAGTAATTCGCGAATCTTCTCCATGCCGGGAGCCTGCACGATATGCTCTTCGAACACTTGCTGAATCGCCCGGCGGGTTGGTTCTACGTTCAGCTCATCGATGCGCGGATAGACGTTCTCAACCAGATAGTGCCGGATGCCGGCTTCGGCAAAAATCTGCTGCACTAGCGGCCGGGCCGCCGAATTCCCTGCATAGATGATGGGCGCAGCCAGCTTCAGCCGCGCCAGTCGACGGGCGTTTTCAACCACCGTCGACTGATCGCCGTGCTCTACGCCGCCGGCCAGGAGGATGATGTTCGGCTCCAGCTGGCGCAGGGCGTCCAGCTCCGGCTCCTGCATCACCCCGGCAGTGACCATCTTCAGTATGGCTCCGGCGCCGAGGGCCGCCTCCTGAGCGGCCCGCACGGTCATGTCATACACCAGGCCATGCACGCTCATGCGCAGGCCGCCGGCGGCACTGCTGGTGGCCAGCATTTCGCGCCACTGCAGTGGCTCACCCAGCCAGGTCTCGAGATCAGCGATGGCCTCCCGCAGCCCGATAGTCACATCTCCAGCCAGGACTGTGGTAGGAGCCATTCCCTGTTCGACAAAGACGGGCCGCTGATCATCCATCCCGGAAAACGCATTGACAACGGTGGTGGTGCTGCCGATTTCAGCCACCAGAATGTCTACCTGCCGCATGAATCGTCTGGCTCCCTTCCCTCAAATTCTAGCGTGTCGGTCTATTCACTCTGGCGCTTTTCCCGGCGCTGGCGAACCATGAAGCTGGCCACATCGATGCCTCGCGTGCCGCGCCCAAAGCCGGCATCCAGGCCACACTCCACAGCGATATCGTTCGTGACCTGAGTGCCGCCGCCGATGAGCATGAAGCGATCCCGCACGCCCTTTTCGACGCAGAGCTCATGCAGGCGCCGCATGTTGATGCGGTGGATGTCGCCATGGGTGATGATCGTGCTGACCAGGATCGCATCAGCATCGACCTCGATAGCCGCATCGACCACCTTCTGCACCGCCACCGAGGTACCCAGATAGAAGCACTGGACGCCGAAGCCCTCCAGCCCACCATGCTTGATGTCAATTATCTCGCGCATACCCACCGAGTGTTCGTCCTCGCCGATGGTGGCGGCGACGATTTTCAGCGGATCAGCGGCGATGTCGGCCTTGATCTCGTCCGCTGAGAGCAGGGGTATCTCCTCGGGGATGTCCAGCTGATTGAGATCGATGGCGAAGGGGACGCGCCCCTTGACCTCCAGGTAGGTACCCTCGGCCGGCTGCATGACCTGCCGGTCGATAACTTCCGCATCAGTCAGCCCCAGCCGCTCGGCCAGCTGCAGCGCTGCTGCCTGCGCGGTGCGAAGGTCGGTGGGGAAGAACACCTGGAAACTGATGAACCCATCGCCGGCCCACTCCACTTCCGGCAACAACAGATTGCGCTGCCGCAGCGAGGCCGTCTCTTCCAGGCGCCTGTTGACGTTATCTTCAGGATCGAGCTCGTCGATATAGACGATTTTCTCGCGATCACAGAGGGTGCAACCGCCGATGGCCTGGCAAGGTGACTCCAGCTCGGCCGGCACCTGGTTATAGCCGAAATGGGCGCAGACCGGCGCAAAATAGTCCTCGTCCCTCGGCACGACCGTGCCGGCGCCAACCCCGCCCGCAGGGTCGCGCGCGATGCCGTCACCGTTGCGCTCCGGATAATAGCCGGAATCAACGAAGAACCCCTGCTTTACCGCCTCAAAATAGCCGCCCACCTCCAGGATCTCTTCCATGAAGAGGACGGCACGCTCCACCAGCTCGCGAGCCGTCTCCTGCAGCGGGCCCTCCTGTTTCAGTTCCACCATCTCTGTCAGCCCGTCCAGAGCCAGCAGCGATTGCTTCGCCGTCTTCAGCGCCGCGATGCTGTTGTGATGCCAGGGCACGTTGCGCCCTTCATCCGGCGTGATGGTGCTCTGAATATCGGCTGACGTCAGCCGGGAGATAAGGGCATTCAGCGTATGGGTGACGGTGGCCTCCCGCGGGTCGGACTCGATATACTTGGTGTTCATCTGCGCCCGCATTCTGTACCCGGCAAACAGCCGCCGCAGCGCCACAGCGTAGGGCAGATCGTAGCGTAGCGCCGGGCCAGGGCTGGCCGTCGGCGGAACTGTGGAAAGGCAGATGTTGCCGGGGGACATGCCAACGAGGCGCGAATAGGCGGAGTTGATGGCATGCTGCACCATCAGCTCCGGCATCACTTTCCAGCCCTCCCGCGCCGTGGCGTTAGCGTTATGGGCACCATCGATCTGCGCCATGTCGGCCCAGACCATCAGATTCTTGGCCACGGCTGCATCGACGAAGGAGCGGATCATGTTCACGTTGCGATAGAGCACGTTATACTGGGGATCCTGGTGCGCACCGTTCACCCCTTCCTCAGCGAAGAGCACGGCGATTTCCGGGCCGGCGACGCCGCTCACATAGGAATGGAAGTTGATGGGTCGCCCCACCTCGTCCTCAATGAGATCCAGAGCCTTGCGCGTCGCCCGCACCTGCTTGCGGGTGATGGGCACGCCGCCCACGCCCTCGGGAGTTCCTTCGATCAACCCGTCAAAGTGGCTCTGCCCAGCGGTGCGAATCACCATCACGTGATCCGCCCCGTGCCAGGCGGCCATGCGCATCCGCCGCAGGTCGTCTTCGAAGCGGCCTGAGGCGATCTCGGTGGTAATCACGCAATCCGGCTGGGGATCGATGCCTCCAAAGTGCTTGGCTGCCGGCAGGGGGATGCTCTGTTTCAGCGGCTCTGAAGTCTGACGATAATCAAAGGGGCCCAGCTGCTGCCGCTTTACAGGCCTGCGCCATGTCCAGCCGCGCCGCCGTGGGCGATAGTGTTCCAGATCGCGCAGGATCTCTGCCACATTAAGCTTCTCATCTGGCTTCATCCCTAGGCCCCCTTCCCAAAATGCCTGAGAACAACGTCCCAGCCCTCACCGCGCAGTAGCTGCTCTGCCGCTTCCCGGGCGGTGACTCCCTGCGTCCTGGCAATTATGTAAACCACATGCCCCGCTCCCTTGGATAGCAGGCCGTGGTCGATCACCCGCTTCACCAGCTCGTCTGCCTCGAGGCTGGAGAGCCCCATCCGCAGCAGAACCGAACGCTCAATGGATGGCGAGGTGTTCTGCCGCGCCAGGTCGATCAGCGGCTCGACAATGGCATCGGCCAGTTGCCAGAAGCGCTGCCGCAACTCCTCATCGCTCAGGTTAGCCAGATGGCGCCGACGCTCAGCAAAATCATCTTTGCGCTGCACAGCTTCACTCTCCTTTGCTATTCACTGACCAGCACGTTATGGTCGGCGGCGATTTTTCGCACCAGCTCCTCGCTGGCCCTGGCGTCCTCCATCAGGAAGGCCAGATCAGCGATGCTAATCTCCCTCACCTCGGTATGGCGCAGGGTGTTGCGCAGGTAGGAGGCGCGCAGGTTGTCCAGATTCAGGTGGCGCACCTGCATCTGGCCGGGGTGCTCGGGGATGATGATGCTCTCTCCCGGCCGGCTCTCCCCTGGATCGCCGCGCCGAATCTCAACACCCTGGGCGCGGGCGAAGGTCAGTTGCGCCGTCGGGTGCTTGCCTGCCCCGGTATATTCAGTTTCCTGCACGACGATTACCTGGTCTTCCGGCAGACTCTGCGCCAGAACGAAGGCGGCTGCCAGCGAGGTATTGCCGGCCGGGCCGCGCTCCAGCCCTTCCAGCTGAGCCAGCATCTCGGTGGCATAGAAGACTTCGCCCTGCGTAACCGTCACATACTCATCCAGATAGCGCAGCGGCCGGGCCGCGTTGCGCGGCACATCGGAACGATCCGGCCAGGTGGCAAAGGGGACTCCAAAGCCGGTATGCCCCGTCGTGAAGGATTTTCGGTTGAAATCGCGGTCGCTGGCCATATGTAATCCGGTCAGATCCACGCTGGCTCCGACCACCTTCGTCTCAGTCGCGCCACACTTCAGCAGGCCCCGCGCTGTGCCGGTGACATTGCCGCCGCCGGCGTGGGTTACGACCACCACATCGGGGAAGCGCCCGGCGCGCTCCTTCGTCTGCTGGGCGATCTCCGCCCCCAGGCTCTCGATGCCAGCGATGGCGTAGGGCGTATACAGGCTGGCGTTGAAGTATCCGGTTTCCTCCAGTGTTCGCAGGAATACATAGAACAGCTCGGGGCCGACGGTCAGCTGCAGCACCTCGGCGCCATAGGCTTCGCAGGCCCGTCCTTTCTCCAGGATCTCAGGCTGACCGATTCCCCGGCTGTCGTAAAGCTCCTGCACCACTATGCAGCGCAGGCCGCGCATCGCCGCCTGCGAGGCCACCGCCGCGCCGTAGTTACCGCTGGTGGCTGTGACGACTCCGGTGTAGCCGGCCTGCTGGGCCTGATATACCGAGAGTGCCGCCCGCCTCGCCTTAAAGCTGCCCGAAGGGTTAGCCGCCTCATCTTTGAGAAAGATGCGGGCACCATAGCCAGGCGCCGCCAGCTTCCGGGCCAGCCGGGTGATATTCCTCAGCTCCAACAGGGGCGTATTGCCGACACCGGTCTCCTGCTGGACGCTGCGCACTTTGGCCAGATCGAACCCGGTGGCCGCCATCATCCCCTCATAGTCAAAGGCGATGGCGGACTGCTCGAACTGCCTGTAGTCCAGGCCGACCGCCTGCTTCATGATCTCGTTATTGCGTGCCATTACGGCCTGATAGCTGTTATCTCTCATCGTCTTCCTCCAGCATCTTCCGCAGCTCGCTGCCGATGGTCAGCAGCTCCGGCACGGGGCGGCCAAAGCTGTGGGCATAGTGGGGGTTTTCCGCCTGCAGAACGCCTCTGTGCTGGCGGCCGATGACGCTGCGCACCGTGACGGTATCGCCCAGCCTCGCCGGCTCCTCCAGATACCCTTTCACCAGCATTTCCAGAGGAACCTGAGCCGTATCAGCCGGCACCCGCGGCGCCCGCTGACCGGGAGGCAGGATGACGCTCCTGACCTGCACCCAGGTGCCAGCCGGAATCAGCTTACTCATCACACTCACTCCTTGTCTGTAACCAGGCCCGAACGTCCGTCAGCCAGGCAGCCGGCAGCGGCAGATCCTTCATTGTCTTCAGGCCGGGAGATGCGTTGATCACCTGCGGAATCATGTTCACCGCCATCGCCATCGTACCGATGCCGCCGGGGATCTCTGGCTTGATGCTCAGGTTGAGATCCGGCGTGCCCCTGATCCAGATATAATCGCCGGTTTCGACGTTCTCCGCCTCCGGCCTCACCTGTTGCGGATGTTCCATGGTGATCACTATCTGACCATCCTTATAGCCGTGGGCGACATGGCGACAGCCGGCCACCATACCTGGCTCGATTCTGACATGGGGGGTTTCGCGCGGGACGTTGGAAATGATCGGCTCCTTGGTCTGGACGATCTTATCCAGTTCCCAGCCCAGAGCAGCCGCGACCAGAGACATCGACTCGGGAAAGCCTACGTGCCCAACGATGGAACCATCGGCGATACCGGCAGCGAACTGATCGGGCGTGGTGCCGACACCCTGCGTCTCCATCACGGTGCGGCCAAAGGGGGAGAGGTCGTTGATGCGAGTTGCCCTGATCTCCTGCACATCCAGGCAGACGCCGGTCAGGGCAATGATCAGGGCATCGAGGACGAAGCCGGGATTGATGCCGGTGCCGAGGATAGTGACTCCGTTCTCCCGGGCGATACGATCCAGTTCGGTAGCCAGCTCTGGATTCTGGGCCGCCGGGTAGGCCATCTCCTCAGCGATGGTGATCACATCCATCCCCGCCTCAGCCAGGCGCTTCAGATGGGGAAAGACATCCCGCGTAAAGGAGGCAACGGCGACGATCGCCAGGTCGGCCGCACCGGGCAGCACAACGCCCTCGGGGCCAGAGGCGATCGGCAGCTGAGCATCGCCTTCACCCAGCACCTCGGCCAGCGACCTGCCGGACAGGGCCGGATTGGAGTCGATGGCGGCGCTGATTTCAATGCCGTCTCGCTGCAGCAGGGCTCGGGCGATGCCGCTGCCCATCATGCCCAGCCCCCAGAGCAAGACTCTAACCTTTTTCACTCTAACACCTCCACGTTTATCTAACAACGCACCTTATTTGAATGAACACTTCTCCAAATTAATATTAGGTGAAGGGTTAGAAAAACGCATATGCACGAACCATACCCAGCGATAATTTGCCAGAGGGATTCTTTGCATACGCAAGAATGCAGGGATATGCTCGTTCTTACTGGCCCAACCAGTTAATAATCCCAAGGTAAACGGCCCAGGCAATCTGCGAGCGGTAGGCGTCACTGGCCAGCAGGGCTGCTTCCTGGGGATTGCTGACGAAGCCCACCTCCACCAGCACCGCCGCTGCCTGGCAATCGTTCAGGATCCGAAAGTCGCCCGGCTTCGGCCGCCGGTCGGTGTTCTGCAGCACGTCGCGCAGGGAATTCTGAATGCACTCAGCCAGCGCCTCGGCCGCGGCGTTGCCCTCCTGATAGAATACCTGCGCCCCACGCCAGCGCGGTGAACCAATCGCGTTCACGTGCAGCGAAATCAGGAGCGTCGGCTCCCAGTCGTTGATCAGCTTCACGCGCTGCAGCAGGTCGCGGCGTTTGCGCGAGGAATGCTCACCGCCGCTGTAGCTATCGGCCAGATCGGTGTCTGTCTCCCGGGTGAGCAGCACGGCCGCTCCCGAAGCGCGGAGCTGGTCGCGCAAGCGTAACCCCAGATCCAGCACGATTTCCTTCTCCAGCAATTCTCCCCGATTGGCGCCTGGATCAGGGCCGCCATGTCCCGGATCCAGCGCAATCCGCTGCCCGAGCAGCGGCAAGGCGGCCTGGGCAGGTTGCGCAGCGAAGGCTGAGAGCCATACCATCACCAGAGCTATGGTCAGGCAGGTGAGACGAAGAGTCCGCATCTAGTCACTAACTCCTTCCCATGATTATCAGGGGCCAATACGGCGCCCTGCGCTACATCACCTGCATAGTCTTCCCGCCCGCCCGCGGACAAAACCGAAAAAGCCCTCCACAAGGGAGGGCTAAATAGCAGTCGCTAAGGTTATCGTTTGGAGAACTGGGGCGCGCGCCGGGCCTTCTTCAGGCCGTACTTCTTGCGCTCCTTCATTCTCGGGTCACGGGTCAGCAGTCCGGCCGGCTTGAGGATCGGGCGCATCTGATCGTCTACCTGCAGCAGAGCGCGCGAGATGCCGTGGCGGATCGCTCCTGCCTGACCGGAGAAACCACCGCCGTGCACTTTGGCATAGACATCGAACCGACCCAGAGTGTCGGTCAGCTGTAACGGCTGGCGGACGATCAGCTTCAGTGTTTCCAGGCCAAAGTATTCATCGATGGTCTGGCCATTGATAATGATATTGCCGGTACCAGGAACCAGGCGAACGCGGGCAACGGCGTGTTTCCGCCGGCCGGTACCATAGTAGTAGACCTTTGCCATGGTTTATTCCTCCTTCCAGGTTAACCTCGGATAACCCAAGGTTCCGGCTTCTGGGCTGCGTGCGGATGCTCTGGACCAGCGTAGACCTTCAACTTCTTGAACATTGCCCGGCCCAATCGGTTGTGCGGCAACATTCCCCTGACCGCCTTTTCGACGACAAACTCAGGCTTCCTGGCCATCAGGTTCCGGTAGTTCACAGCCTTCAGCCCACCCGGATAGCCGGTATGGCGATAATACTGCTTCTGATCAAGCTTGTTGCCTGTGAGGACGATCTGGTCAGCGTTGACAACGATCACAAAGTCACCCGTGTCAACGTGCGGAGTATATATCGGTTTATGCTTGCCGCGCAAAAGGTTGGCGACTTCGCTGGCCAGCCGTCCCAGGGTCTGTCCAGCCGCATCGACCACATACCATTGGCGCGTCACATTCTGTGCGTTGGCCATAAAAGTGGTGCGCATGGTGATTCCCTCCATTTAGGTGATTTCAAATGACGAGATGGCCAGCCACATCCGTCGTCGTCGCCAGCTGCTAAGTTGCTGGCACGAGTGACGGCAAGGCCTACGGGCCATATGGTTGACCTGGGGGGCTCACCAGGCCAACAAACATTCTACCTGAGGCGCTCCTCAGTGTCAAGAAAAGCCTTTGTTTGCGGGTAATAGATTGTCTCCAGCATCAAGCCATGGGCCGGGGCGGTGGGCCCGGCGTTGGTCCGGTCACGACTCTCCAGAATCCCCTTGACGGCGTCCGCATCCAGCCTGCGCCGACCGACGAGGACCAGCGTCCCAACGATGATGCGGACCATATGGTAGAGGAATCCGTTGCCCTCCGCCTCGATCACCAGCAGGCCGTCCGCCGTCCGGCTCAACGAGAGTCGGTGCAGCTGGCGCACCGTCCTGGTCACCGCGCTGCCCGCAGCCTGGAAAGCGGCAAAGTCGTGCTCGCCCTCCAGATGAACGGCTGCCTGCTGCATCGCCTCCAGATCCAGCCGTTCCGGCACATGCCAGGCAAAGTCTCGCCAGAGGGCCGAGGGTAGCGGCCGATTCATGATCCGGTAACGATAGAGCTTCCCCTGGGCGTCGAAGCGCGCGTGAAAATCCAGCGGGGCTGATTCAGCAGCGACGACAACGATATCTCCAGGCAGGTTAGCGTTCAGGGCAAAAGGAAATCTATTGATGGGAATGCGGCTCGTCGTCCGGAAGTTACAGGTCTGGCCGCGGGCATGCACGCCGGCATCGGTGCGCGAGGCGCCGATCACGCGGATCTGCTCGCCGGTGATGACCTTGAGCGCCGCCTCCAGCCGCTCCTGAACGGTGATCGCATTGGCCTGAACCTGCCAGCCCGAGTAGTTGGTGCCGTCATATTCCAGCACCAGCTTCACATTCCGGATCTCGCTCATGCGACTCGCCCCAGCAGGAAGGCTGCCACAAACGTGGCCACCGCCAGCAGGGCAGCCGCCGTATCCAGGCTCGTGTATCTCAGCACCTTCAGTTTGGTGCGGTGCTGCCCGCCTCGATATCCTCGGGCTTCCATCGCCATCGCCAGATCGTCGGCGCGGCGGAAGGCGCTGACAAACAGCGGCACCAGCAGCGGCAGCAGGCTCTTGGCCCGCTGCACCAGCCCGCCGCTCTCGAAATCGGCTCCCCGCGCCAGCTGGGCGCGGCGGATCTTTTCCGCTTCTTCAATCAGCGTCGGGATGAAACGGAGTGCAATCGTCATCATCATCGCCAACTCATGAGCAGGCACTCCGACTCGCTGAAAAGGAGCCAGCAGCCGCTCCAGCCCATCAGTCAGCGAGATGGGCGATGTAGTCAATGTCAAGAGCGATGTAGCCACGACCAGCAGCATCAGGCGCATCACCAGAAAGAGCCCCTGGGTCAGACCCTGACTTTCGATCCGCAGGAAACCCAGCTCAAACAGGGTGATACCGCCGCGGGTCGTGAAGACGTGCAGAACCAGGGTGAGGATGATGATGAAGCGCAAGGGGCGCAGCCCCTTGATCAGCAGCCTGATGGGAACGTTAGCCACGCGCGCTACCAGCAGGACGGATAGCGCAAACAGCAGATAGGCCATCCACCCGCTGACCAGAAACAGAACCAGAATGAAGGAGAAGCTGATCAGGAGCTTGGTCCGCGGGTCCAGACGATGGACAACCGAGTCCCCAGGCAGATACTGACCGATAGTAATGTTGCCCAGGGCACTCATCGCTGCTTCCTCCTCTGCCAAAGGCCTAAGATTATCTCCTTCGCCTCCTGCACTGACAGAGCGACATCAGGAACAGCGTAGCCCTTCTGCTGCAGCAACTGCATCAGTTCGGCCACCTGCGGCACGCCCAGGCCGATGGACTGCAGCGTTGCTGCATTGGCAAACACCTGCCGCGGCGTACCGTCAAAGGCGATTTCTCCATCCTGCAGAACGATCAGCCGGGTTGCCACCCGGGCGATCTCTTCCATGCTGTGGGAGACAAGGATGATGGTCATCCGGCTCTGCTGGTACAGATCCTGCAGCTCTGTCAGCAGCTCGTCCCGCCCCTGGGGATCCAGCCCAGCGGTAGGCTCGTCCAGAATCAGCACCCGAGGCCGCATCGCCAGCACTCCGGCAATGGCAACGCGCCGCATCTGGCCGCCGGAAAGCTCAAACGGCGAGCGTTCCAGAATCGGCTCGGGATCGAGACCGACCTGGCGCAACGCTTCATGAACCCGCTGGCTGATCTCATCTTCGGTGAGGCCCAGATTTCTCGGGCCAAAGGCTACATCCTGATAGACAGTCTCTTCAAATAGTTGATGCTCTGGATACTGAAAGACCAACCCTACCTGCTGACGAATCGCCCGCAGGTCAGCGGTGGCAGCCAGGTCTTGCCCGTCTACCAACACTCTGCCGCTGGTCGGCCTGATCAGCCCGTTCAGGTGTTGGATCAATGTGGACTTGCCGCTGCCAGTCGCTCCGATGATGCCGATAAACTCCTGGTCAGCGATCGTCAGGCTGATATCGTGCAGGGCCCTAACTTCAAACGGCGTGCCGGCTCCGTAGACGTAGCTTAGCTTATCTATAACAATCGGCATAGCTGATTCACCAACTCTTCAACGGTCAGCAGATCATCGCTGATCTGTAAGCCACTGTCGATCAACTCCCGGGCCAGCCTGGTGACCTGCGGCACATCCAGCCCCATCTGCCGCAACGTTTCGGTCTGGCTAAAGACGGCGCGGCTTTCGCCATCCAGCGCAATGCGACCTTCATGCATCACGACTACCCGATCCGCCAGAACCGCCTCGTCCATGTGGTGAGTGATCAGGATCACCGTCATCTTCTCTTCGCGGTTGAGGCGCAGGGCAGTCCGCACCACATCCCTCCTGCCGAGGGGGTCCAGCATGGCGGTTGATTCATCCAGGATCAGAATCTTGGGGCGCATCGCCAGGACCCCGGCGATGGCGATCCGTTGCTTCTGGCCCCCCGAAAGCAGGTGCGGCGGATGCTGGGCATAGGCAGACATACTCACCAGCTGCAATGCCTCGTCCACTCGCTGCCGGATCTCGCTGGGGGGCAGGCCCAGATTCTCCGGCCCGAAGGCGACGTCCTCCTCCACTATGGTGGCGACGATCTGGTTATCGGGATTCTGAAACACCATACCGGCAGTCTGCCGAATATCGAAGATGCGAGAGCTATCTCTAGTGCTAATGCCATCCACCCATACCTCGCCAGAGGTAGGGGTAAGGATGGCATTAAAATGTTTGGCCAGAGTCGACTTTCCTGAGCCGTTGCGGCCGATGATGGCCACGAACTCGCCGGTTTGAATCTCTAGGGAAACGCCCTGTAACGCCCAAGCCTGCTGTCCATCTTCACCTGGATAGGCAAAGCTGAGGTCATCCACACGGATGATCGCGGACACGGCGATCCCTCCTAACCAATCAAGTCCAAAGGACTTGAGAATCAATAAAGTGGTTGCTGCTTGCAGCTACCAGCTGGTACCACATCAAGTCCGAAGGACTTGAGTACTTACTCGACCAGCTCCAAGACAGCCTGTGGAGCCGCGTCCCCGCGGCGAACGTCGGTCTTGATGATCCGGGTATACCCGCCGGGGCGGTCGGCAAAGCGTGGCGCTATCTCGGTAAACAGCTTGGTCACCACATCTTCATCCAGGATATAAGCCAAAGCTTGCCGGCGAGCATGCAGGTCGCCGCGTTTCCCCAGGGTAATCATGCGCTCGGCAATGGGGCGCACCGTCTTGGCTCTGGTCTCTGTCGTCTCAATCCGGCCGTGCCGGAGCAGGTTGGTGACCAGATTGCGCAGCATGGAGCGACGATGGTTGGTCGGGCGACCGAGTTTACGATATGGCACGGAGAACACCCCCTCCTAGTCTTCGGATTTGCGTAGCGAAAGCCCCAGTTCGCCCAGCTTGCGCTGGACCTCCTCCAGGGATTTCTTCCCCAGGTTGCGGACTTTCATCATATCTTCTGCTGTTCTTTCAATCAGCTCGTGCACCATGTTGATTCCCGCCCGCTTCAGGCAGTTGTAGGAACGAACTGACAGATCGAGTTCTTCGATGGTCATCTCCAGCACCCGATCCCGCTCTTCGTCTTCCTTATCGGCCACAGCTTGATCGTTCTTCACATGGTCAGTCAGCTCAATGAACATATTCAGGTAACCCAGCAGCACTTTTGCCGCTAAGCTGATCGCTTCCGTCGGGTTGACGCCTCCATCGGTCCAGACCTCCAGCGTGAGCTTATCCAGGTCGGTGATGTCTCCGCGCCGGGTGTTTTCCACCTGGTAATTGACCTTGCGAATCGGCGTAAAGATGGAGTCAATCGGAATAATGCCGATGGGTTGATTGGGGCGTTTGTTTCGCTCTGCCGGTGAATAACCCTTGCCGTTCTGCGCCGTCATCTCCATAAACAGACGGGCATCAGGTTCCATCGTGGCAATCACATGTTCAGGGTTGAGGATAGTCACATCGGCATCGCAGATGATATCAGCCCCGGTCACCACGCCTTCACCCGTCTTCTCGATCCGCAGCGTCTTGATTTCGTCGCCCTGGATCTTCAGCCGGAGCTCCTTCAGGTTGAGAATGATCTGCACTGTGTCTTCGCGCACTCCGGGAATTGTGGAGAACTCGTGGAGCACACCTTGTATTCCCACCGACGTAATCGCCGCCCCTGGCAGCGAAGAAAGCAGGACACGTCTCAAAGCGTTCCCCAGGGTAGTGCCATAGCCACGCTCTAGCGGTTCCACTACAAATCGGCCGTAAGTTTGATCCTCGTTGACCTCAACAATCTCAAGCTTCGGCATTTCGAACTCTTGCATCCTGGCGTTAACCCTCCTTACTTCCCCATTTTGTTCCGGTATGCGAGGGTGCCTACTATCTGGAGTACCTTTCTACGATGAGCTGTTCCTCTACAGGAATCTCAATATCGTCTCGCTGTGGAAGCCTGACAACGCTGCCAGACAGGGTATCGTTATTGCGCGTCAACCACTCCGGCGTCTGGCGATCGGCCAGAACAGCCAGCAGGTCCTTGAAATAGGTGCGGTTGCGGCTACGCTCCCGAACAGCGATCGCGTCGTTTTCCTTGACGAGATAGGACGGGATATCAACCTTGCGCCCATTGACCTCAAAGTGACCGTGGTTCACCAGCTGGCGAGCCTGCGCGCGGTTCTCGGCAAAACCCAGGCGATAGACTACGTTATCCAGCCGCAACTCCAGGAGCTGCAGCAAGCGTTCACCAGTAACACCTTTAGCGCGCGCTGCCTGAGCATAGTAGCGGCGGAACTGACGCTCCAGCACACCGTAGATGCGGCGGGCCTTCTGCTTTTCCCGCAACTGCTGGCCATAGTTGGACATCTGTCTGCGCCGCCCCTGGCCATGCTGCCCAGGCGGGTAGGTGCGGCGAGCGACGGAACACTTATCGGAGTAGCAGCGAGCGCCTTTCAGAAACAGCTTCGTGCCTTCGCGTCGGCAAAGGCGACAAACCGGGCCTGTATAGTTAGCCAATTATGCGTACACCTCCATTCACTTGAAGATCAAACTCTGCGCCGCTTGGGAGGGCGGCAACCGTTGTGCGGCACCGGGGTTACATCCTTGATCATGCTGACCTCCAGGCCGGCCGCCTGCAAGGAACGGATGGCGGCTTCGCGCCCGGAGCCAGGCCCCTTGACGTGAACCTCAACTTCGCGCATGCCATGCTCCATGGCAGCCTTGGCAGCCGTCTCGGCGGCGATGCCGGCAGCGAAGGGAGTGCTCTTGCGGGAACCCTTGTAGCCAACGTTACCCGCGCTGGACCAGGATATAGCAGCACCGGCCTTGTCGGTGATGGTGATGATCGTGTTATTGAACGTCGAACGGATATGAGCGATGCCAAACTCGACGTTCTTGCGTTCACGCCGCCTGGCACCTCTCGCGGCGGTTCTTCTTCTGGACATTAGCTGCGCTTTCCCCCTTTACTACCTGCCACGGCGCACGCCCACCGTCTTGGCCTTGCCCTTGCGGGTGCGCGCGTTGGTCTTGGTGCGCTGCCCGCGTACAGGAAGCCCGCGACGATGACGCAGACCACGGTAGGATCCAATCTCAATCAATCTTCTGATGTTAGAAGTGACTTCACGTCGCAAGTCGCCCTCGACGGTGTACTCATGATCGATGATTTCGCGCAGACGAGCGACTTCATCCTCAGTGAGATCACGCACTCGAGTGTCAGGGTTGATCTGGGTCTTCTTCAGAATCTCCCGAGAGCTGCTCAGGCCGATCCCATAAATATAGGTCAGGCCTATCTCAACCCGCTTATCCCGGGGCAGGTCTACACCGGATATACGAGCCATACTTTGCTCTACACCTCCAAATACTCAAACTCTCGCCAAGGCCGGGCCATGTTCGGGCCTAGCCTTGCCGTTGCTTATGCCGCGGATTCTCACAGATGACCATTACGCGGCCCTTGCGACGAATCAGCTTACACTTTTCGCAGATAGGCTTAACCGACGGCCGAACCTTCATAACAGTACCTCCTTCATCACTTATGTCGGTAACGGATGCGTCCCTTGGTCAGATCATAGGGGGACAGTTCGACGGTGACGGTATCGCCGGGCAAAATGCGAATGAAGTTAATACGAATCTTGCCGGAAATATGGGCCATGATCTTATGGCCGTTCTCAAGCTCCACCCGAAACATGGCATTGGGTAAAGCTTCAATAACAGTCCCCTTTACCTCGATGGCATCACCTTTGGGCAAATGGGCTCAACCTCCCTTTTGTTCAAATTCCCACACCCGCATGGCGAACATGCAGATACCATATCTCGTGCCAGTTCTCTCTACAGTCCGGATCTGATCCAGATCCCGGCTCATCTGATGGCCAATACTCATAATATCGCCCGCCAGGGCCTGTTTCAAACAATTGGTTACCGACCCGACTTGGCAAACTTCTCCAACTGCGACTTGATGTCGGCAAATACCTGCTCAATCGCCTGAGCGCCGTCCACGCTGATCAGCTTGCCCTGTTTCAGGTAGTAGGTGATCAACGGTTCAGTCTGGCGCTGATAGACATCCAATCGGTTCTCGACAGTACTGGTCTCATCGTCAGTTCGCTGATACAACTCGCCGCCGCACTCATCACAGATACCTTCCTGCTGTGATGGTTTGAAATGAAGGTGGAACGAAGTCCCACAGGCGCGGCAGATGCGCCGTCCAGTCAGGCGTTTGATCAGTTCATCCCGATCAACGTCGATATTCAGGGCCAGATCGATGGGGTTATCCTCAAGACATCGATCCAGTGCCTCGGCCTGAGCCAGTGTGCGCGGAAAACCATCCAGGAGGAAACCTTGCGCGCAATCAGGCTGCGCCAGCCGCTCCTGCACGATCCCGATGGTGATCTCATCGGGAACCAGCAGTCCCTGATCCATGTAGTACTTCGCCTTCTCACCCAGCGGGGTTCCAGCCTTGACTGCCGCCCGGAACATATCACCGGTGGAGATATGGGGAATCTCGTAGGTTGAAGCGATCTTCACTGCCTGTGTCCCTTTGCCGGCCCCAGGTGGGCCCAAGAGCACCATATTCATGCTGCCACCTCCAGCTAGCGCATAAATCCGCCGTAGTGGCGAATCGCCATCTGCGCCTCAACCTGCTTCATCGTCTCCAGCGCCACACCGACGATAATCAGCAGTGCTGTTCCGCCGAGAGAGATGTTATAGCCAACTGTAGTTGAGACTATCAGCGGCAGGAAGACGATCAGACAGAGGAAGATCGCGCCCACCAGAGTGAGACGGTTGACGACCCTGGTCAGATACTCGGTAGTCGGTCTGCCCGGCCTCAGTCCCGGGATAAAGCCGCCATACTGCCTCAGGTTATCGGACACGTCCCTGGGGTTAAACTGCATGAACGTGTAGAAATAGGCAAACATGATGATCAGCCCGATATAGAGAACGGTATGCAGCGGAGCGCCGAAAGACAGCCACTCTGCCAGCTTCTGTGCCCAGCCGGCGTTGACAAACCGCGCCAACAGCTGTGGGAACATAAGCAATGAAGATGAGAAAATCACAGGGATCACGCCTGCCTGGTTGACACGCAGCGGTATATGCGTGGATTGTCCGCCATACATCTTGCGCCCCACAACCCGTTTGGCATACTGCACGGGTATCCGGCGCTGCCCTTCCTGAATAACGACGACGGCACCAACCACGAGTAACGCCAGAACTCCCAAAATCAGCACGACCCAGATGGCCAGCACACCAGCGCGCACCCCACCATAGATGGAAGCCATGCCGGTCGGCACCTGCGAGACGATGTTGGCAAAGATGATCAGAGAAATACCGTTGCCGATACCTTTCTCAGTAATCAGCTCGCCAATCCACATCAGTACAGCTGTACCTGCCGCGAAGTTGAGCGCCAGGAGCAGGATGTTCCAGACTGAGGGGTTGATCACGGCTCCGGTGTTACGCAGGCCCCAAACGGTGGCGAAACCCTGAATATACGCCAGAATGACCGTGGCGTAGCGGATATATTGCTGCTGCTTCTTGCGGCCTTCCTCACCCTCTTTGACCATCTCTTCCCAGGAGGGGATGACGGCGGTGAGGAGCTGAATGATGATGGATGCCGTTACATAGGGGCCGATGCTGAGAGCAAATACCGAGAGCTGCCGTAATGCGCCACCGGAAATGAGGTCCACCAAACCAAATAACCCCTGGCTGAACAGCTCCTGAACTGCTACTACATCCAGCCCTGGTACGGTGATGTGAGCACCAACCCTGAATACCAGAAACATGCCCAGAGTGAACAGCAGTCGTTTGCGTAGGTCAGCAATTTTCCAGGCATTGCGGATCGTCTCCAACATGGTTAAACCACCTCGGCTTTGCCGCCAGCGGCAACAATCTTCTCAATTGCAGACTTGCTGAACGCAGTTGCCTGCACAGTGAGGGGCTTGCTGAGCTCGCCCTGACCCAGGATTTTGACACCATCCTTAGTTGCCTTAACCAGCCCAGCCTGACGCAGAGCCTCCAGCGTAACCACGCTGTCACCCTCGAAAACATTCAGATCACCGACATTGACCGGAACATACTCGGTCTTGTAGCGCGCGTTGCTGAAACCGCGCTTGGGCAGGCGCCGCTGCACCGGGAACTGGCCGCCTTCAAAACCTGGACGAACCCCGCCGCCAGAGCGTGCATTCTGTCCCTTATGGCCGCGAGTCGACGTCTTGCCACGACCGGATCCGGTGCCACGCCCCACTCGCTTGCGCTGCTTGGTCGAGCCTGGTGCTGGCTTAAGTTCAAACAGACTCACTTTTCGCACCTCCTCTTCGAATGCCACTTCCTCGCTAGATCTCGACAACCTTGATCAGGTGAGCAATTTTTTCGATCATACCCCGAATGGCTGGAGTGTCTTCGTGCTCAACTGACTGATTCATCCTCCGCAGTCCCAACGCCTCAGCCGTCAGCCGCTGCTTGTCGGGATAGCCGATCGGGCTCTTGACTAACGTAATCTGCAACTTTGCCACGTCGCTTCCCTCCTAGCTAAGCAGTTCCTCTGCACTCTTGCCGCGCAAGCGCGCCACTTCCTCAACCCGCTTCAGTTGCTTAATGCCTTCAATGGTAGCATAGGCGATGTTGATGGCATTTGCCGAACCCAATGACTTGGTCAGCACGTCGCGTACGCCTGCCAGTTCGAGGATCACCCGCACGGCGCCGCCGGCAATCACACCGGTACCTTCTGAGGCAGGCTTGAGCAGAACCTGCGCCGCCCCAAATCTGCCGATAACCTCATGCGGCAGCGTGGTGTTGACCAGCGGAACCTCAATCAGATCCTTCTTGGCGGCGTCCACACCCTTCTGAATCGCGCCGATAACTTCTTTAGCCTTGCCCAGTCCAACGCCGACGCGGCCGTTGCGATCTCCAACTGCAACGATGGCACTGAAGCTGATGTCGCGGCCACCCTTGCGAGTCTTGGAGACGCGGTTAATCTTGATAACCTGCTCCTCGAGAGCGTTTGGATCAATGCGCTCCATGGTGTTTCCCTCCTTCTTGCCTGTCAAAACTCCAGGCCAGCCTCACGAGCGGCCTCCGCCAGGGCTGCAATTCGCCCATGATAGAGGTAACCGCCCCGATCAAAGACGACTTGCCGAATGCCCTGCTCCAGTGCCTTGCGGGCAATCAGCTGGCCCACCTGCCTGGCCGCTTCTACGTTGCCGCCGGGCGCACCGGTGGCCGTGAATTCAGGGCTGAGCGTTGAGGCGCTGACTAACGTCATCCCTGTTACATCATCGATAATCTGTGTATAGATATGCTTGGAACTGCGGTAAACATTGAGTCGGGGGCGCTCAGCCGTGCCGCGCACCTTTGTCCGCACACGGGCGTGACGTCTCTTGCGCGCCGCGTTCCTGCTCTGCTTGCTGGTCACCGCTGGTTCACTCCTTTCCTAAAGAAGAGCTTATTTAGCTGTCTTACCGGCCTTACGGCGAATCTGCTCCCCTTGATAGCGAATGCCCTTGCCGAGATAAGGCTCTGGCTTGCGGACACTGCGAATGTTTGCTGCCACCTGACCGACAACCTCTTTATCGATACCCGACACCGTGATCAGGGGCACCATGCCGTATGGAGGATGCGCCACCGTCTCTGCCTTGAATTCAATGCCTGCCGGTGCCTCAATCTCCACCGGGTGAGAATAGCCAACGTTCAGGGTCAGCTTGTTGCCGCTGACTGATGCCCTCCAACCAACGGAGACAGCCACCAGCTTCTTCTCATAGCCTTTGGTAACCCCTTCAACCATGTTGGCCAACAGCGTGCGGGTCAAACCATGCAGCGAGCGATGCTCCTTCTGGTCGCTGGGGCGGGTTACCTCCAGGACGCCACCCTCCAGGGTGACCTGCATATCCGGATGAATTTCTCGGGTCAGCGTTCCCTTCGGGCCTTTGACGGTAATCTGCTGCTCAGCGATGGTAATCTCCACGCCCTGGGGCACTTCTATCGGCTTTCTGCCAATCCGTGACATCAGTACACCTCCTTTGGGCTTACCAGACGTAGCAGATGACCTCGCCGCCGATGCCTTCCTGGCGAGCGGTTTTGTCAGTCATCAGACCACGCGAAGTAGAAATGATGGCAATACCCAGCCCGCCCAGAACACGCGGGATCTGGTCCTTGCGAGCATACACCCGCAGGCCGGGACGGCTGATGCGCTTCAGTCCGGTGATAACACGTTCCTTGTTGGGGCCGTATTTCAGCCGGATCCGCAGGATACCCTGCTTGCCGTCGTCGATAATATCATAATCACGGATGTAGCCCTCTTCCTTGAGGATGTTTGCCAGGCTGGCCTTCATCTTGGAAGCGGGGGCATCCAGTGTTTCATGGTAGGCGATATTGGCGTTGCGAATCCGCGTCAGTAGATCAGCAATAGGATCCGTCATTACCATTGAGCACCACGACCTCCTTCCTTTGTGCTGGCGCTTACCAGCTAGCCTTCTTTACGCCGGGAATCTGCCCTTCATGAGCGAGTTCGCGGAAGCAAATACGGCATATGCCGAACTTACGCATGTACGCATGCGGACGGCCGCAAATCTTGCAGCGGTTATAGCGCCGCACCGAATACTTCGGCGTACGCTGCTGTTTGATGATCATCGACTTCTTGGCCACAATTGTCCCTCCTTTTCCTTACTGACGGAACGGCATGCCCATGAGCTCCAGCAGTGCCTTTGCCTCTTCGTCGGTGCGAGCGGTAGTGACAATAGTGATATCCAGACCCTGAATCTGTTCGACTTTATCGTAGTCGATTTCAGGGAAGATCAGCTGTTCTCTCACGCCGAGGGAATAGTTGCCTCTGCCATCAAAGGATCGGGGGGAGACACCCCTAAAGTCACGAACCCGTGGCAGGTTGATGTTCATCAACTTGTCGAGAAACTCATACATCCGGTCGCCGCGCAGTGTTACCTTGGTGCCGATGGCCATACCCGTACGCAGCCTGAAGTTAGAAATCGACTTGCGTGCATGGGTGATGATCGGCTTCTGACCGGAGATAATCGCCAGGTCATTAGCCGCCGCATCCAGAGCCTTGGCATTGCCGATGGCTCGACCAACGCCCATGTTCAGGACGACCTTTTCCACCTTGGGGATCTCCATGACATTCTTGTAACCAAATCTCTGCTGCAAGGCGGGCATGACCTCTGTAACGTACTTGTCTTTTAGTCTTGGCACAGCTTAGCCCTCCCTTCCTGCCTACTTATCAATGGTCTCGTTGCAGTGTCGACAGACCCGCACCCGCTTGCCATTCTCCAGTTCCTTCTTGGCAATCCGGGTCGGCTTCCGGCAGGCCGGGCAGACCAGCATCACTTTGGCCGCATAAATCGGGGCTTCCTGCTGGACGATACCAGCCTGCTGCATAGCACTGGCCCGGCGATGTTTGCTGACGATATTGACGCCCTCCACCACAACTTTGCCGTTCTGCGGATGGGCGACAAGCACTCTGCCCCTCTTGCCCTTGTCCTTACCAGAGAGGACTACTACTGTGTCGCCCTTGCGCACGTGTAGCTTGTTCTGACTCATTTGCGGACCCTCCTCCCTTTCTGACCTTCTAGAGCACTTCCGGGGCGAGGGAGACGATCTTCATGTAGTTCTTCTCCCGCAGCTCTCGCGCCACAGGTCCAAAGATACGGGTCCCGCGCGGATTGCCCTGACCGTCGATGATGACGGCAGCGTTCTCATCAAACTTGATATAGGAACCGTCCTTGCGGTGTGCGCCCGACTTGGAGCGCACAATCACGGCTCTGATAATGTCTCCCTTCTTAACAACTCCGCCGGGCGTGGCTTCCTTGACAGAAGCAGTGATCACGTCGCCCACATTGGCATAGCGATGGTGATGACCGCCTACCACCCGGATACAGAGGATCTCCTTGGCACCAGAGTTGTCTGCCACGCGTAAGCGAGTTTCAGTTTGGATCATGCTCCAGGCCTCCCTTCTCTGAGCTCCTATTCAGCCTTCCTGACAATATTGACCACGCGCCACCGCTTGTTCTTGCTCAGGGGCCGGGTTTCCATAATGCGGACCACATCCCCTACCCGCGCCTGGTTATCTTCGTTGTGTGCCATGAACTTGGTCGTTCGCTTAACTGTCCGGTTATAGAGCGGGTGCCGCGACCAGGTTTCGACCAGCACGACCACCGTCTTATCCATCTTGTCGCTGATTACAGTGCCTTGACGCACTTTGCGTAGATTGCGCTGCAAGATCCAACGCCTCCTTCCCACTAGCTAATGTGGAGTTCGCGCTCCCGCAGTACTGTTTGCACGCGGGCGATCGACCTGCGCACTTCCCTGATGCGCATGGGGTTATCCAGTTGACCGGTTACTGAGCGAAACCGAAGGTTGAACAACTCATCTTTCAAATCGTCCAGGCGCTTCTTCAGTTCGACCTCGGACAATCCACGGATCTCACTAACCTTCATTAGTCTCACCACCCATATTCTTGCGAGTTATAAACTTGGTCTTAATCGGCAACTTATGAGCGGCTAGTCGCATGGCTTCGCGGGCCGTAGCTTCATCGACCCCGGCCATCTCAAACAGCATTCGGCCTGGCTTGACGACGGCGACCCAGTATTCTGGGGAACCCTTACCGCTACCCATACGGGTTTCGGCCGGCTTCTGGGTAATCGGGCGATCCGGGAAAATCCTGATCCATACCTTACCGCCGCGTCGGACCGAGCGTGTCATCGCTACACGGGCAGCCTCGATCTGTCGGCTGGTGATCCAGGCCGCGCCCTGCGCCTGCAAACCATATTCGCCAAATGTGATCTCGGTGCCGCCCTTGGCGCGCCCCTTTAGAGACGGGCGATGAGATCTGCGGTACTTCACACGTTTAGGCATCAACATGCTTATTCGCCCCTTTCCGCCGCTTTGTTCTTGGCCTTCGGCAGAACTTCTCCTCTGTAAATCCAGACTTTGACGCCGATCTGCCCGTAGGTGGTATGAGCAGTGACAACGGCATAGTCGATATCGGCCCGCAGGGTGTGCAGAGGAATCGTCCCCTCGCGCGCCCATTCGCTGCGAGCGATCTCAGCGCCGTTCAGGCGGCCAGCAACGTTAATCCTGATACCCTGAGCTCCAGCCCGCATGGTCCGCATCATCGCCTGCCGCATCGCGCGACGGGGGCTGATCCGGCGCTCCAGCTGGCCGGCGATATTCTCAGCCACCAGCTGAGCCGACAGCTCGGGGTTCTTGATCTCGATGACGTTGACATACACCTGCTTGCCCGTCATGCCCTCCAATGCCTGACGGAGCTCCTCGACGCCGGTGCCGCCGCGACCGATAACCATGCCAGGCTTGGCAGCATGGATGAACGTCCGCAGCACATTGCCGGCTCGCTCGATCACGATGTGCGAGATACCAGCGTTAAACAGCTTCTCTTTCAAGAACTTGCGAATCTGATAGTCCTCCAGGAGGTAATCAGAGTAGTTTTTCTCGGCAAACCATTTGGAGTCCCAATCCCTGATGATGCCGACACGCAGCCCCTTGGGGTGTATCTTCTGACCCACTGATTGGCTCCCTCCTTCTTATCGTTCTTTGACTACAACGGTGATGTGGCAGGAACGCTTAAGCACTGGGTACATCCGACCCTGGGCCCGCGGATGATAGCGGCGCATGGTCGGGCCGGCATCCACGTACGCTTCTGCAACATACAGCCTGTCGATATCCATATCGTAGTTATGCTCCGCGTTGGCGGCTGCTGAGCGGATCACCTTGGCGATCGGTTCGGAAGCAGCCTTCGGAGTATAGCGGAGAATGTCCAGCGCCTCACCAATCTCTTTGCCGCGAATCAGGTTGATCACGATTCGGGCTTTTGAAGGCGCGATGCGAATGTACTTCGCTACCGCCTTAGCTTCCATGCGTCTGTTCCCTCCTCACTTACTTGAGAGCCGTTGAGCGCTCTGTATGGTGACCGTGACCACGGAAGGTGCGGGTAGGAGCAAATTCCCCCAACTTGTGACCGACCATGTCTTCGGTGATATATACGGGCACATGCTTGCGTCCGTCATGAACGGCTATCGTATGTCCCACCATCTCGGGGAAGATGGTCGAGCTGCGCGACCAGGTCTTAAGCACGCGCTTCTGACCCTGCGCGTTCAGCTCCTGAATGCGCTTGAGCAGCCGCTCTTCCACGTAGGGACCCTTCTTCAAAGATCTGGACATTGTTTGGCCTCCTTTCTCAGTACAAGGCTCACGCTGTCTTAAGACTTCCGGCGACGCACGATATACCTGTCGCTCTGCTTCTTCTTGCGAGTCCGGCGACCGAGAGTGGGGTGACCCCAGGGGGTAACCGGCGACTGGCGACCGATGGGCGCGCGCCCCTCACCGCCGCCATGCGGATGGTCAACCGGGTTCATGGCCACACCGCGCACGCTGGGTCGGAACCCTAGCCAGCGCCTGCGACCGGCTTTACCGATAGAGATATTCTCGTGATCGACATTTCCTACCTGGCCCACCGTCGCCCGACAGTCCACATGGATGAGGCGCACTTCGCTGGACGGCATCCGAACGTGGGCATAGGCACCCTCTTTGGCCATCAGCTGCGCTGCCGCGCCGGCAGATCTCACCAGCTGTCCACCCTTGCCAGGCTTCAGCTCGATGTTGTGGATGGTGGTACCCACCGGGATATTGCGAATCGGCATCGCGTTGCCAGGGAAAATGTCGGCTTCCTCGCCAGACATGACCTGGGAACCAGGCCTCAGTCCGACTGGCGCCAGAATATAACGTTTTTCGCCATCGGCGTACTGCAACAGGGCAATATTTGCCGAGCGATTGGGGTCATATTCGATGGCGACAACCTTGGCCGGGATGCCATCTTTGTCGCGGCGGAAATCGATGATGCGGTATTTCCGCTTATGTCCCCCACCGCGATGGCGAACAGTGATTCTGCCCTGGGAGTTACGGCCACCCTTGCTGGTAAGAGGGGCTAGCAAGGAACGCTCTGGCTCAGTCTTGGTGATCTCATCGAAAGTCGATACCGACATGAACCGACGTCCTGGAGACGTTGGTTTGAACTTCTTAGTAGCCATCTGCTCATCCCTCCTTGACTAGACCGTGTCTAAAATAGGAATCTTTCTGCTATCCTTCGTTATGGTTACGATCGCCTTCTTCCAGCTGCGCTTGCGGTTGTAACCATAGCGGTTGCGGCGCATCTTGCCGAGAACGCGCATCGTGTTGACACTCTCCACCTTGACCCGGAAGAGCTTCTCCACCGCCTGAGCGATCTCGATCTTGTTGGCGTCCGAAGCCACTTCAAACGTATACTTCCGCTGATCCATCAGCTCAGTGCTGCGCTCGCTGACAATCGGGCGAATGATGATATCCCTGGCATCACGCATCAGGCCAGCACCTCCTCAACTTTGGCTACTGCATCACGCGTCAGGATCAATGACTTGTGTCTGAGTATCTCGTACACATTCATGTTGTTGGCATCCACGGCCAGAACGCCAGGGATGTTGCGGCTGGAGAGGACGAGATTGGGGACAACCTCACCGGTAACCAGCAGCGCGTTCTCTGCCTGCAGCACCTTGAGCAGCTCGATCACCGTCTTCGTCCTGGGCTGATCGATGGTCAGCTGGTCAAGGATGATCAGTTCGCCGTTCTGCAGCTTGGTGGACAGGGCGGATTTCAGTGCCAGACGCCGCACCTTGCGGGGCATTGCCAGCTTATAGCTGCGTGGCGTCGGCCCGAAGACCACACCGCCGCCCCGCCATTGCGGGGAACGCCGACTGCCCTGTCTGGCTCGACCCATGCCCTTCTGTCTCCAGGGCTTTTTTCCACCGCCGCGTACCTCGGAGCGGTTCTTGACATCGTGAGTGCCGAGCCGCTGCGATGCCAGATATCTCACAACAGCCTGATGCATAACATGTTCATTAGCTTCAATGCCGAAAACGGACTCGGCCAACTCGATCTGGCCGACCACGTTGCCTTGCATATTACGCACATCTACTGTAGGCACCAATTACTCCTCCTTTCGACAAACGCCGGTCTCTGAATGGCTGACCTAGGCTTTGACTGAATTCTTGATGGTAACAATGCCGCCCTTGGGCCCCGGAACCGAACCCTTAACCAGAATCAGGTTGCGCTCAGGGTCAACCTTGACGACCTGCAGGTTCTGCACCGTGCGCTTGACTGAGCCCATATGCCCAGGAAGCTTCCGCCCCTTGAAAACGCGGGAGGCATCCCGCGCCTGGAGTGAACCAGGGCCACGGTGATACTTGGACCCGTGCGATGAAGGTCCACGGCCGAACCCCCAGCGTTTGATGGAACCGGCGTAGCCTTTGCCGCGAGAGATGCCCGTCACATCGACAGCATCACCGGCGGCAAACAGATCGGCCTTCAGTTCATCACCCACCTGGAACTGATCAGCATTGGAGAGACGAAACTCGCGCAGCACGCGCTGGGTAGCCACGCCGGCCTTGGCAAAGTGGCCGCGCAACGGCTTGTTCAGCTTGTGCTCGGCGATGGGACTGAACCCTACCTGTACCGCCTGGTAGCCGTCATGCTCTTTGGTCTTAACCTGTATAACCGGGCAAGGCCCGGCGATAATAGCCGTCACCGGAATCAGCTCTCCAGCCTCGGTAAACATCTGAGTCATGCCCAGCTTCTTCCCGATAATTGCTTTATCCATCGATGCCACCTCCAAAAACAATTTACACTCTGACCGCATCCCCCGATGGCCGGACGCAGTCCAGCTGACTAGAGCTTAATCTCGATATCGACACCCGCTGGCAGGTCGAGGCGCATCAGAGCATCCACCGTCTTCGGCGTAGGATCGAGGATGTCGATCAGACGTTTATGGGTGCGCATCTCAAACTGTTCGCGAATATCTTTCTCCACGTGCGGAGCGCGCAAAATCGTGTACAATGCCCGCTCTGTCGGCAAAGGTACGGGACCAGATACCTGGGCGCCAGTCTGTCTGGCAGTCTCCACTATCTTTTCTGCAGACTGGTCCAAAACCTTATGGTCAAAAGCTTTCAAGCGAATTCGGATCTTTTGCTGTGCCATGTACTAAGATTTCCCTCCTTGCTCAAATCGTAGGGATTACACCAGAACGCCCTGCCCCCCTCGCCCGCTTGGTCAGCGGACCTGCTCCGCGAGAATTCCCTGTGGCGACATGGACGCACGCCAGCAACCTCCCGCATCATCACGCTGCTCGAGACCGCAAGAAAAGAGGATCAGACCCGGCAGCTAAACAGGGCGTACTGCGGCCTGCAGGAGGCCGCAGTACCTGAAGGTTTTTGCCTACTACTCGATAATCTCGGTTACAACGCCCGAACCAACCGTGCGGCCGCCCTCGCGGATGGCGAGACGCAGACCTCGCTCCAGAGCGATCGGCGTGATCAGCTCGATGGTCATGGTCACGTTGTCACCAGGCATGACCATCTCCACGCCCTCCGGCAGCTCGATGTTGCCGGTCACGTCGGTGGTGCGGAAGAAGAACTGCGGACGATAGCCGCTGAAGAATGCGGTATGGCGGCCGCCCTCTTCCTTCTTCAGGACGTAGACTTCAGCCTTGAACTTGGTGTGCGGCTTGATGGTGCCCGGCTTGGCCAGAACCATACCGCGCTCGATGGACTGGCGATCGACACCGCGCAGCAGCAGACCAACGTTGTCGCCGGCCTCAGCCCGCTCCAGCAGCTTGCGGAACATCTCCACGCCGGTGACGACAGTCTTGCGGGACTCCTCGCGCAGGCCGACGATCTCTACCTCGTCGCCAACCTTGACGGTGCCGCGCTCAACCCGGCCGGTACCCACGGTCCCGCGACCGGTGATGGTGAAGACGTCTTCCACCGGCATCAGGAACGGCTTGTCAGCCTCGCGCTCAGGAGTCGGGATGTACTCGTCCACGACATCCATCAGCTCCCAGATCTTGCCGCACCACTCGCAGTCGCGGCTGCCGCAACCGCACTCCAGTGCCTTCAGAGCGGAACCGACCACGATCGGCGTGTCATCGCCTGGATAGCCGTAATCGGAAAGCAGCTCGCGCACTTCCATCTCTACCAGCTCGATCAGCTCAGGATCGTCCACCATGTCGGCCTTGTTCAGGAAGACAACGATGTAGGGGACGTTAACCTGGTGAGCCAGCAGGATGTGCTCGCGCGTCTGGGGCATCGGGCCGTCAGCGGCCGATACCACGAGGATGGCACCGTCCATCTGGGCTGCACCGGTGATCATGTTCTTGATGTAGTCAGCGTGACCCGGGCAGTCGACGTGAGCATAGTGCCGATTCTCGGTCTCATACTCCACGTGCGAAGTGTTGATGGTGATGCCGCGGGCCTTCTCTTCTGGCGCCTTGTCGATCTGATCGTAGCCCATCTTGGCCGCGCCGCCTACGGTGGAGAGAGCGCTGGTGAGAGCAGCCGTCAGTGTGGTCTTGCCATGGTCGATATGACCGATGGTGCCGATGTTTACGTGCGGCTTGGTGCGCTCAAACTTTTGCTTTGCCATTTACAATTACCCTCCTACAAATCAAGTGCTTCAGGCTAGTTGCCTTTGATGATGTCCTCGGCCACGCTCTTGGGAACCTCCTCGTAGGCGTGGAATTCCATGCTGGAGGTCCCGCGCCCCTGAGTCAGCGAGCGTAATGCCGTAGTGTAACCAAACATCTGCGACAGGGGGACATACCCACGAACGATCTGTGCCCCCAGACGCGGCTCCATCCCTTCGACGCGGCCGCGCCGCGAGTTGAGATCGGAGATCACATCACCCATATATTCCTCTGGAACCGTAATCTCAATCTTCATCACCGGCTCCAGCAACACCGGGCTGGCCTTGCCCATAGCGTTCTTAAAGGCCATGGAACCGGCGATCTTGAAAGCCATCTCAGACGAATCAACATCATGGTAGCTTCCATCGTAGATGGTGGCGCGGATATCGACTACCGGGAAGCCGGCCAGGACACCACTCTGCATTGCTTCGCGGATTCCGGCATCCACTGCCGGAATGTATTCCTTCGGCACGACGCCACCGACAATCTTGTTAACAAACTCATATCCGGCGCCGTTCTCCAGCGGCTCAAACTCGACCCAGACATGACCGTACTGACCGCGACCGCCGCTCTGCCGAACAAACCGACCCTCGGCCTTGACAGCCTGACGGATCGTCTCGCGATAGGCGACCTGGGGTTTGCCCAGGTTGGCGCCGACCTTGAACTCGCGCAGCAGCCGATCGGCAATGATGTCCAGATGCAGCTCACCCATGCCGCGGATGATGGTCTGACCTGTCTCGTGGTCAGTGTAGGTCTGAAAAGTCGGATCCTCTTCAGCCAGCCGGCCCAGCGCGATAGCCAGCTTATCCTGATCGGCCTTCGTCTTCGGCTCGATGGCCTGGGAGATGACCGGGTCGGGAAACTGCATGCTCTCAAAGACGATGACTGCATTCTCGCTGCAGAGGGTCTCGCCCGTAATCGTCTCCTTCAGGCCGACAACGGCCACGATATCGCCCGTCCTGATCTCTGTCAGGTCCTCCCTGTGATTGGCATGCATCCGCAGGATGCGCCCGACGCGCTCTCGCTTGCCCCGGCTGGGGTTCTGGACATAACTCCCGGCGTTCAGGGCCCCGGAGTAGACACGCAGATAGGCCAGCTTGCCCACATACGGGTCAGTAACGATCTTAAAGACCAGCGCGGAAAACGGCGCAGCATCATCTGGCTCGCGCGAAGTCGGCTCACCAGTGAGCGTAGTGCCAGTCACAGCAGCGATATCCAGCGGCGAAGGCAGGTAGTCCACGATCGCATCCAGCAACAGCTGAACACCCTTGTTGCGATAAGAGGAACCGCAGAGCACCGGAATCAGCTGCAGGTCGAGGGTGGCCTTGCGCAGGACTCGCCTGATCTCGTCGGCCGAGAGCTCCTCGCCCTCCAGATAGCGGAGCATGAACTCTTCATCGGTCATGGCCAGCGCCTCAATCAGCTCCAGCCGCAGACGCCGGGCCTCTTCCTGCTGCTCCGCCGGAATCGGTTGCTCCTGATCCACCGTTCCCTGCTCATCCAGATAGTAATGCGCCGTCATGGTAATCAGGTCGATGACGCCGGCGAAAGACTCCTCCTGCCCGATGGGCAGCTGGACCGGCAGCGCGCTGACGCCGAGGCGAGTGCGCATCATTTCCACGACTCGCATGAAGTCAGCCCCCAGGGTATCCATCTTGTTCACGTAGGCGATGCGGGGAACTCCATACTTGTCAGCCTGCCGCCATACCGTCTCGGATTGCGGCTCAACACCACCCTTGGCACAGAAGACGGCCACCGCCCCATCCAGCACTCGCAAGGAGCGCTCGACCTCGACAGTGAAGTCCACGTGACCGGGTGTGTCGATAATGTTGATTCGACAATCTCTCCACTGGCAAGTTGTCGCGGCTGAGGTGATGGTAATGCCTCGTTCTTGCTCTTGCACCATCCAGTCCATTGTAGCAGCCCCATCATGCGTCTCGCCCGTCTTATGCACTTTGCCCGTGTAGAACAGAATGCGCTCGGTCGTAGTCGTCTTGCCGGCATCGATGTGGGCCATGATCCCAATGTTTCTTATTTTGTCTAACGCAAATTCCCTTGGCATAACACCCCTCCTCTCTAGCTTTCTTGCCAGCAGTAAACCTTACCAGCGATAATGGGCAAATGCCTTGTTAGCCTCAGCCATGCGGTGTGTATCCTCACGCCGCTTGATGGCTGCACCCGTACCGGAAGCGGCATCCATCAGCTCGCCAGCCAAACGGTCAACCATAGTTTTCTCGCCGCGGGCGCGCGCATACTGCACCAGCCAACGGATGGAAAGCATCTGTTGCCGTTGCGGGGATACATCCACCGGAACCTGGTAGGTAGCACCACCCACGCGGCGCGGCTTGACCTCGAGCACGGGGGCGACATTCTTCATCGCCGCCTCGAAGACCTCGATCGGCTCCTTGCCGCTGCGCGCCTTCACTACGTCCATAGCGCCGTAGAAGATCCGCTCAGCGGTTCCCCGCTTGCCGTCCTTCATCAGCTTGTTGATAAAACGAGTCACCAGCTTGCTTCCGTAAATCGGATCTGGCAGAACATCTCGTTTCGGCACAGGACCTTTTCTGGGCATCCTTTTCCCTCCAATCCACCGCAGTCAGATCTGCAAAAATTACCTTACGAAAATGCTATCTCGCCCTTCTGGCTCGCTTGGCACCATACTTGGAGCGTGACTGATTTCGATTCTGCACTCCAGCAGAATCCAGTGTGCCACGGATAACATGGTAGCGAACACCCGGCAGATCACGGACACGTCCGCCACGAACTAAAACAACAGAGTGCTCCTGAAGGTTGTGGCCTTCACCCGGGATGTAAGCCGTCACTTCTTCACCGTTGGTCAGGCGCACCCTGGCAATCTTGCGAATAGCCGAGTTGGGCTTCTTCGGGCTCATGGTCGTAACCCTGACACATACGCCTCGACGCTGCGGACAATCGTGCAAGGAAGGGGCTTTGGACTTATACTCCACTTTTTTGCGACCCTTGCGAATCAGCTGGTTAATCGTTGGCATGCAAGCACCTCCTTCCGCTGAGATATGAATGAGGAACATGCTGCCCCTGCCACAGAGCAGGGGCAGCAACCTTAGCGAAACCTGGGGAATCGCGATTCACCTAAGGTGATGTCTGTATCAGACATCCGCTGGATCCGCTCACTCCTTCAATACGGCCGCCGTGGCCGAGCCAACCTGGATACCGGCCGCTTTGCCCAGCTCCTGCATCGTCTCCACCCAGTGCAGGGCGATGCCCTTGGCCTGGCAGAGCTCTTGCAGCTCCCGCAGGACACGCGGATCAGCATCCCTGGCCATGACGACCCAGTCAGTCTGATCACGTTGTACAGCCTTCTGCGTCTGTTTCACCCCAACAACCTTGTGTTTGGCGTTCTTGAGGTACTCCAGTGTATCAAACATCGGCAACCTCCCGCAGTGGACGAATCAGACACACTTAACTATTATAGTTAGCCGTATCTGCGGTGTCAACTTGATTTTCCGGGTTCGCCACCTGGAGGCGAATCTGCCGATAACGGCTCATACCAGTTCCGGCTGGAATCAGTTTGCCGAGGATAACGTTCTCCTTCAAGCCCAGCAGAGGATCGACTCTGCCCTTGATGGCAGCATCGGTCAGGACGCGTGTCGTCTCCTGGAATGATGCCGCCGACAGGAAGGAGTCGGTCGCCAGCGACGCCTTGGTGATGCCCAGCAGGACTGGCCTGGCCACTGCCGGCTCGCCACCTTCCTCGATCACCCGCGCATTCTCTTCCTGGAACTCGAAGACGTCGACCAGCCCGCCGCCCAGCAGGCGTGTATCGCCAGGTTCATCTACCCGCACCTTGCGCATCATCTGGCGGATGATAACCTCGATGTGCTTATCGTTGATCTCCACGCCCTGCAGGCGGTAGACCTTCTGCACCTCCTGCAGCAGGTAGGTCTGCACGCCCCGAATGCCTCTGGCCAAGAGGAGCTCGTGCGGGTTGACGGACCCCTCCGTCAGGGCGTCACCGGCCTCAACCTCCTGACCATCAGCCACGCTCAGCCGGGCGCCATAGGGGATCTGGTAGCTCTTGACCTCGCCGTCCTCCGACGTGACCTCTACCACCTTGCCGCCCTTGCCATCGATGATGGCTACGTGACCGGCAAGCTCGGTGATGGTGGCCTGCCCCTTGGGCTTGCGGGCCTCGAACAGCTCCTCGACTCGCGGCAGACCCTGGGTGATATCCTCACCGGCCACGCCACCGGTATGGAAGGTGCGCATCGTCAACTGAGTGCCAGGCTCGCCGATGGACTGAGCGGCGATGATGCCGATGGATTCACCGACTTCCACCTGGCCGCCGGTAGCCAGATTTCGTCCATAACACTTGACACAGACACCGTGCCGCGACCTGCAGGTCAGCACCGAGCGAATAGCGACCTGGTCGATGAGCCCGCCAGTCAGCGCCTGGCCAGCTGACACGCTTGCACCCGAGGCCACCAGCAACGGCTGATCGTCGCTGGCGCGGTAGCGCACATGCTTCTCGCCGTTCTCGGCAGTCACTATCAGGCGCTCACCGTCAATAGTGACGGTGCCGGCCACCGGAGCAACCGCTACGCCGAAGGTGGCAATCTCCTGTGCTTTGGCATCGGAGATCATCTGGCCGGCCTCCACCAGCGTCAGCTCTTCGGTGTGCAACTCGCCGGTCAGCGGGTCGCGATAGTCGGAGACGACCAGATCCTCGGCCGCCGTACGGCCGGCAATCCGCTCCGACAGCGGCTCGATGACATACTTGCCATCTCGAATATCGCCGATGGAAATGCCGGCTGTGGTGCCGCAGTCCTCCTCGCGGACGATCACATCCTGGGCGACGTCAACGAGGCGCCGCGTCAGGTATCCTGAGTCGGCCGTGCGGATAGCGGTGTCGGCAGCGCCCTTGCGCGCGCCGTGCGTAGAGGTAAAGTATTCGAGAACTGTCAACCCTTCGCGGAAGCTGGCCTTGATAGGCAACTCGATGGTCCGCCCCGACGGGTCGGACATCAGTCCGCGCATACCACCCAGCTGGGTGATCTGCGAGAAGTTACCCCGCGCTCCCGACATGACCATCATGTAGATCGGGTTGAACTCATCCATATTATCAAAGAGCGCTTTCTGAACTTCGGCGTTAGCTTCAGTCCAGATATCGATCACATTGCGATATCTCTCGTCGGCACTCATCATGCCCCGGCTATAGGCACGCTCGATCTCGGCGACCTTAGCCTCCGCCTCGCGCAGGATGTCCTCCTTCTGAGGCGGGACACTAATATCGTCCATGGAGATGCTGATGCCGGAAAGTGTTGCATACTTGAAGCCGAGATCCTTGAGATTATCCAGAATGATCGTCGTCTTGGTGGAGCCATGTTGCGCATAGCAGCGCTCGACGATTTTGCCCAGCAGTTTGCGGTCCACCAGGGTGTTGACCTCGAGCCGGGTGGCGTTCTTCGGATCGCTCCGGTCCACCATTCCCAGATCCTGTGGGATATTCTCGTTAAGGATCAGCCGCCCCAGCGTCACGTCGTGCAGCTCCCTGACCACCTGACCGTCAGGCAGTTGGCCTGTCAGGCGGACGCGAATCGGTGCATTCAGCGCCACCAGACCCTGTTCGTAGGCCATGATCGCCTCCTCAGGGCTGCTGAAGACGCTGCCAGCCCCCTTGGCATCCTTATCTTCACTGGTGAGATAATAGATGCCCAGGACCATATCCTTGGTGGGCGTAGCCACCGGTTTGCCGTCCTTGGGATTGAGGAGGTTGTGGGCCGAAAGCATCAGCAGTCTGGCCTCCACCTGGGCCTCCGCCGAGAGCGGCACGTGCACCGCCATCTGGTCACCATCGAAGTCGGCATTATAGGCCGTACAGACCAGGGGGTGAATCTTGATGGCGCGGCCCTCCACCAGCACCGGCTCAAAGGCCTGAATGCCCAGGCGGTGCAGCGTCGGGGCCCGGTTGAGCAGAACCGGGTGTTCCTGTATTACGTCCTCGAGGACGTCCCAGACCTCTTCGCGTACCCGCTCCACCATCCGTTTGGCGCTCTTGATGTTCTGGGCATGCCCATCCTTAACCAGCTTTTTCATCACAAAGGGCTTAAACAGCTCCAGGGCCATCTCTTTGGGCAGACCGCACTGATAGAGTTTTAGCTTGGGACCAACGACGATGACGGAACGCCCCGAGTAGTCTACGCGTTTACCCAACAGATTCTGGCGGAAACGGCCCTGCTTACCCTTTAACATATCGCTCAGGGATTTCAGCGGACGGTTGCCAGGACCGGTAACCGGGCGCCCCCGGCGGCCGTTATCGATCAGGGCATCCACTGCCTCCTGCAGCATCCGTTTTTCGTTGCGGACGATGATGTCCGGAGCGCCCAGCTCCAGTAGCCGTTTGAGGCGATTGTTGCGGTTGATGACCCGGCGGTAGAGATCGTTGAGGTCACAGGTGGCAAAGCGGCCACCATCCAGCTGTACCATCGGCCGCAGCTCCGGTGGAATTACCGGAATAACGTCCAGGATCATCCACTCCGGCTTGTTGCCAGAACGGCGAAAAGCCTCGACGACTTCCATGCGGCGGATCACCCGCGTGCGCCGCTGACCGCTGGAGTTCTCGAATTCCGCCCGCAACTCGTTATAGAGCGCATCCAGATCGACGTCAGTCAGCAGTTCCTTGATAGCCTCAGCACCCATTCCTACCCGGAAAGCCGAGTAGCCGTACTTATCGCGCGCCTCGCGATACTCGGCCTCGGTCAGGATCTGCTTATGCGACAGCCCGCTGTCACCCGGGTCCAGCACAACATAGGAGGCAAAATAGAGCACTTTCTCCAGCAGTCGGGGCGACATATCCAGGATCAGGCCCATGCGGCTGGGGATCCCTTTGAAGTACCAGATATGGGACACGGGAGCGGCCAGTTCGATATGACCCATCCGCTCACGGCGCACCTTGGAGCGGGTTACCTCTACCCCACATTTATCGCAGACAATACCTCGATAGCGAACCCGTTTATACTTGCCGCAGCTGCACTCCCAATCCTTGGTGGGGCCAAAAATCCTCTCGCAGAAGAGACCTTCCTTCTCAGGCTTCAGCGTCCGGTAGTTGATCGTCTCTGGCTTCTTAACTTCACCCTTGGACCACTCGCGAATCTGGTCCGCGGAGGCCAGGCTGATCTTTATAGAATCAAACTCGTTGAGATCCAACAATGCCGTCACTCCCTTCAGCGTAGAACGATTAGAGCAAACATCCTCGCTTGACTTGCGCCGCCATGTTCAGGCCGCGCCATAGCATGGCGGCGTTATTATCATCACTGCACTGCGATCAACGAAGATGCCTACCTGGATTTAGGATCATCTTCAACATCATCGATGTCCATCTTGGGCTGGATAATACGACTCAGTTCAGCCATCCGTTGCTCCAGGGAGGACCGAGTCTCCTCCTTTATTGCTCCTTCGCTCTCATCCGACTCGTCGGCACCTTCCTTAATTCCGGCCAGCCTTTTGGTCAGAACCGCGGTCAGCTTCTCGCGATCGATGGGGGTAGAACCGGCAGCTTCTCGCGTCGCTTCAGCCTCGTCCTCCTCCTCTGCCTCCGGTTCGACGGCTGGCCTGCTTTCGGTCGGCTGGGAGCTACGGCCGGCAGTCTGTGCCACCGCCGCGTCGTTCTCTAACCCTTCTATATTCAGATTCAGATCGCGCACCGCGTCATGCACATCGTCCTCGTACTCGCGGATGGCGATTTCTTCGTTGTCCTCCGTCAGCACCTTTACATCCATGGCCAGGCTCTGCAATTCCTTGATGAGCACCTTGAAGGATTCGGGCACGCCCGGTTCCGGCACGTTCTCGCCCTTCACGATCGCTTCATAGGTACGCACCCGCCCGACCACGTCGTCGGACTTCACCGTCAGAATCTCCTGCAGCGTGTAGGCGGCGCCATAGGCCTCCAGCGCCCAGACTTCCATCTCACCAAAGCGCTGTCCGCCAAATTGGGCCTTACCGCCCAGTGGCTGCTGGGTGACCAGCGAGTAGGGGCCGGTAGACCGGGCATGGATCTTGTCATCCACCAGGTGGAACAGCTTGAGGAAGTAGATATAGCCCACAGTCACTTCGTTGTCAAACGGCTGACCGGTGAGGCCATCGTAGACAGTGATCTTGCCGCTCCGCGGCAGCCCGGCTGCTTCCAGGGCCTGCTCGATCTCCTCGCCGGTGGCCCCGTCAAAGACGGGAGTTGCCATATGCAGGCCGAGGGCATTGGCAGCCCACCCGAGATGCGTCTCCAGGATCTGGCCGACGTTCATGCGGGACGGCACGCCCAGGGGGTTGAGCACAATCTCCAGCGGAGTGCCATCAGGCAGAAACGGCATGTCTTCCTCAGGCAGAATGCGGGCGATGACGCCCTTGTTGCCGTGCCGGCCGGCCATCTTGTCGCCCTCAGAGATCTTGCGCTTCTGGGCAACGTAAACCCGCACCAGCATATTGACGCCAGGCGGCAGTTCGTCGCCATCTTCGCGGGTGAAAACCCGCACGTCGACGACTTTACCGGCCTCGCCATGGGGCACCTTGAGGGAGGTATCCCTGACCTCGCGCGCCTTCTCCCCAAAGATGGCCCGGAGCAGGCGTTCTTCCGCTGTCAGCTCGGTTTCGCCCTTGGGGGTTACCTTGCCGACGAGGATATCTCCCGCCCGCACTTCGGCACCGATACGGATAATCCCCCGTTCGTCCAGATCCTTGAGCACATCCTCGCCGACGTTGGGGATGTCCCGGGTGATCTCCTCGGGGCCCAGCTTGGTGTCGCGCGCCTCCGATTCGTATTCCTCAATATGAATAGAAGTGAAAACGTCATCCATGACGAGCCGCTCGCTGATCAGAATAGCATCCTCGTAGTTGTAGCCCTCCCAGGGCATGAACGCGCAGAGGACGTTGCGTCCCAGCGCCAGCTCGCCCTGATCGGTACTGGGGCCATCAGCCAGGATGTCGCCCTGCTCCACCCGCTGCCCTTTCTGCACCAGGGGCTGCTGATTGATGCAGGTGCCCTGGTTGGAGCGACGGAACTTGAGCAGCTTATAGGTGTCAACCGAGCCCTCATCATTCTGAACAGTGATTTCGGTGGCCGTCACCCGGGTAACGATACCGGGTCGGGCGGCGATGATCAGGCTGCCGGAGTCCATGGCAGACTTAAATTCCATACCGGTGCCGACCAGGGGTGCTTCTGGCCGCAGGAGCGGCACTGCCTGCTTCATCATGTTGGCGCCCATCAGGGCACGGCTGGCGTCGTCATGCTCCAGAAAAGGAATCAGCGTCGTCGAGATGCTGAAAACCTGCTTGGCTGACACGTCCATATAGTCGACCTCGCTGGGCGGGACTACCTTGACATCCCGCTTATAGCGAATCGGCACCCGGTCTTCAGCGAAGCGATTCTCATCATCGAGAACGGCGTTCGCCTGGGCCACGACATACTGATCTTCTTCATCCGCCGTCAGATATTCAATCTCGTCGGTCACCCGGCCGGTTTCCTTGTCCACAACCCGATATGGCGTCTCGATGAAGCCATACTGGTTGATGCGGGCATAGGTGCTCAGGTTGCCGATCAGGCCGACGTTGGGGCCCTCGGGCGTTTCAATAGGACAGATCCGGCCGTAGTGGGAGTGGTGCACGTCGCGCACCTCTACCCCGGCGCGATCGCGGCTCAGTCCGCCTGGCCCCAGGGCGCTGAGGCGCCGCTTGTGTGCCAGTTCCGCCAGAGGGTTGGTCTGATCCATAAACTGCGATAGCTGAGAGCTACCGAAGAACTCCTTGATAGCCGCCACCACCGGGCGGATATTGATCAACGCCTGGGGCGTGATCACGTCCACATCCTGAATGGTCATGCGCTCCTTAACCACCCGCTCCATGCGCGAGAGGCCGATACGGAACTGGTTCTGCAGCAGCTCACCGATGGTGCGCAGGCGACGGTTCCCCAGGTGGTCGATATCATCCACATCACCAATGCCCTGCATCAGGCCCATCATGTAGTTGACGGCGGCAACGATGTCCTCTTTCAGGATGTGTTTTTCCTGACTGGGGGCATAGCGATCGGTGAGGATCACTGTCTCGGTGCCGCGCCTCGTATGCAGCACGACCCGTTTATCGGCTAGTTGGTCATAGGCCTCTTCCAGTTTGGCCAGGTTATCTTCATGCAGTTCCGCCCCGGTCGGCAGGAGGATGCTGCCCTCGGCAGTCAGCAGGTTTTCCGCCAGACGGCGGTTAGCCACGGCCTCCTGCCATGTCTGCCGAAACAGTCCATTGCCGATGAACTTCACTCGCCGTCCCCCATCCAGCTGGACATAGAGTTCGTTCACGCCGGCTGCTTCCAGCCGTTCGGCAATGCGGCGGGTGATGCGCTGTCCTGCCTCGACGAGCACTTCTCCCTCGACGAAGAGCACCTCTCCCGGAGGCACAACCGGTCGGGGGCCGTCAGCCGGTACCATCGGCTGTAGCAGCGTCTCGGTGGCGATGATGGTGTCCGCCGAGACCAGATTCAGAATCCGTCTTTTTAGCGATAGCTTCTTATATAATTTGTAGCGCCCGACATGCGCCAGGTCATAGCGCCGTGCATCAAAAAACAGGGAAGTCAACAGAGATCTGGCGCTATCCACCGTAGGCGGTTCGCCAGGGCGCAGGCGCTTGTAGATCTCCAAGAGCCCGTCGTTTTCTGTCTCTGTGGCGTCTTTATCCAGCGTGGGCTGCAGCGGAGCTTCCGGGCCGAATTTCTGCTCAATCTCTGCATTGGTGCCAAGGCCCAGCGCCCTGAGCAGCACTGTAACCGGGATCTTACGGGTGCGATCGACCCTAACCGAGATGACATCGTGGGAGTCAGTCTCCAGTTCCAGCCACGCTCCACGGTTGGGGATGATGGTTGCACCAAATATCTTATGGCCGTGGTTGTCGATGTTTTCGGTATAGTAGGCACCAGGGGAACGCACCAGCTGGCTGACGACTACCCGTTCAGCACCGTTGTAGATGAAGGTGCCCGCGTCGGTCATCAGGGGGAAGTCCCCCATGAAAACCTCCTGCTCCTTCACCTCGCCGGTTTCCTTGTTGACCAGGCGTGCTTTCACTCGCAGCGGTGCGGCATAAGTCACATCGCGCTCTTTCGATTCCTCGACCGAATACTTGGGCTCCCCAAATTGGTAGTCGACAAACTCCAGCACCAGATTGCCGGTGAAGTCTTGAATCGGGGAAATGTCGCGAAATGTCTCGGCCAGCCCTTCCTCAAGAAAAGATCGCATCGACTCCACCTGGATCTGAATCAGATCCGGCATGGGCAGAATCTCGGCGATTTTCCCGAAAGACTGGCGCGAGCGCAGGCCCGCTGGGATGGGTTTGTACATTGACTTCTTCACCCCTTAACCCTAGAATAGCAGCAGAACAGTAGAAAGCCGCAGTAAAGCCAAAAAAAGGGACAAGACACCCCTTAGGCCAACACAGAGGCGCGTTTGCCTGCGTTATCCATCCATCTACGAATTATTACCTTAACCTACCACAAGTATGTAATCCGCAGAAAAAAGGTGTGTCCAGCTTCCCTACTTGTGCAATAAGAAACATTAACATACCCGGCAGGAACAGTCAAGGCCTGGGCAGCAAATTCAGTTCCGCCGCTGCCTTTCGTGGAAGAGGTTGTAAAGCTCGCGGCGGGAGATGCGTTGATTCAGGGCCACCTGCCGAATGGCCGCGCTGGTCTCTTCACCCTGGGCCAGCAATCTGTCGACTGCGGCCAGGGCCGCCTCCCAATCGGGCTCAGCACCCTCCCCCTCCTCGTCAGAGCAGCCAGCTACCACTAGCACAAACTCACCGCGCGGCTCGTGCTCCGCGTAGAACCGGACCATCTCGCTCAGTGATCCCCGCCGCACCTCCTCAAACTGCTTGGTCAGCTCCCGCGCAACAGCGATCTGGCGATCGCCCAGACTCTCCAGCAAGTCCTTAAGGCAGCCTTGCAGGCGATGCGGCGCCTCGTAGAATACCAGCGTCAGCGGTAGCGACCGGAAGGTCTCCAGCCATTGGCGACGCTTGGACGAGTTGCGCGGCGGAAAGCCGAGAAAGGCAAACTGGTCTGTATCCAGGCCGCTCAAGACCAGGGCGGTGAGGACAGCCGATGGACCGGGCAGGACGGTGAACGGCAACCCCTGCTCGACGGCTTTCTGCACGAGCACAACCCCCGGATCGGAGATGCCGGGCATCCCGGCGTCACTGACAACAGCAACCTGCGCCCCGGCACTCACCTGCCGCAGCAGTTCTTCGGCCTGGCTGTGCTCGTTATGCTCATGATAGCTGACTAATGGCTTGTGAATCTGGTAATGGGCCAGCAGCTTGCGGGTATGTCGGGTGTCCTCAGCCGCGATCAGGTCTACGGAGCGCAGCACATCCAGCACGCGCTGCGTGACATCTGCCAGGTTGCCGATGGGGGTCGCGCAGAGGTAGAGCATCCCACTCACTGATCCAAATCCCCTTTCCCGCCATAGATGTCCATGATCTCCGGCGAATAGTCATCTCCCTCGTAGACAACCAGCGGTGGCAGCACTCGAAGCCCAGGGCGAGCATCCTTGCGGCACTCCAGGAGAACCAGATTAGCCGCCTGATCCAGTCGGGGGTAAACCAGGCGCATCCGCTTCGGCTCCAGGTGGTAGCGGGCGAGAATCGTCAACAGCTCAGGCAGGCGCCCGGGGCGATGCACCAGGGCAAAGCGCCCGCCGCCACCGAGAACGCGCGACGCCGCCCTGGCCACATCGCTAAACTGGCAATATACCTCGTGCCGCGCCATGGCCATGTCGGGCCGGGGCGAGATCTCGCCGGTACCCAGCGGCTGATAGGGCGGATTGCTGACTACCAGCGTCGCCTGATAGCCCGGCAGCAGCGTGCCCAGCTCCCTCAGGTCGCCGGTGATGATCTGGATTTTCTCCTGCAGGTTGTTCAGCCGGACGCTGCGCCTGGCTCGTTCAGCCACAGTTGGGTTGAGCTCAACCCCCACCAACTGCAGACGCGGTTCGCGGGTGGACAGCAGCAGGGGAATGACGCCACTTCCCGTCCCCAGATCCAGCACCTGATCGCCCGGCTTCACCGTCGCAAAGTGGGACAGGAGGACGGCGTCAATGGAGAAGCGAAAGGCGGAACTGTCCTGGATGATCCGCAGGTTATCTACCAGCAAGTCGTCCAGACGCTCGCCCTCACGCAGCATCTGTTCCATCGCTACACCCCCGGGTTGCGCTACTTGTTGGCAAGAAGAGCTGCCGCCACGGGACGT
This sequence comes from Bacillota bacterium, assembly GCA_050949085.1. Classification (GTDB taxonomy): domain Bacteria; phylum Bacillota; class UBA994; order UBA5500; family UBA5500; genus JBMNFB01. The sequence goes on from JBMNFB010000011.1 coordinate 80,916, forward strand.
ACGACAGCTCATAGCATTTATTAAAGAAAGGTACTCTCTCCCCAGCATGGTGCCTGCATAGGTACCGCCCTGACTCTGGCCGAATATGGGAGGCAGCCGCGAGCGCTCCAGTTAGGGCCCTACTCGCCCTCTTTCTTTGGTTTGGTCTGGGCCGCAATCTCCGATTCATAACGGAGGCAGCACATCAGGCGGCCGCAGAGGCCAGAAATCTTGCTGGGGTTGAGCGACAGGTTCTGTTCCTTGGCCATCTTGATGGATACAGGCGCGAAGTCCCCCAGGAATGTAGCGCAACAGAGCGGACGCCCGCAGACTCCAACACCGCCTAACATTTTCGCCTCATCCCGCACACCGATCTGACGCAGCTCAATTCTGGTGCGGAAAATGGAGGCCAGATCCTTGACGAGCTCCCGAAAATCCACCCGCCCATCGGCAGTGAAATAGAAGATGACCTTGCTGCCATCAAAGGTATACTCCACGTCCACGAGCTTCATCTCCAGGCCATGGGCGGCAATCCGTTCCTGTGCGATGGTGAAGGCGTCAGCCTCCTTGGCGGCATTGTTCTTCACCTTCTGCTCATCGGCGGCCGTCGCCTTGCGCACCACGGTTTTCAGGGGCATGACCACGTTCTCTTCGGCAATCTCCTTGATGCCGCTGACGACTTCACCATATTCCTGCCCGCGGGCAGTTTCGACGATCACTGCATCGCCTTTGGACAGGTCTAGATCGGCCGGATCGAAGTGATAAACCTTGCCGGCCCGCTTGAATCTGACACCGACGACTTTGGGCAATAAACTCAACTCCTCCCCAGGTGAGGTGCTATAGATGATAACAGAGTTGTTCCAGAATCAGTTTCCTATTGGCGCTATGGGCCAGACGACGTTGCACGTCGATGATATACTCACAGATTGCCGCCGGATCCCGCCGCTGCTGCCGGGCCAGCCTGTCCAGCGTCTCTATCTCGCTGCTACCCTGGCGACCGGTAGCCCGCCAGACAAACAGGTCTCGATAGAGCGCCAGCAGCGCAGCCAGAAACCCGTCCAGATCCAGATCCGCAGCATCCAGTTCAATCACATAGCCTGCCCGATCCACTAGCGGAGCTTGCAGCAGCCGCTGTAGAAAATCCAGCGCCTGCTCTCGCTGCTGCGGGCTAACCGAGAAGGCGTGACTGGCGCGACGCTGAAAACGCAGCACCTGGCAGCGCGATTCTATGGTCGGCAAGACTGGCCCGGCTGCCGTCAAGATAAAGATGTCGAACGGAGGCGGTTCCTCCAGAATCAGCAGGAGGGCGTTGGCAGCCTCAGGTGTCAGCTTTTCCGCTTCTTCGACAATAAACACCCGGTACCTGGCGGAATTAGGGGTCAGCGCCGCCTCGGCAAGCAGGGCCTTGATCTGAGCCAGTTTGAGGCTAGTCCCGTCCGGCTGCACCCAGCGCAGATCAGGGTGGGTTCCTCGCTCTGCCTGCTGACAGGCCAGGCACTGCCCGCAGGGCGGCTCCTCCGCCTCACAGAGCAGAGCGGCGGCAAGAACCTCAGCCGCCGACCGCTTACCGGTGCCGGCCGGTCCGGTGAAAAGATAGGCATGGCTAAACGAGCCCTGCCTGATCTGATTGACCAATACCCGCTGCACTGTCGGCTGCCCCGCCAGTTGCTCCCAGTTCATCTATCCACCCCTCTGAAAGTGTTGCTTGTCCAATAACCAGGCATAAAGGAGTAGCCGGGAACTTCAAGCCCGGCTAACATCTATCGCCAAACCTCTGCAACATCTATACGCGAACGAATTTCTCTACGTCCAGAACAAAAATGGTAGCGCCGCCGACCAGCACCTCAATCGGATAAGGGACATAGCTCTCCATAGAATTGCTGCCCACCGGAGCCATCGGCGTAATCAGCTGCTCCCGGGCATGGCAGATCTCCTTGATGATCTCCACTACTTTGGGCACATCCTTCACGTCCACACCGATCAGGAGTGTTGTATTCCCTGACTTAAGGAAGCCGCCGGTGCTGGCGAGCTTGGTGGCGCGATACCCCTTCTCCACCAGGCGCTCAACTAAGCGAACACTATCCTTATCCTGTACAACCGCAACGATTAATTTCATCGCCTGTTACCCCCTTCCTAGCACTATCCTCCAGGAAACCATCAATCAACTGCATAATCTCCCGATGAACCTCGGGTTTAGGTCGATCAGCCCGGACGACGCGTACCCGCTCTGGAAACCTGCTCGCGATCGCCTCATAGCCGGAACAGACAAGCCGATAGTACTCCAGACCGCGGTTCTCAAAGCGGTCGGCCGGCTGATGCTCCCGCTGGCTGCGCGCATATGCCTCCTCGGATGAAAGAAGCAGCAGAATCGTCAGATCTGGCCAGAGGCCACCGGTGGCAACCTCATTGATGGCCTGAACCCGGTCCATCCCTAGGCCCAGGGCATATCCCTGATAGACGATGCTGGAATCGATGTAGCGATCACAGAGAACCAGCCCGCCCTGCGCCAGATATGGCTGAATTCGTTCGTTGACATGCTGCGCCCGCGCCGCTGCCAGGAGCAGCATTTCTGCCGTCGGGCTGATAGGATCTTCCCTGACCATGAGCAGCGACCGGATCTCGTCACCCAGGGCCGTGCCGCCTGGCTCGCGACTGACCAGGAGCGGGTATCCAGCAGCCGCCAGCTTCTCCGCCGCGAGTCTGATATGCGTTGTCTTGCCCGATCCGTCGGGCCCTTCGAATGTTATGAATGGCATTTTATCATTCCTGACTGCATGTTTTATCTGTCGTCTACGATGGCCCAGGTCTGCTGCTGCAGCCCATTCAGGTGACCGCCAATCCGCTCTATCGTCTCTGCATACTCCAGCAGCTCCGCCGTAATCAGCTCACCAGGATGGACGAGCGGAATCCCCGGCGGATAGGCATAGACTGGGCGCGCCGCTACCTTCCCCTGCGCCTCTCTGGCGGCCATCCAGCGGGTTGGAGCCAGATAAGCCTGGCGGGGCCGGAGTATCAGGGGCGGGATGGGCGGCTGCGCTGGCGGCTCTGGGAGCGGCCGCTGCTGCGGTAGTTCCTGCAGCGCCTTCACCAGAGGGGTATGATCCGCTTCGGCGTCGCCTACCGTCAGCATCAGCAGGATGCTATTGTATTTGGCCATTTCAACGTGAATCCCCTTGTTGGCCAGATGATCAGCTACCTTCCAGCCGATATAGCCCATCGGCCCCGTCAGGAGACAAATCTTCAGCGGATCCTGCCGAAGCCCTGCGGCGGCAGGTGGCTGCCAGACCACAAACCCGGTGTTAGCCTCGATGTCTGCCGCCAGTTGCTGCGCCCGGGCGATAGCCTGTCCCAGCAACCTGAAGCCAGCTGTCTCCATTTCCAGCCGGGCCAGGTCCAGAGAACCCAGCAGCAGCCACGACGGGCTGGTGCTCTGGAGCAGGTTCAGCCTGCTCCTGACGGCTTCGTCTGCCATGTCCGCTGACAACCGATGGATCCAGGCCGCCCCAGTGAGCGCTGATAATGTCTTGTGCGCGCTCTGCACCACCAGATCAGCCTGACTGGTGACGGCTGACGGCGGCAGGGAGGGGTGAAAATGGAGGTGTGCTCCGTGCGCCTCATCGACGATCACCGTCGATCCAGCAGCGCGACAGGCAGCGGTGAGAGGCGTCAGATCCAGCGTCACCCCCTCGTAAGTCGGGTGAACCAGAACTACGGCCTGGGTTTCAGGTGTCAGCGACTGCCGCACGGCTGATTCGCTCACGCTGATCTGGATCCCCGCGTGTTCCGGCACGGGCAGGAAACGTGGCAGCAGATCGCCGAGAACTAGACCCGAAACAAGTGACTTATGTACGTTGCGCGGCAGCAGGACCTGATCGCCAGGCTGGGTGCAGGCCAGCAGAGAGGCAATCAGTCCGGCAGACGAGCCGTTGGTGGTAAAGTATGTGGCCCTGACGCCATACAGTCTGGCCGTCAGCGCTTCTGCCTCTGCGATGGGGCCGTCCGGGGCGTGGAGACTGTCCAGCGGCCTCACCTCAGTCTGGTCGGAGGCCAGCGCCGCCCGCCCCAGCCAGTTCTCCAACAGAGAACCGGAGCGCCGCTTATGGCCAGGCATGTGCAGCGCGGCCACCTCTGTCTGCGCTAGCTGCTGCAACGCTTCGATAATCGGTGCGCTTCCGGGAGGATAAGGCATACAAATACTCCTGTCGTTATCAGAATAGTAATTAAGTATACCATATCTGGGTATCTGCTTCAACCGAGCGAGGGATGGTCAACGTTTTTCAGCCGCAGCAGGGTTCTGCCAGAGCTGCTTTAGTTGCCGCACGATCAGCGCATAGCGTTCTTCATCAGCCTCAGTCTGGATAATCTCCCGTTCGCACTCCATACAGATCAGGTTTCCCAGGATGACTAGCCCCGCCTCAGCGGACTTGCCGCAGATGATGCACCGCTGTTTACCGCTATCCATGCTCTCCACCCCATTTCATCTGATCCTATCACTGCAGTATATCCAGTTGTGGGGTAATCCGTACCAGAGCCGCCGCAGGGCGCCCGCCTGCTGGCTCCAGATCAGCGAGAGAGAATGTCTATCAAACGCCAAAGCTCGTCTCCCTCAGGCGGCTGCACAGCTTCGCGGCTGCCGTCGCTGCGCAACAGGTAGCGCTCAGGGCCAGGCTCGAACTTGCCAACCACACTGGCCGGGATGCCTGCCCCCACGAGATCTGCCACCAGGGGCTGCGGATCGGGCGTAGCGATCAGGAGAGTACCGCTGGAAATGAGGCGCAACGGGTCGATGCCATACTCTGCGGCCAGGAGGCGGGTCGCCGGATGCAGCACCAGCTGATCTTCGTAGACGACGAAACCGAGCTCCGCCCCGGCTGCCATTTCAAAAATGGCGCCCAGAACACCGCCTTCGGTGGCATCATGCATCGAGCGTACACCCCGCGATACCGCCAGCCTGGCTTCTGGCACGACACTGATCAACTGCGACAGCTCGCGCGCTGCGCTGAGCAGCGCCTCGCCCCCTGGCGCTTCGATGGCCTGCGGGAAATCCCAGGCGACGATGGACGTACCCTCCAGCCCGACATATTTCGTGGCGACCAGGGCGTCGCCGGGCTGAATCAAGCTGTTGGTCAGCGGGCGCGCGGCCGCCGTACGGCCAATAACGGTGGTTGAGATGACCGGCTGGTTAACTGCGGCAGTAAACTCGGTGTGACCACCGACGATCTCTACGTTCACTTCGGCTGCTGCCTCCTCGGCATCAGCGACGATGGTCTGGACAGTCGACGAGGGAGTTCCGACAGGCAGGAGAATTGTCAAGAGGACAGCCACCGGATCAGCGCCCCCGGCCGCCACGTCGTTACAGGATATATGCACGGCCAGCCATCCGGCTCTGGCTGCTGCGCCAGTGATCGGGTCTGTGGAGATCACACAGAGATCACCCTCCAGCTGCAGGAAGGCGCAGTCTTCGCCTAAGGCCGCAGTGACCATCACCTCTGGTCGGCGCCGTTCCAGCTGACTGAACACAAGATGATGCAAGGCCTCTGGCCGCAATTTGCCTGCTTGCATGAGAATGCCCCCCTTCTGCTTCATTCTAGCACGCCACCTGGACAAAACCTATGTATCCGGCTTAAAAACTGCCTGCGCACCGCAAACTAGGCAGGAAAGCCGTCATCGCTGGCCAACAGTTAACTCAGGGCAGAAGTGCTCTGCATTTTCAGTATGTTGGCGGGAGGAATATAACGTGATCACGATTTTGAAGAACGCAAACATCTACAGCCCAGAGCCTATCGGCAAGCGCGATATTCTGATCCTGCTGGATCGGATTGCCCATATTGCCGACACGATCAACCCTCCCCAGGGTCTGGGGGAGGTGCAGGTTGTCGATCTGGAGGGGGCCCGCGTCGTGCCGGGCTTCATCGATCAGCATGTGCATGTGATCGGTGGAGGCGGTGAGGGTGGTCCGACTACACGCACCCCGGAGATCCAGCTAACCCAGCTGACGACGGCCGGCGTTACCACCGTGGTCGGCTGCCTGGGTACCGATGGAACCACAAGGCACGTGAATGCTTTGCTGGCCAAGACGCGCGCTCTGGAAGCCGAGGGCATCACCGCCTTCATGTACACCGGAGCCTACGAAGTGCCGACGAGAACCATCACTGACAACGTGCGCAATGATCTGGTGCTGATTGACAAGGTTATCGGCGTCGGCGAGATTGCCATCTCCGATCACCGCTCGGCGCAGCCTGACGTAGCCGACCTGCGCAAGCTGGCGGCAGAGGCCCGCGTCGGCGGCCTGCTGGGCGGCAAACCCGGCCTCTTCCACTTCCATGTCGGCGCCGGACCGCGAGGCATTCAGCCGATCTTCGATATTCTGGAGAGCACCGAGCTGCCGATCTCCATGTTTACGCCGACGCACATGAACCGCAACCAGGCTCTGCTGCAGCAGGGTGCCCGGTTCGCCCGTCAGGGCGGCGTGGTCGACATCACATCCGGCCCGAATGCACATAAGGGAATTCTCCAGCTGGTTAACGAGTACAACATTTCCCTGGACAACATCACCATCAGCTCGGACGGGAATGGCAGCATGCCCCGGTTTGACCGCGAGGGCAAACTGGTTGGTCTGGGCGTTGGTTCGGTGCGGGCAAACTTCGATACGCTGCGCGATGTGATGCTCAAAGGGCATGTGCCGATGGAAGATGCGCTGAAGCTCCTGACGACCAATGTGGCACGCAACCTCTTGCTGCAGGGGCGGAAGGGCTGCATCGAGATCGGTGCGGACGCCGATCTGGTCGTGCTCTCCGATGACCTGGAGATCGCCCAGGTCTGGGCGCGCGGACGCCAGATGGTGGCCGATGGGCAGGCAATCGTCAAGGGGACATTTGAATAAATCAACTGCAGTGCAAAAAGGAGCTGATGCCTGAGCAAGGCTCCTTTTCTCAGCCAGGGCACACCCGCTCCGGCGCTGCGATGTCATCCAGGTGATGCCCTGTCAACGCTCAAACATGTCACTAATGATCAAGTGCTCCCTGCGAAAACAACCAGGGAGCACTTGCGTTCTTCAAACCCTTGGCTAGTTTATCTCATGCCGCGTCCAGCGCGGTGTTTTCCTTCCATTTCCCCTGGCGATAACGCCAGGCGCTGAGCAAAAAGCGCACGACGAGATCAATCACCATCGCCAGCCAGACGCCGACGATGCCCATGCCGAGACCTTTGCTGAAGACAAAGGAAAGCGGCAGGCGGATTCCCCAGAGGCCGAGGCCACCGATAAACATGGGAGCCCTGGTGTCGCCGGCACCGCGCAGGGCACCGTTGAGAATCCCCGAGATCAGCTGGGGCAGTTGCACCCAGCCCATCATCCGCAGGTAGATGGCACCCAGCCGGATCACTTCCGGCTCCTTGGTCAGCTGGCTGAGAATCTGGGTAGGAAAGACGATCAACGCCCCGCCGGTGACGCAGGTGAGCGCGATTCCCCACTTACTGATCTCCCTCACGTAGCGTTCGGCCAGCACCCGATCGCGGGCGCCGAGACTCTGCCCCACAAAGGCGGTCACGGCGATTCCAAAACCGGCCATGGGCATATAAGACAGCGACTCGGCGTTAAGGCCCAACTGATGGGCGGCCAGCGCGTCGGTGCCAAACTCCACGATCAGACCCATGAGGATAATGGTGGCCGCCTGCCAGAAAAGAGATTCGAGAGCGGCCGGCACGCCGACGACCAGAATGCGTTTGATCTCGGCCAGGTCCACCTGCCACCGCTGGCGGAGCCTAAGGCCAATGCTAAGCGTTGGGCGGGTGAGAACATAGAGGGCCAGCACCGCACCGATCATCTGCGAGAGGCACATCGACAGGGCTGCGCCCTGCATGCCCAGCGGCGGCACCCCCAAGAACCCGTAGATAAGGATGAAATTGAGGATGACATTCAATACATTGACAACGAAAGCTACCAGCATCGGTGTTCTGGTGTTGCCTAAGCCGCGCAGGATGGCGCCAACCACCTGCATCACCGCCATAAAGGGCATTCCCCAGACGGCCAGCCGCAGGAAGACGTAGGCGCTCTGGAGCAGTTCCGGTTCAGGATCAAACAGCGTCGCCAGAATCGGCTCCGCCAGGATCCAGATCGCAACGGTCAGGGCGATTACCAGACTGGAGCCCAGCAGCAGAGCTTGGCGGGCGGTGCGCTGCGCCGCTGCCAGGTTGCGCGAACCGATGGCACGGGCGATCAAGACAGTGGTTCCAGTGCCGATGGCCGAAAAGATGGCCCAGATAATCTGCGTAATTCGTGAACTCAGGCCTACGGCTGCGACTGCCTCGGCACCAATCCGGCCCACCATGCCTGTAGCCACGATGCCTACCAGCATCTGCAGCACGGCCTCAATCGTCGCTGGCCAGACCATGCGCAGGATGTTGCGCCTCAACTCGCTTTGGGATATCGACTGTTCTATCGTTGCTGCTTCCTCTACCTGGCTAATCGCCCCCATGTCAGTCCACCTCCACAGCTGAATCGTAATCGGTGCATACTGAGCTATTATAGCATCGAAGGCTGGACCGAGTGAGTTGAGCCAATGCGTGTTTCAGGCCAAAGCAGCCGCCGATCTACACATTGCTCAGGCGTACGGCGAGTTGCGTCTCTCCCTCTAAACGCGGTAGCGGGTGATCTCCTCGCAGTACTCGCAGGCGTACTCCTTAGTTTCGGCATTGACCAGAGTGAAACGCGGCTCCACATAGGTATCGGAATTGGTGACGCAGCGCGGATTGCCGCACTGGAACAGCCCGCGCACCTCGCGCGGGATCTCCACCCGATACTTGCTGATGATCTTGCCGCCTTCAATGATATTGACGGTGATGCCGGGGTCGATCAGGCCCACCATGGCCAGGTCGAGGTCGCGGATGTTCTGGATCTTGATGATGTCCTTCTTCGTCAACCGGACCGAGGGAACGCTCATCAGCAACACCACCGGCTGATCCACGGCAGCCAGATTAAGCTTGTCAAAAATCTTGAGGCCGTTGCCCGATGTGATATGGTCGAGGACGATGCCCTCGGAGATCTCCGTTACTTCCATCATCGCTTAAATCACCCCCAATTGTAGTGCCATGAGCGCCATCCGAGCGAATACGCCCAGTTCAGCCTGCCTAAAGTAGACGGCCCTGGGATCCCTGTCAACTTCGTAGGCGATCTCGTTCACCCGCGGCAGGGGATGCATGACGATCATATCGGGTTTTGCCAGCTCCATCTTGCGGGCGTCCAGCACATACGAATTCTTCAGGCGCAGGTAATCGGCCTCGTTAAAAAAGCGTTCTCGCTGGATGCGTGTCATATAGAGCACATCGACCTCGCTGATCACATCCTCCAGGTACAGCGCTTCCTCAAACTCCACCTGACTATGCCTGACCAGCTGCTGCTTGAGCGAAGTGGGCAGGACCAGTTCCTCAGGAGACACGAGGATGATCTTCCGGGGCTGATAGCGAGCGAGAGCGCGAATCAGAGAATGGACGGTGCGACCATACTTGAGATCGCCGCAGAAGGCGAATACGTTGTCGTCAAGGCTGCCTTTGAGGGTGGAGATGGTCAAGAGGTCGGTCAGAGTCTGAGTGGGGTGCTGGTGGCCGCCATCGCCACCGTTGATGATCGGAATGGTGGAATATTGTGAGGCTAGCAGCGCGGCCCCTTCTCGAGGATGACGCAGGACCGCAACATCGGCGAAACTGGAGACAACGCGGATGGTATCAGCGATGCTTTCGCCCTTGGCAACTGAGCTGCTATCGGCGTCGGCGAAGCCGAGCACCTGCCCTCCCATGCGCAGCATCGCCGACTCAAAACTCAGCCTGGTCCGGGTGCTGGGCTCGTAGAACAGGGTGGCCAGTATCTTGCCCTGACAGATGTCCTGGTAGGCGCCACGGTCTGCCGCCATCTGCTTGCCCAGTTCGATAACCTGCTGCAACTCCTCGAGGGAAAAATCGTCGGGGGCGATCAGGCTCTTTCCCTGAATGCTCATTGACAGCCTCCTCCAGAGATCAGTTTCTGCATAACAAAAAGCCTTCCGGCCGCAAGGCAAGAAGGCAGTATGGCAGAACTATTCCATCGCTTGCCTTCTTAACCTCTCTGGGCTAATCATTAAAGGCCGGATTTTCTCCGGACTAGATTAACACAGGAGTCTAAGGCAGGTCAAGCCGTTTCTAGGACAGGCCCCGCTGTTCCAGTTTGGAGCCCAGGGGGCGGATGATGCCAAAGGGAGTGCTCTCGCTGGTCTGGCCGGCTGGGTTATCCTTGAGAACTGCAGCGAACGGGAACTTGCGCAGTTTTGGCTCAGATACGCCAATCACGTTGCAGCCTAGATCGTTAGCATCGACGATGGCTACCGGCGCGCCCAGCTTCTGACTGGCGGCCCGACAGACACCGTCCGGATCGGCGACACCAAGCACGACGCAGCGGTTATAGGGCGGGATCACGTAATCGGCGGGGCCGTCGATGGAGCGCGCCTTCGGTCCGGCAATATTATAGAAAACGCCTCGCACGCCAAAAATCTTGCAGATGCCGCCCACTAGAGCAGCCAGCAAAATGCGGGGGACGCCGACCTCCCGAATCGCCATTTCCATCGTCTCCGGCATGCCGAGGCCGATTCCGTAGGACGCCTTGGTCACAAAACGAACCAAAAACCTGGCCAGCCAGCTGGGCTGAATCTCCGCCACCGGGATTGCCCGTCCCTGCGCCGCCGAAGTGGCCTTTTCACTCGCGAAAACGAGATCGCCAGGCTGCAGCTCTGGGCCGACATAGCGAACCAGCAGGTCGCCGATATCCTCTCCTGGCATGATCGTGTGCGTCTTGATCATGACGCGTTCATAAACATCGCCGTTAACCGTAATCAGCGGATCGTATCTGCGCATTATCAGTATTCCCCCTTAGACTGCAAAGCTCGTCCTGGTTCCCTTAGCTATAATACATTACCGAAAGAGATTTGTGATATACCCCAGGGCAAGTGGCACCGAGATCCACGAGATCATAGCAAAAGAGCCGTCTCTTCTGCGAGACAGCTCTTCAAAACCTGGCTCCTCAGGTAGGACTCGAACCTACAACCTACCGGTTAACAGCCGGTTGCTCTGCCATTGAGCTACTGAGGAATAAAATAGGATCTGGCAGCGACCTACTCTCCCAGGGGTAATCCCCAAGTACCATCGGCGCTGAGGAGCTTAACTTCCGTGTTCGGGATGGGAACGGGTGTGGCCTCCTCGCCATCGCCACCAGAAATCTGGAAGTTGGAGATTGGAAGTTGGAAATTGGATAATGAAAGCCGGAACCTGCGGTCCTGTTGGTAGAACCTGCGACTTCACGTTTCTAACTTCTAACCTCTAACTGCTGAATTGTACCCTCAAAACTGGATAGTGAGCGAGACTTGCGGTCTCGCTGGACATGCAAAGGTTTACTAGCGCCTTGTGGTGATACTCGCTGGGCGAGTATCAATTAGGACAAGCCCTCGACCTATTAGTACCGGTCAGCTGAGTCCCTCTCAGGACTTACACATCCGGCCTATCTACCAGGTAGTCTTCCTGGGGTCTTACTCCGGCACTCAACTTTTTCCACCATTAAGCTGGTCTCGCTCGATACCCAGGGTGTTATGACTGGCCTTGGTTGACCGCCTATACACCTGGACACCGATCTGCTATCTGATAGAAAAAGTTGAGTGCCGGATGGGAGATCTCATCTTGAGGGGGGTTTCACGCTTAGATGCTTTCAGCGTTTATCCCGACCAGACTTGGCTACCCAGCACTGCCCTTGGCAGGACAACTGGTACACTAGCGGTCTGTCCATCCCGGTCCTCTCGTACTAGGGACAGATCCTCTCAAATCTCCTGCGCCTGCGACGGATATGGACCGAACTGTCTCACGACGTTCTGAACCCAGCTCACGTACCGCTTTAATGGGCGAACAGCCCAACCCTTGGGACCTTCTCCGGCCCCAGGATGCGATGAGCCGACATCGAGGTGCCAAACCTCCCCGTCGATGTGGACTCTTGGGGGAGATAAGCCTGTTATCCCCGAGGTAGCTTTTATCCGTTAAGCGACGGCCCTTCCACTCGGTGCCGCCGGATCACTAAGCCCGACTTTCGTCCCTGCTCGACTTGTAGGTCTCGCAGTCAAGCTCCCTTCTGCCTTTACACTCTTTGCGCGATTTCCAACCGCGCTGAGGGAACCTTTGGACGCCTCCGTTACTCTTTAGGAGGCGACCGCCCCAGTCAAACTGCCCACCTGACACTGTCCCCACACCCGATTCAGGGTGCCAGGTTAGAATTCCGATACTCCAAGGGTGGTATCCCAACGTCGGCTCCACCGAGACTGGCGTCCCGGCTTCTAAGCCTCCCACCTATCCTGTACATGAAGTACCAAAATCCAATATCAGGCTGCAGTAAAGCTCTACGGGGTCTTTCTGTCCTGTCGCAGGTAACCTGCATCTTCACAGGTATTTCAATTTCACCGGGTCCCTCGTTGAGACAGTGCCCAAATCGTTACACCATTCGTGCGGGTCGGAACTTACCCGACAAGGAATTTCGCTACCTTAGGACCGTTATAGTTACGGCCGCCGTTCACTGGGGCTTCGGTTCTGACCTTCTCCGGCACTCAACTCCATCTACCTAGAGCTCCAGGCTTGCTGAGATGCGTTCTTTCAACCATCTACGTGCTTGCCCTGACTTCTTTAGGTTTCGCTCACGTCGCCTTGCATCCTGTTCAGACTTAAAGGCCTCATAGTACACTAGCTCCCACTTATGGCCTTTGGTTGATCTCACCAAGCCCTTGTTATGGGCAGCTAGCCTGTTCGCGAGGTTCGATGTGAAACCTAAATATCTTGCTCCCGACTCATTCTGTATCACGTATACGTAATACACAATCTACCTCCAGGTACACAGAGTTGAGTGCCGGATAAGCCATCCCCTTAACCTTCCAGCACCGGGCAGGTGTCAGCCCCTATACTTCGTCTTTCGACTTCGCAGAGACCTGTGTTTTTGGTAAACAGTCGCTTGGGCCACTTATCTGCGGCCTCCTCTCGCTCCAGCCGCATGGGCTTTCACAATAACGAGGCACCCCTTATCCCGAAGTTACGGGGTCATTTTGCCGAGTTCCTTAACGAGGGTTTTCCCGCGCGCCTTAGGATTCTCTCCTCACCCACCTGTGTCGGTTTACGGTACGGGCACCTACGTCCTCGCTAGAAGCTTTTCTCGGCAGTATGGGTTCAGCCACTTCGCTACTTATGTTTCGCTCGCATTCGCAGCTCAGCTTAAACGACCGGACGGATTTGCCTATCCGATCTGCCTACCTGCTTAGGCACGCTCTACCAACGGCGTGCTTGGCCTACCCTCCTGCGTCACTCCATCGCTCAATCGGACTTCGGTGGTACTGGAATTTCAACCAGTTGTCCATCGCCTACGGCTTTCGCCCTCGGCTTAGGTCCCGACTTACCCTGAGCGGACGATCCTTCCTCAGGAATCCTTGGGTTTTCGGCGGACAGGATTCTCACCTGTCTTTTCGCTACTCATACCGGCATTCTCACTTCCCAGCAGTCCACGGCTCCTTACGGTACCGCTTCTACCCACTGGGAACGCTCCCCTACCCCTTTTGGAAGTTGGATGTTGGAAGTCAGAAGTTGGAACGTCTGCCAGGTCTGGATCAGCCTGTTCAGCTGTTTACCCAGCACCTCGTATTCTGCTCTCAACCTCTGATGAACATCCAAGGAAGTGTACGAAAGATCCCTAAACATGTCTAACAAGACACAAACTTCATTGCAGGAACCCATGCTATTCCGGAGAAAATGCTTGAATTCTGCTCTGGAATCTTTGCGGCCATATCCTTTCCCTTTCCTCCAACCTCTAACCTCTAACATCCAACTTCCAAAAAGCCATAGCTTCGGTGACGAGCTTGAGCCCCGTTACATTTTCGGCGCAGAGCCACTTGACCAGTGAGCTATTACGCACTCTTTGAATGAATGGCTGCTTCTAAGCCAACATCCTGGTTGTCTGTGCAGCTCCACATCCTTTACCACTTAGCTCGTACTTGGGGACCTTAGCTGATGGTCTGGGCTGTTTCCCTTTTGACTACGGATCTTAGCACTCGCAGTCTGACTCCCAAGGAACAAGTCTCAGGCATTCGGAGTTTGACTAGGTTCGGTAACCTGGGAAGGCCCCTAGCCCAATCAGTGCTCTACCTCCTGGACTCTCTACCTTGAGGCTAGCCCTAAAGCTATTTCGGGGAGAACCAGCTATCTCCGGGTTCGATTGGCTTTTCACCCCTACCCACAGTTCATCGCCCGATTTTTCAACATCGGTGCGTTCGGGCCTCCACGAAGTCTTACCTCCGCTTCACCCTGACCATGGGTAGATCACCCGGTTTCGGGTCTACATCATGCAACTAGGTGATAGACAAGTGATGTCTATCACTGAGCGCCCTCTTCAGACTCGCTTTCGCTTCGGCTCCGCCTCTTTAAGGCTTAACCTTGCTGCATAACGTAACTCGCCGGTTCATTCTACAAAAGGCACGCCATCACACTATCTAATAGTGCTCTGACTGCTTGTAGGCACACGGTTTCAGGTTCTATTTCACTCCCCTCCCGGGGTGCTTTTCACCTTTCCCTCACGGTACTAGTTCGCTATCGGTCGTCAGGGAGTATTTAGCCTTAGGAGGTGGTCCTCCCGGATTCACACGGGATTTCTCGTGGCCCGTGCTACTTGGGATCCTCTCTGGAGTCTTTCTGCTTTAAGGTACAGGGCTTTTACCTTCTGCGGCGGACCTTTCCAGGTCACTTCCCCTAGCCAGAAAGTTTTGTAACTCCATGCGCACTCTGACAAGTACGCTGAGAGTCCCGCTACCCTCTCTCTACAACGGTGTCAGCCTGTCACGTAAAGAGAGTTTAGGCTCTTCCCCTTTCGTTCGCCACTACTAAGGGAATCAATGATTTTTTCTTTTCCTCAGGTTACTTAGATGTTTCAGTTCACCTGGTTGCCTTCCTTAACCTATGGATTCAGTTAAGGATACAAGGGTATTGCCCTTGTGGGTTGCCCCATTCGGATATCCCCGGATCGATGTCTGCTTTCGACTCCCCGAGGCTTTTCGCAGATTGCCACGTCCTTCGTCGGCTCCTGACGCCAAGGCATCCTCCGTGCGCCCTTTGTCGCTTGACCTATTCATGTTTACGCAGTAAACATGATAATCCAATAAAGCGATCGTTGCGTGAGCAACTATCGGCTTGTACCGAATTCATGTTTACGCACACATGAAGAATCCAAAACGCGCTTGAAATACCTTTGCATTTCACACTATCCAGTTTTCAAGGTACAGTGCGGACGTTAGTCCGCGAGAAGTTCGATGTTGGAAGTCAGATGTTGGATGGTTGTGGGAATTGACCGCCGGCCTATTCCTTCCTCGTCCGACCTTCTAACTCCTAACCTCTAACTTCTAATTTGAGGGATTGAACCCTCAAAACTAAACAATGATGGTAGTAAGTCCGAAAGACTTACAGTCTAGTAGGAACACACATTCCTCTTGCAGGCACCAAAGCCTACAGTTAGGCATGCACCTATCTAGCCAGATGATCGACCTGGAAGTCTTGGTGTGCCTGATGGCACATCCATATCTCCCTAGAAAGGAGGTGATCCAGCCGCACCTTCCGATACGGCTACCTTGTTACGACTTCACCCCAATCACTGACCCCACCTTCGGCGGCTGCCTCCCTAAGGTTAGCTCACCGACTTCGGGTGTTGCCAACTTTCGTGGTGTGACGGGCGGTGTGTACAAGGCCCGGGAACGCATTCACCGCGGCGTGCTGATCCGCGATTACTAGCAACTCCTACTTCATGCAGGCGAGTTGCAGCCTGCAATCTGAACTGAGATCTGCTTTATGGGATTCGCTCAACCTCGCGGTCTTGCTGCCCTTTGTACAGACCATTGTAGCGCGTGTGTAGCCCAAGACATAAGGGGCATGATGATTTGACGTCATCCCCACCTTCCTCCGGTTTGTCACCGGCAGTCTGCTTAGAGTGCCCAACTTAATGATGGCAACTAAGCACAAGGGTTGCGCTCGTTGCGGGACTTAACCCAACATCTCACGACACGAGCTGACGACAACCGTGCACCACCTGTCTCCTCGTCCCCGAAGGGAACATCTGCTTTCACAGACTCGCGAGGGATGTCAAGCCTTGGTAAGGTTCTTCGCGTAGCTTCGAATTAAACCACACGCTCCGCTGCTTGTGCGGGCCCCCGTCAATTCCTTTGAGTTTCAGTCTTGCGACCGTACTCCCCAGGCGGGATGCTTATTGCGTTAACTACGGCACGGAAGGGGTCGATACCTCCCACACCTAGCATCCATCGTTTACGGCGTGGACTACCAGGGTATCTAATCCTGTTTGCTCCCCACGCTTTCGCGCATCAGCGTCAGTTACAGGCCAGAAAGCCGCCTTCGCCACTGGTGTTCCTCCCAATATCTACGCATTTCACCGCTACACTGGGAATTCCGCTTTCCTCTCCTGCACTCAAGTCACACAGTTTCAAATGCAATGCGCAAGTTGAGCCCGCGCCTTTCACATCTGACTTGCATGACCGCCTACTCGCCCTTTACGCCCAGTAATTCCGGACAACGCTTGCCACCTACGTATTACCGCGGCTGCTGGCACGTAGTTAGCCGTGGCTTTCTTCTCGGGTACCGTCATCCTTCGTCCCCGAGGACAGAGCTTTACAACCCGAAGGCCTTCTTCGCTCACGCGGCGTTGCTGGGTCAGGGTTTCCCCCATTGCCCAATATTCCCGACTGCTGCCTCCCGTAGGAGTCTGGGCCGTGTCTCAGTCCCAGTGTGGCCGATCACCCTCTCAGGTCGGCTACCCATCGTCGCCTTGGTAGGCCGCTACCCTGCCAACTAGCTAATGGGACGCGGGCCCATCCTGAAGCGGCCGAAGCCTTTCTTCTTCACTCCATGCGAAGCAAAGACCACATCCGGTATTAGCATCCCTTTCGAGATGTTATCCCGAACTTCAGGGCAGGTTGCCCACGCGTTACTCACCCGTCCGCCGCTCACTTAGAAGTTGGAGGTTGGAAATTAGAAGTTGGATACCAGGGTTGTTCCTCCCTGATCTCTCTGCTCCTAACTCAGTTGGAGTGTAGAGCAGTTGAGACCGCGGACTTTTCAGCCCGGGCTCTCTAACCTCTAACCTCTAACCTCCAACTTCCAAATGCGCTCGACTTGCATGTATGAGGCACGCCGCCAGCGTTCGTCCTGAGCCAGGATCAAACTCTCCGATAAGATTTTATCGAAGGCCTGTTTTGGCTCTTCAATTACTTTTGGTTTCCTAAAAAGGAATGGCGGGTCTTCTTGGAGACTTGCGTCTCCGTTCGACCCAGATGTTTTTCATCTGGTCCATCATTGTTCAGTTTTCAAGGTTCAGGCTCCCTAGCCGACGTCTTTAGCGTGTGATTTCGCAGGAAACCACGGCTCTGGACATCTTGACTGCCGTGCATCGCGGCAGGACTTTTAGTATATCACTTATCTAAACGACTCGCAACTGAAAGTTTGTGGAAGTTCTGCTTCGCCAGCCGCACTGGAGCCGGCGGCTCTAACAGATTAACACCTTGCTCAGCTGCTTGTCAAGCCCGTGATATAGGGCCATAACCGAGACGCAACGTGTATTAGTATACGCCTCTACCAGGCATGCTGCAAGCACATTTTGTGGAAGACAAGAGCATTTCCCGGCTAGTATTTCAGCGCGAGCGCATTAGCTCGGCTGCGTTCCCGCACAGGAAAAAGAGGCGTGCCAGCGCCGCCTCTCTTGGTGTGTTGAAACAGGTTAAGTGTTAGAGCAGGAACTGCAGCAGAGAGACCAGAGCCAGCCCAGGCAGGCCGAGAATGCTGGGGAGAAGCACGGTGATCAGGTTGATGGGAATGCCATAACCCAGCGGTCTCCCTATAAAATTGACGGCAATCAGGAATGCGAGCGAGCCAACTCCGCGCAACAGATATCCGCCCATGGTTCCAGCCTTGGACAAGATGAGACGGCTGACCAGATAGATGAGAATCAGCGAAAAGGCAAAGGCGATGATTACATTAACGGTAGTGGCGGCACCAAACAGTGAGATGGTCGGCATGTAGCTGCACCTCCGCATAGAGCGTTTGCCTATACTTACGCCCGCCTGTCCCAAAATAGACTAGCCCGGCCAAAAAGCCGGGCTGGGCAGCGCCGTCACTGGCTGGCTGCCTTGTCGCTGGTGCTGACAGGTTCCAGCACAAAGGCGCGCACTCCCTCTTCGCGAGCGAGGCGCAACAGATACATATATCGTTTTTCGGCAGCTTGCCTCAACAGGATGGCATGGTCGACCAGATCCGGATCGCTAACACTATCAAAATAGCGCTGGGCATTGAGCCATTCGCGCCGGGCCTCTTCTATCAGGGTGAGCATGTCGGGTTTCTGCGTGGTGTTATCGGGTTGGTCAGGCAGAAGGCCTAGTCCCTGTTGCAGGACGTTTTCCAACCACTGTTTGATTTGCACTACCAATTCCCCCCAACGATTATCCTCTATTGGGAGATTATTGCCAGGCAGTGCAGATTGATACCTAAGCAAGTCCGCAGGACTTGCGATCTTCAATAAAGCGATTGTTGCGCAGCAACTATCAGCTTGCACCTAAGCAAGTCCGCAGGACTTGCGATCTTCAATAAAGTGATTGTTGCGCAGCAACTATCAGCTTGCACCTAAGCAAGTCCGCAGGACTTGCGATCTTCAATAAAGTGATTGTTGCGCAGCAACTATCAGCTTGCACCTAAGCAAGTCCGCAGGACTTGCGATCTTCAATAAAGTGATTGTTGCGCAGCAACTACCTTTTCCCCTCAGCAATTTCTTTGGACTTGCGAACGGCAATAAAGTGCTGCGGCTGCACCAGGACGCGCTCCAGTCAGGACACACCCCTTCGGGCATGGCAATGTCTCCAGTAGTTACGGCGTCGAGCTGCCGCTTCAGGGGCAATGCCCTGTATCTTCCAGGCGCTCAAGAAAGCACCCACTGCAACCCGGAAGGGAGACAGTGGGTGTTATTACGACAGCTCTAGTTTGTGCCTTACCATATAAGAAATCTGCAGGGCCTGCTTCGCTATAGCTCTCTCCTGCCCTCCAGAGCCCGCCCCAGCGTCACCTCATCAACATACTCCAGGTCTCCGCCCACCGGCAGGCCATGGGCAATCCGCGTTACGCGCAGCCCCAACGGCTTCAGCAGCCGCGCCACATAAAGGGCAGTTGCCTCGCCCTCAACGTTAGGATTGGTAGCCAGAATCACTTCCTGCAGCTGTTCGTTCTTCTGAACGCGCTGCAGCAGTTCCCTTACCCTCAATTGCTCGGGCCCGACA
The DNA here is from genome assembly GCA_050949085.1 of Bacillota bacterium. Taxonomy (GTDB): domain Bacteria; phylum Bacillota; class UBA994; order UBA5500; family UBA5500; genus JBMNFB01. The sequence goes on from JBMNFB010000011.1 coordinate 100,250, forward strand.
CCTTCCATGGGCGAGATGGCGCCGTGCAGCACGTGATAATGTCCCCGATATTCATGTGTCTTCTCCAGCGCAGAGACATCGCGGGGATCCTGCACTACACAGATCAGGCTGCTGTCGCGCGTCGCGTCGCTGCAGATGCTGCAGATGGATTGATCGGTGATGTTGTAGCACTCTGTACAGTAATGGGTCTTATCCTTGGCGTTGACCAAGGCGCGCGCCAGCTCTACAATCTCGCTCCGCTCTCGCTGCAACAAATGAAAAGCCAGGCGCTGTGCGCTTTTCGGCCCGATGCCGGGAAGCTTCATCAGTTCGCCGATCAGCTTGTTTACCGAATCAGGAAAATAGCTCATTCTAGAACGGCAGCTTCAGACCGCCGGTCACCCGGCCCATTCTCTCGGCCGCCAGTTCGTCGGCCTTGCGCAATACCTCGTTGACTGCTGAGAGAATTAGATCCTGCAGCATCTCCACGTCGTCCGGGTCAACGGCAGCCGGGTCGATGATGATCTCCTGGATTTCCTTGTGTCCGTTGGCGATCGCCTTGACAACGCCACCGCCGACGCTGGCCTCTACCGTTTCCTTGCCCAGCTCTTCCTGCACCTGAGCCATCTGCGCCTGCATCTTCTGCGCCTGCTTCATCAGGTTCCTCATGTTATTCACTCTTTCGGGCCCCCTTCGGGTTATTCTTTTCCACTACCTGCCCCTCAAACTCGCTCAATGTCATCTGGGTTATATCAACCTGTCTCACCGGCGGCGCCACCTCAGCTGCCGGCTTGGCCTTGCTCTGGGTGCAGCGGAGCCTCAGCGGCTGACCGAATTCACGCTGCAGCTCGTGTTCAATCAGTGCCCGGTCAGTCTCTATCACCCGCCTGGCGAGCGCCTTTTCGACCTGAATGGTCACCACGCCATCCTGGAGGTCCATCACCTCAGCCGTACTGAGCTTAACAGTCAGCGCCGGTTCCTCATGCTTCATTCTATCTAGCAGCTGGGGCCAGGCTTGCTTCAGCTTCTGGAGTGTAAGCGGCTCGGCAGGATTCAGCCTGGTTGCAGGGACACTATCATCATCGGTGTTGCTGACTCTTGCCGCAGCAGTTTCTGTCTCTGCCGGCGGAATCTGCGCAGCTAGTGGGTCGGAAGAGTCGTCGCCGCCGTTGGCACGATTGTTCAAACTCTCGCCGACGGCAGTCTGAGAGTGGATTGCCGATTTCAGCGGCTCCTGCCCCAGCGCTTCCAGGAAGCGATACAGAGCTAATTCCAGAAGGATTTTTGGCTCAGAGACAAAGCGGAGTTCCTTCTCCGCCTTGATCAGCAAGTCGACCAGGCTGATAATCTGGCTGCCTTTGAACACTTGAGCCAGGGGCTGAAAACACTCCCTATCCTCTGGGGAAATATCTGTCGCCCCGGTTAAGTAGAGGAGGTAGTTGCGCACAAAGCGGATGAAACCGCTGATGATCTGCGGAATCTCCTTGCCTCGGTCAATCAGTTCGTCAATCTGACTGAAGGCTGCCGCCAGATCGCGCCCTGCCAGGCTGCAGAGGATCTGTGTGTATTGCTGGTTTGGCACCAGCCCGACCACGTCCTCCACGTCGGCGACAGTGATCACGGCGCCGCCGACATAGCTGCCGACCTGGTCGAGGATCGCTAGAGCATCGCGCAGGCCGCCATCAGCTGCCTCAGCGATCAGGCTCAAGGCAGACCGTTCGGCCTGCAGCTGGGATCCTTCACAGACCTCCAGCAGACGGTCGAGAATCACCGAATGCCCCAACCGCCGAAAATCGAAGCGCTGGCAGCGCGAGAGAATGGTTTGTGGCAGCCTATGTGGTTCCGTGGTAGCAAAAACAAAAATAACGCGCTCTGGTGGTTCCTCCAGAGTCTTCAGCAAGGCATTGAAGGCCTCTGTTGTCAACATGTGCACTTCGTCAATGATATAAACCTTGTAGCCGCCTTCTGCCGGTGCAAACTTGACCCGGTCGCGCAGCTCGCGGATCTCGTCGATGCCGCGATTTGAGGCGCCGTCGATCTCCAGAACGTCCATGTGGCGGCCTTCGTTTATGGCCAGGCAGGAACTGCAGTTCAGACAGGGATGAGCGGTAGGACCACCCTCGCGACAGTTCAGAGCCTTGGCCAGAATCTTGGCCATGGTCGTCTTCCCTGTTCCCCGAGGGCCACAGAAAAGAAAAGCATGGTGAATCCGCCGCTGCTCGAGCATGTTCTGCAGGGTGCGAACGATGTGGGGTTGGCCGACTACCTCAGCGAACGTCTGAGGTCGCCATTGACGATATAGCGCATGGTATACCATGTCAAACACCTCTCTAGGAGATTTTACACCAGCTGCTTCTTTTCCTCCAGCAAGAGCAATGATTGCGGTTTCCAGGCAATAAAAAACCACAACCGATCTGGTTGTGGCCAAAGTTAAATGCCGTGCCCTATCTTCGACGCTATGCTTCCGAGTGTTACTTGGATAGTTAGCTCGAACCAGGCTACCCAACGGCACACAGAGGGATCCACTTACCGCTGCTTCCTTCCGGACCTGACGGGGTTCATAGATTTCTGTTGCGTTGGACCCGATTGTCAACGCCACTTGTCCAAGGCAAGCCCCACAAACACGCGCCTCGGATAGGTATTCGACCCTGCTCTAGCGGATTGCAGGTTCAGGGCACCGCTACCTCCCCGCCTAGCACGGCAAAATTGTGAACATGAATGACCTTTATTATTGCACAATCTAGATCGTTTGTCAATCAAATCATCGGCGGTGCAGCAGGCATGCTAGTGTTGACCATATCAAGCCCGGCCGCGATTTGTCAACGAATGCAGGGGCGGCGCAAAGCGTTTTCAGCAGGAACTGGCGGCAATGCTGTTGAATCCAACTACTGAGACTTTCTATCCGAGAGAATCTGCGCTTAAGTTTTGAGTAGAGGAGGCAAAAGATGTTAGCAGTTATCAACGCACGCATTGAGACCGTCGCCAACGGCATCATTGAAAACGGTCAAATGCTCGTCGAGAACGGCAAGATCAAAGCCATTGGCCAGAATCTGACGATCCCGGCCGAGGCCAAGATCATCGACGCTGCCGGTCGCACGGTCACCCCTGGCATCGTCGAAGGACACGCTCACATCGGTATCGGCGAACAGGGAGTCGGTCCGGCCGGGCAGGACACCAATGAGGCGACCAATCCGGTCACCGCCTGGTGCAACGCTCTGGACGGCATCAACATGCGCGACAGCGCCTTTGATGATTTCCGCCGCGCCGGCATCACCAGCGTTAACGTCCCGCCAGGGAGCGCCAACATCATTGGCGGAACAACTGTTGCCCTCAAGTGCAAAGGCACCATCGTTGACGAAGCCGTGATTAGGAACCCAGTAGCGATGAAGGCCGCCCTCGGCGAGAACCCGAAGAATGCCTATGGCGGGCGGCGCCGCATGGCACCGTCTACCCGCATGGGCAATGCGGCCGTGATGCGCGAAGCCCTGCTCAAGGCCCAGCAGTATCTGACGAAGCTGGATAACGCCAAGTCGGAGCAGGACAAGCCCCGCTATGACAAGCAGTGCGAAGCCCTGCTGCCGGTGATGCGCGGCGAGATTCCGATGATGATCCATTGCCACCGCGCCGACGATATCGCCACAGCGATTCGCGTCGCCAACGAGTTCGGCATTCGCTATGTGTTGGATCACGTCACCGACGGTTTTCTGGTAGCCGATCTGCTAAAGAAGCATAACGTCTCATGTGCCGTCGGGCCGACGATGCAATACGGCTCCAAGGTTGAGAACCGCGAGCGCGACTTCCGCACGGCCATCGAGCTGGACCGGGCTGGCGTCCACTTCTCATTTACCACCGACCATGCCGTGGTTGCCGGTCAGTATCTGATCACCACCGCCGCCCTGGCAGTCGGCTGGGGCCTGGATCGCGACCGCGCCCTGCGCGCCATCACTCTGGCGCCGGCTGAGCATGTTGGCATTGCCGACCGGGTCGGTTCGCTGGAAGTTGGCAAGGACGCTGACTTCGTCGTCTGGTCGGGCGATCCACTGGAGTTTACCACCTTCGCTGACATCACTGTCATCGATGGTGAAATCGTCTACGAACGGGAGGGTCAGGCATGCTGCTAATTACTGGAGCTAAGATCTATACCGTCACCGGACCGACCTATGAACAGGGCATGATGCTGGTGGACGACTGCGGCAAGATCGTTGCTGTAGGAGAGAACATCGAAGCCCCAGCCAACGCCACTGTTTTGGATCTCAAGGGCAAGGTTGTTCTGCCCGGCTTTGTAGACGCCCACTCCCACGTCGGCGTCTGGGGGGACGGCGAAGGTCCCGCTGGCTACGACGGCAATGAGATTAACGCAATTAACGGCAAAGTAAACGCTCTGGACGCCACCAACCCGCGCCAGCGCAGCTTTGCCAGCGCCCGGGAGGGCGGCATCACCTCCATCCAGATCGTGCCTGGTTCCGGCAACCCGATCGGCGGCCTGGGCTTTGCCTGCAAGACGGCCGGCACCATCATCGACGAGATGGTGATCAAAAACCCGACGGGCCTGAAGGGTGCCATGGGCGAAAACCCCAAGCGCGGCGGCATGGCACAGCGCGCTCCCGGGACCCGCATGGGCATAGCGGGCATGATCCGCGAGTACTTCCAGAACGCCAGGGCCTATGGCCAGCGCAAGGAAAAGGCTGCAGAGGAGAGCAAGCCGTTTGATATCGATCTGAACCTCGAGCCTGGCTACATGGTCCTCAAGGGCGAAATCCCCTTCCGGATCCACGCCCATCGCCATGACGATATCATCACCGCCATCCGCATCTGCGAAGAGTTCGGTATCAGTTATAGCATTGAGCACTGCACCGATGGCCACCTCATCGCCGACTATCTGGGCAAGAAGCAGGTGGTGGCCCATGTCGGCCCCGGACTCTCTTCCCGCGGCAAGGTAGAGACGGCCAACTACACCGACGCCAATCCGGCGATTCTGCATAAGGCCGGTGTGAAGGTCTGCCTGATGACCGACCATCCGTTCCTGGACAGTCGCTACTTCCACGCCTACGGCGCCATTGCCTCCAAGTATGGGCTGACGGTGGAAGAGACACTGCGGATGATGACCATCAACCCAGCCGAATCCCTCGGCATCGCCGATCGGGTCGGTTCACTGGAGGCTGGCAAGGACGCCGACTTTATCGTTATGAGCGGTGAGCCCCTCAGCTACAGGAGCGTTATCCTCGCGACATATATCGACGGCAAACAGGTCTGGGAGCGCCCGGTATACTAAGGCCGGAAGGCACGCTCCCGCCCCTGGCTCAGTTCCAGAGCCTGGGGAAGTCTGCAACGAAATAAGAGACGGAGTCCAGGGCGATCAGCGTAACGCTGGTCGCTCTTTTTCTGTATTGCCAGCACCGACACATCCAGTTTGGAAACTTACTGGTCTGTAGCGTAACTTTTCCTGACACGGGGCGGTTATTATTGGTGAGGGAGTAAGGCAGGAGAGGAGGAAAGCGCATGGAGATGATGGCTTTGCCGGACGAAGCGTCACTGATCGAAAGGGCAAAGACCGACAGCGAGGCTTTCCGCCAGTTGTATGAACGTTATCTACCCGAGCTTTACCGATACACCTATTACCGCACCGGCAACCCGACGGTGGCTGAAGACGTGGTGGCAGAGACGTTTCTGCGGGTCTGGAGAAACCTGAGGCGCTACGAGCAGCGCGGCGTCCCCTTCCGGTACTGGCTCTACCGGATCGCCGGCAGCATTCTGGCTGACATACGTCCTCGCCAGATGCCAGTAGCCGGGCTGGGCTGGGAGACGGTCGCTGAAAACGATGCTGCAGGTCAGGTCGAATTGAGGCTGGATCTAGCCCGGCAGCTACGCAGCTTGCCCCAGGCGCAGCAGGAGGCGATCAGTCTGCGCTATGTGCAGGACCTAAGCCTGAAGCAGGTGGCGGAGATTATGGGGCGATCGGAAGGCGCCGTCAAGCAGCTGGCTTGGCGCGGGTTGAGAACCCTGAGAGAAAGGATGAAAGCAGATGCGGAAAAACCTTGAACGGGAGCTGGCAGCTCTGGAACACGACCTGGGGCGACAACTGCGCCATCTGCCGGCGGTTGAGCCTTCAGGGGCCCTTAGACAACGCGTCTGGGAGCGCCCCTCGACAGATTTCGCCGGCGGTGCCAATCAGCGCCCTCGCTGGAGACAACTGGTTGGTTTCCCCAGATCGGCCATGGTAGCCACCGCCCTGGCACTGGTGCTGATGGTCGGCTGGCTAGGCACCGTCTGGCTGCAGAGTTCTCAGATGCAGGTTTTGGGGGCACTGCTGCTTCCCGCGGCAGGAGCGGCGCCCGGGCTCTCCGGGGACCTTTCCTGGCGCCTGGGAGTGGAGACGGCCCACAGTCAGGTGGATTTCCGCCTTGCCGTCGATTTGCCCACCCTGCCCCGCGCGCTGCCCGCACAGCGCCTGGCCCAGCCGGCGTGGTCGGAGTCAGATGTACTGGAGCTGGCCAGCCGGTTGGGCATCAAGGGAGAGCTGCAGCGCTACAGCGAAGACCTGGTGTATTTCCCCTCCCTGATATCCAGCATCGATCTCAATCGCGGCACGTTCTTCTTTGAGTGGCTGCGAGAGGGCCAGCCGGGGGAGCAGCTGTCCCGGGAGGAAATGGAGGAAGCGGCCGTCCGCTGGCTGGAGCAGGCGGGCCTGCTGCCCCGACAACCATACTCCATCGAATCGGAGTACTACGACTACGGTCAGTATTGGGTGACGCTCCGGCCGACGGCAGGCCCAGATGGGCTGCCCATCGTCAGCCTGCAGCCATGTTATCGTCTGCTGGTCGCGGCCGATGGCCAGATCATCAATGTGCAGGGCGGCTGGTATGAGCCGGAGGAGGAGTTCGGCCTGCCAGTCACCAGCTACCTCGAGGCTTTCCAGGCGTTGCAGAGCGGTGCCGGGGAGCTAGTTACCCAGGGGCTGGCCTCCTATGCGCCGGCAGAGGCAGAGGTGACAGCGGTATCGCTTGGTTACCAGCTGGCCTACACGCTGGACTTCCAGCCCTATCTGATCCCGGTAGCGGTGTTTGCCGGGGAACTCACGCCTGAGGGCAGCACGACCGCCCGCCCCTTCCAGGCCTACGTCTCCCTGGTGAAGCAGCCATCTGGCCCCAACGCCGGCCATTTTGAACTGGATACGCCATTACCGCCGGCGCTGGCGCAGACGGCGCGGCTGAGCGAGCGGCCGATGAATATCAGCGAGGGCCAGCTGCCGGCGCTGCAGGCGGCCTTGGGCAACGCCGGTGAGATAGGGGCTACATCCTGGGATGGCGGCTGGCTCTGGCGCGGCAGCTGGCAGCCCGCAGGACAGCCAGCAGGGCCAGTCGATGAGGAGCAGGCGGGCAACATCGCCAGCCAGCTGGCCTCAGAGTTGCGGCCGCTGCTGCCCGGCGACCTGGCGAGAGCTCAGCTGATCGAGACCGGCATGGAGCATATCTATACATTCAGATTCGACCTGCTCTATGACGGCCTGGCCGTCGAGCCGCTGGGTGGCTCAGCCGCCTCCTGTCTGATCGTCCAGGTAACCCGCGAGGGCGGCACGGTAGTGATGGTCCAATGCTCGCAGCCGATGCAGCCGACCGACGAGCTGCAGCAGTTGATCACACCGGAGCAGGCCTGGCAGCGGCTGCAGCAGAACGCCGCTCTGGTCTACGTCGACCAGGTCGGCGAGGCACTGCCGGCAGCAGCCTTTCGGGTGCAGCGATCGCAAGTGACAGAGGTCACGCTCGCCCACGTGCCGCGCAATCGTCATCTGGCCCGCAACGAGCATTATGACCCCAAGTACATCTTCCGCGGAATCGCCCTGGCTGGGGAAAGAGAAGTCAGCTTTACGGCGGTAGTGGACGCCGCGCCGGACAAGTAGCCAAAAAAAGGGGATGAAGGCCTATCCCCTGCTCGGGTCAGGCAGCGCTGATCTTCAGTCTGGAAGGACGACGAAAAGGAGAGAAAAACCCCAGAGGCTTGATGAGCCTCTGGGGTTTGCTTCGTGGTCTAGAACGCCCGGAAACGCTCCTTCTTGGCACCGCAGATGGGGCATCTCTCCGGCGCCTCACCTTCCACCGTGTGCCCGCAGATCGGACAGACCTGGATCGGCACATCCAGATAGTCTTTGCCCTCGGCTACCAGCGCCGCTGCCTTGCCGAACAGGTCGCTATGGTTCTTCTCCGCCTCCAGAGCGAAGCGGATGGAGCGCATCGCTTCCTTTTCGTTCTGCAGCTCGGCTACCGCGTAGTAGGCCGGGTACATCTCGTGGATCTCAAAGTCCTCGCCGGCCTTAGCCCATTCCAGATGCTCCTGCACCGTGCCCATACCAAATCCGCCCATCGAAGCGACGAGGAAGTCGCCCTGAACCTCACCCAATGCCCGGAAGTGGTTGTCGGCATGAACCTGCTCTGCCCATGCTACCGCTTCAAACAGCCGGGCTACGTTGGGAAATCCCTTCCGCTTCGCATCCCCGCCCCAAACCAGATAACGCATATGCGCCATGCTCTCACCGCCAAAGGCAGAGCGCAGATCGGCAGCGGTCATGTTATTCTTCACGTCCTCATTCCCCTTTCTCGTTTGAATGTTTGCCAGCAGGCTGCTCGTCACTGTCTGCGTGCAGCTGTAGGGACATTATACCATCAAAACCCTGCAGGTGCTGCTCCTTTTTCCATCATGCCCAGAAAAGCGCAACAGATTGCAGCCCGGTCCCGGCTTCGGAGGCGCCAGCCATAAATAACTCTAATTGGATCTATAAGAATTCTGGTGTTATACTGAACCCAGTGTGTTTGACAGAAGGGAGCGTTCAGCATGGCCAAGAACCTGAATGAAGCACTGGATCGGTTTCAGAATCTGCGCAACGATGGCCTTCAGGCGATTATCGATGGGAAGAAGCAGGGCATGAAGGTAGTCGGTACATATTGCACCTACTGCCCTCAGGAACTGATCCTGGCAGCTGGGGCAGTGCCCATCGGACTTTGCGGTACAGTAGAGACACCGATTCCGGCCGCAGAAGAGGTGCTCCCGCGCAATCTCTGCCCGATGATCAAGTCGTCCTATGGTTTTGCGGCTACAGACACCTGCCCGTTCTTTCACTTCGCGGATTTGATCATCGGCGAGACCACATGTGATGGCAAGAAGAAAATGTTTGAGCTTATGAACGAGATCAAGCCGGTACATGTGATGAACCTGCCCAACATCCCTGACGGCGAAGACTCGCTGAATCTCTGGGTGGCGGAAATGCGCCGGCTGCGCGCCCGCCTGGAAGAGGAATTTGCCGTGACCATCAGCGACGAAGACATCTGGGAGGCCATCGATCTGGTTGACAGAGAGCGTCGTGCGCTAAAGGAGCTGCACGATCTAAACCAGCAGAATCCTCCTCTGCTGCCGGGAATGAAGCTGCTGCAGGCCAGTTGGCTGCGCACCTTTGCCGTGGACAAGCGCGCTGTAATCAAGAGCACCTACGATCTGATCGAGGCAGCGAGGGATTCTGCACCTGCTACCCCCTCGCGCAAGCCGCGCGTCTTGCTGACTGGTTGCCCGGTGGGGCTGGGCAGCGAGAAAGTTGTTCGCTTGCTGGATGAACTGGGAGCAGACATGGTCGCCATGGAAAACTGCATAGGGTACAAGACGCTGGAATTGCAGGCCGATCGCACTCAAGAAGATCCGCTGGTCGCCCTGGCTAAGAAGTACCTGGAGATCCCCTGCTCCTGCATGTCGCCCAATCCTCGTCGGCTGAACCTGCTGGATCGCATGATCAGGAACTTCAGCGTCGACGCAGTGATCGATCTGGTCTGGCAGGCATGCCATACCTATAACATCGAATCTTACAGCATCGGGAAACTGGTGCGCGAACACGGTCTCCCCTATCTGCATCTGGAAAGCGACTACTCTCAGTCCGATGTGGAGGTACTCAAGGTCCGCATCGAAGCGTTGCTGGAGATGGCTGAATCGTGATCACCATCGGGCTGGATATCGGATCGGTAGCAGCCAAGGGAGTTCTGCTGGGGCTCGGCTCTCCCCTGACCGCCCTGCGCCCGACTGGCTGGAGTCCACGGGAGGCCGGGAAGGCGCTGATAGACGAACTGCTGGCTCAGGCTGGCCTGGATCGGCCGGAGATCGCTGCCATTGTAGCCACTGGTTACGGGCGGGTCGCGGTAGAAGATGTCGACAAAACTGTGACCGAAATCACCTGTCACGGGCGCGGGCTGGCGGCCCTGCTGCCCGAAGTGCGGACCATCATCGACATCGGCGGGCAGGACAGCAAGGTCATCAAGCTAAACGAGCGCGGGAAAGTGATTGACTTCGCCATGAATGACAAGTGCGCTGCCGGTACGGGGCGCTTCCTGCAGGTGATGGCCAGCGCACTGGAGATGGATGTATCGGAGCTGGGGGAAGCGGAACTGCCGGACGAGCTGGTGCCGATTAACAGCATGTGTACCGTTTTTGCCGAATCGGAGATAATCAGCCTCCTGGCCCAGAACAAGAGCACGGGCGGGATCATCGCCGGGCTGCATCAATCGGTGGCCAGACGGGTAGCGGCGATGGCTAACAAGCTGGGAGTTACCAAACCCGTCGCCTTCACCGGGGGAGTTGCGCTCAACGCTGGGGTACGCCGTGCACTGTCCGCTGAGCTGAATGCGCCCCTGCTCCTGCCGGACAACTGCCAGTTCACCGGAGCGTTGGGGGCTGCGCTGCTGGCGCGGGAAGTCGTCGGCTAGGCCTTGCTGGCTCTACAGATGCAACAAAGGGACGTGCTGCAGAACCTCGCTTCGCGCTGAGGCCCTGCCACACGTCCCTTTATCGTGCCCTGCGGAAGGCTATACTCACAACAGCCCGGGCGGTCAGTCGTCCAATGGCGGGAATAGCTGTAGCAGGTCGGCCGGTTCGGCCACCAAATGGTCTGGCCGACACTCCTCCAGCGCCTGCCGCGCAAAAGTAGACCAGAGGACGCCCACAACCGTCACGCCCGCCGCCTTCCCCGCGAGGAGATCATAAGGGCTGTCGCCGATCATGGCCGCTTCCTGGCTCTCGGCGCCCAGCAGCTCCAGCGCCTTGAGCACCGGAGCCGGGTGTGGTTTGTGTTCCACAGTATCCTCGGCGCAGACTAAGGTTGAGAAGTACTGCTCCAGATCAAAGAGTCGCAGGCCGCGCAGCACGACCGGCCGAATCTTGGAAGTGACAATGGCCAGGCGATAGCCGCGCTCGACCAGTTCTGATAGCAGGGCCTTGACGCCAGGGAACTCAAGTGTTAGTTCGTCATGCATCTCCCAGTTGAACTGACGGTAGGTGTCGATCAGTTCTTCTTCGCGCCCCGGCGCAAAACGAGAGAACGGTTCACCCAGCGGCCGGCCGTAATAGCGATAGATGTCCTCGTCCGTCACCGACAACCCGTAAGTGTTGTAGGTATGCCGGAAGGACTGGAAGATCAGGTCATTGGTGTTGATCAGTGTGCCATCCAGATCGAACAGTAGGTTTTTTATCTGCATGCTTGTCTCCTATCTGTGGGGCGGTGCAGCCGAACTGCGCCACCTTTGGCCCCTTATGGATTCAAGAGTACTATGAATCGCCTTAGCTGTTAGCTTTCGCGGCGGATGCTAGTTCTTCCTGCCTGCAGAGCCGCGACGTCGGCAACCCTAAGACCTGCATTGGGAGATGTGCTGATGGTATTTGCGGCGGCAGTAGTATTAGACCAGGCGGTCTAAACCAGCCGGTCAAGAGGAGGGGTAACCTTGATTGAAGTAAAGGAAGTCTGGCACGACTATGAAGGTAATGGCAACTACGCCGTAAGAGATGTTTCGTTTGATATGAGCCGGGGAGAGATTCTTGGCTTCCTGGGGCCGAGCGGAGCAGGGAAAAGCACCGTGCAGAATCTGATGATCGGCCTGTTACCCCTGCAGACATCCCCGTCTTTCAGACGCAGGAACTCGGCGCCGTCCAAAGCCAGGCCCAGGAGCTGATCGCCCAGATCCTGCTGCTGATAGGCAAAAGGCGATCACAGTTTCCAGACCCATTGTCAGGAATGTTCACGTCGAACAAACAGCGGCGATCAGCCCTGCCAGCAGACTTCTTTGAGTTGATCAGAGATCTGGCGGAGGCAGGGCTCGAATTTGCTCTTAGGCAGCCCCGCTATCATGCACTCTGGCAACGCCACCTGGCTGATAGCGCGGAAGTGAAGCGACAGGTCAGGCAGGCCTTCCCTCAGGGGGGCGCAAACGGTTTGCGGGCGCTGGTGGAGGAAGCATGCCAGGAGGGGCAGTTCGCGCCCGCGTTTTCCGCCGACTTTGTCCTGGCGATTATCCAGACACTGCTCGACAACTTCGATAGCCTGGTCTGGCCAGAGATGAGCAGCGAGGATCTGTTGCTGCAGGTTGACAGGCTCATCCAGATGTTGAAATATGGCCTTGCCGCTCAGCAGTGAGGCCTGGGTATACGAAAGAGCCCTGGGCGAACGCCCAGGGCCTGCTTAGTCCCGGCAGCTACTGCCTGAGATAATGCCCAAGGGCAACTGCCTAGGCGTCCTGCTTTCCACCTACATCCAGACGGCGCAAGACATTTGCCCGCTGTTCAATCATCCGCAGGTGTTCTTCATCGCTGAGCGACGGATCCTTCAACTCATACCAGGCTTTGCAGGGCAGCTCATCGCAGCGGCCGCAATGAGCGTGAGCCTTATCGGCGCAGCACTTATAGATAAAGCACGTCTCACCGCCAACTTCCTCAGTCCAGAAAGGTTTTCCCACGACAGCTTCGCATCCAGGGCATTGTTCCGGATAGGCATAGCACTCCCGGCAGTCCAAGCCACACCTGGCAATCACCAAAGGCACCTCCCGATCCATAGAAATCCTGCGTTGGACTTCTATCAAGCGCCCGCCGAATCCTGCCGCCAGGCACCTGGAGGGAGATTTGATGCTGACGGAATGGTGCATTCTGCCCGAGGCATGGGGCAGCCTATTAGCAGATTGCCCGCGTCAAAGGAGGCCTCATACCGATGCAGTCCCTTGCTGACCTCTATGAGAGACTCAACAGGTCCAAAGCTGATTATGTACCCTTGGCCAACTTCGATCGGCACAGTCTGGAGTGCCTCTTCGCCTGCGAGGAGCGCCATCCAGCCGGTATCAGCGTCAGCGATGAGGATATTAAGAATGCCCCATCCGTGGACGTAAAGCAGGTGGTGCTGCTTCTCAGGGAAAGCGCCGAGCCCACCTTTGCCATGATCGCCCCAGCATTTGTCGGCCAGTTTCCCCGCGCGGTAACGCCGGGCAAACTGCGCACCGCCTTCAAGCGCGTCGGTTTCTCCGGCATGATCGAAGTCTCCCTGTTTGCCGACATCCTGACGTTGAAAGAAGCATTCGAGTTCGACCGCAATATCCTCACCGATGAAGACTTTCTGCTCACCAGTTGCTGCTGCCCGATGTGGATTGCTCTGATCCGGAAGAGCTATGACCGCCTCGTGCCGCACATTCCGCCCTCGGTTTCGCCGATGGTGGCCTGTGGCCGCGCCATTAAGCAGGTCTGCCCCGGAGCCAGAACCGTCTTTATCGGCCCCTGCCTGGCCAAGAAGTCCGAGGCCAGGGAGCCCGATATCCGCGATGCAGTTGACTATGTGCTGACCTTTGAGGAGACGGTGCAGATGTTCCGCTCCATCGATATGGAGCCGGAACAGTGCGCGGACGACCTGCGCGATCATTCCTCTGCTGCCGGCCGCATCTACGCCCGTGTGGGAGGCGTCAGCCGCGCCGTGCAGGAGACGGTAAACCGCATCCACCCCGGCCGCCGTATACCGCTCCGCGCCCTGCAGGCCAACGGCATGCGCGAATGCAAGGCTGTTCTCAACGATGTGCTGGAGGGCAAGCTCACCGCCAACTTCCTGGAGGGGATGGGCTGCCCCGGCGGCTGCGTCGGCGGTCCCCGCCGCCTGGTTCCGGTAGAGGACGGCATCACCGCCGTCAACCAGCTACGGCGAGACGGCCGCCTATCAGACGCCCATTGACAACCCTTACGTGATCGAACTCCTGCGCCTCTTGGGGTTTGAAACAGTGGAGAGTCTACTGGAGGGAGAGAATATGTTTACGAGGCGGTTTGGGGAGAGAGAACCCAAGGTGGAGGACAAGCACCGCTGAGAGGCCGAGTGCAGCTTGCTCGCCATGGCTTTCCCAAGCGAGCAGCCTCATTGCCCGTAGGGTCCTCCTCAAGGCTTGGTGCCGTCAGCGATCCAGTGTAAAGCGTGAAGCTTGCCTTCTACCCCAATATTGCTGATGGCGTCTGGCGGCTCCAGCAATCAGGTTTCGCCAGCATCAATGACGTTGACATCCCCGTTGGCTCTAACACAAAGACGGTTAGCCAACCTAGTCCCCAGGGGTGCCGCTGGTAGTGAGCCCAGTGGGGGCAGGTACGGTTTGAACGCTAACAGTGGCGTGGTAAACATCACTGTCCTGTTCTTCAGCCTTCGCCCAGGCCGAATCCAGGTAAAACAATAGAATTGTACCCTAGTCCAGCATTCTGCGGCGGCTGGTATAGGGTTTTTTTGGGCGAAGGCAAGGCCCGGTGAGACATGGGACTGGCCGATGCGCTATACTTTGAAAGTAAGGGGTGCACCGCGAGGGTAGCGCACCCTACAGCGAGGAGGGATGAAATATGCAGCTGATCACAACAAAGGACTATCAGGACATGAGCCGGATTGCAGCCAACATCATTGCGGCCCAGATTACTCTCCACCCGCGCAGCGTTCTGGGTTTGGCTACCGGTTCAACGCCACTCGGCATCTATCAGCAGCTGGTCCAGCGGCATCAGGCGGGCGACATCGATTTCGCCCAGATACGCAGCGTCAATCTGGACGAGTATTGCGGCCTCGCACCTGACCACCCAAATAGCTACCATTATTACATGTGGGAGAACCTCTTCCGGCACGTCAACGTCAAGCCAGAGAATGTGCACATTCCGGATGGGTTGGCCGAGGACGTAGCAGCAGAATGCGCCCGGTATGAGCGCCTCATCGAGGGGCTGGGCGGTATCGACCTGCAGTTGTTGGGGCTGGGCGAAAACGGCCACATCGGCTTCAATGAACCAGCTGAGAGCTTCACCACGGTGACACATCAGGTGGAACTGGATGAGCAGACTATCGTCTCCAACTCCCGCCTGTTTGCCAGCGTCGATGAAGTACCGCGCTCGGCAATTACGATGGGGATCAAGGCGATCATGCAGGCGCGCAAGGTCATCCTCGTCGTTAACGGCGTCCGCAAGGCTGCCATACTCAAGAAGGCGCTCTACGGGCCGGTCACGCCGCGGGTGCCAGCGTCCATCCTCCAGCTGCATCCCGATGTTACGGTGGTCGCCGATGCAGAAGCTTTGAGCGAGATCTAGGACTTGGGGGCATCGGGATAGGATAATCCCACGGGAATCATCATGGCAGAAAAAACGAGGGGCCCGTGCCCCTCGTTTTTATTTCCAGTTTACACGGCAGCGCTGGCGCTGAGCGCTTCGATCGACTCGTTAACCAGCGGTATGCGGCGCTCATACAGCGTATACCAGATGAACATCGACAGGCCGCGCAGCGCCGCTGATACTGTAATGCCCAGCCAGAGTCCGTTCAGGCCTAACCACTGCAGGAACACCCAGCAGAAGAGGGGGCGCAGCAAGTTTGATGCGATGCTGCAGACGCTGGGCGGCAGCGTTTTCCCCATCCCCCGAAACACCCCTGCACAGGCACCTTCCAGGGCCATGAACAGCTGCGACCCGGCAAGGATGCGCAGATAGGTAGCACCCATATCGAGGATCCCGGCTGGTTCGCGCAGGAACAGCGAGAACAGAAATCGTCCGCCCGTGACCAGAAGCAGTATTACCAGGCACTCCCAGGCGAGCAAAGCCGTGAGGGCGATCCGATAGCCCTGCCGGATGCGCGCCCACTGGCGGGCACCGTAGTTCTGACCGATGAAGGCGGTGACGGCAGAAGAAAAACCGCCACCTATGAGCCAGGACAACGACTCGATCTGGCTGCCCACCCGCTGCACCGCCACGGCCGTTTGACCGTACGAGGCGGACACCATAGCGGTGACGACCATCGCCAGGGCCGTGAAGGCGCCGCTCTCAATAGTTATCGGTAGACTCCAGCGTATGATTTCACGGCCCCTTCCCCAGTCAATCCGCCCGAAAACGTTAAACTGAGGGAATGGCCGCTGGGGATGGCGTTTGGCGAGCCAGACGAATAGCGCCAGAACCACGCACTGAGCGATCACCGTAGCGATCGCTGCCCCGTATACGCCCCAGCCAAACCCCAGGATCAGCAGTGGGTCTAGGGCCATATTGACCAGAAGGCCTGTCGAGTTGGCCAGGAAACTGAGGCGGGAGTTCCCCGCGCCATTGAAGCCACCGGTGATGGCAGCAGAAAGATACGTCAGGGGAATGCCTACAGCCACGATGCGCAGATAGCCACTGGCGCTTTGGAAAACAATTGGGTCCTTCACCTGCAGGAGTGAGACGAGTGGCCCGGCAAATCCCAGCAGGATGGTCCCATAGGCAACGCCGAGTATGATTGCGATGCGGCCAGAGTCCTGTGCATAACCTCTGGCCGCTTCAATATCGCCCCGGCCGAGATTCTGCGAAGTGCCGATCTCGGCTCCCATACGGCCCATCATCATCAAAGCCGCGCCCAACCAGAGGAACATCCCGGCCAGACCGCTAGCTGCCACCGCCGTCACAGAATTAGTGGTGCGCCCTAACCAGAACATGTCAGTCAGGTTGTAAGCCATCTGCATCAGGTTCGTGCCCATGATCGGCACTGCCACCAGCAAGAGTTTTTTCAGAATATGCCCTTGGGTCAAGTCATAAGCATTTGATCTCATTCGCAACCTCGTCTTTTCTAATGTAGTTGACTCTGATTATCAGGGGAAAGAGAAACCCTGTCAAGCTAGCCGTGCGCGGTATCTAATGGGCACCGAAGGGTTTCGGTGATACTTGAGCGTTACCGACTCAGCAGCCCGGCAGTGGCACCCAGGATGGCGTCAAGCACTTCCCGTTTCGTCTGCCCAGTGGGGTCGGCATCTGCCCGATACGAAACCAGGGCTAGCGCACCTACCTTGGGATAGCTGAGCAGTTCACCGAGGGCCTCGCCCAGTTGCTTGCCGGTGAGGCCACCTGGCGAAGGCAGGCCCGCCGCCGGGGCGACGGCCGGGTCAAGGATGTCCAGGTCTACATGCACATAAACGATGTCCTCCCGCGCACTGAGGCGCTCCATGGCCTCCCGGAGTGCTGGGCTGCGGTGGATCAGATCATGCTCCCGCAAGAGCTCCAGACCGTCGTCGTCCAGAGCCTGCCGCTCCAGATCATCCAGATCGCGCATTCCCACCATCACGATGTCCGGTGATTGCAGCGGAACTAAGAGCTTATTGCTGAGACGAAGGCGTTGCAGCGCCTTCCCGGCAGCAACTGCTACCGGCATGCCGCCCAGCATGCCGCTTGGGCTGGTCTCTGGTGTATTATAGTCACCATGTGCATCAATCCAGACCAGACCAACTCGCATCGGCCAGGTTGGTTTTGGCCCCTGCTGCAGACCGCCCAGCATACCCAGCACACCATTGCAGTCGGCTAGCAGCCCGAGCACGAAGTCTCCGGACTGTCTGGCCTCATGCACGAGGTCGGCAAGGTACCCGCCAGCCAGACCGACCCGATGCCATCCGCCATACTCCTGCTCTTCCTCGCGGCTCATCTGCACAGTCCTGACTCCCGTCACAGTGTGCCCCTGCGCCTGCAACTGTTCGACCAGTCCAGCGGCAACTAAGGCGGCTGGGCCAGATGCCCCGCCCTGTCCCTTACCTTGCGTATTGTATGGCAGCGCAACAATTGAAATCTGCATCTTCAACCTCCCGCGTTCGCCTCAAAAAGATACTACCCAGGCTGTTTTCTGGAATGCTCGCTGCGTTTCCTGCCGTCTTCCTGGCAGACTGGCAAAAGGGCTCCCCGAAAGATACTCGGAAAGCCTATACCTTGGTGGATACGGCGGAGAGGGGCGGCGATTTCAGGCAGAGCCCCCTAGCTCAGTAGCCGACAGAGCAATACGTTGTCGATATCAGCCGCGATGGATGAACAAGCAATACCAGGCGTCATAGGGAGATGAGGTGTTCAACGAAGCGGCGCGCCTCTGCCTCGTCGATGGTCTCCACGTAGTCCGGCCGAATCACCGCCGCGAAATCGCCGGTAAGCTGAGCAACGCCGCGCGAGTTTCGGCCTGCCCAATGGAACTGAACTGTGGTCAACCGTCGGATCGTATCGTCGAAGGGCGAGATCAGCCGCAGCACGACCTCCCCTGTGATCTGGTTAACCCGGACAAATGCGAAGTAGAAGACAGTCTTACCCTGAGAGAGCGTGGTGAGCAGCTTATCGATATTGTAGGCCTTGGGGCTCGAGCTCCGGCCGTCCACCTTGGTCTTGATGTCCACCAGAACCCGGATCCCGTTGACCACAAAGGAAACGTCATCGAGGCCATGATCGGCCTGATGTCCCAGGATCAGAGCCTCTATTCGATCTCCGCGCTGTTTGGGGTTGGAGATCGAGGCGGCCGCCAATCAGTTTGCGCTGCGCGTCGGCAGCGGCTGCCAGGCGAGCCTCGACCTGCCGTAGCTGCGAGCTAGCTGCCAGCCTTCTCGATAGGGCAATCGAACGGTATATGTTGGACAAGCCGGGTCCGCTGGGTTCGTAGCGCTGCCCCACCGCCGAGATCTGATTCGTCTCATCCACGATGCGAGCCAGATTCTCCTCCCAGGAGTACTCCTGATGCAAGTCAAACAATGCCGCAAAGTTCTCAGGCGTGTTCTCAATTCCGTTAATCTCGCGAATGATGTCGGTTCCGTTAAAGCTGCCCCTGACGTTGTCCATGCGCAGCTCGTGGGAACTGTGGCTGGCCTTGCGGATGAAGGTGGAGTTGGCCAGCAGAAACTGCAGCCCGTCAGGTCGGCAGACGCAGATCACCACCGGGTTGTGGTCCTGAACCTGGAGCGCACTCAATGACCAGATGGTGTTTGACAGGCTGGGCCCCTTAGCATCGACAAACCGCAGGCAGAAGGACTCCCCCTTCAGGGTCGTGCCGCGGAGCTTCTCCAAGGGAAAACTTTTCCTTGCCCATGAGGCCAACTCGGCTTTCGCCGCCCCGGGGTTGGCTCGCTTGAAGTCGCTCAGGGCCTGTAACACCTGATGTAGCTCTTCCATAACTGAAAATGCCCCCTTCCTACGATCAAATCTTGCCGTAGTTGAAGGGGGCTTTCAGTAACCTTATAGGTTTATTCTTGAATCTATTTCTCTGGCTCCGCAAAAAATGTGACCGGCCTTGGCTCCGGCGTCTTTCCCTCTCTCTCGGCTCTTCGCTGCTCAGCATGCGTATTTCTCTCCCAGAAAACCCCCTGGCTATAGCCCTGAATCGCTGGATCGCGTTCGGCCAGCGCCAGGCGCTTTTCGGCATAGCAGCAATAGGTCGGGTCGATTTCCACCCCACTGAAGCGCCGCCTCAGCTTCTTCGCCACCACCGAGGTCGTGCCTGAGCCGAGGAACGGGTCGAAAACAAAGTCGCCCGGTCTTGAGCTGGCGAGAATGACCTTGGCCAGCAGCTTCTCCGGTTTTTGCGTCGGATGATCCGTGTTTTCTGGCATCGCCCAGAAAGGAACGGTGAGGTCGGTCCAGAGGTTGGAGGGATGCGTCAGCCGATAGTTCCCCTCCCGGGTTTCGTCCCAATCCTTCGGTTCACCGCTGTCATCCCTGTAAGGCGCGCGCACCCTGCGTCTCAGCTTGACGGCCCCCACGTTGAAGTAGTAGTCGTCGCCCTTGGTGCAGAACCAGATATCCTCGGAGCAACTCTTCCAGTTGCTCTTGGCCCCACGCCCTTTTTCTCGCTCCCAGGTGATCCGGTTCCGGACGATAAAATACTTCTGGAGGACAATATACAGCGCCGGGGACGAACGCCAATCACCACAGACATAGATGCTGGCGTCCGGCTTCAGGACATGTACGATGCGGCTCAGCCACGAATCCACCCACTCGGCATACTCCTCGAGCGAGCCTTGCCTAAACTGCGTGCTGCCAAAAGACTTGCTGAGGTTGTACGGCGGGTCAACAAACAAAAGGTCGACGAAGCTTTCCGGCAAAAATTCGGCTGCCTCCAGCAGATCCTGACAGATTGTCTTCCCCTGGATATCCTCGGGAGAGACCTGCCTGGTCAGCGTGATAAGCCGCTGCCTGAAGAGCGCAGCCTCCTGTTCGCTGAGGGTCAATGTTCGATTGCGTGGCGCGCGCTTTTTGTCTGCCATGGCCACCCACCTTTCGCTCTCAGATCCCGAGCCTGCACGACCGACATACTTGATTGCAGCGATGCAGGCCCCTCACTGCCAATTATAGCACGGGTGTCTGGAAGCGGACGGGACAGCCGTTTCCTACGTGCACCACCGCTGGAAGAGAAAAAGGCTCTCCGAAATCCTCGGAAAGCCTTTGAGACTGACAAATATGGCGGAGAGGGCGGGATTCGAACCCGCGACACGGCGTTGACCGTGTACTCGATTTCCAGTCGAGCGCCTTAGACCAACTCAGCCACCTCTCCCTGGTGGATATGAAATTGGCGGAGAGAGTGAGATTCGAACTCACGGAGCAGGGCAACTGCTCACCCGCTTTCGAGGCGGGCGCCTTAAACCACTCAGCCATCTCTCCGCAAAGCATTGGCGCGAAGCTTCATTAGGCAGGTTCCTGAACCTGCTCAAGCCTCAGAGGCTTGCCCTTGACGCAACTGTGTAAAAAACTGGCGAAGCAGTCGGCTGCTCTCTTCAGCCAGGACACCGGACACAACCTCTACCTGATGGTTGAGACGCGGATCCTGCACCAGATTCATCACGCTGCCGCAAGCCCCGGCTTTCGGGTCTTCAGCTGCATAGACGAGAGTCGGGATGCGCGCCTGCACGATGGCACCTGCACACATCGGGCAGGGCTCCAGTGTCACATAGAGCGTACAGCGAGTGAGTCGCCAGCCGCGCAGCAGCTGATTCGCCCGCCGGATAACCTCAATCTCGGCATGTGCCGTAGCCTGATAGCTGGTTTCGCGCAGATTGTGGGCGCGGGCGATGATCTCCCCATCGCGCACCAGCACGGCGCCAATCGGTGTTTCACCCTTCTCAAAGGCCAGGCGAGCTTCCGCCAGCGCCTCACGCATGAAAGGCTCATGCTGCCCCATGAGCAAAACACCTCTCTATTCAGACCAGATTGGTAGACTGCGTATGGCGCATCCGGAGGGAATCGAACCCCCGACACGCGGTTTAGGAAACCGCTGCTCTATCCCCTGAGCTACGGATGCAAAAAAATAAAGTGGCGCGCCCGGCAGGATTCGAACCTGCGACCACCGGATTCGTAGTCCGTTACTCTATCCAGCTGAGCTACGGGCGCAAATATGGCGGAGAGGGCGGGATTCGAACCCGCGATACGGGTTTAAGCCCGTATAACCGCTTAGCAGGCGGCCGCCTTCGACCTACTCGGCCACCTCTCCGAATCGCTTAACTATCATATCACAGCCTCAGGGCTGCTGACAACAGCCAGATACTGTGAGTGATGGGCAAGTTGGCGGAGAGAGAGGGATTCGAACCCCCGGTCCCTTGCGGGATCACTGGTTTTCAAGACCAGCGCCATAAACCACTCGGCCATCTCTCCAGATGACAACCGCAAAAATAAGTTTAACACAGCAAGAGGCGGCGTGTCAATTTGCCCAGATGTCGCTACTCAGACTGCCGGGTGATGCGCTCTACTCCCATATACGGTCGCAACACTTCGGGGACGATAACCTCGCCCTCCGCCGTCTGGTAGTTCTCCAGGATGGCGGCCACAGTGCGATCGATGGCCAGGCCAGAGCCATTAAGAGTATGCACAAATTCCGGCCTGGCTTTCGGCGCCGGACGATAGCGGATATTGATGCGCCTCGCCTGAAAGTCCTCAAAGTTACTGACTGACGAGATCTCCACATAGCGGTCGTAGCTGGGCATCCAGACCTCGGGGTCATATTTCATGGCAGCGGTGAAGCCGAGATCGCCGGTGCACATCTGCATCACTCGATAGGGCAATTTTAGAAGCTGCAGGATGTGCTCAGCATCATTGAGCAGCCGGTCTAGCTCATCGTACGACGTCTCGGGCCTCACCAGTTTGACCAGCTCGACCTTGTGAAACTGATGCATGCGAATCACGCCCCGTGTATCGCGCCCGGCCGAGCCTGCCTCGGAGCGAAACGACGGGCAGTAGGCTACATAGTATAGCGGCAGCTGGTCGCCCTCGAGGATTTCATCGCGATGCAGATTGGTCACCGGCACTTCCGCCGTAGGATTCAGGAACAGGTCGCGATCGGCCAGGCGGAACGCATCCTCTTCAAACTTGGGCAGCTGGCCAGTGCCAGTCATGCTGGTCCGATTGACCAGATAGGGCGGAGATACTTCCTTATATCCATGCTGGGACGTGTGGACGTCGAGCATAAAGTTAATCACTGCCCGCTGCAAGCGAGCTCCCAGGCCCTTGTAGGCTACAAAGCGCGCCCCGGCGACTTTCACCGCCCGCTCCCAATCGATGATATCCAGGTCGGTACCGATATCCCAGTGAGGCTTGGGCTCAAAATCGAAACGGGTCGGCTGCCCCCAGTCACGCACAAATACGTTCTCGCTCTCGTCCGCCCCAACGGGCACGCTGGGGTGCGGCAGATTGGGCAGCTGCAGCAACTCAGCCTGAAGCTCCTCCTCCACCTGCTTCAGCTCGCTATCCAGCTCCTTAATCCTGGCGCCCACCTGACGCGTTTCCTCGATCAGACTGCTGGCATCCTGTTTCGTCTTTTTCAGCCGGGCGACCTCCTGTGAGGCGACGTTTCGCCGGTTCTTGAGCTGCTCCACGTCCACCAGGATGTCGCGCCGTCTGGTCTCCAGCTCCAGGAAACGATTGAGACTTGCCTTCTCACCCTTGCTCTCGATACCGGCCTTGACCAAATCCACGTTGGCTCGCACGAATTTAACATCTAGCACCCAACTCACTCCTTCGTTTCAACAGAATAAAAACGTCCCTCACAATTGTGAGGGACGAAATCTCCGCGGTACCACCCTGCTTGGCCTGTTTTCAGGCCCGGCTCAAAGCAGATAACCGCTGCTGCGGTGTCAGCGTTTGACTGACATGCTCCAGAGTGGACTTGCCAGTTCTGCCAGCGGTTTGCACCAGCCACCGCCTCTCTTCAGATCAGAGGTCTGACAAACGTCTCCTTCATCGCCGCTACGCTCTGCAGTTTGTGATAGTATACCACTCGCCTACAGAGAATACAATCGGCAAGCCGCGCCAGGCGCCGCCATTTGACTGGCGACAGCATCCAGAAAGAAAATCATCGGTTGCCGACATTACACATTTGGCGGAAGGTGTTGTAAACTGAATGTGGAATACTGAATACAAAAGACCAAAAAGGAGTTGACCAGATTGAAAGAGCGCTTATCAGCCCGTGCCAAGCAGATCAGCCCATCGGTCACACTGGCCATTGATGCCAAGGCGAAGCAGATGGTGGCTGACGGTATCAATGTGATCAGCTTTGGAGTAGGCGAGCCCGATTTTAACACTCCGGTACATATTCGCGAGGCAGGCATCGAAGCCATCAACAGTGGCTTCACCCGCTACACAGCTGCATCCGGTATTAACGAACTGAAGCAGGCCATCGTCGATAAGCTGCAGCGGGACAACGGACTTACCTATTCGCCTGCCCAGATCGTCGTCTCCAACGGCGCCAAACATAGCCTCTATAACGCACTGATGGTCCTGGCGGAAGAGGGCGACGAGGTGATCATCCCCACTCCGTACTGGGTCAGCTATTCGGAAATGGTCAAGATGACCGGCGCCACCCCAGTCTTTGTGGAGACGACCGAGGAGCAGGACTTCAAGCTGCAGATTGCCGATCTGGAAGCGGCCATCACCGATA
This sequence comes from Bacillota bacterium, assembly GCA_050949085.1. Classification (GTDB taxonomy): domain Bacteria; phylum Bacillota; class UBA994; order UBA5500; family UBA5500; genus JBMNFB01. The sequence continues at coordinate 124,191 of JBMNFB010000011.1, forward strand.
AGACCAAGGTTCTGATGCTGAACACCCCCAGCAACCCCACTGGCATGGTCTATTCCGCCGACGAACTGAAAGCCATCGGGGAAGTCTGTCTGAAGCACAACCTGTTTGTCATCATCGACGAGATCTACGAGAAGCTGGTCTATGACGGCGTTGAGCATCACAGCCTGGCTGCACTCATGCCGGAACTGAAGGACCAGATCGTTCTGATCAACGGCATGTCCAAGGCCTACGCCATGACCGGATGGCGAATCGGTTACCTGGCCGCCCAGGCGGACATTGCCAAGGCCATCTCCAGCTTGCAGAGCCACGCCACCTCCAACCCGAACTCCATCGCTCAGAAAGCCAGCGTTGCTGGTCTGAACGGAGCGGAAGAGCCGATCAAGGAGATGGTGGCCGAGTTCGCCAAGCGCCGCGACTTCATGGTGGAGCGCGTCAACCAGACCAAGGGGCTGTCCTGCCGCAAGCCGCAGGGTGCTTTCTACGTGATGGCCAACGTCACCCAGCTCATCGGCCGCGAAATTGCCGGCGAGACGATCAGGGATGATCTGCACCTGGCCGACCTGCTGCTGGAGAAGGCACACGTCGCCGTGGTTCCTGGCGTGGCCTTCGGTGCCCCCGGCTTTGTGCGCCTCTCCTACGCAACATCGATGGAGAACATCAAGGCTGGTCTGGATCGCATCGATCAGTTCATCAACGGCTAGAGGTTTTTCTGAAAGCCAGATTAAGAAAAGGAGAGCCTGATTCGGCTCTCCTTTTGATCTAGATCGGTTCCATCTCCAGCAAGAGGCGCCGCATTTCTCCCCGCGCTCGATACAAGCGACTGCGTATCGATTCGATGGAGCACTCAAAAGCGGCTGCCAGCTCCTCGTAGGATTGCTGGAGGTAATATTTCTGAATCAGTATCCGCCGATTGAGGGGCGATAGCCTGTCCAATGCTTTCTGCACCGCCTGGTAGAGCTCCTCCCGTTCAATACCGCTTTCCACCGGCACCTGCGCCAACTGAGCTGCTACCAGCTGCTCGGTGCGACGTGGCGATTGCTGCAGCGAGACGGTGCGCAGCCGCGCTTTCCGGCGCAACTGGTCACGGTGAGCATTTTCCATGATACGCTGCACCCAGGTCAGGAAGGACGCCTCTCCCCGGAACTGAGCCCACGCCCCATAGGCCTTGACCAGAGCCTCCTGCAGCAGGTCATCCGCATCCTGCCAGTTCTCGGTCAAAGCCCGGGCCCGCGCCAGCAGTTTGTCGCGACAGGCTAGCAACGCCTGTTCAAAGCTCAGCCCGTCTCGTTCCAGGGACATCGCCGCTCACCCCCTCAGTATTGATTCTTTCCGTACAGGTGATAATATTAGATGGCAAATTATTCTTAAAGGATATGATAGAGCGTGGCACAAGCAAGGCAACAAACGAAGAGGCGCAGCCTGGGCACGATCATCGGCAGACTGCTGCTGGGCGGAGCGGTTCTGACCGCTCTGGCCGTTATTCTGCTGCTTGCTTATGTCACATTCTGGCCCCTGGAAACGCCGCAACAGCCCCTCGCCACCACCATCCTGGCACAGGATGGCCAGGTATTGACCACCATCTATGAAGACTACCGCTACCCAGTTGCCCTGGAGGATATCTCCCAGGATTTCCTGGATGCCGTGATCGCCGTGGAAGATAGCAGGTTCTACCGCCATCCCGGTATCGACCCGATCCGGCTGGGCAAGGCGATCATTGTCAACATTCAGCGCCAGGCAAAGGCGCAGGGCGGCAGCACTATCACCCAGCAACTGGCCCGCAACCTTTATCTGACCCTGGAAAAAAGCTATATCCGCAAGCTGAAAGAGATGGTCATCGCTCTTCAGCTGGAGCGACACTATAGCAAAGATGAGATCCTCGAGATGTATGTCAACGAGAACTACATGGGCCACGGAATCTATGGGATTCAGAGCGCGGCACAGTTCTACTATGGAAAAGACCCCAGCGAACTGACCATGGCTCAGTCCACCATGTTGGCCGGTGTGATCCAGATCCCCGAGGTTTACTCGCCTATCAACAACTTCGAGGCCGCCCGTAAACGTCAGCGCATCGTGCTCAACCGCCTGGTGGCGGTCGGGCGGCTGACAGAAGCCGAAGCCGATGCTATCTATGCCCGCGAAGATGAAGTCAGGCCAGTACCACGCCAGCGCCCCGACGTCTCGGCCGGATACGTGAAACAGGCCATCATCGACCATCTGGGCAAGAACTACCTCAACGGCACCCAATACGCCTACCGGGGCGGTCTGACGGTGCAGACGACCATTGACCTCGAATTGCAGGCGGCGGCCGAAAAGGCCGTCAAGGAAGGCATCGAATATCTGACCAGTCAAGGGGTGCTGATCAAGAACGCCAACGGCGAAGTGATCGCCAATGTGGCTCTGGTCGCGCTGGATCCCAAAACCGGCGAGATCAAGGCCATGGTCGGCGGCAAGGACTACTACCAGAGCACATATAACCGGGTTTACGCCAAGCGGCCACCTGGTTCGGCCTTTAAGCCCCTGCTCTATGCCGAGGCCCTCGGCAACGGACGCTATACGCTGGCCACGCCGGTGCGCTGTGAGCCGACCACGTTTGAAATCCCCGGACAAGCCCCCTGGCAGCCGCGGGACTTCGGCGGCAAATACCACGATGACGACCTGACCATCCGCGAGGCCATCGTTCAGTCGGATAACGTCATCCCCGCCAAGGTGATCAACGAGATCGGGCCGCAGCGGGTCGTGGAGCTGGCGAAGCAGCTGGGCATTCCATTGCAGGCGAGCGACGCTGTGCTGTCCCTGTCGCTAGGCACCCGGGATGTGAGCCCACTGGAGCTGGCCACCGCCTATGCCGCTTTCGCCAACGGCGGTTTGCGGCTGGAACCATTGATGATTAAACAGATCAGCGACCCCTCCGCCCGCGTCTGGGAGACGGCTGCCCCCAAGGCTCCCGTTCAGGTGCTGGACGAACGGGTCGCCTGGCTGATCACCGATGTGTTGCAGGACGTAATCAGCGAGGGCACCGGCCAGCCGGTGAAAATCTGGTATGACGATGCGCGGGCGGCGGCCAAGACTGGCACCACTGGCCCTGGAGATACTGGCAGCGGCGGCATCAACAGCGCCTGGATAGCTGGCTACACGCCTGATCTCGTGACCGTGGTCTATCTGGGTGGAGACGACTACAATCAGGCCATCACCCAGCACCGGCTAGGGGGCGGCAATCTGGCCGGCCCCATCTGGGCCAAGTTCATGGCCAGAGCAGCCAGCATCCTGGAGCGCACCCCGCAGCCGCCCCAGCCGGAAGGGATTACCCAGGTCCGAATCTGCAAAGAATCGGGGCAACGGGCCACGTTTCTCTGTCCCCGCGACGAGCAGCTCGAGGAATACTTTCTGGAGGAGTTCGCCCCAAGCGAACGCTGTCCGGTACATTCGGGGTTCCCGATTCCGGGCGACGGCATTCCCTGGTGGGAGCGCCTCTTCCCGGACTTCTTCGGACGGCGCTGAGGCCGTCGCCTCCTGACGGTTGCTCAGCTGGCAGTGCCCTCGTCATCTGGCGTGACGATCACCAGCAGCATCCCCTGCTCGACCGAAATCCGGGGAGCGTCCACCAGCGGCACATTGCTCAGGCCGCGCGATGCTCCCCAGCGCAGCACGGGAGGCTCATCCAGCGAATAATAGAAGCCCTGCAGCGCAATTCCCGTCACTTCGGGGCTGAGGGGCAACAGGGAGACCAGCTTGCCCCGGCAGCCGCTCAGCGTCAACTCGCGGTTGACCAGCCAGGCGTCGGTGCGCCCATCGCTGAGGGCGATGCCGATCCCCTGTTCCACATAGGGTGGCAGCATCAGGAGATTGCCCAAGCTATGGTCGATGCGGCCACCCCAGGCGCCCAGCAGCAGTATCTGTCGATACCCCGCCGCCGCCACATGGCGCAGGGCAAGCTCGCCGTCAGTATAGTCCTTCTCCTGCGGAAAGCGGATCAGCTCCACGCCGGCCGCCTCTGCTGACTGCAGCAGGGCGGGCTCGACCGAGTCAAAATCGCCGAGCAACACTTGGGGTTGGAGGCCCAGCCGGTCTAGCACACGCAGCGCCCCGTCAGCGCAGACCAGATAATCGTCCTGCCGCAGCCGGGCGCGAATTCCGTCCAGATCGGCATATGACCCGTTGATGAAGATCACGGCCCTGCTCACAGCGTGCACCTCCTGCCTACTCTGCTTCCGGGGAATAACTCGCCCAGAATGCCGCCACCGCCTGCTGGTAGACCAGCTTCACAGGGGCACCCGAGGCAGCGGCCAGCTTGCGGCAATCCTCATACTCAGGCGCGACATTGATCAACTCTCCGGCGCGATAGCCCAGCTTGATCCTCACCTGTCCGCCCAACACGTCGACACTGATGGTGCGCCGCTCCAATACCTGCCGCCGGGCTGGCTGATAGCGCACCCCCAGCGTACTCGTCTCCCGCAGGATGATATCGATCAACGCCTGCACATCCTCAGGTCTGCTCAGCACCGTAAGCATCACCCCGGGCCGCTGCTTCTTCATATAGATCGGCTGCAGGACGGCATCCAGTGCGCCTGCCTCAAACAGCCGATCGAGACAGGCCTGATATATTTCCGGATTCAGATCGTCGATGTTGGCACTGAGGACAACGATCTCATCGTCCATGTTCATGGGTATACTCATGTTCATGGTCATGGTCATGCTCGTGTCTGTGAGAGTGTTCATGCGAGTGTTCATGGCTGTGGTCGTGGTGGTGCCCCTGGGGATGGCGGTGATCGTGTCGGTGCTCGTGATCGGTTGACCTCCCCGCCCCCTGCTCCACCGCCTCGCCGAGCACGATGCGCAGCACATTGGCCACACTGAGATCCTTCTGGCCTGCCCCATAGCCGACTCGTTCCGGTCTGAAGGCAGGATATCCGCCAAAGCTATCCGCCAACGCCACCATCAGCGCCGCGCCGGTCGGCGTCACCAGCTCGATGCGTTGTCCGTTGTCATAGAGGGGCACCTGCCGCGAGGCCAGCAGAGCCAGGGTGGCCGGGGCGGGAATCGGGATAATCCCGTGCGCCGAACGGGCCTGCCCGCCTCCAGTCGGCAGCGGTGAGCAGATGATCTTCTCTATTCCCAACCAATGCAGCCCAAAGCAGGCGCCGACGATGTCGACGATAGCATCCACCGCGCCCACCTCGTGGAAGTGCACCTCTTCCAGGGTAGAACCGTGAATCGCCGCTTCGGCCTTGGCCAGTTCGGTGAACACCGCCAGGCTGCTGGCCTTGACCGGCTCAGGCAGCTCGCTGCCCTGAATGATGGCGCGGATCTCTGGCAGCCCACGGTGAACATGCCCCTCCTGAGCGCGCACAACCACCTGCGTGGCGGAGATCCCCTGCTTCAGCACCGGGTACGCCTCCAGCTCAAACTCATGGACAGTGAGCTTGTCCAGCGCCGCTAGCAGCACCTCCAGGGGCAGCCCTGCATCCAGCAGCGCGCCCAGCGTCATGTCCCCACTCACACCAGAGAAACAATCGAAATAGGCAATCCTCGTCACTGCTATCCCTCCTTACGGCGGTTAATCAGGCTGGCCGCATAACCAGCCCCAAACCCGTTATCGATATTCACCACAGTCACGCCGGCTGCGCAGCTGGTCAACATTCCCAGCAGGGCGGAGAGCCCCTGAAAGTTGGCCCCATAGCCGACACTGGTGGGAACGGCAATGATCGGCACCTGCACCAATCCTCCCACCACGCTGGCCAATGCCCCTTCCATGCCCGCCACGACGATAATTACTTCCGCCGCTGCCAGGCGGGAGCGCTGATCCAGCAGGCGGTGGATCCCGGCGACGCCGACATCATAGATCCGGTCCACCCGGTTGCCCATGATCTCAGCGGTGAGAGCAGCTTCCTCGGCCACCGCCATATCGGCTGTCCCCGCCGAGACGACCAGGATCGTACCGCGCCCATAAAGCTGGCGATCGCGCCAGACGGTTATCGCCCGGGAGATCTCGTGATATTCGGCCTCCGGGATAGCCTGCTTTACCGCAACAAAGGCCTCAGGCTCAGCTCGGGTGGCCAGTATGTTATCCGACCGTTGCGCCAGCCGCTTGGCGATCTCCCTGATCTGTTCCGTCGTCTTGTTGGGGCAGTAGATCACTTCCGCGAAACCGGAGCGCAATGCCCGGTGATGATCAATCTTGGCAAACCCCAGGTCTTCATAGGGCAGATCGCGCAGCTCCTGGTAGGCCGCTTGCGGCGACACCTGCCCGTTCTGCACCTGGTGCAGGAGCTCCAGCAACTTGTCTCGTCCCACTTGTCAACCCCCTCCTCTGATCAGTATCAGAAAGTGGCCGTCATATTATCTGGCGTGCAGGAGTAGACCTTGCCTGACCAGAACTAAGACGTAACTCAATTATAGCGGAAGGAAGGTGTCAGTATTGCGTCAGATCCTCGAAAAAATCCAGCAGGAGTTCTCCGGGCAGAAGGCCTTTCATCATGTAGCCGAGGTATGCCAGCATCATCGCATCCAGGCCAGTCCGGGGTTCCGCGCTGCCGCCGTCTATTGCCTCGATAGCCTGCAGGAGGCTGGCCTGGAAGCGGAGATTATCAGCTTCCCGGCAGATCCTCAGGTCAAGTATTGGACCCAGGAGATGTTCGAAGAATGGCACTGCAACGAAGCCTGGCTGGACCTGATCTTGCCGCGCCAGCAACGCCTGGCCGACTTTGATGCCAACCCCATCTCCCTGATTCAGCGTAGCATCGCTACACCGCCTGAAGGGGTAGAGGCCGACATCGTCTGGCTGAAGTCAGGGGATGACCCGGCGCCCTACGCCGAACTCGATCTGAGCGGCAAGCTCGTCTTCACCAACGGCGACATCAATCGCGTACGCGCCTGGGCAGTGGAGGAAAGGGGCGCAATTGGTATCATTACCGACCGTCTGGCCGAATTCCTGCCGGTGCGCCACCGGTACGACATTCCCGACGCAGTGCAATACACCTCATTCTGGTGGACCGGGGATGAAAAGCGCTGTTTCGGCTTTGTGCTCTCGCCCAAGGCAGGAGATGCCCTGAGGACGCTCTGCGCCCGGATGGAACAGGAACACCAGCAGGACCCCAGCCGCCCCCGCTATCCGCGCGCCAGGGCCAAAGTGGACGCCCAACTCTATGTCGGCTCGGTGGAGGATGTCACCGCGTTGATTAAGGGTGACACGGATGAGGAGATCATCATCGCCGCCCACCTCTGTCACCCCCAGGCTTCGGCCAATGACAATGCCTCCGGCGTAGGCACGGCCCTGGAAGCAGCCCGGGCGCTGAACCATCTGATCAACAGCGGCCAGTTGCCGCGGCCGCGGCGCAGCATCCGTATCCTGCTGATTCCGGAGATGACCGGCACCTACTGCTATCTGGCCAGCCATGAGTCGCGCCTGCCGCAGCTGAAGGCCGCCATCAATCTGGACATGGTGGGAGAGAAACAGGAGCTCTGCCAGGGGCCGCTGGTGGCCGAATACCCACCGCAGGCTGCCCGCTCCTTTGTCGGCGACCTGCTGGCAGCCATTCTCGACGCCGTAGCGGCGGAAGTGCACAACCTGGCGCAGACATCGTCCTACGCCCTGTTCAAACATACCGTTTCGCCCTACTCCGGCGGCAGCGATCACAGTATTTTCTCCGATCCCAGCGTTGGTATCCCCTGCCCGATGCTGATTCAGTGGCCAGATAAGTATTACCACACCAGCGAGGACACGCTGGACAAGGTTGACCCGGCCATGCTCTACCGCGTAGGCTGCATCACTGCCACCTATGCCTACTTCCTGGCCAACTTCAGCCTGAAAGATGCCGTCTGGATGCTCAGCCAATGCCGCGACCGCTATCTCGGCAGCCTCCTGAGGAACCTCAGCGCCAGCCTCGTGCAGGCCGCTTCCCTCAGCGAGGCAGAGCAGCAGGAGCATCTGCAGAAGCTCAAGAGCCAGATCCAGTTCGCTCTGGAACAGAAATTGGCTGAAGAGGAGGATATCCGCCGCTTCCTGACCCCAGAGGAGGGTGAGCAGTTCGCGGCCAGCCTTGCCCAGGAACAGGATGCGCTGCGGACCATCACCGAGATGCTCTGGCAGAGACATCTGCAGCAGCTACAGATCGATGCGGTTGAGGAACAGCCTAGACTGACCGTCGACGCCGAACTGCAGCGTATCCCCGTCCGGCTGGTACGGGGACCGATCCGCGCCCGCGGCCTGCTGGAAAAACTACCTGCGGCTGAGCGCCAGGAGTATCAGGATTACATCCAGAACAACCGCGCCGCACTTCGCGCTGCCAGTTATCTGGTTTATTGGGCCGATGGAAAGCGGACAATAAGTGAAATTGATCAGGCCGTCTATCATGAAACCGGCGTCAGCGATCCCCAGTTTGCCCTGATCTATTTCCAGATGTTGCAGCGGCTAGGTCTGATTGACTGGGCCTGAGAGTGAAGCAACTTACATCATAGAAGGGAGCCAACACCATGCGCATTCTCGTCGCACACAATGCCAGCGCCGAGCATCTGGCCCAGATTCGGCAGGCTGCGCCCCAGGCAGAGGTGATTGTCGCTCGCGAAGCCGAGCTGGTCGCCGAGGAGATGCCCCGGGCTAACATCATCTGGGGCAGCCGCTATCTGAACGAGCTGCTGCCCCAAGCCAAACAGCTGGACTTCATCCAGGTTTCTTCCGCCGGGGTTGACCGTCTGCTCACCCCTGAGCTGCTCCAGCACCCGGCGCAGCTGGTCAACGCCCGCGGCATCCACGGAGCCACCATCGCCGAGCACGTCTTCATGTTGATGCTCGCCCTGGCCAGGGACCTCCCTACGGTCGGGAAGGCGCAAGCGAGGCACGAATGGGTCCGTACCGCACCGGCAATGCTGGCGGGGGCCACTCTGGGCATCATCGGCTACGGCAGCATTGGCCAGGCCATCGCCCGCCGCGCCAAGGCCTTTGATATGCAGGTGATCGGACTACGACGCAGTGTTCAGAGCGACCCCTACGCAGATCGAATGGTAGACAATTCGGGATTGCAGGAGCTGCTCCAGGCCAGCGACTTTGTCGTGCTGGCTACGCCGCTTACCCCCGAGACCCATCATCTGCTCGGCGCCGCCCAGCTGGCGCAGATGAAGCCGACCGCCTACCTGATCAACATCGCTCGCGGCCCAGTCGTGGATGAGGTAGCTCTGATCAAAGCGCTACAGGCAGGGCAGATCGCCGGAGCCGGGTTGGACGTCTTTGTTACCGAACCATTGCCGGCTGATAGCCCCCTGTGGGATTTGCCCAATGTGCTGGTCACGCCCCACATGGCTGGCCACATGCCCGATTATGATGAACGGGTAATAGCCATCTTTCTGGAGAACCTGCGGCGCTACCAGCAAGGGCAACCGCTGATCAACGTGGTTGACAAACAGGCCGGTTACTAAGCCCGGCAAGCCGACTTTTTCCTGCAATATTTCCCGGGAAATTGTCGAATGCAGGTAGGGATCTGGCATGCGTCACTCCACATATTTTCTGAGTGTTTTGCTGGGAGTTGTGTTATACTGTTGGTGAATCCGTTGTCAAAGGAGGTTCACTGGGATGAAAATAACGAAGGATATGGGCATTCACGACGCCGTTCAGAAGTATCCTGAGACGGTGCCAGTCTTCTTCAAACATGGCATGGGCTGCCTCGGTTGTGCTGCCGCCCGCTTCGAGTCCATCGAGCAGGGTGCCATGGCCCATGGCATCGACGTCGATGCCCTGATCGAGGATCTGAACAAAGTGGTGGCTGAGAAGGAAGAGAAATAGGCAAACAAAAAGCTCACCCTCGCGGTGAGCTTTTTTGTCTTCGTTTACGGTTCCAGAAGGTAGACTTTCATATTGCGCCGACCGAAGGCAACGCACTCGCTGAACGTGCTCATATAGATATCGATCTTGTTGCCCTTGATGGCACTGCCGGTATCCATCGCCTCATAGACGCCCGAGTATTTCTTGCCGACGGCATCCAGCCCTTCCACATACACGAGGCTGCCCATCGGGATCACCCGCGGATCGACAGCGATAGTCTTGCCTGCCTCCGCTGGCTTGCCGCTGCTGGTCTTGCCAGCCCAGGGGTCATCCGGCAGCCCGGTGGCCGGGTCAATATCCGAAGTGTAAGCAGAGGCGTTGACGATTAACTCTTTGCTATAGCGAAAGGTACGCCCGCCGCGCGAGAGGGTAGCGATGATTCCTTCCTCTACCACCCGGTCCCGCTTCTGGATCAGCTCGACGGTAGACACCAGCTCGCGGCTGATCTCTACACCGTCCTCCAGAATCACTTCATAGGTCTTTAGCAGCTTACCATTGACGCCATGCGTAGTTTCTCTCTCCTGCCCCCGCATGAGCGCCCGGCTCGGCACCCGCACCGTGCGGTACGGCACAACCACTTCCTCCTGCACAGCCCTCTGTTCCACGCGCACTAACCCGATTTCCATGTTATCGACGACCGGGTCGCCGGCGTCCGGTTCAATGCGATCGCGCGGGCCAACCGTGATCCCTGCATCCCGCACAGCTTCCTCAACCGTGCGGGCGCTGGTCCAGACGCTGCGCCGCTGGCCGTCGGCCAGCAGATTCACCCGTTGGGCATAGACGATTTCATCGAGCACATCCCTCGGCGAGGGCATCGTTATACCGAGCAATCCGGCAGTTGAAGCTTTCATAGTCAGCTCAGGCTGGTCGGCACCTGAGATCAGGGCTGAAATTACGGCAGAGACTGCAACTAGAGCCACCAGGAGGAGGGGCATCTTTAATTGTCGCATGATTGCCTCCTTTCTTCCATCTGCGCGAACATTATAGTTCAGCTCCCGCAGACAGTCAAATTGGCATCTATCCTCCTAGTCTAACCAGACATCAAACCCCTATACCATCTCTACTAGCTTATACGCCCCAAGAGTCATAACTTGCCTGCCAATTAAAGGGGCCGATGCTTTTTGTTCTAGCCTAGCTCCTGCCCGCTAATCTCACCGGAATTCGCCTCCCAAGGCTGATGCTAAGGGGCAAATTCACTTCAGTGGCAAAGCCCCAGAAGCTCACCCCGCGGCCTGCGGCCTGCTCGGCCATAGCGACAAACTCCGGATCGATCGCCTTGTTGAGCTCGATCTCCTCTGCCCAGGGCATCTGCGCGATCAGCACGACGCTGGCCTGACAACCTTTCTCCAAAGATTGCTCCAACTCCTGCAGATGGCGCCGCGCCCGGCTGGATGGAGCATCAGGAAAGCGGGCAACGCCTCGGCTGAAATCGGCGGCCGACTTCACTTCCACCAGGCAGGGCGGCCCTTCGTCAGCCCAGAAGGCAAAATCCAGGCGGCTCTTGCCCAGCCGATACTCAGGCTTAACCTGACTAAAGCGCCGCAGCTCGGCAATGGCGCCCTCCTTCCAGGCCGCCAGTAGCAGCTTCCCGGGAAGCTGGGCGTCCACAACCACCGGCCCCAAGGCGGTCTCAATAGCGAGCAGATCAAACCTGGTCTTGCGCTTCGCCCCATCCCGACGGATCACCCAGCAGGGGCGGTGGGGCTCCAGCACGCTGGTTAATCTCCCTGAGTTGGGCAGGTGGGCCAGCTCCACTAGCCCCTCGATCAGCACCTGCACGACAAAACGATTGACCCTGCCCAGAAAAACGGCCGGCTGCGGCATCTCATGGAAAATCAGGCTCATCTCTCTCCCCCGTCATCTGAATGGAAATTTGTCGCTCTTTTCAGCAGCAGGAAAAACCACTATCATGGATAAGTTGTACTGAGTACAAAAGCATGAAGTCTCGCAGCAGATACAGGAAGGGAGCAATGCACGTGTCTGAAAGACTGGTCGAACTGACCCGCGGTAACCTCGTTGAAAGCGTCCATTTCGGCGACCTGGCAGTTGTCGATGCCAGTGGCAGATTGCTCTACTCTGTCGGCAGCCCGGAAGAAAAAGTCGCCTTCATTCGCTCGTCATCCAAACCCATTCAGGCTATTCCGGTTGTGCAGAGCGGGGCGGTTGACCACTTTGGCCTGACAGAACAGGAGATGGCCGTTTTCTGCGCCTCCCACAGTGCTGAGCAAGTCCATATCGATGCGGTGCTCAGCATTCTGCAGAAGATCGGACTGCCCCAGGGCGCCTTGCAGTGCGGTCGCCACATGCCGTTTGACAAAACGATGTCGCAGCAACTGATCCTCAGCGGCGAAGAGCCTTCAGAGGTGCACTGCAACTGCTCCGGCAAGCATTCCGGGATGCTGACACTAGCCCAGCACATGGGCTGGGATATCAGCGACTATCTGGCAGTTGAGCACCCGGTCCAGCAGGCGATGCGAGCAGCCATGGCCCAATTTGCCGGGCTCGAGCCCGATCAGATCGAGATCGGCGTCGATGGTTGCGGCGCTCCAGTCTTCGGCCTCTCGGTCTACCACATGGCCCGGTCCTGGGCACAGCTGGTTGACCCCAGCCGTCTGCCAGAGGACACCCAGAGTGCAGCGCAGCGGATCACCGCGGCCATGACCGCCTACCCGCAGATGGTCGCCGGCAGCGGGCGCCTCTGCACGAACCTGATGACCCACCTCAACGGACGTGTTGTTGCCAAGAGCGGAGCCGAGGGAGTCTACTGCATTGGCCTCCTCAACAAGGGTATCGGCCTGGCGGTGAAGATTCAGGATGGGAACGGACGCGCCACCGGCCCGGCCATGATCGAGGCGCTGCGCCAGATGGGCGAGCTAACCGATGCAGACCTGGAGAACCTGGCCAACCACTATCGGCCACCCCTCTACAACCATCGGCGCGACACCATCGGCGAGAGCCGCCCGGTGTTCAAACTGCGCGCCCACTAAAATACAGAGAAACCCAGATCGCCTGGAGTCCGCCTGGACTCCAGGTTTCTTACTTTTCTCCCCTCCGGTGCCTTGAGTATAACAAAAGGGAGCCGGCGAAAAAACCGACTCCCCTGGACGCAAGCCTTATCCGCTTAGCGGATTATCGTGATACTGCCGTTGCCGCTCTCGGCCCGGATTTCAGCCTTTTTCGCTGCATCCGCATACCCGGCGGTAGCGCCTTTCACCTGTCTGCGCTCCTTTGTCTCGGCCACAAAGTCAGGCAGGTCAACGCGGATTGAGCCGCGGCTGCTCAGCGCTTCCACCTGGTAGCCGACGTCGCTTTCCTGGGGCAGCTCCAGCCGGACTGACCCGTTCCGCGTCGCCAGGGCGATCTGGCCAGATCGGGCCTGCCGCAGCTTGCACCTGACAGCGCCGTTCGTCGTCCCCGCCTTTAGCTCCGCCACATCAGCATCAAGCCGGATGGAACCATTGCGGGAATCTAGCTCCAGCCGTTCGGCCGAACCTCCCTCGAAAGTGATGGAGCCATTCCTGGTGGATACGATCATGTCCTTGGCCTGAACATCGTGCAGGCGCAGCGAACCGTTCCTGGAGTCTACCGTGCCTGAAGCCTGCAGGCCATCAAGCGAGACCCTGCCATTCCTGCTATGTAGCTCAACCGCTAGCGGCAGATCAGCCGGCAAGGTGAACTCGCCAGAAACCACTCCTCTGAGCTCCGCATCAACTGTCAGGCTGATCACCAATGCATGGCCATCGCGGCTCTGCTCCAGATGGACGTGACGCTCCACCAGCTGCTGGGCCTCTTCCTCGTTTGCGGCATGGACCCTGCTGTTAATCGTAACGCCCACCCGGTTGCCCTCGGCCGGCAGCAGATTGATATTCCCATTCTTGGTCTGTACAGCAAGGCGCAGGGTCTTGATATCGGCCGTCAGCTCTATATCTTCCCGCTGGGTGACCTGATGGCGAGGTCCGCCCCAATCCCCAAGGCCAAACATGCGGCCCCACTCGAACTTGGAAAAATCAATCTCGGCCAGCGCCTTCTGCACTTCCTTCATGGCCTCATTGACAGCCTCGCCGACCTCCGCGGACACGCCCTGCATTGCCTCCTGCACATCACGCTGCACCTCAGCGTTAATCTGCTCGACATCAACCTCTTCCGCTTCGTCCGCCTCCACCTCTACCTCAGGTTCAGGAGCAGGCGTTGCTGCAGGGGCAGCGCTGAGGGCCCGCAGCAGCTGCAAGGCCTCCTCATACTTGATAACCCCATCCTCCAACATCTTCAGCACTCTTACCTTCTCATCAGACATCTTCCTGGCCTCCCTTCACTGCGTTAATCCGAATCGAACCCGAAACCGTCCGGGCAACCACTTGCTGCACCATTGGCTGCCTATCCCAGCCATCAGTGCCGGCGACCACACTGCGCCTGCGGCGCGGCCGCTTTTCATCATCCGCCAGCTCTAGGCCTGGCAAGTCGACCCTTACTCTCCCGGCCATTGCTGACGCATCGACGTGATAGCCGATCCGCTCATCGGCAGGCAGCTGCACATCCAGCGACCCATTGACGCTATGCAGGTCAAGGCGCGTGCTGCCAGGCTGCAGAATCGTAACATCGATACTGCCGTTGGACGTCCGCCCCTTGACCTCCTGTGCCTGACAGCTGGCCACAATCCGCCCGTTAACCGCACTCACATCCAGCTTTTCTACGTCCAGATCCTCCGCCAGCACCTTGCCGTTTACCGTCTTCAACAGCCAGTCGGCCCCCTTCAGCCCTGTCGCCTCGATGCTGCCATTGGTCCCGGAGACATTCAGCGTCAGATCTGCTCGCACCGGAAGCCAGAGCTTGATGTCCACCGCCGCATTCTGGCCAAAAAGGCGCCGCGACTGGAGACTGAGCTGATCCTCGCCCGTGTTCACCGATATCAGCTGCTCAGCCAGCGCCTCGGCTGCCCCTTCGTCCCTGGTGCGGAACTTGATGCGCAGCTTGAGGCGCCACTGATCGTCACTGCTGGGCAAGAGCGAAATATGGCCGTTGGTATTCTGGATACTCACAGTCGGTGCCGAGGCAGAGAAGGTACCGCTGAACTCCCGCTCAAAGGAAAACTGCTTACCGACGCCGACGCCGCTCAGTCCCAGCCCCTCCAGAGACTGCTGCAGCGACTGCTCAATGGTGCGCGGCAAATCCGAAAGGGCCCGCGCTTCTGCCATCGCCCGCCGCACATTCCGTGTCGCTGAGCGAACCTCGTCCTTTACCCGCTGCCGCGCCCGTCGCTCCTCCTCGCGGACCAGGCGCTGCATACGCTCAGCGCGGCTGCGCTCTCGTTCTGCCGGCGGAGCCTGCGGCGCCGGGCGCCCGGCAGCGTTCAGCGCACTCAGCAACTCCGCCGCTTGCTCGGCGTTGATCTTCCCTTCCTCCAGCATCTTCAGTACCGCCAACTGTTCTCGTGCCATTTTCACACCTCCTTCACTTATGAGGTTAGTGCAGGGCCTTGGCAATGTCAATACTATAGCTTAATAAATTTAAGGGGCGACCCCAGCCACCCAAAGGTCCGACATTCGCTTTGACATGGTCGCGCTGAGCCGACTGAAGAAAACACAAAAGCCTGCCGTATTGGCAGGCTTTCATGGATTACGATCTATTTACGCCGGGTTCGGTGCCCCCACTGGGCAAACGGCTGCACATGCACCGCAATCGATGCACTTCTCAGGATCAATCACATAGATCTCACCTTCTGTGATGGCGTCCACCGGGCACTCTGGCTGGCAAGCCCCACAAGCGATGCAATCCTTGTTAATCTTGTATGCCATCAGCTTCACCTCCTCTCACAGCTTACCGAAACGAAGCGAACTTCGATTCTGCTCCAATCCCAAAAACATTATAACTGAAAAGACACCATTCGACCACTAGTAACCGATGACGAGAAAACTGCGCAAACCTTGATATAGCTTCTTCACGTTGTAGAGCTGATCCAAGGTGCTGCTGAATATCTTGTCACTACTGCCCTGGCTAGAGACCTTCTCATAAGGGATCAGCAGAATAGCGTGGTCAATCAGGCTTGATTCGGCAAATTTGCAGACGTCGCGCCAGACGTTGAAATGCTTGCCCTTCTCGATCTCCAGGGCTGCCTGCAGGACAGGATGGTAGAAGTCGATTTCAAAATCTGACTGAGAAGAGAATAACCCCGGGACCTCCCGGTGGGTAACACCATGCCAGAAACCCAGCGCTTCCAGCGATGCCTTCAGCAGCCTCTCCACATCGAGACTGCGCGTATAGCGCCCCTCCCGCAGGACGTAGAGTTGATCCTGTTGCGCTCGAATCAGGCTGGCCAGTTGCTCGTGCAGCGGATTCAGCTCTTCCAGATGGACATATTCTGACGCAGGATAGACGGCTGGCATCGGCGCGCTCCCCCCCCACCTGCTGCCCGGCGGCAGCAGCAAGGTTTGCCTTGACAAATTCTATCGCTTTACCTAGTGTAAATGCCAAACAGCAGTCCTATTCCAGATGGAGCCCTGAGGAAAAACCGGCAAGGAAGTGATATCATTGGCCGACCAGATAGGTAAACTGTTGGAACTGGGTCTGTACGCAGGCCGCCTGCTCCTGGAAAATGGCGCAGAGATCTATCGCGTGGAGGACACCATCCACCGCATGCTCATGGCTTCTGGGGCAGACGAGGTCTCAGTCATCGTCACACCAACCGCGATCCACCTTTCCGTCTGCAAAGATGAAGCCAGGGGCAGCCAGGTGAGGCGGATCCACCAGCGCTCCACTAACCTCGCCCGGGTATCGGCGATTAACAACCTGTCCCGCTCGCTGCGTCCGCGCGCAAGATCTCCAGAGTCGATTACAGCGGAGTTGAACCAGATTGAGCGCGACGTGACCGCCTATGCACCTTCGCTGCAGATCTTTGCGGCCGCAATCGGGGGGATGGCCTTCGCGGCGCTGTTCGGCGCCACCGGTTGGGAGTTGCCGGCCGCTGCCCTTGCCGGCCTCGCTGTTCAGATCGGCGTGCAGCTCCTGGGGCGCGTCGCCTGGCCCCGCCTGCTGCAGGATTTTGCCGGCGGTTTCCTGGCCGCTCTGACAGCCGTGGTATTATCGCAGCTCGTCCCGACTATAGATTACAATAGAGTGATCGTCGGTGCCATCATCAGCCTGGTGCCCGGGGTTCTGCTGACCACCGGGGTACGCGATATGCTGGCCGGCGACCTGCTCTCTGGGACAATTCGCATGAGCGAAGCGCTCTTCGTCGCAGCTGCCATCGCTGCTGGAGTTGCCGTGGTTCTGGGATGGTGGGTCCGATGACAAACCTACTCTCGTTGCTAACCGCCTTCCTGGCATCACTCTGCTGGGGGATTCTCTTCTCCGTTCCCAGGCGACGGCTTTTCTTTGCCGGGTTGGTGGGTTCCATCGGTTGGGCTGCCTGGTTGATCGGCGAATCCTACGGTCTGGCCACGGTCGGCAGAACGCTGGTCGGTGCGGTTTGCGTCGGCATCGCCGGGGAAGTGTTTGCCCGCCTGCTGCGCGAACCGGCCACCGTCTTTCTAATCTCCGGTATCGTGCCGCTGGTGCCCGGCGTAGGCAGCTACAACTCCATGCAGGCCTTTGTTGTGGGCGACTACTTGCTGGGCATCAGCCTGGCTGCTGAAGCCTTGCTGGCGGCAGGAGCGATTGCCATCGGTCTGGCTCTGGCCACATCGCTGGCGCGTGGCGCGTTCTCGCTGGCAAGGAGGAGTAATAGTCGTTGAGCCTGTTCGCCAACCAGATGTTTCCGGTGTTGACTCTGATGGGTGCCGGAGCAGTCGCCCGGCGGTGCTGGCAGGTGGAGGCCCGACCGTTAGCACAGCTGATTCTCTATCTCTTCTGCCCGGCCCTGGTCTTCAACTCACTACTGAATACCCAGCTGGCGGGAGCCGATCTGGCTGGCCTCGCCGCCGGCACCATTCTTCTGGTCAGCCTGGTCTGCCTGGCGGCAGGGGCCCCGGGCCGCATCCTGCGTTGGCCCGGCAAGCTGGGCAGCGCCGTACAGCTTGGTTCCGCCTTCTTCAACCTGGGGAACTTCGGCTTACCCATCATCTATTCCACCTATGGTCAGGCAGGATTGGAGCGCGCCGTAGTCATCGTCGTCACCCATCAGATTCTGCTCTTTTCCTTAGCCCTCTATCTGGCTGCCCGCAGCCAGTTCGGCGCAGGTGCCGCCCTGAGGCGAGTGGCTCGCATGCCCACTGGCTACGCCGCATTGGCGGCTTTTGCCTGCCGTCGCTTCGCGTATCTGCCCCCCAGCTTCATCATTCAACCCATCCAGCTGCTGGCTCAGGCCAGCATCCCTATTTTCCTCCTGCTGCTGGGCGTACAGCTGGCAGGCATTCGTTTTAGCCGCCGCTGGGCCCTGTTGGGGTTTGGCTCCCTGCTCAAGCTAGGTTTGTCGCCGTTGCTGGCCAGTCTCCTGGGGCCGCTGCTCGGGTTAGAGGGGCTCAGCCTGGCAGTCTTCATCCTGGCGGCGTCCATGCCTACGGCGGTGGTTACAGTACTATTGGCCATTCAGTATGAGACCGAACCGGATCTCGTGTCCTCCCTGACACTGACAACCACGTTGCTCAGCCTGGGAACCATTCCCCTGATAGTCAATTCGCTGAGTCAGCTGGCCTGAAATCTACCCGGCCGAACATACTCGGCAACCTGTCCCCATATCTTAAGAATGAAATGGGGGTGAATGCCGTGCTGTTGATCATTTCACGGAGAAAGGCACTTATAGTTGCGCTGGTTGTTATCGCCCTGGCTGCGGCTCTGCTGGGGATCCAGCTGCTGTTTCCCGGGCTGCCCCAACGCGCCGTCGGCGCTTTGGTTAACTTCGATCGGCGGGTGCCTGTCTACTGCGTACAGACCAGTGAACAGAAAATCGCCATCAGCTTCGATGCCGCCTGGGGGGCTGACCGCACCGACGAGATCCTGGCCATACTCGACGAGTACGACATCAAGACGACCTTCTTCCTGGTGGGTTTCTGGCTGGAGCGATACCCGGAGGTGGCCCGGCGCATTGCCGAGGCTGGCCATGAGATCGGCAACCATAGCGCTACACATCCGCACATGGCGTCGCTGTCAGCCGAACAAATTCAGCAGGAGCTGATGAGCACCCATCAGCAGATCAAGGAGATCACCGGGCAGGAAGCGAGGCTTTTTCGGCCGCCCTTTGGGGAGTACAACAACCGGGTGATCGATAACGCCGAAAAGGTAGGCTATCTGACCATCCAGTGGAGCGTCGACTCGCTGGACTGGAAACCGATCAGCACCGAAGATATTGTCAACCGCGTAACTAAGGGCATCGAGCCGGGGGCGATCGTGCTCTTCCATAATAATGGAGAACGCACCCCGCAGGCGCTGCGCCCGATTCTCGACTACTGCCGCGACAAAGGCTATCAGGTGGTACCTATCTCCGAACTGCTCATCGAGGGCGACTACTACATCAACCCCAACAACGGGATGATGATACCCCGGTGAGTTGTGCGAGACGGGTAATGAGAAGCGAGAAATGACGAGGAGCCCGGCACATTGCGGTGCCGGGTTTTTCCGACCTTGCATAACCATCTCGCAGTGTCCATTGCCAGTTGAGGCATCGCCAGCGCCGGAGGGGTGCGCTCTGACGGGGCTGTGGGAGATGGGAGAGGTGAGAGGTGAGAGGTGAGAAGCCCGGGCGCAGTTGTATGCCTGGGCTAAGGCAGGGCAGCACCCACGAAGGCGCCTCGCGATTGGCCTTAGTTGAAAGAAAGCGACATGGGACGGGACACCAGAGCAGCAACTGTCTGAGCCCGCTCTGATGATCGCCAGATAGTGCCGCGCATTTCTGGAGGTTACTTAGAAGCGGGTGGTCTTGCCTCTGGCGGGCGAGTTTTGCTGCTCCCCCGTCCCGTTTCGCTTGATCCGTTGATTCTGGAGGCATCGCCAGCGCCGGAGGGGTGCGCTCTGACGGGGCTGTGGGAGATGGGAGATGAGGGGTGAGAGGTGAGAAGCCCGGGCGCAGTTGTATGCCTGGGCTAAGGCAGGGCAGCACCCACGAAGGCGCCTCGCGATTGGCCGTTAGTTAAGGGAAGCAAATCGGACGGGAGACGATAAGGACCCGGCGCCATGCGGTGCCGGGTCCTCTGGTCTCACATCTCATCTCTCACTAATCACAACCAACTAGACTACCGAGGGTTCGTGGAAAAGCTCGCCGCGCCGGAAGCGATCCAGATCCATCGGCCGCAGCGGCATGCTAGTCTCCATGCCCAGAATGCTCTCGGCCAGCAGGACGCCGGTCATCGGCGCGATCATGAAGCCATGTCCACTGAAGCCGACTGCCAGATAGAAGCCCGGCAGCTGCTCCACCGGCCCCAGGATCGGCGTCCGGTCAGGCGTCATCGTATACAGCCCGGCCCACTGCCGCACCACCCGGATATCGCGCAGCGGCGGCAGAAGCCAGGTGATCTTCTGCACCATCTCTTCGAGGAATTGCCACGTGTTGCGGATATCGTATCCCGGCTTCTCGTTCGGATCACCAAGGCCCATGATAAAACTGCCGTGGGGGGTCTGCTGACAATAGAGGTTGTGATGGAAAGACATCACCATCGGCCCCATCATCGATGCCACCGGCTCCGTGATCAATATCTGATGACGCTCCGCATATGTTGGGATATCGATACCGGCCATGGCCGCAATATCGCGCGCGTAGCCGCCGGCAGCGTTCACCACCGTCGATGTAGCGATGAAGCCGCGATTCGTCTCCACCCCCACAATCCTGTCCTTCTCGACTCTGATGCCGGTCACTTCTGTCTTCGTGTAGATCTGCACACCCAGGCGGCGCGCCGCCTTAGCGTAGGCATCGGTCACCTTAAACGGGTTACAGTGACCGTCAGTAGGGCAGAACGTTGCGCCGATCAGTTCATCGGTATTCATGAAAGGTACGATTCCCCGCGCCTCCTCTGGCGTCAGGAGGTCGACTTCCAGCCCGAAGCTCCGCTGCAGGGCTACATTCCGCTGAAACTGCTCCCACCCGGCGTCTGTATAGGCCAGGAGCAGATAGCCGCCCTGGTTAAACTCGATGTCGTCATCATACTCCAGTTCTTCGTTCATCGTCTCAAACATCCGCGTCGATGCCATCGCCATCCGCAGGTTCATCTCGGTGCCCCATTGCGACCGCACCCCAGCCCCGCAACGCCCGGTAGAGCCGCTGGCCAGGTAATCCCTCTCCAGTACGATTACATCGGTACAACCTCGCTTGGCCAGATTGTAGGCGATGGATGTGCCGCTGACTCCACCACCGATGATCACTACCTCCGCCGACTTATTCATCTGCCTCACCTCTCAGAATGGCTGAAAACTTGACCGGTCGGCCAGGCTGACGAAATGTTGTGGGCGGCAGATCCTTGATAGGCGTCTGCGTCATGGCAGCAATCTCCCGCTCGATCAGTTGGCGGCAGGTGCGCCCCTGACAGGGCCCCATGCCGGCGCGAGAAATGCGCTTGATCTCATCCACCGATGTGTAGCCCTGAGCGATCAGCTCCCGCAGCCGCTCCAGAGTCAGATCCTCGCAGCGACAGATTATCGTTTTTCCGTCCTTCATTATCTCACCTTCCCACGCGGATGTTCCGAACATCATGGGCCAACGCCCTGGGAACTTCCAGATGCACTACCGCAGTCCGGTCAAATGCCGCTGGCCTCTGCACCTGCTTAACGATTGCCTCGCCGATCTGCTCTCCAGCCCGGTTCAAGGCAGCAACCGTTTCCCCGACCTCAGGCAGGGGCAGGTACTCGTAGGGGATCTTGACCAGAGCGGTCATCTCACCATACGTCATATCTACTACCGATATCGCCAGACCGGGACAGTTGGCCACACAGATGGCGCAGCCGTTGCAGCGCTCATGATCTATCTCCGGTAAGTCGTTGATATCCTCAAAAGGCTTGATGGCACCCCGCGGACAGGCGCTGGCGCAGGGATTGCAGGGGATCTTCTGAAAGCACTCGATCACCGCCACCGCACCTTTGGCCAGGCGTTGCTCAGTCGGCATTACCGCCTTGAGATCCTCCGGCTCAGGCACCCCAGTGCTCCTAAGCATCAACCCTCACTCCTTCCTCAGCCAGTCGTAGACCTGCCCTGATTTTCTCGCCGACAGGGCCTGAGCGCAGCGCGTTCAGCTGCTCGCGGGCTTCGGCCAGGCCGCGCTGGGCCGCCTCTCCCCCCAGGTCGAGACTGAGGGCCGCGGCCAGACCAGCGATCTGACCCTCCACCATGGCGCTGCTGGCTTCCTCTACGCCAGCGACATCGCCCGCCAGATAGATCCGCGGATCGCTGGTGCAGAGATTCTGGTCGCGCCAGGCAACATGGCCGCCAAGTTCGGGTACATAGACCATTTTGCAGCCTGCTTGCCAGAGCAGATCACTAAGCGGCGAGAGTCCCACGGCCAGGCAGATCACGTCTACCGCCAGCTCCTGCTCTGTACCCGGGACCTGCTGCCAATTCTCGTCCAGCTGGCAGATGATCGCCCCGCACACCTGATCCTCACCCAGGGCCTCCTTAATTGTATGTCGAGTGAGGATCGGCACCCCCGCACGCCGCACTTTGGCTGCATGGACCAGATAGCCGCCGATGGTGGGCGCTGCTTCGACGATGGCTGCAACCTCCACTCCAGCCTGCATCAATTGATAGGAGACTATCAGACCGATGTTCCCTGACCCCACCATCAAGACCCTATCGCCTGGTTTGACGCCATGGACATTCATCAGGGTCTGAACGGCTCCTGCGCCGTAGACGCCTGGCAGGTCATTATTCGGGAATGCGAGCAGCCGCTCCGCCGCCCCTGTGGCTACGATCAGGCGTTCCGGCTGCACTTTATACACAGTGTCGTTTTGATCCACCAGCAATACTCCGTCCGCATAGAGCCCCAGGGCAGTGGCGTTTTGCATAACCGTGACTTTCTCGCAAGCGGTAACTTCAGCCGCCAGCTTGGCAGCGATGTCAACGCCGCGCGTGCCGGCATACTGCTGCTGTGAACCGAAAAACATATGTGTCTGCTTAATCAACTGACCCCCTAGGTGGTCGGAGTCGTCAATCAGCAGCACTTCCGCACCCGCCCCTGCGGCTGCCAGAGCCGCGCGCAGCCCGGCCGGTCCGCCGCCGATTATCGCGATCTGCGTCTTGATCATCGCAACTCACCCTTTCCATCCTGGGTCTCCACGGTCATGCCTTCCTGCAGCTTTTCAACGCATACCCGCACATTAGCCTTGCCGTTGACCCGCATCAGGCAAGACGAGCAATTGCCGATGGCACAGAAAAAGCCTCGGGGACGGTCTAGCACCAGACTATGGCTGAGCTTGCGCACGCCTGCGGCGTGAAGCGCCGCAGCTATTGGCTCGCCTTCAAAGCCCTCCAGTTCCTGACCGTCAAAAGTGAACTTCACCTTCCGCCCCTTCTCAAACTTGATGATTGGATGTTCTGCAATCCGCATTGGTCTGCTCTACCTCCTTCAGACAAGTCCCACTAGTGGGCGTTCGACGCCCATTGTGCATTTCCTGCAACAGTCAGTATATGAGGCGTTACGGGGCGGGATGTTTCCTGGGCCTGCTTTGGCGCCCTTTGTGGCAGTCCGGCAAACACGTGTTCGGCCCAGAAGGGAGTGAGCTGACTTCCGCCGGTCCGCTATCGCCTAGGCCACGAGCCAGGCGATAAGCGGGGCCAGCAGCACGGCGGGCAACAGATTCCCCACCCGGATCCGCGTCAGCTCCAGCAGGTTCAGGCCGATGGCGAGGATGAGGATCCCCCCGGCTGCCGTCATCTCGCTGATCATCGGGGGGGTCAGGAGATGGGCCAGCTGACCAGCCAGCAGAGTTATGGCTCCCTGATAGAGGAACACGGGTACGGCAGACAGCAGGACGCCTGGTCCCAGACTGGAGGCAAAAAAGAGGCTGGAGATCCCGTCGATAACCGCCTTGGCATAAAGGGTTGAATGGTCGCCCTGTAGACCGCTCTGAAGAGAGCCCATGATCGCCATGGCACCGATACAATAGATCAGGGTGGCCGTGACGAAGGCGTTTGCCAAATCGCCACCCAGGCCACCCAGTCTTTCTTCCACTTGCCTGGCTACCCTGTGCAGCCAGGCTTCGATTGCTATTAACTCTCCCACCAGACCACCGCCGACGAGGGCGGCGATGACAATCACAACATTCGACGTTTCCCAGGCTGACTGCAGGCCGATTAGGCAAACGACCAGCCCCAGGGCGGCCGTCACCGTCTCCCGAAAACGCTGGGGAATGCCTGACCTGAAAATGGTGCCTAGCAAGGCGCCGGCGATGATGGCGCCTGCGTTGACAATGGTGCCGAACATGCTGATTCTCCTTCGTGTTGAGTCATACGTGATAAGCTGGAACGAACATGCCAGGGAGCGCATACGCCGAGACCAGCGTCTCAAGGGGGCATCCCCAGGCGGGCACTGAGCGCGTAACCGTCACCAAGAAAAGAGGAAGCGTTAAAGTTGTTCACCCAACCTTCCGTCCCAGTCATCCAGAACAGGGGCGTAGCGACCTGCGCAGCCTGACTAGAGGACACGCCCACCATGTCGCCGACCAGGTCTCACATCCCATCGCTCACAACACAGCTCCCAAGTGGGTAGTGAGTGGTGGGTGGTGGGTGATGAGAGGTGAGTTGCCCCAATCGCATTCAGGCGCATCCCTGACTGGGGCATCGCCATCGCGGAAAGGTGTGCACCCTGACCAGCGAGCACATTTCACCCGGCGAGGTCTCATTTCTCAAAACTCACACCACGGATCCCTGTCGGGCGCTACCGGCCGAGCAGCAGCTCAATCAGCCGTTCCAGCTCCTCGCCTGAATAGAATTCGATCTCGATTTTGCCGCGCTTCCGCCCCCTGACCACCTTCACTTTCGTGCCCAGGGCCGTCTGCAGTTGCCGCTCTACGTCCAGAACCTCAGGGCTGGGAGTCGGCGTAGGTCTTGTTTCACGTGAAACATTAACCTTCTCCAGCACCTGCCGTGCCAGCTGCTCTGCCTGCCGAACGTTCAGGCCCTGAGAAATGATCTGCTCAGCCACGACCAGCTGTTGGGGCTCCGATAGGCTTAACAGGGCACGAGCGTGGCCTGCGGTTAGTGTTCCACGTGAAACATACTCCTGCAACACCCGCGGCAGCTGCAGCAATCGCACCGTGTTAGCGATGTGCGGGCGGCTGCGCCCCACCCGCTCCGCCACCTGCTCCTGAGTCAGCCCCAGACGCTCCATCAGCTGCGCATAGGCTTGAGCTTCCTCGATGGGGTTGAGATCCTCGCGCTGCAGGTTCTCCACGATGGCCAGCTCCATCAGTTGCTCATCATCCAGCTCCCGCACCACCGCCGGGATCTCCCTCAGCCCCGCCTGGCGGGCCGCACGACAGCGCCGCTCTCCAGCCACCAGCTGATAGCGGGTACCACGCTGACGCAACACCACTGGCTGCACGACCCCGTGCTGCCTGATGGATTGCACCAATTCCGCCATCTGCTCCTCATCAAAGCTGCGCCGCGGCTGAAATGGATTGGGATCGATCAGCGCCAGGGCAATCAGGTTGCTCTCCTGCTCCCTGCCCCCTTCGCTCTCGATAGGAATCAGCGCCTGCAAGCCCTTACCTAATCCCCTTGACCTTGACACGCGCTATCACCTCCTTGGCAAAAGCTTGATAAACCTCTGCTCCCCGCGACTTGGGGTCGTACTCAATGATGGATTGCCCATGGCTGGGGGCCTCACTGAGCCGAACGTTGCGCGGAATAACCGTTTTGAACACCTTATCTTTGAAGTAGGCGCGAACCTCTTCCACCACCTGGTTGGAGAGATTCGTTCGCGCATCATACATCGTTAAAACGGCTCCAAACAGCTCCAGCTGCGGATTGAGATGCCGCTGCACCAGCTGTACCGTGTTCAGCAGCTGGCCGAGACCCTCCAACGCATAATACTCGCACTGAATCGGCACCAAAACACCGTCGGCTGCCGTCAGCGCATTCACTGTCAACAGCCCCAGAGATGGAGGGCAATCGATCAGGATAAAGTCATAGAAGGCGCGAACACCCGCTAGCGCCTCTTTCAGCTTCATTTCCCGGGAAAGGGCAGATACCAGCTCAATCTCGGCGCCGGCCAGCTGGATGGTTGCCGGCACCACCTCCAGTCGCTGGATTGAGGTGGCCTGAATTACGGCATCTACCGATAGTCCTTCAATTAGCACGTTGTAGATGCAGTTTCGCAAGCGTCGCCGATCTATCCCCAGACCGCTGGTGGCATTCCCCTGCGGGTCGATATCTACAATCAGGACATTCTGCCCCAATTCAGCTAGACAGGCTCCCAGGTTGACACAGGTTGTTGTCTTCCCCACCCCACCCTTCTGATTCGTAATGGCCAGCATCTTGGACATCCGATTCACTCCTAATTAGTATTGGTTCTATCTCTGGCGGCGCACCGGTAGCTGTAGCACAGTGCGCAGCTGACCGTATCAGTCGACGTAATCCGCCTTCCCTTTCAGGGATATTTCGCTTTCGGACAAGTTATGTCCTGCCGTTTCCGGCGCCGGACAACAAAAAGGACGTGCGGCTCAACGCAGAGCGTCTAACCACACGTCCTTTCGCATTCCTGAATTTCCCAGCATCAACCGTCGCTTCACTCCGTCATTCTCCACCTGCCACAAGCACAACGCGAACAGCAGCCTCAATCCTCGGCAGTCTCCAATTGCAGCTGGGCCCGCCAGCCCTGCTCC
This sequence comes from Bacillota bacterium, assembly GCA_050949085.1. Classification (GTDB taxonomy): domain Bacteria; phylum Bacillota; class UBA994; order UBA5500; family UBA5500; genus JBMNFB01. The sequence continues at coordinate 150,736 of JBMNFB010000011.1, forward strand.
AGTTCCTGCAGCGTGCGGCCAGTCACTGCCTCCAGCGCCCCAGCAAACCTGTCACCTTCGCTCAGTCGTTCCAGCAAGAGCGCCATCCCCCGGTCGCCAGCAACATTCCAGATGTAATCGACCAGACCCAAGGCTTGCCGGTAGGCCGGGTATGCCTCCAGCTGAGTAAACTGGCTCGTCAGCTGCTCCAGCGAGTAAAGTGGAACAGACCAACTCGCGCCCATAATTCCCCAGGTGTATCCTTGCAGATCCCGCTCATATCGTTGCGCCAGCCCCTCGCTAAACCAGAGTGGGCAATTCCCGTGTACCCTGTAGTCCAGCAACAGGTGAACCAGTTCGTGCGTCAGCGGCCCCTGCTCCCGATATACGGCCATCATATCCTCACTGGGAACAGCCGATAGCCAGGCGCGGGGCGAAAGCAGCTCCAGCCGCCCCAGCCAATACGCGCCGAGAGTAGCTTCGGCCTGAGCGCCGATCGCCTTCCCCAGCGAAGTCTGATCGGGGTGAATCGTCACCGGCACGTTCTCTATCTTTATTGGCCAATCATCCTGCAGCTGGCTCAAGACAAGCTCTAGATTTTCGGATATTTCCCGGGCAATGTCGCCATCCGCTTCGCGGAAGTAGATGGTGAAATGCTCGCCCTCCAGCGCCAGCCAATCCGCCTGCGCCAGAGCTGGCAGCGCCCGGCCGGCCAGGCGCAGCAATCGGTACCCAGACATCGGCTGGCTCGACATCAGAACGAAGCCTATCGCCAATGTTAAAAGCAACCCCTGCTTGATCCTGCGATTTCGCCCCGGCATTTCGTCCACCTCCCTCGAACCAGAACTAAAGCACGCAACTCGTTGTTTACCGGAAAAGAGGGCCCGCCACAGCTCCAGTGAGTGCGACAGGCCCTCATCATTATACCATTAGATCACACATTATGTAAACCGCGGGTTCGCCCAGCTACTGTCTCTTCGGAATCCGCACGGTTACACTCAGGTAACCATCCGCCTCTTCCTCCACCACTTCCGCCGCGATGCCGGCCTTTTTCATCAAGTTGGTGGCATCCTTGATCGTATTCAGGAAGATCCGTACGTCCTTCGGGATAAAGCGGCGCAAAGGCCGGTGCCGGGCAGCTGCCGCCACCTCCTGGGCGCTTTCACCGGCAAGGTGCTGTTCAACCAGCGCTTCAGTCTGCCGGACGTTGAGCCCTTGCTCTACCGCCGCCTCTGCCAGGGTCAACTGAGCATCAGGCTCCTTTACTCGCAGTAGAGCGCGCGCCTGGCGCTCGTTCAACTCGCCATTACGCAGCAGTTCCTGTACCGGTTCAGCCAGATTCAGGAGGCGCAATTTATTGGCAATGGTCGATTGGCTCTTCCCTAACCTTGCTGCCAGCTCATCCTGACGGATCCCAAACTCGGCAATCAGGGTTTGAAAGGCTGTCGCTTCTTCCAGGGGGTTGAGGTCCTGACGCTGCAGATTTTCAATCAGTGCCGTTTGGGCTACCTCGCGGTCGGTGTACTCTCTGACCAGCCCAGGGATCGTCTTCAAACCGATCAAGATGCTGGCGCGGAGACGGCGCTCCCCGGCAATCAGCTCATAGGTATTGCCCAGGCGGCGCACCACTATCGGCTGGATGACGCCTACCTCCCGAATCGAAGCCGCCAGATCCTCCAACGAAGCTTCGTCAAAATGGCGCCTCGGCTGGTATGGGTTGACCTTGATCTGATCGACCGGGATCTGTACCACCTGCTCAGCAGAGCTTCCACCGAACCAACGCAACGCGATCACCTCTCCCCTTCCCACAATCATCTCTTGTCTATTCGTCCTGACGGAGGCGCAATCCTCCCTGCCGGGCAGGAATCCTACCGTTGATCTCCCAGCGGGCGTTTGGCAGGCACACCTGTTCTGCGCGGATAACCTGAGGGTGTGGCCTGTACCTTGCGGACGACCACCAGAGTCCTTTGCGCGCCGCCAGGCAACTCCCAATGCCTGACCTGCTCCAGCTGACCACCCAGGGTGCCTATCGCAGCAGCCGCGAGGTCCACCTCCGACTCCGCTTTCGGTCCTTTCTGAGCAACGAAACATCCGCCGATCTTGAGGAATGGGAGGCAGTATTCGGCCAGAATATCCAGCCGCGCCACTCCCCGCGACACCACCCAATCGTATCGCTCCCGCTGGCTGCCCTGCCGCGCCGCCTCTTCGGCCCGGGCGCAGATCACCGTTACCCGCTCTGATAGACCCAGGCTCTCCGCAGCCACCTGCAGAAAGCGGGCCTTCTTGGCCACCGACTCCAGCAGGGTCACCTCCAGCCGAGGATAGGCGATGGCCAGCGCCAGACCGGGGAAGCCGGCACCGCTGCCGACATCGATGAGCCTCTGTCTCCGAGACAAATCTCCCGCCAGGCCCACCGACAGCGAGTCAAGAAAGTGGTTTTCATACACCGCCGCTGTCTCAATCACTGTAGTCAGGTTAATCTTTCTGTTCCATTCCTGCAGCAGGCGGCAGTAGTCTGCAAACCGCTGCAGAGCAGCCGCATCCAGTTCCACACCGCTTGCCCGCGCCTGCTGCTCCAGCCACTTATCCATTCAACTCACCCCGTCGCTGCATAACCTCCATAGCCACCAGGAGCACATTGATATCCGCCGGCGAAACCCCAGTGATGCGGCTGGCCTGGCCGATTGACTCCGGACGCAGTTTAGTCAACTTCTGCCGCGCCTCCAGCGACAACCCGGCGATTTGCTCAAAATCCAGCCAGCTGGGAATCGCCTTCTCCTCCAGCCGCAAGAATCGCTCCACGCTCTCCTTCTGCTTGTTGATATAGCCTTCATACTTGACTTCAATCTCAGCCCTCGGCCAGATCTCGGCCGGAAAACGGGCCAGATCGGCGCTAAATGCCTGCAAGAACTGAAGGTTGACCTCAGGCCGCTTCAGGAGTTGCTGCAAGCTGGTGGGCTGGCTGAGGGGAGTCGAGCCCAGCCTTTGCAGACCCTCGTCGAGCTCAGCGCTGGGATGAATGGTTGTTCGGGCCAGAAAGCTACGCAGTTCCTGTACCGCGTCCTGCTGCTGGACAAACCGCTGATAGTCGGCGTGGCTCACCAGGCCAATCTCCCAGCCCAACCGCGTCAGGCGGACGTCAGCATTATCGTGCCGCAGCAAGAGCCGATATTCAGCCCGAGAGGTCATCATCCGATATGGTTCGTCGATACCTTTGGTGACCAGATCGTCTATCAGGACCCCGATATAAGCCTGCGACCGGCGGAGAATAATCGGTGACTGGCCGCGCAACTTGCGCACCGCGTTAACTCCGGCGATCAGGCCCTGCCCGGCTGCCTCCTCATAGCCAGACGAGCCGTTGATCTGCCCCGCGGCGAACAGACCGCTGATCTGCTGAAATTCCAGGGAGAGCTTCAGCTGGGTGGGGTCCACATAGTCGTATTCGATGGCATAGCCGGGGCGCAGAATCTCCACTCGCTCCAGGCCGGCGACGGTGCGCAAGGCCTCCAGCTGCACATCTTCGGGCAGACTGGTGGAAAAGCCCTGCACGTACATCTCGTCGGTACCCCAACCCTCAGGTTCGACGAAGATCTGGTGCCGCGGCCGATCGCTGAATCGCACCACCTTATCCTCCACCGAGGGACAGTAGCGGGGACCGCGACCCTTTATCTCGCCGCTGAACATCGGCGCCCGGTGCAAGTTGGCGCGGATAATCTCATGGGTTCGTTCATTGGTATAGGTAAGCCAGCAGGAAAGCGACTTCAGCTCGGGCGGCAGCTTCTCGCCCGAGAAGCCGGCCAGGCCGAGATCGCCAGGTTGCTCCTGCAGTTTGCTGAAGTCGATAGTGCGGCGGCTGACGCGCGGCGGCGTCCCTGTCTTAAAGCGGCCGATGGTGATCCCCAATCGCTGAAGATTCTCTGTCAGGGACCGCGCCGCCTGTAGGCCGTTGGGACCGCCCTCATAGTTCACGTCGCCGATAATCACCCTGCCCCGGAGATACGTCCCGGTAGTCAGAACAACCGTCGGTGCCAGATAGACGGCTCCCGTCTGGGTCGCCACACCGGTTACTTGCCCATCCTCCACCAGAATCTCTTCCACCATGGCCTGTTTCAGCAGCAGCCCGGGTTGCTGATCCAGCACCGCCCGCATCTTCTGCTGATAGGTGTGCTTGTCCACCTGGGCTCGCAGTGTCTGTACCGCCGGGCCTTTGCTGGTATTCAGCATCCGCAGCTGCAGACAGGCTGCGTCGATAACCTTCCCCATCTCGCCACCCAGGGCATCGATTTCCCGCACGATCTGCCCCTTGGCGGGGCCGCCGATCGAAGGATTACAGGGCAGCAGTGCCACGCTGTCCAGATTGATGGTCAGCATCAGCACCGACGCCCCGAGGCGTGCCGCCGCCAGACCAGCCTCACAGCCGGCATGGCCAGCCCCAATCACAATCAGATCGTATTCCCCGGCAACAAAGCGCACCGATCGCAGCCTCCTTGTCACTTACCCACACAGAAACGCGCAAAGATCTCTCGTACTACATCCTCACGCACTGCCTCGCCGATCATCACACCCAGACTCTCCCAGGCTGCGCGCAGGTCGATTTCCAGCATATCCGGCATTGCCCCCTCGTCCAGCCCCCGCCTGACATCCTGCAGCGCCGAAATAGCTTGCCTGAGGAGCTGCTCCTGGCGGGTGTTGACGATCATCAGGCTATCCGGCTGCAGTTTTCCAGCCAGAACGAAATTAGCGATGCGCTGCCGCAGCACCTCGATTCCCTCTCCCGTCCTGGCCGAGACCGGCACCATCTCATGGCCGGTGGGCAAGTCGGCCGCCTGCGGCAGATCGATCTTGTTGCACACGACAATCCGCGGCCGTGCACCCGTCAGCGTCAGGATCTGCCGGTCTTCATCCTCCAGCGGCACCGACTGGTCCAGAATAACCAGGGCCAGATCAGCTTGCTGCAACGCTTCCTCCGCCAGATTGACGCCGATCCTTTCCACCGGATCGTCCGTCACCCGAATTCCAGCCGTATCCACCAGCCGAATCGGAATCCCGTCTATCAGGAAAAACTCGTCGATAACATCCCGGGTCGTCCCGGGAACTTCGGTGACGATGGCCCGCTGTTTGCCGGTGAGCCGATTGAGCAGGGACGACTTACCGACGTTCGGTCTCCCCACAATGACCACATTCAGCCCTTCGCGCAACACCCGCCCGGCAAAACTGGTTTCCAGCAGCTCATTCAGCCGCCAGAGCGCCGCATCCACCTCTGCGCCCATTGTTTCAATCGCCAGTTCAGGCAGATCCTCCTCCGGATAATCCAGGCTGACAGCAATCTGCGCCAGGAGTCCCAGCAGCCTCTCGCGCACCTCGCCGATCGCCCGCGACAGCTCCCCTTCCAGGTGGCGCTCGGCCTGCCGCAAGGCTGAGCGCGACTTGGCCCGTATCAGATCAATCACCGCTTCCGCCTGCGTCAGATCGATCTTTCCCGCCAGAAAAGCCCGCTGCGTAAACTCGCCAGGGTCGGCGAGTCGCACCCCGTGGGACAGAACCACGTTCAGCAGCTCGCGCATGACGAGGGGCCCGCCATGCCCGCTGATCTCCACCACATCTTCCCCCGTGTAGGAATACGGCCTGGGCATATAGACAGCCAGCACCTGGTCGACCCGTTCGCCGGCCTGGTTGATAATAAACCCCAGATAGAGCCGCCGCGGCTGAAAAACCGCCCTGCGTCTCCCTCGGGCGTCCACAAAACACTCCTTGAGCACCCGCCCAGCCTCACTGCCGCTGATCCTGACCAAGCCCACGCCGCCTTCACCAGGAGGTGTGGCGATAGCCGCAATCGTCTCGCTCAAGGCTGATCCACCACCTTCGTGCTGCAATTCGCTCCTATTATACCGCGTTTCCTGCACAGCTTCTCCCCAGACGTCTAATACACCTGCCCCAAACAAAATTGCCCTCCGTAAACAGAGGGCAATCCTGCTAGTCTGAATTTGAAAGTAGACGGCTTATGCGTTCCTAGCGCAGCGAGATAACCACCTTGCGGTAGGGCTCATCACCCTCACTATAGGTGACGATCTGCCGATCCCCCTGCAGCGTGGTATGAATGATCCGTCGCTCGTGGGCGCTCATCGGCTCCAGCATCACCCGGCGACCGGTGCGCTTCGCCTTCTCGGCCAGACGCGTGGCGAGACGGCGCAGCGTCTCTTCTCGCCGCTGGCGATAGCCGCCCACATCCAGCAGCAGTCTGCGGTTCGCAGCTGCATGGCGGTTATAGACGATGCTCGCCAGATACTGCAGCGACTCCAATGTGTTCCCATGTTTCCCGATCAAAAGCCCCAGATTGTCACCATCGATATCATAGCGAATCGTTTCGTCATCCTCGTTCATCTGGACGCTGATCTTCACCCCGAGGCGCTGACCGATACCCAGGAGAAAGTCCGTGGTAATCTGTTGAGGGTCGGGCTTCACAGTAACCAGGACCCGAGCCGGCTTACCGCCCAGCAATCCGAGAAAGCCTTTGCTGGCTTCCTCCAACACCTCAATCTCCACGGCGTCCCGTTCTACTTGCAGCTCCTCTAAAGCGGCCTGTATAGCCTCTTCCACAGTCCTACCTTGCTTTTCCACGCTTTGGATCATCGCTGTCTCCCTCCTCTAGAACAAAGTGCTTCTCCATATGCCGCTCGAACAGATATTGCTGGCCCATAGTGAAGACATTGCGAGCAATCCAATAAATGCCTATGGCGCTGGGAAGGGTGATGCTGAAGTAGCCCATCATCATCGGCATCATGATCGTCATCATCTTCATCGACTGATCCGTACTCTTCGCCGCGGTCATCCGCGTATGCAAAGCTGTCGTCACTACAGCCAAAATCGGCACCAGGGCGTAAACCGGATTCACCTTCAAGAGCGACCAGAAAGTGTTCTCAGCGTTGGGAAGCACCAGATTGATCCCCAGAAATGTAGGGTTGCTGCCAAAAGAGCCGGGCTGACGCAGAAGGCCGAACATCGCGATAAAGATAGGGAACTGAACCAACGTGGGCAGGCAACCCGCTAACGGGCTGATGCCATATCTCTGCCAGAGCTTCAACGTCTCTTCGTTGATCTTCTCCTGATTGTTCCCGTACTTCTCTTTGATTTTCTCCGTCATGGGCGTAATCGCCCTCATCTTGTAGGAAAACTGCATCTGCCGGAGGTTGAGCGGATAGGTGATCAGCACGATCAGCAAAGCCATCACCACAATGGCCACTCCATAGCTTCCTGTTAGCCCAAAAATCAGATCAAGTACTGTACCAAAAATATTGCTTAGAAACGCAGTCATACTATTCCCTCCCATCGCCACTGGTGGATCAGATTATCATGGAACAGGGTCATACCCGCCCGGACTGAACGGATGACAGCGCAGAATGCGCCTGACGCCTAGCCACCCTCCCCGGAAAAAACCGTACTTTTCGAGAGCCTGTATCATGTACTCGGAGCATGTCGGGTAAAAACGGCAAGAGGGACCGAGGAGAGGCGAAATCCACCTCCGATAGACCCTGATCAGAAAAACAGCCAGCTTTACAGCCAACTTACTCATCTACCCATAAACCGGCTTTCTTCAACAGGCTGACCAACGAAGCTTCCACCTGCGCGAAACCGATATCGCGAGAAGACACACGCAAGATCACAATCAGATGGTAGCCATCCACTATATTAGACCGCAGGGAGCGGAAAACCTCCCTCACGAGCCGCTTCAGACGATTTCGTCCTACACTGCCCGCCACCTTCTTGCTGACGGAGATGCCCAGCCTGACTCCGGGCTGATCCTGCGGCAGCGAATACAAGACCAGATATCGATCGGCCACTGATCGCCCCGCGCGGTAAACTGACCGAAAATCGGCGTTCTTGATCAACCGGTCTTCTTTCCGCATCCCTCCGCCTCCAGACTTTCTTCTAAATTATACCACGAAAATTGCATCTACATGTGAAAAAAAGGCCACGAAGCGCGGCCTTATGCAGATAGTACCTTTCTGCCCCTTGCGCGCCTGGCCTTGATAACCTTACGCCCGCTAGCGCTGCGCATCCTCTGCCGGAATCCATGCACCTTCTTGCGAACGCGCCTGTTGGGCTGAAACGTCCTCTTCATCGGTCAACACCTCTTTCTCTGCGAAGTGACAGGCAATATCCAGCACATTATAGCAAACTGACCGATGACAATCAATCGGCTCTTTGCCCACCTTGTGGATAACCGCCGCTCCCTGTGTATAACTGGTCAGTTGCCCGCAGAGTTTTCCACAAATCTATTCAGATGCTACCCACATGGCCCGCAATTTGACATAACCACGAGATTTTCCGGCCAAATCGCTGCAAAGTGCGAAATCGGCTGCCTCTTGGCTTCGCAATTATGTTGAGTAGCTGCATACTTATCCACAGGTTGTGGATGAACTTGTGGACAATCTGCACGAACATACCGTCGAAGAACCGCTGGGAGGCGTTTATCCAGCAGCAATGGTCAAAAATCACGTTATCCACAGAATTCAGGGGAGGAAATGTGGACAACCCCAAAAGTTATACACAAACGGCTTGTCGGATATGGTAGAATCCTTGTGGACACTGTTGAAAAAAGTCGATGCCTGAGGGGGAGAGTTGATGTCTGCCAAAGAACCGTTCCAGAGAATTTGGGAATCAGCTCTAGCTGATATTTCCACACAGCTGAGCAAACCAAGCTTTGAGACCTGGATCCTGTCCGCGGAGCCGGTCGGTCTCCAGCAGAACACACTGGTTCTGCAGGTCACCAATGAGTTCAACCGCAACTGGTTGAGCAACAACTACTCCGACTTAATCACCGCCAGCCTGGTGAAGACCTCCGGCATGCCTTTGACGGTGAAATTCATCACCCCTAATGAGGACTTTACGCCCAGCGAGAACGAGATAGACCTACAGCTGGACAAATCGGAACAGGATGAACCCCAGGCCAGCTACCTCAACCCCAAGTATACGTTCAGCTCTTTCGTAATCGGGGAGAGCAACCGCTTTGCGCATGCTGCATCCCTCGCCGTGGCTGAAGCGCCAGCGGTAGCTTATAATCCGCTCTTTATCTATGGCGGCGTAGGTTTGGGAAAGACCCACCTGATGCACGCCATCGGTCACTATGTTCTGGAGCACCATCCCAACCTAAAGGTTGTCTACATATCATGCGAGAAGTTTACCAACGAGTTTATCAATGCGATTCAGTATAAGCGCAGCGAGGAATTCCGCAATCGCTATCGTAACGTCGACTTACTGATGGTCGACGATATTCAGTTCCTGGCTGGTAAGGAGTCTACTCAGGAAGAGTTCTTCCATACCTTTAACACGCTGCATGGCGCCAACAAACAGATTATCCTTTCCAGTGACCGTCCCCCGCGTGAGATTGCCACATTGGAGGACCGCCTCCGCTCGCGGTTTGAATGGGGCCTGATCACCGATATTGGGCCGCCAGATCTGGAAACACGGGCTGCCATCCTCCGCAAGAAGTCGGAATCCGAGAACCTGAACATCGAAAACGATGTGCTGCTCTATCTGGCTAACCGGATCAACAGCAACATCCGCGAGCTGGAAGGAGCTTTGATTCGCGTCAATGCCTATGCTTCGTTTACCGGCCGGACGATAACCATCGAGCTGGTGGATGAGGTTCTTAAAGACCTTATTCCGCCGGATCAACAGAAGCCACTGACCATCCATGATATCCAGATGGTCGTCGCCGAACACTTCGACCTGCGGGTAGAGGATTTTTTGGCCAAGAAACGAACTAGAGCTGTATCCTATCCCCGACAGATCGCCATGTACCTATCCCGCAGGCTGACTGACCACTCGCTACCGAAGATCGGTGAGGAGTTTGGCGGCCGCGACCATACGACTGTCCTCCACGCCTGCGACAAGATCGAGAAAGAGCTGGAGAAGGATAGTGAGCTGGCCAGAACGATCGATCATCTGCTGGAGATAATGAAGCAGAAGTAGGCGATGTGGACAACCTGTGGGTAAAATCCAGGCTTGTCCACAAGAAATAACCCCCTCTCAATGCCAGCGATGTTGCCTGTGCGCAGTGTGTATTGGCGAAGCAAGTTACCCACGGAAGATCAACATCGCCAAACCGCGCCAGAATCGGGGATTTACCGAGTTACCCACAGCATTCACAGCCCTTATTACTACTACGGCTATCCCTTAATAAATGATGATACTGCTTGTCCCACCACAGCCCGAAGGAGGTATAAGGTATGCTTATAACTGTACAGCGCGACCAGCTATTGCAGCAGTTGCAGGTTGTCAGTCGAGCCGTGCCCAACCGATCGGTGATCGCCTCGCTCTCAGGAATTCTTCTGCAGGCTGCTGAGAACCACATCTATCTGACTGGTAACGACTTGGAGATCAGTATCCGCAGCCGAGTTGAAGCGAACATCACTGAGCCAGGCGAAGTAGTTGTTCCCGCCCGACTCCTGACAGAAGCCGTACGCCGCAGTCCCACCGAAGAGATCACCCTCCGCCAGACGGGGGAACGGCGATCTATTCAGCTGATCAGCGGCAGTGTTCAGCTGGAGTTGATGACCCTGCCGGTAGAGGATTTTCCGGAACAGCCATCGTTTGCCGAGGAGTATCATTACACGCTGCCTCAGGGCTTGATCCGGGATATGATCAGGCAGGTGGAGTTCGCTATCTCCACAGAAGATCTGCGCCCTATCCTGACTGGCTCTCTCTGGTCCTTTGATCAGCAGCGGTTCACAATGGCTGCGCTGGATGGGTACAGATTGGCTTCCCGTTGGGAAAGCTTTGAAGGGGAGCAGGCCGACAGCCGGGCAGTCATCCCGGCTAAGGCGCTGCGCGAGATCGCGCGCCTTATTCCTGGGGAAGAAGAACCGTTGCATGTCAGTATCGGTTCCACATACGCTGCCTTTGAGTTTTCTGAGGTGCTGCTAATCACCCGACTTCTCGAAGGCAAGTTCCCCAATATTGAGCAGTTCATCCCCAAGTCTCATCAGACCCGCATCGTCGTCAACACCCAGCAGCTCTGGGATGCGGCAGAGAGGGCAGCGTTGGTCAGCACGGATGGAGCCAACGCCACCGTCAAGCTCACAATCGATGACGATAGGATCGCAATCTCCGCTCAGGCCGTGGAAGTCGGTCGCCACTATGAGGAGTGGCCAATCCAGTTCGGCGGTGAGAAGCTGGAGATCATGTTCAAAGTCAAGGCTCTGGTTGATTTGCTGAAGAGCGCAGAAGCGGAAGAGGTTACCCTCGACTTCCATGGCAGTTTTGGACCCTGCATCTGCCGCCCCGTCGGCCAGGATAACTATGTCAGCCTGTTGATGCCGGTGCGCCTGAGTTAGAAGGGAGGAGCCAGCGGATGGTGGCTGATGTCAAAATCGAGGGCGAGTATATCACATTGGCACAGCTGCTAAAGAAGCTGAATCTGATCTCCTCCGGTGGAGAGGCCCGCACCTTCTTGCAGGAGTATGAGGTGCTGGTTAACGGTCAGCCCGAGGTTCGCCGCGGCCGGAAAATTCGCCCGGGAGATCAGGTCATCATCAACGGCAATCAGCACAATGTGATATGATGGATTTATGAAGATTGACCATTTATTGCTGCAAAACTTTCGCAACTATCCCGAATGTGCCATCCAGTTTCAGCCTGGGCTAAACATTCTGGTGGGACGCAACGCGCAAGGGAAAACCAATCTTCTGGAGAGCATCCATTTCTTATCGACCGGCAAGTCTCACAGAACAAACAATCAGCTCGATCTGATTCGGTGGGACAATACCGGCTTTTTCTTGCGCGCAGACATCACTAAGGGCGGCGTGGCCATGTCAGTAGAGTTTCGTCTGCAGCGCGATCGCCAACGAGAGTTGCGGATCAACGGCTTGCCCGAGCGGAGGATGAGCTCGCTCCTGGGGGTAATCAACTGCGTACTTTTTGCTCCAGAGGATCTTCAATTGTTGAAGGGTCCGCCGGCTCTACGCAGAAGATTTCTGGACATGGAGCTCTCCCAGATCAGTTCCACCTATCTCTATTCCTTGCAGCAATATAACCGGGTGCTCAATCAGAAGAACAGGTTGCTGAAGACCTGCCTTCAGGGTAGGGGGGACCGGACTGGGGTTGATGTGTGGAATCAGCAACTGGTCAGGTTTGGCGCCAAAGTGATGCAGATGCGCGCCAACGCTCTGGAGTTGTTGGGGAAATATGCTAGAATAAACTTATTTGAACTCACGGGGCACGGGGAAGAGCTGTCCCTGATCTACCGTCCAGCGGGCAAGACCAACCACAGTCTCCCCAAGCAAGAGGAGGCAATTCGCGATCTGTTTTGGGACATGCTACGGAAAGAACAGGCAGACGAGCTGGCCAGGGGGCAATCCCTGGTTGGGCCGCATCGCGATGATTTTTCCTGTCTGATCAACAACATCGATGTTAGAAGCTTCGGTTCGCAGGGACAGCAGCGCACCTGCGTTCTGGCGCTGAAGCTGGCTGAGATCGAGTTCATGCATAAGATGTCTGGTCACTACCCGATTCTGCTGCTGGATGATGTCCTTTCCGAACTTGACGAACAGCGCCGGTCTGCCCTTTTGCAGCTGGTGGATCGGGGGATTCAGACGTTAATGACTGGGACAGAAGCGGCCCTCTTTGCGGGTTTGGCGGACAAATCAGCCCTCATCGCAGAGATATCCAATGGGCACGTGCGCATCGTAGTCTGAGGAGGGGTTAGATGTTTTTGCATATTGGTGGCAATGTAGTCATCCCCACTAGAGATATCATCGGCATTTTTGACATCGCTTCTATTCAGAACCCCGCCACGCAGGAGTTTATGGAGACTGCGCGCGAAGAGGGATTTGTGATCGACCTGTTACCAGGCAAGAAAAAGTCTTTTGTGCTGGCTAACGAAAAGATTTACCTTTCGCCAATTGCCTCAAACACTCTGCGCAAGCGCTGGAAGATCGACCTCAGTCGCTATGCGTCCACGCCAGAACAGCATGGTCAGCACCAACGGGAGGGGGAATAAGATGAGCGACAATATCAGAGATTATGATGCATCACAAATCCAGGTGCTGGAGGGGCTTGAGGCCGTTCGCCGCCGCCCCGGCATGTATATTGGCGATACAGGGCCAAAAGGTCTGCATCATCTCGTCTATGAAATCGTTGATAACAGCATCGATGAAGCTTTGCAGGGACACTGTGACCGGATCACCGTCACCATTCATCAGGACGGCAGCATTAGAATCGAGGATAACGGGAGAGGTATCCCGGTTGACGTTCAGCAGCAGACCGGCAAGAGTGCGCTGGAAGTCGTCATGACCTTGCTCCACGCCGGAGCCAAATTTGGCGGGGGCGGTTATAAGGTATCTGGCGGTCTGCATGGTGTGGGCGCGTCGGTCGTCAACGCTCTGGCTGAATGGGCCGCCGTGGAGGTTGCCAGGGACGGCAAGCTTCATCGACAGGAATATGCCAAGGGCATACCCCTTGGGCCGGTGGAGGTAGTCGGCAAGACAAGAAAGACCGGCACAACCACCATTTTTAAGCCCGATAGCAAAATTTTTGAGACGACCGAATTTGATGCGGAGGTTTTGGCCGAGCGTTTCCGGGAGATGGCCTTCCTCACGCGCGAAGTGACGATTGTGCTCAAAGATGAGCGCACCGGTGAGGAAAGCAAGTTTCACTACGACGGGGGTATCAGTTCCTTCGTCGAATGGCTCAATCAGAACCGGGATGCAGTCCATAAAGCTCCTATCTACCTCCGCGGCGAAAGGGACAACTACCTGGTCGAGGCAGCTCTGCAATGGCACACCGGGTATAGCGAAAACATCGTTTCCTTCGCCAACAACATTCGCACCATCGATGGCGGAACCCACGAGGCTGGTTTCAAGTCTGCATTGACGCGCACTATCAACGACTATGCGCGCCAGTACAACCTGTTCAAGAGTCAGGACGGGAACTTCTCTGGTGACGATATCCGGGAAGGGCTTACTGCGGTAGTCAGCGTCAAGCTCCTCGATCCTCAATTCGAGGGACAGACGAAAGGAAAACTGGGTAACACCGAGATGCGCGGCATCACCGAGTCTGTTGTTGCAGAGCATTTGAGCACATTTCTCGAGGAAAACCCGACGGTCGCTAAGCGGATCATTGATAAAGCTACCACAGCCGCCCAGGCGCGTGAGGCGGCCCGTAGGGCGCGCGAGCTGACGCGTCGCAAGAGCGCCCTGGAGATAACCCCCTTGCCTGGCAAGTTAGCCGATTGCACAGTCACCGACCCGGCCCTTTGCGAGTTGTACCTGGTGGAGGGAGATTCGGCTGCTGGCTCAGCCAAACAGGGTCGCAGCCGCCAGTATCAGGCCATCTTGCCCATCGGCGGCAAGATACTTAACGTGGAAAAAGCCAGGCTGGACAAGGTGCTGGCGCATGAAGAGATCCGCACCATCATAACGGCCATGGGGACTGGCATCGGCGATGATTTTGACCTGAGCAAGGCCCGTTACCACAAGGTAATCATCATGGCTGATGCCGACATCGACGGCTCCCATATCCGAACCTTGCTGATGACCTTCTTCTTCCGGTATATGCAGCCTCTGATCAAGGCCGGCTATCTCTATCTGGCCAAGCCGCCCCTCTATCTGGTGAGAAAAGGCAGGGCCGAGCATTATGCCTACGACGATGCAGAGTTGGAGGCAATTCTGGATCAGGTAGGGCGCAGCGGCGTCACTCTCCAGCGCTACAAAGGCCTTGGTGAGATGAACCCGGATCAGCTCTGGGAGACCACCATGAACCCGGAGAACCGGGTCCTGCTGAAGGTAAGCATGGAGGATGCAACTGCCGCTGATCGGGTGTTCACCTTGCTGATGGGTGACAAGGTGCAGCCTCGACGCGAATTCATTGAGAGAAACGCCAAGCGAGTGGCTAACCTGGACGTCTAGAATAGATGGTTCCATTCAGAGAGGTGAAACGCAGTGGAGTTTGATCACGGCAAAATCCAACCGGTAGATATAGAAGAAGAGATGAAGCGGTCGTACCTCACCTACGCGATGACCGTCATCGTCGGGCGCGCTCTGCCCGATGTGCGCGATGGCCTTAAGCCGGCGCACCGACGGATCCTCTATGCGATGGGCGAGCTGGGCTTCACACCGGACAAGTCCTATAAGAAATCAGCGCGTATTGTCGGTGAAGTTCTTGGTAAATTCCATCCCCACGGCGATACCGTTGTCTACGATACCATGGTCCGCATGGAACAGGACTTCGTCAGCCGGTATCCTCTGATTGACGGGCACGGCAACTTCGGCTCCATTGATGGCGACTCCCCTGCAGCGATGCGTTATACCGAAGCCAGACTGGCGCCGCTGGCTATGGAGATGCTGGCTGACATCGATAAAGAGACGGTAGACTTTGGACTCAACTTTGACGAAACCCTGAAAGAGCCGTTGGTGCTGCCGTCCCGGTTCCCCAATCTGTTGGCCAACGGTTCCTCTGGGATCGCTGTTGGCATGGCCACCAACATCCCGCCCCACAACCTGGGCGAAGTGATCGACGGGGCCATCGCCCTCATCGACAATCCAGAGCTCAGCGTCGACGAACTGATGACATATATCAAGGGGCCTGACTTTCCCACCGGTGCCTACATCATGGGGCGTGATGGTATCCGCTCCGCCTATCGCACCGGGCGTGGCTCCATCAAGATCCGGGCCAAGGCTCGTATCGAGCAGATGAACAACGGCCGGCACCGGATTGTGGTGAGCGAGATTCCCTATCAGGTGAATAAGGCGAAGCTGATCGAGCGCATCGCCGAGCTGGCTGTCAAGGAAAAGAAGATCGAGGGGATCAGCGATCTGCGCGACGAGAGCGACCGCGACGAGCTGGTGCGGATCGTTATTGAACTGCGGAGAGATGCCAACCCCAACATCGTCCTTAATCAGCTCTATAAACATAGTCAGCTACAGACCACCTTCGGGACGATCATGCTGGCGCTGGTCGATGGTCAACCCAGAGTGCTGAGCCTGAAGCAGATGCTGCATTACTACATCCTGCACCAGAAGGATGTAGTAACCCGGCGCACCCGGTATGAGCTGGGGAAAGCTGAAGACCGTGCACACATTCTGGAAGGATATCGCATTGCTCTCGACAACATTGACGCCGTTATCAGCCTGATTCGTGCTTCGCGGACGACAGAGGAGGCCCGCAACGGGCTGATGGCCAATTTCGGCCTCTCCGAAAAGCAGGCGCAAGCCATTCTTGACATGCGTCTCCAGCGCCTGACCGGGCTGGAACGCCAGAGGATAGAGGACGAGTATGCCGAGCTGCAGAAGCTGATCGCCCATCTGCGAGAGGTTCTGGCTAATGAGCAGCTGCTATACGGCATCATCAAGGATGAAATGCTGGCCATCCGCAAGAAGTATGCTGATCCCAGGCGCACCGAGATCATGGCGTCGGTCGACGAACTGGAGACCGAGGATCTGATCGCTGACGAGGATGTAGTTATTACCCTTACCCATCATGGCTACGTCAAGCGTCTGCCGGTCGACACCTATAAGAGTCAGCGCCGGGGAGGGCGCGGCATCACCGCTATGGGGACGAAAGCAGATGATTTTGTGGAGCATCTCTTCATCACCAGCACCCACAAATTCATCCTTTTCTTCACCAACTTTGGTCTGGCCTACAGGATAAAAGTCTACGAAATCCCCGAGGCCAGCCGTCAAGCCAAAGGTACGGCCATTGTCAATCTCCTGCCATTGCAGCCGGGCGAAAAGATCACTGCTGTCATTCCCATCAAGGAATTCCTGGGAGATCAGTGGCTGTTGTTTGCGACGCGTAACGGACTGGTCAAAAAGACATACCTGAAGGACTACAATTCCGTCAAGTCCCACGGCTTGATAGCCATCAACCTGCGGGAAGGTGATGAGCTGATCGGCGTCAAACTCGTAGAACGCAATGATGAGATCATCATGAGCACTGGGCGAGGGATGTCGATTCGTTTTTCCTCGCAGGACGTGCGCCCCATGGGACGTGCCTCCATCGGCGTAAAAGGCATAGAGCTGGTCGATGACTATGTCATCGATATGGACGTGGTTCGCGACAACGCCGACCTGCTGGTAGTGACTGAACACGGCTATGGCAAGCGCACACCGCTCAGCGAGTATCGCGCCCAGAAGCGTGGCGGCAAAGGTGTTCAGACTATCCGTCCCTCCAGACGGAATGGCAAGGTCGTCGGGATAAAGGTCGTGCGGGCTGACGACGAAGTGATGCTGATCACTGCCGAGGGCATCATCATTCGCACTGAGGTGAGAGGCATCTCAGAGATGGGTCGAGCCACGCAGGGTGTGACATTGATCAAACCTCAGGAAGGCGATAGCGTTGTCGCTCTGGCGCGGGTGGCTGTCAAAGAAGAGTAACAACTGAATTGCAGGGCGGCGCTTATCAGGAGATGGTCGCCGCCTTGCCTGCTTACATAAAGTGAAAGTGTTTATGGCGTTGACAACCGACACAGATTCATGGTAAACTCATAGACGTCGCTGACGCAGTCAAGTCACCGATTTCCTGCGTTTGCACAAGTACCAAGGCCGTGATTTCTAACAGAATCACGCACCCTGAACCTTGAAAACTGAACAATGATGGACCAGATGAAAAACATCTGGGTCGAGCGGAGACGCAAGTCTCCGAAAAGACCCGCCATTCCTTTTTAAGGAAACCAAGAGTAATTGAAGAGCCAAAACAGGCCTTCGATAAAATCTTATCGGAGAGTTTGATCCTGGCTCAGGACGAACGCTGGCGGCGTGCCTCATACATGCAAGTCGAGCGCATTTGGAAGTTGGAGGTTAGAGGTTAGAGGTTAGAGAGCCCGGGCTGAAAAGTCCGCGGTCTCAACTGCTCTACACTCCAACTGAGTTAGGAGCAGAGAGATCAGGGAGGAACAACCCTGGTATCCAACTTCTAATTTCCAACCTCCAACTTCTAAGTGAGCGGCGGACGGGTGAGTAACGCGTGGGCAACCTGCCCTGAAGTTCGGGATAACATCTCGAAAGGGATGCTAATACCGGATGTGGTCTTTGCTTCGCATGGAGTGAAGAAGAAAGGCTTCGGCCGCTTCAGGATGGGCCCGCGTCCCATTAGCTAGTTGGCAGGGTAGCGGCCTACCAAGGCGACGATGGGTAGCCGACCTGAGAGGGTGATCGGCCACACTGGGACTGAGACACGGCCCAGACTCCTACGGGAGGCAGCAGTCGGGAATATTGGGCAATGGGGGAAACCCTGACCCAGCAACGCCGCGTGAGCGAAGAAGGCCTTCGGGTTGTAAAGCTCTGTCCTCGGGGACGAAGGATGACGGTACCCGAGAAGAAAGCCACGGCTAACTACGTGCCAGCAGCCGCGGTAATACGTAGGTGGCAAGCGTTGTCCGGAATTACTGGGCGTAAAGGGCGAGTAGGCGGTCATGCAAGTCAGATGTGAAAGGCGCGGGCTCAACTTGCGCATTGCATTTGAAACTGTGTGACTTGAGTGCAGGAGAGGAAAGCGGAATTCCCAGTGTAGCGGTGAAATGCGTAGATATTGGGAGGAACACCAGTGGCGAAGGCGGCTTTCTGGCCTGTAACTGACGCTGATGCGCGAAAGCGTGGGGAGCAAACAGGATTAGATACCCTGGTAGTCCACGCCGTAAACGATGGATGCTAGGTGTGGGAGGTATCGACCCCTTCCGTGCCGTAGTTAACGCAATAAGCATCCCGCCTGGGGAGTACGGTCGCAAGACTGAAACTCAAAGGAATTGACGGGGGCCCGCACAAGCAGCGGAGCGTGTGGTTTAATTCGAAGCTACGCGAAGAACCTTACCAAGGCTTGACATCCCTCGCGAGTCTGTGAAAGCAGATGTTCCCTTCGGGGACGAGGAGACAGGTGGTGCACGGTTGTCGTCAGCTCGTGTCGTGAGATGTTGGGTTAAGTCCCGCAACGAGCGCAACCCTTGTGCTTAGTTGCCATCATTAAGTTGGGCACTCTAAGCAGACTGCCGGTGACAAACCGGAGGAAGGTGGGGATGACGTCAAATCATCATGCCCCTTATGTCTTGGGCTACACACGCGCTACAATGGTCTGTACAAAGGGCAGCAAGACCGCGAGGTTGAGCGAATCCCATAAAGCAGATCTCAGTTCAGATTGCAGGCTGCAACTCGCCTGCATGAAGTAGGAGTTGCTAGTAATCGCGGATCAGCACGCCGCGGTGAATGCGTTCCCGGGCCTTGTACACACCGCCCGTCACACCACGAAAGTTGGCAACACCCGAAGTCGGTGAGCTAACCTTAGGGAGGCAGCCGCCGAAGGTGGGGTCAGTGATTGGGGTGAAGTCGTAACAAGGTAGCCGTATCGGAAGGTGCGGCTGGATCACCTCCTTTCTAGGGAGATATGGATGTGCCATCAGGCACACCAAGACTTCCAGGTCGATCATCTGGTGTACGGCTTTGCGCAAGCAAAACGTACACGCCATCATTGTTCGGTTTTGAAGGCTCAGTTTGAGAAGTGAGCGATGAGTAGTGGGAAGTGGGAAAGCTCCCAATCCTCCTTCATAGCTCGCGGCCTTCTGTGGGAGAGAGTCTCACATCTCATCTCTCACAACTCACAACACAATGGGCCTATAGCTCAGTTCTGGTTAGAGCGCGCGCCTGATAAGCGCGAGGTCAGTGGTTCGAGTCCACTTAGGCCCACCAAAACATTTTCGCGCCTGCGCGAAAATGTGTCCCTCAGTGGACATCTTTAGCATGCGATTTCGCAAGAAATCACGACCCACAACAGCTTTAGAAGTTAGAGGTTAGAAGTTGGAGGTAAGAAACTCCGACGGAAGCCTTTAACGCATAGATGGGAATTGATGTTGGAGTCTAACTTCCAACTTCCGATTTCCAACATCCAAATAGGGGGGTGTAGCTCAGCTGGGAGAGCACCTGCTTTGCAAGCAGGGGGTCAGCGGTTCGAGCC
This sequence comes from Bacillota bacterium, assembly GCA_050949085.1. Taxonomy (GTDB): domain Bacteria; phylum Bacillota; class UBA994; order UBA5500; family UBA5500; genus JBMNFB01. Next base: position 170,653 of record JBMNFB010000011.1, read on the forward strand.
CGCTCATCTCCACCACTTTTTGAAGTTAGAGGTTAGGAGTTAGAGGGTCGGAAGAGGAAGGAATTGGTCGCAGACCAATTCCCACAACCATCCAACATCTGACTTCCAACATCGAACTTCTCGCGGACTAACGTCCGCGCTGTACCTTGAAAACTGGATAGTGTGAAATGCAAAGGTATTTCAAGCGCGTTTTGGATTCTTCATGTCTGCGTAAACATGAATTCGGTACAAGCCGATAGTTGCTCACGCAACGATCGCTTTATTGGATTATCATGTTTACTGCGTAAACATGAATAGGTCAAGCGACAAAGGGCGCACGGAGGATGCCTTGGCGTCAGGAGCCGACGAAGGACGTGGCAATCTGCGAAAAGCCTCGGGGAGTCGAAAGCAGACATCGATCCGGGGATATCCGAATGGGGCAACCCACAAGGGCAATACCCTTGTATCCTTAACTGAATCCATAGGTTAAGGAAGGCAACCAGGTGAACTGAAACATCTAAGTAACCTGAGGAAAAGAAAAAATCATTGATTCCCTTAGTAGTGGCGAACGAAAGGGGAAGAGCCTAAACTCTCTTTACGTGACAGGCTGACACCGTTGTAGAGAGAGGGTAGCGGGACTCTCAGCGTACTTGTCAGAGTGCGCATGGAGTTACAAAACTTTCTAGCTAGGGGAAGTGACCTGGAAAGGTCCGCCGCAGAAGGTAAAAGCCCTGTACCTTAAAGCAGAAAGACTCCAGAGAGGATCCCAAGTAGCACGGGCCACGAGAAATCCCGTGTGAATCCGGGAGGACCACCTCCTAAGGCTAAATACTCCCTGACGACCGATAGCGAACTAGTACCGTGAGGGAAAGGTGAAAAGCACCCCGGGAGGGGAGTGAAATAGAACCTGAAACCGTGTGCCTACAAGCAGTCAGAGCACTATTAGATAGTGTGATGGCGTGCCTTTTGTAGAATGAACCGGCGAGTTACGTTATGCAGCAAGGTTAAGCCTTAAAGAGGCGGAGCCGAAGCGAAAGCGAGTCTGAAGAGGGCGCTCAGTGATAGACATCACTTGTCTATCACCTAGTTGCATGATGTAGACCCGAAACCGGGTGATCTACCCATGGTCAGGGTGAAGCGGAGGTAAGACTTCGTGGAGGCCCGAACGCACCGATGTTGAAAAATCGGGCGATGAACTGTGGGTAGGGGTGAAAAGCCAATCGAACCCGGAGATAGCTGGTTCTCCCCGAAATAGCTTTAGGGCTAGCCTCAAGGTAGAGAGTCCAGGAGGTAGAGCACTGATTGGGCTAGGGGCCTTCCCAGGTTACCGAACCTAGTCAAACTCCGAATGCCTGAGACTTGTTCCTTGGGAGTCAGACTGCGAGTGCTAAGATCCGTAGTCAAAAGGGAAACAGCCCAGACCATCAGCTAAGGTCCCCAAGTACGAGCTAAGTGGTAAAGGATGTGGAGCTGCACAGACAACCAGGATGTTGGCTTAGAAGCAGCCATTCATTCAAAGAGTGCGTAATAGCTCACTGGTCAAGTGGCTCTGCGCCGAAAATGTAACGGGGCTCAAGCTCGTCACCGAAGCTATGGCTTTTTGGAAGTTGGATGTTAGAGGTTAGAGGTTGGAGGAAAGGGAAAGGATATGGCCGCAAAGATTCCAGAGCAGAATTCAAGCATTTTCTCCGGAATAGCATGGGTTCCTGCAATGAAGTTTGTGTCTTGTTAGACATGTTTAGGGATCTTTCGTACACTTCCTTGGATGTTCATCAGAGGTTGAGAGCAGAATACGAGGTGCTGGGTAAACAGCTGAACAGGCTGATCCAGACCTGGCAGACGTTCCAATTTCTGACTTCCAACATCCAACTTCCAAAAGGGGTAGGGGAGCGTTCCCAGTGGGTAGAAGCGGTACCGTAAGGAGCCGTGGACTGCTGGGAAGTGAGAATGCCGGTATGAGTAGCGAAAAGACAGGTGAGAATCCTGTCCGCCGAAAACCCAAGGATTCCTGAGGAAGGATCGTCCGCTCAGGGTAAGTCGGGACCTAAGCCGAGGGCGAAAGCCGTAGGCGATGGACAACTGGTTGAAATTCCAGTACCACCGAAGTCCGATTGAGCGATGGAGTGACGCAGGAGGGTAGGCCAAGCACGCCGTTGGTAGAGCGTGCCTAAGCAGGTAGGCAGATCGGATAGGCAAATCCGTCCGGTCGTTTAAGCTGAGCTGCGAATGCGAGCGAAACATAAGTAGCGAAGTGGCTGAACCCATACTGCCGAGAAAAGCTTCTAGCGAGGACGTAGGTGCCCGTACCGTAAACCGACACAGGTGGGTGAGGAGAGAATCCTAAGGCGCGCGGGAAAACCCTCGTTAAGGAACTCGGCAAAATGACCCCGTAACTTCGGGATAAGGGGTGCCTCGTTATTGTGAAAGCCCATGCGGCTGGAGCGAGAGGAGGCCGCAGATAAGTGGCCCAAGCGACTGTTTACCAAAAACACAGGTCTCTGCGAAGTCGAAAGACGAAGTATAGGGGCTGACACCTGCCCGGTGCTGGAAGGTTAAGGGGATGGCTTATCCGGCACTCAACTCTGTGTACCTGGAGGTAGATTGTGTATTACGTATACGTGATACAGAATGAGTCGGGAGCAAGATATTTAGGTTTCACATCGAACCTCGCGAACAGGCTAGCTGCCCATAACAAGGGCTTGGTGAGATCAACCAAAGGCCATAAGTGGGAGCTAGTGTACTATGAGGCCTTTAAGTCTGAACAGGATGCAAGGCGACGTGAGCGAAACCTAAAGAAGTCAGGGCAAGCACGTAGATGGTTGAAAGAACGCATCTCAGCAAGCCTGGAGCTCTAGGTAGATGGAGTTGAGTGCCGGAGAAGGTCAGAACCGAAGCCCCAGTGAACGGCGGCCGTAACTATAACGGTCCTAAGGTAGCGAAATTCCTTGTCGGGTAAGTTCCGACCCGCACGAATGGTGTAACGATTTGGGCACTGTCTCAACGAGGGACCCGGTGAAATTGAAATACCTGTGAAGATGCAGGTTACCTGCGACAGGACAGAAAGACCCCGTAGAGCTTTACTGCAGCCTGATATTGGATTTTGGTACTTCATGTACAGGATAGGTGGGAGGCTTAGAAGCCGGGACGCCAGTCTCGGTGGAGCCGACGTTGGGATACCACCCTTGGAGTATCGGAATTCTAACCTGGCACCCTGAATCGGGTGTGGGGACAGTGTCAGGTGGGCAGTTTGACTGGGGCGGTCGCCTCCTAAAGAGTAACGGAGGCGTCCAAAGGTTCCCTCAGCGCGGTTGGAAATCGCGCAAAGAGTGTAAAGGCAGAAGGGAGCTTGACTGCGAGACCTACAAGTCGAGCAGGGACGAAAGTCGGGCTTAGTGATCCGGCGGCACCGAGTGGAAGGGCCGTCGCTTAACGGATAAAAGCTACCTCGGGGATAACAGGCTTATCTCCCCCAAGAGTCCACATCGACGGGGAGGTTTGGCACCTCGATGTCGGCTCATCGCATCCTGGGGCCGGAGAAGGTCCCAAGGGTTGGGCTGTTCGCCCATTAAAGCGGTACGTGAGCTGGGTTCAGAACGTCGTGAGACAGTTCGGTCCATATCCGTCGCAGGCGCAGGAGATTTGAGAGGATCTGTCCCTAGTACGAGAGGACCGGGATGGACAGACCGCTAGTGTACCAGTTGTCCTGCCAAGGGCAGTGCTGGGTAGCCAAGTCTGGTCGGGATAAACGCTGAAAGCATCTAAGCGTGAAACCCCCCTCAAGATGAGATCTCCCATCCGGCACTCAACTTTTTCTATCAGATAGCAGATCGGTGTCCAGGTGTATAGGCGGTCAACCAAGGCCAGTCATAACACCCTGGGTATCGAGCGAGACCAGCTTAATGGTGGAAAAAGTTGAGTGCCGGAGTAAGACCCCAGGAAGACTACCTGGTAGATAGGCCGGATGTGTAAGTCCTGAGAGGGACTCAGCTGACCGGTACTAATAGGTCGAGGGCTTGTCCTAATTGATACTCGCCCAGCGAGTATCACCACAAAGCGCTAGTAAACCTTTGCATGTCCAGCGAGACCGCAAGTCTCGCTCACTATCCAGTTTTGAGGGTACAATTCAGCAGTTAGAGGTTAGAAGTTAGAAACGTGAAGTCGCAGGTTCTACCAACAGGACCGCAGGTTCCGGCTTTCATTATCCAACTTCCAACTTCCAATCTCGAACTTCCAGATTTCTGGTGGCGATGGCGAGGAGGCCACACCCGTTCCCATCCCGAACACGGAAGTTAAGCTCCTCAGCGCCGATGGTACTTGGGGATCACCCCTGGGAGAGTAGGTCGCTGCCAGATCCTATTTCCAAAGGCTCAAGCCAACACGGCTTGAGCCTTTTGCGTTGTGTGGGGTCAGACTGGGATAAGGAGTTTTCCCTCGGCTGCCGGGAGTCTGTCCCCTTGGCTCCCTCAAACTCCCACAAGGAGAATCGGCTGTAGGAACCGAAATCTGTTATACTAGGTCTCGTCTGAAAGGTGAGGTTGCTCTATGCACAGCCCCGCAACTCATGGAAGGAGCGGGAAAACCCCAGGCCATGAGTGAGAAGTTGAACCACATGCAAGAGGACCAGATTTTGCTGGTAGATGGATATAACGTTCAGAACAATTGGAAGGAAGCCGGCTTTCTCCAGCCTGGCGAACTGGATTTTTTGCGGCAGCAGATGGCTACCATTTTGAGCAGCTGCGCTGCCTACTGGGACATTCAGTGCCTGCTGGTTTTTGACGCGCACCACGTTCCTGGCAATCAGGGGAGCGTTGAAACCATCAGCCCCAATCTGCAGGTCCTGTTTTCAGCCGAAGGCCAGACTGCCGACAGTTTGATCGAACGCCTGGCTGCAGACTTCGCTGAGCAGGATGTGGCTGTCTCAGTCTGCACATCCGACTGGGCTGAGCAGACGATAGCCCTCACCCGCGGCGCTGCCCGCATCAGTGCGCGTGAACTGCTCGCGCGCGTGCGCCAGGCCAAAGCGGAAATGGATAGACACTATACTCGCTATCCGCTGCACTGGCAACGTAGCTGGCTGGAAGAAGCGTTGCCTGAAGCCACCCGCAGAGCATTGCGCCAGATCCGTGACAAGAAATGAGTGATAGCCCAAGCGCGTCATTGGTGAACTCACTTTTTAGGAGGGAATTCATGTTGTTAGAAACACCAGCCCTCTTGATCGACGGGCAGAAACTACAGACCAACATCGACGAAATGGCCAGCTACGCCGCTGCTCATGGTTTTGCTCTCCGCCCCCACATCAAAGCGCACCGCCTGCCGCCGATCGCGCGCCTGCAGCGCGTAGCCGGAGCCGCTGGCTTTACTTGCGCCAAGATCGGCGAGGCGGAGATGATGGCGGAACACCAGTTTGATAATCTGTTGATCGCCTACCAGGTGATCGGCCAGCCCAAGCTGGGCAAGCTGCACCGCCTGTTGGATCAAGCCAGTGTGATCCTTGGCTGTGACTCTCTTGCCGGTGCTCAGGAACTGAACCGTGTTGGTGCAGCCCGTGGCGAGCGGCTGCAGATCTCCCTCGGGTGGGCGACCAGTTGCAGATCATCCCCAACCACGCTTGTCCAGTCGTCTATCGCGCTGACAAGGTCTATTATTTAGGTGCTGATTCCACCCCAGAGGTCTGGCCGAGCGCGATGCGTGGTTCCCTGTGACGAAAAGCTGTCGACAAAACAGAAAAGTTGTTGGAATAGGCAGGAATCCGCGGTTGTGATGACGAACAGGGGAGGGGTGTCTCCAGACGGTAGCAGGTCGGTACGACTTGCTCTGGACGACAGCCGATTGACAATCAGGCGATGTTTGCCCTGCAGACATCGGATGCCGCCGAGCACAAGGGGGTCCTCTCTTGAGACACGAACCAAAGGTATACACACTGATGGTGATTCCTCATTCGGAAAGCCCCACGTTCAGTTTACAGTTTCAATTGAAGTGGGTACGTTGGGCCGGTCTGCTGACGGTGCTGATCTGCTGTTCGCTTCTGCTGCTCACTTATAATTTTATGCGATCCACCGAGGCAGCCAGTTGTTATCAGGACCTGTTGACCAGCTATCAACAACAGCAACAGGAGCTGCTGAGCCTGGCCAGACAGACTACTGAGCTGCAGGAAGAGATTGCGGCTGTGCGCGAGCTGGATGCCGCCGTCAGGGAAATGATGAATCTGGCGCCGGCAAAGGCCCAGATTTCCAGTGTCCCCTTTGTCGCAGCCCAGACTCAGTCTGCGGTGGGCAGCCGCAATGGAGCGCTCTCGACAACACTGGCGAGAACTGAGGCAGTCCTGCAGACCGTTCGGGATGAGATTCCTGCCAGTCAGTCAGCGCTGGCCGACCTGAAAGACGACATCGCCTATGCCCAGGCCAAAGCGCTGGCGACGCCCTCCATCTGGCCGACATCCGGGCATATCACCTCCAGCTACGGCTACCGCATGTCACCATTTGGCGGGGGGCGGCAGTTCCACGCAGGTATTGATATTGGTGCCAGCCGCGGGACGCCTATCTACGCTACTGCCAATGGGAAGGTAACGGTCGCTGGCTATCGCGTCGGCTATGGGTACATGGTGCAGATCGACCATGGTTTTGGTTTTGTCACGATATACGGTCATATGTCCAAAGTTGCCGTCAAGTCGGGAGCCACTGTCAGCCGCGGGGACGTGATCGGCTATGTGGGCAGCAGTGGGTATGCTACCGGGCCTCATGTGCACTACGAGATACGCGTTAACGGCCGTACGGTCAACCCCTATCCCTATCTCGGCGGGTAGCCAGCAACTCTATGGCAGGAGGGATACAGATCATGTTTGGAGCCAAGAATAAGGAAGCACTGGTCAAGGATCCGGAGATTAAGGAGAACATCAGCAGCACCAGCAACGACGCCTGCCTCGGCACCGTCATCGGCGCCGGAACCAAGATCACTGGCACCATAAGTGTAAACGGAACTGTCCGCATTGATGGTTCCATCGAAGGCACGATTGATTCCTCTGGTGATGTTATCATCGGTGAGGGCGGTTGCGTTCAGGAAGGCAAGATTGATTCCTCCGGTGATGTTATCATCGGTGAGGGCGGTTGCGTTCAGGCCGATATCAACGCCCAAAACGTGACACTGGCCGGAACCGTCAAGGGCAACGTCCAGGTTTCTGGGAAGCTCGAGGTGCTGTCAACCGGCAAGGTCATCGGTGATATTCGCGTGGCCAGCCTCTCGGTCAGCGACGGCGGTGAACTGCAGGGTAAGTGTGAGATGATCAGGTCGGAGCCAGCCGCGGTAACATTTGATGAAGAATAGCGTGCCGACATAGCAGAGGAGGGCTCACCGATGGAGAAGACGGTTGTTATCGTCAATCCGATCGCTGGTAACGGGAAGTCTATGGAGCTCTAGCCAGAGGTCAGGGCTTATCTTTCTTCATTGGGTCTTGATTTTGAGGAGCGCCTGACCCAGCGGCAGGGCCATGCTATCGAACTGGCTAGAGAGGCCGTCGAGGCGGGAGCGCGGGCTGTTGTCGCTGTCAGCGGTGATGGCACCCTGCACGAGGTCATCAACGGGGTAGGCGTTAATAGTCAGGTAGCCATCGGACTGATCCCCACCGGCTCGGGCAACGATTTTTTGCGCTCTCTCGGGCTACAGCCGGGCGACTGGCAGCAGGCCTGTCGCGTTATCGCCGCTGGATGTACCGCCCTGATCGACCTCGGCGAGGTCAACGGCAGGAAATTTATCAATGTTGCCGGCGCCGGTCTCGACGCTGCTGTCGTCGACTGCGCCAATACCTGGGGAAAGCGGGTCTTTGGCAGCAAGCTTGGCTATATAGCAGCCCTGCTGCGCACTCTAGTTCAGTTTCAGCCGGCCGAAGCCACCCTCCATCTGGACGATCAGGTGGTGGAGAGCAAGATCTGGCTGATCGCCGTCGCCAACGGCCGCTTCTTCGGCGGCGGGATGCGCATTGCTCCCGACGCAGCATACGATGATGGGCTGTTCGATATCTGTGTCGTGGGCAGGTGTTCCAAACTCAGCTTTCTGACGGCATTTCCGCGCATCTACAACGGCAGTCACCTCACGCATCCGGCCGTCTCTATGTATCGGGCAGCCCGCGTCGAGGTGAAGACAGCCAGGCCTGTGCCTATCCAGACCGATGGCGAAGTTGTCGCCACAACACCAGAGAAGTTTCGAATGTATACGGGTGTCCTGCGGGTTTTTGTCAATCAGGAGACGAGAGGCGCGTAGGAAGGCGTAGAAAAACCCACCGAGGCGGTGGGTTTCTTGCTGGAGCTGAAACTTGGAGGCGTCGCCAGCGCCGAGGGGGTGTGCCCTGGCTGAGAGTGTGTTCCCCGGCTGAGGAGCGCCGCCGGTGCGACAGCCCTTGCGATTCGCGGTTATTCCGTAGCGATGGCCACCTGTGGCAGGCAACTGCGGTACCCGCTCAGGCATTCCATCAGGCCATCGGCGATGGCCTGCGCCAGCCGGGTGATCCATGCAAGAGGACCAGATTTTGCTGGTAGATGGATATAACGTTCAGAACAATTGGAAGGAAGCCGGCTTTCTCCAGCCTGGCGAACTGGATTTTTTGCGGCAGCAGATGGCTACCATTTTGAGCAGCTGCGCTGCCTACTGGGACATTCAGTGCCTGCTGGTTTTTGACGCGCACCACGTTCCTGGCAATCAGGGGAGCGTTGAAACCATCAGCCCCAATCTGCAGGTCCTGTTTTCAGCCGAAGGCCAGACTGCCGACAGTTTGATCGAACGCCTGGCTGCAGACTTCGCTGAGCAGGATGTGGCTGTCTCAGTCTGCACATCCGACTGGGCTGAGCAGACGATAGCCCTCACCCGCGGCGCTGCCCGCATCAGTGCGCGTGAACTGCTCGCGCGCGTGCGCCAGGCCAAAGCGGAAATGGATAGACACTATACTCGCTATCCGCTGCACTGGCAACGTAGCTGGCTGGAAGAAGCGTTGCCTGAAGCCACCCGCAGAGCATTGCGCCAGATCCGTGACAAGAAATGAGTGATAGCCCAAGCGCGTCATTGGTGAACTCACTTTTTAGGAGGGAATTCATGTTGTTAGAAACACCAGCCCTCTTGATCGACGGGCAGAAACTACAGACCAACATCGACGAAATGGCCAGCTACGCCGCTGCTCATGGTTTTGCTCTCCGCCCCCACATCAAAGCGCACCGCCTGCCGCCGATCGCGCGCCTGCAGCGCGTAGCCGGAGCCGCTGGCTTTACTTGCGCCAAGATCGGCGAGGCGGAGATGATGGCGGAACACCAGTTTGATAATCTGTTGATCGCCTACCAGGTGATCGGCCAGCCCAAGCTGGGCAAGCTGCACCGCCTGTTGGATCAAGCCAGTGTGATCCTTGGCTGTGACTCTCTTGCCGGTGCTCAGGAACTGAACCGTGTTGGTGCAGCCCGTGGCGAGCGGCTGCAGATCTCCCTCGAGGTGGACAGCGGCTTGCACCGTTGCGGCATCCTGCCTGGCAGGCCAGCGCTGGAACTTGCACAGTCGATTCGCTCTGCCTGCCCCCATGTCTCCATCGTCGGCGTCTTTACCCATGCCGGCCAATCCTATGCTGCGCCCGGTGAAATTAGGCAGCGCGAAATCGCCGAGCTGGAAGCTCGCTCGGTGGTGGAGACGGCCGTCATGCTCCAGAAAGATGGCTTCCCAATTGAGCAGATCAGCGTCGGCTCTACCCCTACCGCTCGCTTTTCGCATCTCTATCCTGGGGTGACAGAAATCCGGCCGGGCAATTACGTCTTCTATGATGCGACACAGGTGGGTCTGGGCGTTGTCCCTGCAGAACGCTGCGCCCTGACCGTTCTTACCACTGTCATCAGCCGGCCGGCCCCCGACCGACTGGTGGTCGACGCCGGCAGCAAGGTGCTGGGCCTCGACAAGGGCGCTCACGGTGTGGAGGTCGTGCGCGGCTATGGCATCGTCGTGGGCTGGCCGAATCTGACGCTGGAGCGCCTGTCTGAGGAGCATGGAGTCCTCGTAGCTGACCCAGCTGCCGCTGATCTCCCTCGGGTGGGCGACCAGTTGCAGATCATCCCCAACCACGCTTGTCCAGTCGTCTATCGCGCTGACAAGGTCTATTATTTAGGTGCTGATTCCACCCCAGAGGTCTGGCCGAGCGCGATGCGTGGTTCCCTGTGACGAAAAGCTGTCGACAAAACTGAAAAGTTGTTGGAATAGGCAGGAATCCGCGGTTGTGATGACGAACAGGGGAGGGGTGTCTCCAGACGGTAGCAGGTCGGTACGACTTGCTCTGGACGACAGCCGATTGACAATCAGGCGATGTTTGCCCTGCAGACATCGGATGCCGCCGAGCACAAGGGGGTCCTCTCTTGAGACACGAACCAAAGGTATACACACTGATGGTGATTCCTCATTCGGAAAGCCCCACGTTCAGTTTACAGTTTCAATTGAAGTGGGTACGTTGGGCCGGTCTGCTGACGGTGCTGATCTGCTGTTCGCTTCTGCTGCTCACTTATAATTTTATGCGATCCACCGAGGCAGCCAGTTGTTATCAGGACCTGTTGACCAGCTATCAACAACAGCAACAGGAGCTGCTGAGCCTGGCCAGACAGACTACTGAGCTGCAGGAAGAGATTGCGGCTGTGCGCGAGCTGGATGCCGCCGTCAGGGAAATGATGAATCTGGCGCCGGCAAAGGCCCAGATTTCCAGTGTCCCCTTTGTCGCAGCCCAGACTCAGTCTGCGGTGGGCAGCCGCAGTGGAGCGCTCTCGACAACACTGGCGAGAACTGAGGCAGTCCTGCAGACCGTTCGGGATGAGATTCCTGCCAGTCAGTCAGCGCTGGCCGACCTGAAAGACGACATCGCCTATGCCCAGGCCAAAGCGCTGGCGACGCCCTCCATCTGGCCGATATCCGGGCATATCACCTCCAGCTACGGCTACCGCATGTCACCATTTGGCGGGGGGCGGCAGTTCCACGCAGGTATTGATATTGGTGCCAGCCGCGGGACGCCTATCTACGCTACTGCCAATGGGAAGGTAACGGTCGCTGGCTATCGCGTCGGCTATGGGTACATGGTGCAGATCGACCATGGTTTTGGTTTTGTCACGATATACGGTCATATGTCCAAAGTTGCCGTCAAGTCGGGAGCCACTGTCAGCCGCGGGGACGTGATCGGCTATGTGGGCAGCAGTGGGTATGCTACCGGGCCTCATGTGCACTACGAGATACGCGTTAACGGCCGTACGGTCAACCCCTATCCCTATCTCGGCGGGTAGCCAGCAACTCTATGGCAGGAGGGATACAGATCATGTTTGGAGCCAAGAATAAGGAAGCACTGGTCAAGGATCCGGAGATTAAGGAGAACATCAGCAGCACCAGCAACGACGCCTGCCTCGGCACCGTCATCGGCGCCGGAACCAAGATCACTGGCACCATAAGTGTAAACGGAACTGTCCGCATTGATGGTTCCATCGAAGGCACGATTGATTCCTCTGGTGATGTTATCATCGGTGAGGGCGGTTGCGTTCAGGAAGGCAAGATTGATTCCTCCGGTGATGTTATCATCGGTGAGGGCTGCGGTTGCGTTCAGGCCGATATCAACGCCCAAAACGTGACACTGGCCGGAACCGTCAAGGGCAACGTCCAGGCTTCTGGGAAGCTCGAGGTGCTGTCAACCGGCAAGGTCATCGGTGATATTCGCGTGGCCAGCCTCTCGGTCAGCGACGGCGGTGAACTGCAGGGTAAGTGTGAGATGATCAGGTCGGAGCCAGCCGCGGTAACATTTGATGAAGAATAGCGTGCCGACATAGCAGAGGAGGGCTCACCGATGGAGAAGACGGTTGTTATCGTCAATCCGATCGCTGGTAACGGGAAGTCTATGGAGCTCTGGCCAGAGGTCAGGGCTTATCTTTCTTCATTGGGTCTTGATTTTGAGGAGCGCCTGACCCAGCGGCAGGGCCATGCTATCGAACTGGCTAGAGAGGCCGTCGAGGCGGGAGCGCGGGCTGTTGTCGCTGTCGGCGGTGATGGCACCCTGCACGAGGTCGTCAACGGGGTAGGCGTTAATAGTCAGGTAGCCATCGGACTGATCCCCACCGGCTCGGGCAACGATTTTTTGCGCTCTCTCGGGCTACAGCCGGGCGACTGGCAGCAGGCCTGTCGCGTTATCGCCGCTGGATGTACCGCCCTGATCGACCTCGGCGAGGTCAACGGCAGGAAATTTATCAATGTTGCCGGCGCCGGTCTCGACGCTGCTGTCGTCGACTGCGCCAATACCTGGGGAAAGCGGGTCTTTGGCAACAAGCTTGGCTATATAGCAGCCCTGCTGCGCACTCTAGTTCAGTTTCAGCCGGCCGAAGCCACCCTCCATCTGGACGATCAGGTGGTGGAGAGCAAGATCTGGCTGATCGCCGTCGCCAACGGCCGCTTCTTCGGCGGCGGGATGCGCATTGCTCCCGACGCAGCATACGATGATGGGCTGTTCGATATCTGTGTCGTGGGCAGGTGTTCCAAACTCAGCTTTCTGACGGCATTTCCGCGCATCTACAACGGCAGTCACCTCACGCATCCGGCCGTCTCTATGTATCGGGCAGCCCGCGTCGAGGTGAAAACAGCCAGGCCTGTGCCTATCCAGACCGATGGCGAAGTTGTCGCCACAACACCAGAGAAGTTTCGAATGTATACGGGTGTCCTGCGGGTTTTTGTCAATCAGGAGACGAGAGGCGCGTAGGAAGGCGTAGAAAAACCCACCGAGGCGGTGGGTTTCTTGCTGGAGCTGAAACTTGGAGGCGTCGCCAGCGCCGAGGGGGTGTGCTCTGGCTGAGAGTGTGTTCCCCGGCTGAGGAGCGCCGCCGGTGCGACAGCCCCTGCGATTCGCGGTTACTCCGTAGCGATGGCCACCTGTGGCAGGCAACTGCGGTACCCGCTCAGGCATTCCATCAGGCCATCGGCGATGGCCTGCGCCAGCCGGTTGATCAGATAGAGCCGCGTGTTCTGCAATACAAAATGATCCATGAAGCCGCCCACGTTGACGATGCCGATGATATAGAGATCGCCCACCGCCGGCAGATTCTTATTCACCCCAGAGCCTGGTTTCAGCGGGCCCTGCCCCACCAGTATCTTCCCCACATTTTCCTGCTTGCCCAGACAGGCATCGATAGCGATCACCAGAGCATTCTGGTGTTCCAGCTCGATCTTTGCCAGCGCCTCCTGCAGATTCGTCGCGTGCACCGGTTCTGCCAGTGTCCCATAGACATGGACCCCCTCCAGTCCCCGCTGCTGCAGTTGCGTCCCGATCAGCGGTCCCAGAGCATCCCCTGTACAGCGGTCCGTGCCGATGCAGAGCAGCACCAGATCCTGTCCCGGCTGGTGAAGATCCAGCACAAGCTTTCGCAGCACTCTGGCTAATTCCTCGTGGCAGGCAGGCTCATCTATGCTCACTTCGTGATCTTGCAGGCGTTTGATTCGTTCCATCCGCCTCACCGCTACACCTCCCGAGAACCATTCCTGTTTAGCCATTATGCACATGAAGGCTGCGCCTTATGCTTATTCTAGGGGTGCAACCTCCATGCATATCCATGGGTGAGGGGAGGGATAGACATGCCTCGCAATCTCACCGCCGCGGCCATCGGCCTCACCCTGATCGGGGCGCTGGTCGGTGCCGGGTTTGCCTCGGGGCAGGAGATCCAGCAATTTTTTATCAGGGATAATGCTTCCTGGCTGAGCGGAATCATTGTCTCTGTCTTGCTCTTCCTGGCTTTAATGCTCTTCCTGACTGAGATCAGCTGGAGGAATCGGATCGACTCCTACCAGCAACTGCTCATCCATCTCTCAGGGCCTAGTGTCGGCCAGCTCTTCCAGCATCTCTTTGCGCTCTTCCTCTGGTTTGGTCTGATCATCATGCTGGCCGGCAGTTCCACCCTGCTGCAGGTTCAACTGGGCATGCCTCGCCTCCTTGCCGCCGTCGCCACCGCGGTTCTCGTTTACCTTGTAGGGTGGCAGCAGGTTGCCGGCCTGGCCAGGGCCAACGAAGTCCTTGTTCCGACGCTGCTGTTCCTGGTGCTGTTTTTCTTCTTGCGCTCGTTTATCGCCCCGGCCAGCCCACCGCCGCCTGCAGCCCTGCCGCCGGGGCACAGCTGGCTCTGGTCAGCCGTACTCTATGTCGCCTTCAACAGCGCCCTGCTCCTGGTCATCATTCCGCCGCTGGTGGCTGCCGCCAGGGATCGTCAGGCGGCATACCAGGGCGTCTGCCTGGCTGCCGTAGGTATCGGCTGCCTGATGACGGTCATCTCTTCTCTGCTGGCCAGGTATAACACTGTCGCCCGCGGGGCAGAAATCCCCCTGTTGGGTGTGGCAGCGGAGCTTCTGCCCGAGTTCCCGTCCCTCTATGCCGTCCTGCTCTGGATCGCACTGGCCACCACTGCCTTTGCCAACTTCGACGGCATGCGCCAGTACCTCCAGCAAACCCTGCCGGCTGCCTATTCCGGCTACCTGTTAGCGGCCCTGATCCTGGCGACTCTTGCCTCCCAATGGAGCTTTGCCGGCCTGGTGGGCCTGCTCTATCCCCTGATGGGATACTTCTGCTTTATCTTCTATCTGATTTCCCTGGTTCGCCAACTGATTAGGCTTTGACAGTATCAGGGCCCTGCGTTACGATAGGCATTAAAGGAGGGACAAGGGTATGTGGGACGACGAGGTCAACTCCAAAGGGCAAAGAAAAAGCCTGCTGGCAGCCGGCGTACTCCTGCTGCTGTTCCTTTTGGCAGGGGTTTTCTTTCTGTTTCCGTTTGGTCTGGCTGGACAGCCGGAGTTGGCTTTCAGCAAGCGTCAACCCAGCATCGTGGCCTCACGGATGTATGTCAACCCTGGGCAGGTCATCGGCTTGCAGGGCGACAGCAGCGGGTTCTGGCGAGTTCTCAGCCGGGGTGAGGGCGTAACGATCACTCGCTTCAATCTGGCGGGTGAGCCGCAGCTGGTTGAGGAATACCCCTTGTCCAATCCCCTGGTGAACAGCAACGGGCGGATGCTGATCATGGCCGACCGCGATACCGGCCAGATATTCCTATTGGAGGGCAGCAGCGGCACAATCCAGAATCTGAGCGTCCCGGGCAAACCGCAATGCGTGGCGGTGGCCGAGACGGGTCAGTCGCTGGTGGTCTATCTCCCGGAAGATGGCGAGAGTAACTCCCTCCAGCCTACACTTGCCTACTATAATCGGGATGGGGCTCTCCTGTTTAAGACACTGGTTGAAAACGGCCTGCCTGTGGCAGCCCAGCTCACCCAGAGCGGTAACCAGCTGTTTCTCCTGCTGGGCAAGATCAGCTCGCAGGGCATGGAAAACCATCTGATCAGTTATGCTGACAGCGGACAGCTGCTCTGGACGGCGCAGCTCCCCCCCGGGCCACCCATAATCCTCCGCAGCAAACCCTTTGGTGATCGCGTCGTTGTCGCCGTCGATAAGACTATCTACTACTACAACGGCCGCGGGCAATTGCTCTGGCAGCATGCTGCGCAGGGGACGATTCAGGATGTGGTGTTTCTGGGCATGGGTGACCAGATCGCCTATAGCAGCGAAAAAGTGTCGGTCCTTTCTTTCCAGCGGCGAGCGCTGCTCACCGCCATCAGTCCGGAAGGCGAGACCGCCTGGCAATATCAGCTGAAAGGCTCAGTCCCTCGACTGGCTGGCGGCATCAGCTCACTGTCGCTCTTCGTCGCCAACGACCAGGGCGTGCATTCTGTCGGGCCCGACGGGACGGTGCGCTGGTCACACCCGATGGCAAAGGCTGATCCGGCAGGCGTGGATCTCACGGCCAGCGAAGATGGGTCAAGAGTTCTGGTGCAGGGGGCCGACGGTCGCATGTTTGTCCTGCGGGGTGAATAAGCTGGCACCGAGGGGGTGCCGTTTATGAATCAGATCGACCTGATGGTTGCCGCCTGCATTCTCTTTGGCGGTTGGCTCGGGTCGCTGCAGGGCGTGACCAAAAACTTTATCTCCCTGGCCGCAACCACTCTGGGGATTGGTGCGGCCTGTCTCTATGGAGGTCTGTTGGCCAACCCACTGGAGAGCCGTTTGGCCCAGGTCGCCGGCAGATTCGTCATCGAACCAGCCTGGGCGGCGACGGCCAGCACCAGCTCAGGCTGGCAGCAGTCGGCTCAGCTCTGGCTGAATGATCTACTCTGGCCCGAACGCCTCAAAGCCTTCGTGGCGCAGCTCTGGAGCCAGCTGCCTTCCCAGGCCGTCTTTACAGACTGGGTAGACATCGTCAGACAAGCCTTTCTAAGAGGGCTGGGCAACGTCTGTGCCATGCTGACGATCGTCCTGCTGGTGCGGCTGCTGGTAGCTGCCGTGGCCAACATCAGTCTGAAGCCAGGCCTGGGCGATGGGCAGCGCTCCCCCTGGCTGGGTTTCCTCGCAGGCAGCCTGCAGAGCACCCTGATGATTTTCCTGGTGCTGGCGCTGCTGGTACCTTTCCTGGCCTTGATGGATCAGACAGCTCTGCCTCAGGCCCTGCATTCTTCAGCCAGCTTTTCCATCGTCCTGCGACTACTACAATCTTTCATGCCAATATAAAGGAGTCTGCGATGCGCATCCTGGTTACTTTTCGCTCTACACATGCTGCTCTCGAGGCCGAATCAGCCCTGATGATTGCCGGACTGAAGCCGGAGATTCTCCCTGTCCCGCGCGAGCTGAGCACCAGCTGCGGCCTCTGTATCGGCCTGGAGATGCCAGACCATCAGCGGATAGCGGCTCTCCTGGGAGAATGGCAGATCGACTATGGCGCTATCTATGCTGTTGAACACACCGATAACCAGCGACATTATCAGGTTATTTTCGAGAACTCCGCTCCAAACGAAGGATGAAAGAGCGAGAAAGGCGGGTGAAGCTGAGATGCCGATGAAGCTGAATATAGGCGATGTGGTGGAGCTGAGAAAGCCCCATCCCTGTGGCGGCAAGACCTGGGAAATTCTCAGGACCGGTATCGATTTCCGCATCAAGTGCCAGACCTGTGGTCACAGCGTGCTGCTGCCCCGCATCAAACTAGAGAAGAGAATAAAGCGTATTATCGAAGGCGGCGTTCAATAATTTGCGTTCCTCCCGGCTGAATGCTATAATACTTCAGTTCCTATACCCGCTCCATACTTGATATGGGGCCTTATGTCCATGGGAGGAGGTGTAATTGATGCGCCGATACGAAACGATGTTCATCGTCAAGCCTGATATGGAAAAGGAACAGGCCCAGCAGGTCGTCGTTCGCTTTGCCGAACTGATTCAGGCCAACGGTGGGACCATCGACAAGGTGAGCGAATGGGGTCGGCGACGTCTGGCTTACGAGGTGCAGAAATATCGGGAAGGGTTCTACTACCTGATTAACTTCACTGCTGAGTCAGCTGTAGCCGACGAGCTTGAGCGCAACCTGAAGATCAGTGAAGACGTGATCCGTTACCTGATCGTCAGAACTGATGAAGAGTAGTTTTTTCTTGGGGGAGGGGTTCCATGCTCAATCAAGTCGTTCTTATCGGTCGTTTAACGCGTGATCCTGAGATGAGGTATACTGCCAGCGCTGGCATCCCGGTCTTACGATTCACCCTGGCGGTGGACCGCAGGTTCAACAATGCTCAGGGTGAAAAGCAGACAGATTTTATCGATATCGTTTGCTGGCGGAGACTGGCCGAGAACTGCCACCGCTACTTGCGCAAAGGTCTGCTGACCGCCGTCGTCGGTAGCCTCCAGATCCGCACCTATGAGACGAATGATGGGCAGAAGCGCAAGGCGGCCGAGGTTGTCGCCGATGATGTGCGCTTCCTGGAATGGCCCAAGGATGGCTCAAGCGCACCACCTGCAGCTGGGTCCTTCGGAGATTTTGGCTCCGAAATCGATCTTGACGAAGAAGAGGAAGAAAACGATCTGCCTTTTTAATCATATTCAGGTAAGGAGGAAACATCGTGCGGCGTAGAGGTCGTAGACCACGCAGGAGAGTATGCAGCTTTTGCGTGGACAAGGTTGATCAGATCGACTACAAAGAGTTCAACAAACTCAGCCGTTATCTGACTGAGCGCGGTAAGATTCTACCGCGGCGCATCTCCGGTAACTGTGCCCGCCACCAGCGCATGCTGACCCGTGCCATCAAGCGGGCCCGGAATATTGCGCTTCTGCCATACACAGCTGAATAATTAGCAGCGTCAGAATTGCCCTCTGTGTGGAAAAGATGCAGAGGGCAATTTGTCATCTGCAGTATTTCTTGGCCAGCGGCGCGCCATGCAGGAAAAGGCAGCCGGTTTCCCGAAAGAATTAGCTGGGGGTGACAGCATGCAAAGGGATCAGGATTTTGATATCGCCCGGAACATAAAAGCGATTGAGTGGCTCAAGACCGAGATCGTCATCGATGCGGGACAGATCGGCCGGGCCCTTCTTAACGGCAAGGACGAGCTTGTCCTCGAGTCGATTGCCGATAGTATTCTCTGCTGCTATCTGTTGGCCAGGCGACTGGGTGTCAGTTTCAGCAAGCTGGAGTCTGCTGTTGAGGGCAGGGCACGGATGGCCGGGATGCAGGGGCACGAACTGGAGCAGTGGTACAACGACCTATCCAGCCTGGCCGAGCATCTCAGTGCCCGCCGCACCTTATGAAGCTTATTTATCTCTCTACCCAGGATTTGCACTATCTGGGCAGGGTCCTGCTGATCTATGTAGCTGCCATCCTGATCGGTTCGCAGCTGGGCTGGCTCCCCTTCGTAGGGTTAGCAGCCGGGCTTCCTGCGCTGCTCATCGGCAGCAAACACGGCACTGCCGCGGCCATCCCGGTGGCGCTGATCTGCCTGCTGGCCGTCAGCTGGATAGTGGAGCCCCTGGATCTTCCCCTGCTCGGCAGCTCCATCACCGTCGCCCTTGTCTGGTGCTACGCCCAACAGCGACGGTTGAAGCTCCCGGAATCCCTGCCGCTGGTTCTGGGGGGCGTCTTTCTCTGGTTGGCGCTAGCCAGTATCTTCACCCAAATAATTGTCGGCGAGAGCCTGTTAGCAGCAACTCTGAGCGGGATGGAACAAGAGGTCGCTCGCGTGGTGCAGAATTTCGAGCAGATGGAAGGCATCACCCCCGAACAGATTGAGCAGGTGCGCCAGCTGGGTGATACCATCCTTGAGTTGGCTCGTACCCAATGGGGCTATCTGATCTTCCACTATGCATTTTTCAGTCTGCTGGTCACCCAGGCTTTGGGGCGAATCTTAGGAAGGCGGTGGGTTGCCCCGGTTAACTGGTGGGAGGCCAAGGCACCGCCCGTCTGGGGGAGTATCGCCCTGGCGCTGTTCTTCATCGACCTATTCTGGCCTGGCGCCAAGCTGCTGCTCTTGACGAACCTGTACGGCATCTTCGGCTTCACTTTGGTGATGTCCGGACTCTGCCTGGTTTTCTTCTATCTGAGACATTTTCGCTTTACGCCGCTCCTGGCGATACTGGTGATCTACAATCTGTTCCTGAGCCCAACGCTTTGGCGGATCATGTTTCTGGTGGGCTGTTTTGATTCCCTGTTTGATTATCGCTATTATGCCCGGGCCGGCGGCCAGGGCAATTCTCAAGATCAAGAGAGGTGACGTAGAAGATGAAAGTGATTCTCATGACCGACATCAAGGGTCTCGGCATGAAAGGTGATGTCGTCAATGTCAGCGACGGCTACGCCCGTAACTATCTCCTGCCGCGCAAATACGCGCAGGAGGCGACCGACGCTGCTCTGAAGACGGTGCATACGGAGCGTCAGGCCAAACAGGATCGGCAGGCGAGGGAAGAGCAGGCTGCCGTGCAGCTGGCCAAGAAGCTGGAAGGATTGGTCATCACCATTGCCGCCAAGGCCGGTGAAGGCGGCAAGCTGTATGGTTCCATTACCAGCAAGGATATCGCCAGCAGCCTTAGCCGACAGCGCCTCAATGTCGATCGACGCAAGATCGACCTTAAGGAACCACTGCGGGCGTTGGGAACATATCAGGTGCCGATCAAAGTCTATCAGGACATCGTTCCCAGCATCACCGTTAAAATTGTGGACGAATCTGCCGAGGGTGTCAGGTAGTCAGCATGGACGAGCTTAAGATACCTCCACATAGTCTAGAGGCGGAGCAATCTGTTCTCGGCGCGATGCTGATCGACGCAGAGGCTGTGCCGGTGGTCACCGGCGTTCTGCAGCCGAATCACTTCTATCGCGAGTCTCATCGCCAAATTTACGAGACGATGCTCCGTCTCTACACCACCAATGAACCCATCGATCTGATCACTCTCTCCGACGCCCTCGAGCAGCGCGGCTGTCTGGAGGATGTTGGCGGCGTTCCCTACCTCACTCTGCTGGCCAATGTGGTGCCTTCATCCGCCTCAGCCGGCCACTATGCCCAGATCGTGTTCAACCGCTCGGTGCTGCGTGACCTGATCAGCGCCTCCAATCAGATCTCAGCTTCCTGTTATCAGCAGGAAGATGTGGAGTCAGTCCTGGAAGAGGCGGAAACGCTGATCTTCCGCTTGAGCCAGCGCCGGGTGCGGCGCGACTTTGAAGCTATGCCCGAGATCATGGCCGAGGTCTACCAGCAGATCGCCGAGCTGGTCAAGAACAAGGGCAGCGTTACCGGCATCTCCACCGGCTTCCGTGCCCTGGATCAGCTGACATCGGGGCTGCATCCGTCTGATCTGATCATCGTCGCTGCCCGGCCCAGCGTCGGAAAAACCGCCTTCACCCTGAATATCGCTCAGAACGTCGCCATCAGGCAGCGCATACCGGTGGCCTTCTTCAGCGTCGAAATGTCCAAAGAGCAGCTGGCGATGCGCATGCTTTCCTCTGAGGCCGGCGTCGATGGGCAGAAGATCCGCACCGGCTTTCTCGATGCCGAGGATTGGGCGAAAATCGGCGAGGCCAGCGATCTGCTCTCCGAGGCGCCCATCTATGTTGACGATACGCCGGCGCTCTCAGTGATGGAGATGCGCTCCAAGGCGCGACGTCTTAAACTGGAACGCGATATCGGCCTGATCGTCATCGACTACCTGCAGTTGATGCGGGCCGGTGGCCGCGTGGAGAACCGCCAGCAGGAAGTGGCCGAGATTACCCGGGGCATCAAGGCGCTTGCTCGCGAATTACACGTGCCAGTTATCGCCGCCGCCCAGCTGTCGCGACGCGCCGAGGAGCGCGAAGGCAAGCGGCCGACCCTGAGCGATCTGCGCGAGTCTGGTGAAATCGAGCAAGCCGCTGATCTGGTGGCTATGCTCTATCGAGCCGACTACTACGATCCCGATACGCCCGATCGCAACGTGCTGGAAGTGATCATCGCCAAACATCGTAACGGTCCGGTGGGAAGCGTCAAACTGGCATTCCTCAAACACCTGCAGCGCTATGGTGATCTGGCCCGAGAGGATTAGCTACCATCCGCTGTTTGCTCGGCAAACATGGCCTTATCTAGCTCATGAGTCCTCGGGACAACTCATGTAGTCGATAGCTGAGTTCATCAGCTGGGTGGATAAAAATTGCATCCCGCTGGCCTTGACATGACGCTTTTAATCATGTAATATTGTTTATCGTAACGGCCTATTTGCCGTTATGAGCTTTGGCCCCATAGTGAAGCGGTTAACACACCAGCCTTTCACGCTGGCGACGCGGGTTCGAATCCCGCTGGGGTCACCACGGTGCCGTGGTGTAGCGGTTAACATGCCGGCCTGTCACGCCGGAGATCGAGGGTTCGATTCCCTTCGGCACCGCCATTTTGCAGCTGAAAGAGCCAGCCTGGGTGGCTGGCTCTTTATCTCCCTGTTCTCAGACGGCGCCTTGCTTGACTGCTAACGCTGGCGCATGATAAAATAAAGACTGCACGAAAGAGTCGCATGCCGGTGTAGCTCAGTTGGTAGAGCAGCTGATTCGTAATCAGCAGGTCGCGGGTTCGAGTCCCTTCACCGGCTCCATATCGAACATCCTGTTTGCGGGTGTAGCTCAATGGTAGAGCATCAGCTTCCCAAGCTGGGTACGAGGGTTCGATTCCCTTCACCCGCTCCAATATGCATATTAGCCCTGCAGTCTTGCTGCAGGGTTTTTGTTTTGCGAGGAACTGTCATGCCTTGTCCCGGCTGGCGTATGCATTAGCAGGGGGGTGAGCGTTTGCTGATCAATCTGCTATTGGTGGCCATCGCGCTCGCCGGTTTTCTGCTCGGCATGCGGCTGATGGCCGGGGCGATGAGAGATCTGGCCGGGGCGCGCATGCAGCAGGTTCTGACGCTGGCCACCGATAATCCCTGGCGCGGCTGTCTGGTGGGGGCGCTGGTTACCGCGATCCTGCAGAGCAGCAGCGCCACCACCGCGATGGTTGTTGCTGCCGTTGAAGGCGGTCTGCTCGGTCTGGAGCAGGCGCTGGGGCTGATCGCCGGGGCCAACATCGGCACCACTGTCACTGCCCAGCTGGCGGCTCTGCAGCTCTATCAGCTGATCCTGCCGCTCCTGGGCGGCGGGCTGCTGCTCTTCCTGCTGCCGCGCCAGCGTCCGCTGAGCCGGCTGCTGCTCGGCCTTGGCCTGCTCTTCTGGGGACTGCAGGGCATGAGCGAAAGCCTGCTTCCTTTGGTGCAGCTGGACCTTGTCGACAGCCTGCTGCGAGCCTGTAGTCATTCAGTTCTGCTGGGCGTCCTGTTCGGGACGCTGCTTACTGCCGTGGTGCAGAGTAGCAGCGCCGTGACCGGCGTTGTCATCGGCCTGGCAATTTCCGATTCCATCGACCTCAGCGCCGCCATGGCTATCGCTCTCGGCAGCAACATCGGCACCTGCGTGACCGCCCTGCTGGCCGCCTGGGGCGGAGGGCAACGAGCGCGTCAGGCCGCCTACGGGCATCTCTGGTTTAACGTCATCGGCGTCCTTGCCGTTTTGCCCGTCTATGACGGTTTTCTCCAGTTGGTGACAGCCAGCGCGCCCGACCTGCCGCTACGGCTCGCCAACGGGCATATGATCTTCAATGTTCTCAGCGCATTGGTTTTTCTGCTGCTCTTGCCGCTGCTGCGCCGCTCAGTGCTGATTCGGGTCTGAAGGGTATCGTCCGCTAAGAATCGTCAATACTGCTTGTCTGAAGGGTCTTTGTTAACTCTTCCTTTGACGCCCTACAGCGGGCAATAGTTGCAGATATTTAGCATATATAATAGACTAGCGGCAGGATTCTCGTGTCCAGGGGCGAATATCACAGAATGGTTACATAGTGGATTCCTTGAATTCGCTAGCCAGATGAAGGATGATTTTTTTCAATCACCGGATGGCGCAAGTCCTGAAAGGTGGTGAGGTGTCTTGACACCCCCTTGGAAGCAGCAGCTAGAAACCATCGCCAGCAAAGGAAAGCACCTGAACGGCACCCGTAAAGGAAATAAAGCATACAGAATTCTCGAGAAACCTGGCGTTATTCCGGGCATCCTCTCGCTCCTCTGCCTCTCGACTGCCATGATCCTGACCGATCAGTGGCAGGTGATCGTCGACGGTGAGGTGCTGGGCGTTGTCAAAGAACCGAAAGCGATCATCCGCTATGCGGAGGATCTCGATCTCTATAATAAGGAGACCTATGACGACAATGTTGCGCTGATCAATGAGCTGCAGGTGGCTCGCAGTTATGGTCAGCCCACGGTGGAAGCAGCAGACCTGCAGCTGGTTCTTCAGGATCGGCTCAAGTGGGGCGTAGAAGCAGCTGCTATCCTCGTTGAAGGTGAGCCTGTCGTCGCCCTGTCCGACATGGATAGCGCTCAGGCAGTAATCGACCGGGTTAAGGAGCGCGTGCAGAGCAAGGTGCTCAACCAATATAGCACGGCTAACCTGCTTAGCCTCGATGTGGCTGAGGATATCACCGTCTGCCAGCAGCTGGTCGAGGTAGAGCAGCTGTGCAACCCCGAGCAGGCGGAAGAGATCCTGCTCTTCGGCAAGCAGGTGCATATGCGGCATGTGGTCAGTCGCGGTGATACCCTTTCGGGCATCGCCGCCTCGCGCGGCATTCGCGTATCCGATCTGACCAAAGCCAATCCTGGCGTTGTGCCGACCCGACTGCAGATCGGGCAGGTGCTCGCCCTCTCCGTGCCAGAACCCTATATCCATGTGGCCGGTGAGTACGAAGTATCGCAGGTTGAGACCATCTCCTACAAGACTGACTACGAGTACGATAGCTCGATGTGGAACTGGGAAAGCAAGACGATCAGGGCCGGCAAGAACGGCAAGAAGGAAGTCACCTATCTGATCAAGACGGTCAACGAGCAGGTTGTCGAGAAACAGGTGTTGAGCTCAAAGGTGATCTCCGAGCCGGTCACCGCCATTGTCAGGAAAGGCACCAAGAAGGCAGCCGTTCAGGGAACAGGCCAGTTCCTGTATCCCACCAATGGCGTGCTCACCTCCGGCTACGGCTGGCGCTGGGGTAAATTCCATCATGCCATCGACATCGGCGCACCTGCGGGGACGTCTATCTATGCTGCCGATACCGGTACTGTTACGTTTGCCGGCTACCGATCCGGCTATGGCTATCTGGTGGAGATCGATCACGGCAACGGCTATACGACTCGCTATGGGCATTGCCAGAAGCTGCTGGTTTCCACCGGGCAACGGGTTACCCGCGGGCAGCGCATCGCCACAGTAGGCAGCACCGGCAATTCTACCGGTCCGCATCTGCATTTCGAGATCCGCTACAACGGTGCCTCGCGCAACCCGCTTAACTACTTCAAGTAAACCTATTCACCATAAAGAAAGCCCGTGCTCTCTGTAACATTACAGGGGGCACTTTTTTGTCTCGACCCACGGGGACACCGATGAAGGCGCCAGAAGCTGGTCGGGAGGGAAACAGAATTGATCTCTCGAATATACTGCAGGAGAGATATGCTTCATTGCGTCAATAGCATTAGGGGGGAGGGCCTGACATGGCAGAGAAAATACTCGTAGTTGAAGATGAAAAGGCCATCGCCGATATAATTGAGTACAACCTGCGGAAAGAGGGTTATGAAGTCTGTGTGGCCTATGACGGGCGGGAGGGGCTCGATCTGGCCGTGCGCGAATCGCCCGACCTGGTTCTGCTGGACATCATGTTGCCCAAGCTGAGCGGGCTGGAGGTCTGCAAAGTGCTCCGCTCATCTCTGTCAGTGCCGATTATCATGGTCACCGCCAAAGCCACCGAAGAGGATACTATCCGCGGTCTGAATCTCGGGGCCGACGATTACATAACCAAACCGTTCAGCACGCGCGAACTCGTGGCGCGGGTAAAGGCCGCCTTGCGGCGCCAGAACGCCCTCGCTGGTTCGCAGGAGAGCAGCGAGCACGCCTGTCTCCGCCTGGGCGAACTGGAAATCGACCTCACGCGCTATGCCGTCAGAAAGAATGGCAAGCACGTCGATCTGACGGTGCGGGAGTTTGAGCTGCTCAAATTCCTGGCGCTCAGCCCCGGCAAGGTCTTTGATCGCGAGCAACTGTTGAAAGAAGTCTGGGGCTATGATTATTTCGGCCATGTGCGCACCGTTGACGTCACCGTGCGTCGGCTGCGCGAAAAGATAGAGGACAACCCCAGCCAACCTGTCTACGTCCTCATGCGGCGGGGAGTAGGATACTATTTTCGGGAGTGCTGATTTATGCGCAGTATACAATGGCGCCTCGTGGGTATCTATCTGCTGATGATCGTGCTGGCCATGGTGATGGTCAGCGTTTATTTGCTCAACCAGTGGGAGGACTACTACCTCCAGGGGGCGCAGCAGGATCTGGAGTTCCGGGGGCGCATGCTGCGCGATCAGGAACTCATCAACGAAAACGATCTGATTGAGGCGGCCGCCCTGCTGGGGTATTCCACCGAGGAGGGATCCAACCTGGTTGTGCTCAACCAGCTGATGCAGGCCATCGTCGTCTATGGCCCCGACATCGGGATCAGGCCCGGCCATAGCCTGCTGGAGAACCGACCGGTCAGCGACCTGTTGGCGCACCCCGAGGCGCCCGGCCCCTTCGTCGAACGCTTTACCCGCGACGGGGTCGAATATCTGGCCATGGCTATTCGAACCGGTGGCCGCGTTGATGGGCAGACGGTGAGCGGCATCTTCCTGCTGCAGCCCCTGGTCGGCATCTACAGCTTGCTGGGCGACATGCAGGACACCCTGCTCAAGGCCACCTTCTTTGCCATGGTGGTCGTGACCGTCCTCGGGCTGGCCTTCGCCCGTACCATCACCCAGCCGATCGTCGAGATCACCTCCACGGCGGAAAAACTGGCGACTGGCCAGTTTGATATCAGCGTCGCCGTACGCTCCCAGGATGAGATCGGCCGCCTGGCCGAAGTGTTCAACTATCTCAC
Organism: Bacillota bacterium; assembly: GCA_050949085.1. Taxonomy (GTDB): domain Bacteria; phylum Bacillota; class UBA994; order UBA5500; family UBA5500; genus JBMNFB01. The sequence continues at coordinate 196,921 of JBMNFB010000011.1, forward strand.
CGACCAGCTGCGGCAGAGCCTGAACGCTATGGCCAACGAGAAGAGCAAGCTGGAAGCCATTCTCGCCCATATGTCCAACGGCGTCGTAGCCTTTGACCGCAGCGGCCAGCTGATACATATTAATCCCAAAGCACGAGAACTGCTGGCGATGCCTGAGCAACCCTCGCCTGAGCAGGTCCTGCACCGGCTGAAACTGGGCACCGTCGCCGACGTCCTGGCCAATGCCCCCGGTATCGCCGAGCTGCACCTCGAGCAGCCCCCGGTGGTTCTCAGGGCCTATCTGGCGCCTTTCAGCAGCAGTGACGATCAGCTGAGCGGCGTTGTCGTCGTTCTGCAGGATATGACCGAGCAGTGGCGGCTCGATCAGATGGGGCGCGATTTTGTGGCCAACGTCTCCCACGAGCTGAAGACCCCGCTGACCACCATCATGAGCTATACCGAAACTCTTCTGGATGGCGCTCTCGATGACCGGGCCAACGCCGTCCAGTTCCTGAGCACCGTCTATTCTGAAGCCGACCGGATGGATCGGCTGGTTAAGGACCTGTTGATGCTCTCCGCCCTGGATAGCCAGAAAGCGGCCGAGATGAGCCCCCTCCTGCTGGACGAGCTGATCGTGGAAGTGATGGATCGCCTGCTGGTCAGTGCCCATCAGAACGAGCAGCGCCTCAGCAGCCAGCTGCCCGAGGAATTGCCCTGGGTTCTGGGCAATCGCGACCAGCTGGAGCAGGTGCTGGTCAACATCCTCTCCAACGCCATCAAGTACACTCCGGCGGGGGGTGAGATCACCGTTTCCCTGCGCACGGAGCAGCAGAAAGTGGTCGTGGAGGTGGCCGACAGCGGGATCGGTATTCCCGCCGCCGAACTGCCGCGCCTCTTTGAGCGCTTCTACCGTGTGGACAAGGCCCGCTCCCGGGAGATGGGCGGTACCGGGCTGGGATTGCCTATCGCCAAGGAGATCGTCGAAAACCATCACGGTGAGATCTGGGTGGAGAGCGAGATCGGACGCGGCACCAGGGTCTGCTTTGCCTTGCCGATAGCTGCTACCAGCAAAGGAGGGCGGGTCAGTGCTTGAACGGATCAAGAGCGTCGTGCTGCTCGCCCTGATCGCCGTCTGCGTCCAGCTCACTGGCCTGTTCTGGACCAGGACCGGGACCACCGTTCCCTTGCGCATCGTTCCGGTGAATCCGACGCCGATCACTGACCCGCAGGCACCGACATCGTACATCGACCTCTTTGCACCCCGGGAGATATTCCTCCACAGCCAGCCCGACCACTATCGGTTCCTGGCTGCGGATCCGCAATATCAGGAGCTGTGGCAGGCTATGCAGCAGGCAGTGGGCGCAGCGCGCGGCGCGGAGCGGAACACCAGCATCAGCCTCAAGCCACGCACCAGCCTCGATTGGGAGAAAGCTGCCCGGGAGAGCGTTGAATTTCGTTTCAGCGGTCCGGTTAAACTCAGCTACTGGTGGCTGGTGGCTAGTCGGCTCAGCCTGCAGAAGTTTCCTGACGATGTCTACTTCGACCGGATTCTCCTGCCGCTGACTGAGCCCGATCTCTACTTGATGAACAGCCGCACCGAGCAGTTCTGGTCCTGGCAGTGGAGCGAGCAGGCCAACGCCGCCACCCTACCGGGGGCAGCCCGCGTCGAGCTCCCCCTGTCCCGGCGCATGGTCGAGATTGATCTGCCCGATGGGCTGCCGGTGGCACCCGGAGTGACCCTTTATGCCCAGGCGGTTCTGCCGAAAATGCCGGAGATCTTCGCTACCCTGCCCGTCAACGATGACAACAAGCAGGCGGTGATCAACCAGTTTTTCAGCATCGTACCCCGCATGCAGAAAGAGGAAAAAGTCGAGTATCAGGAGGTTGTCGAAACCTATATCACCGCCCGACAGCAGGTGCTCAGGCTTTCCAGCTCGGGTTCCATCGAGTACACCGCTCCCCCCGAGAGCGAGACACAACTGCCGACGGCCGTGGAGCAGTTTGAGCGAGCCTTCAACTTCGTCCTCGCTCATGGTGGCTGGGCGAAGAACATTATCACTGCCGGCATGCAGCCCCTGGCCGACGCAGCCACCCCCGGCGCCTCCGGGCACAGCTTTGAGTTCATCCAGCACTACAACGGGATCCCCGTGCTGGATACCGGCCCTATGCTGCGCATTGACGTTTCACCGCAGGGCATCAGTCGCTATCAGCGCAAACTATACCAGGTGGAGCACCGTGGCTTCTTCGAATATGAGGTGCGCAGCGCCAGGGAAGCGCTGCAGATTGCGCAGCCTGTGCTGACGAAGCCGGTGGTGGATGTCTACCTGGCCTATTATCAGCGGCCTGCCGCCTATAATCCGGCGCAACCCTTCTTCCCCCAATCCATGTATCTCTATCCGGTCTGGGTGGTGGAGCAGGCCGATGGGCAGCGCTGGTTTACTCACGCCTTCAAGCTACTCAACGATCCCGGCCTGATCCAGGGCCGTTAAGCCGTCAAGGAGGGATAGCCTGTGAACTGGCCGCGTGCCAAGACGATTCTGATCATCTCGTTCCTCCTGCTAGACCTCTACCTGGCCTGGCACCTCTTCTGGCTACCCCGGGATCAGCAGGCATACACCCTCACTGAGGCGGAACTGACCGAGCTGCGCAACATTGCGCAGCACTTCGGGGTCGAGCTGGTTGCCACCCCCGAGCCTCTGAAAGTGGCGGCGTCACCGGCGCTGATGATCACCCAGGTCAGCCTGGATGAGACTGCTGCCTGGGATCTGGCTCGCCCCTGGCTGGGCAATGCGGCTGATGCCGACGTGACCATCAGACAACAGGGGGCCACCTGGGAGTTCCAGGTCGGGTCACAACTGGTGACCGTGGGAACCGACGAATATTTCGCCTACCACGAAGTCTCCTGGCAGGACGAGAGCTTGACACCCGCCCAGCAGACTGCCGATCAGGTGGCGGCCGTAGCGGCAGCCCGCGCTTTTCTGGCTGTCCATCTGGGGGAGCAGGCGGCTGAAGCGTATCAGCCCGTGCTGGTGCTTGAGGATGAAGCCAGCCAGTGCTACCTGGTCGAACTGGTCCGGATGGTGCAGGACCTGCCCGTATTTGTGGATGCCTACCGCTGCTGGGTCAACAACCAGCAGGTTTTGCGCCTGGTCGGTCGTCAGGCAGAACTGAACAGCGTCTCCGAAGAAGCCCTGGCTGTCGTCGGGGCCGACCTGGCCGTCAAGCGCTATCTAGCCGGGTTAAGCGAACCCCTCGACCAGCCGGTTTCCATCCTCGACCTGCGGCTTGGCTACGGCCTGGTTCCGGCTAAGCCCGGTCAGCTGCAGCCGGTCTGGCGTTTCTATACCAACGACCCGTCCGCCCCGGAGTTCACCCTGCCGGCCGGACAGTGGTCCTGGGAGGCAGAGAGCCGATGATTCGTATCCGCAAGGCTAACCTGCAGGATTATCTGCAGATCTGGCAGATCCATGCCAGCGACATCGCCGACTGGGTGGATGAAACCGGCGAAGTGGACGAAGCGAAGTTTCGGCAGACCAGCATGGCTGAGCGCTGGAGGATCGGCGGCCCCTGGATGAGTCCCGAAACGTGCGCCATCCATCTGAACGCCTTGCTGCTGGCCGGGCAGATTCCCCTGGTGGCCAGCAAGGGACAGCGCGTCCTCGGTGAGCTGGAGCTATTCGTCGGCCCCGATGCCAGGGCTGGCGGCAAGAATGCCAACATTTCCGTCCTCTATGCCCACCGCGTCGCCCGCGGGCAGCGCATCGGCTCTGCCTTGCTGCACGAGACAGTGCGCCGGGCCCGGGTGCTCGACTGTCAGAGCATCACCGTTTTTAACCCGAGCGCAGAGGCTGAACGTCTCTACCAGCGCTTCGGGCTGACTGAAGAGTTGCATCAGCAGCAGCTCCACCTGCCGTGTCAATCCGGGCCGCGGCCAGCGGGGGTTGAGCTGACGATCGTTCCTCTGCCCGACCATGCCCAGCTGGGCGACATCCCTCTCTGGGTGGGGTATTATCAGTCCAGCGTCCAATGCTGGCAGCACGTGGCCTGGTCGCTGGCACCAGGCATCTATGCGTTGGCCCTGAAGCCAATCCGGCCGGAGATGATCGTCCAGTTGCGGCTGTCAGGGGGAGAGACGGCGCTGCTGGTCTTCCGCCCCCTGGGCGACGGCAGCGTGGCCATGCTCCATATCTGGACCAGAACTCCCCAGGATGCCTTTGTCAGGGCAGCGATCTCCTATGGAGCTGAACTAGGTTTCAAGCAGCTGGAACTGATGGTGGATCAAGCTGCTGCCCAGCGGCTGCACCGCCGCTTCGGCGGGCAGATCCTGCCTGGATATAAGCGCCTGTTATGTCATCTGTGATGGTCAATGACGCCAACAGAGGAGATAATTACAGATCGTTAACATCCGAACGTGCTGATTTGCTTCCACGAGTGATCTGTGATACCTTGACAGATGAGAGAATTCTGAAAGGAGGTGGGTTAGGTGACCTTTACTCGACTGCGCAACCATCTGCAGCTTGCTGTGATTGCTGTCTTTAATTTGGCCGCTCTGCCCACCACCAGAGGAGACTCGCCTGTTTGATTTTCCTTCAGTAGTTCTCCTCCTGACATCAACCGTGGGCAGATACGGCTCATGGTTTCTTGTCCCGGTACATCCGGCAGTACAAGATCGATGTCAAGGAGGCAAGACAGATGAAGTATAGAAACGCCGAAGAAGTATTGCCGCCTGTCCTGGTGGCCGAGATTCAGAAATATGTGCAAGGCGCTCAGCTGTATATCCCCCGCGCCAGCGGACAGCGTCTCGGCTGGGGAGAGCGCAATGGGCAGCGGCTGCGGATCAGGCAGCGCAATCAGGAGATCAGGCGTCGCTATCGGCAGGGCCAGACCATCGAGCAACTGATGGAGGCATATCACCTGGGTTACGAAAGCATTCGCAAGATCATCTATCAGAAGTAAAGCGCGTCGCAGTTTTTCTTACAAAAACAGGGGAGCTGTTGCGCTTGACGCTCTCAGATTGCGATGCTATAATAAGCAATGTCGCTGGGGATTCGTCTAAGGGTAGGACAGCTGACTCTGGATCAGCCGGTGGTGGTTCGAATCCATCATCCCCAGCCATTTATTGCGGCGCATTAGTCTAGTGGTTAGGACGCCGCCCTCTCAAGGCGGTAGCACGGGTTCGAATCCCGTATGCGCTACCAAGCGAAATCGACAGCCAGCTGATTTTCAGCTGGCTGTTTTGTGTTGTCGCGGATGTCCTTCAGTCCCGTTTCGTTTATAATGGTTTACAGCGAAGAAAAGATAGAAAAACTAGTTGTATGCAGGCGGAGGTGGAGAGCAATCATGGAAGAGTTCAACAACCAGCCGTACTATCGATCCCCATCCTATGGAGGCTATGACAATGCGCCACGGCGGCCAGGCTACGCTCTGCTGATCATCGTTGCCCTGGTCAGTGCCCTGTTGGGCGGGATTGGCGCCGCCTATCTAGGCCCTGCGTATCTCTATGGTCGGCTGCTGCCCTGGCCGCGCGGAACCGTGCAACAGCCCGGCTATCAGCTGCCCAAGATCAGCGGTGACGATCTGGCCGAGCTGGCCGCTCAGGGCGTGGTTGCTCAGGTTGCCGCTCAAGTCGGCCCATCCGTGGTGGGCATCACCAGCAGTCGCATCGTCCAGAGCTGGTTTAATGTCTATGAAAATCAGGCCGTGGGTTCCGGCGTCATTTTTGATCCGGCCGGCTATATCGTCACCAACGAACACGTGGTGGCTGATGCCAGGGAACTGGTGGTCACCCTCGATCCTGGCGTCGAGGTGCCAGCGACGCTGGTAGGAGCCGACAAGGTCACTGACCTGGCCGTGCTCAAGATCGATCCGGCCGCCCTGCCTGACGAATACAGGAACCTGCCCGTGGCTCAGTTCGGCGATTCCGATGCGGTCAAAGTTGGCCAGCTGGCCATCGCCATCGGCAATCCGCTGGGGCTGCAGTTTCAGCGCTCTACCACCGCTGGCATCATCAGCGCTGTTAACCGCGACCTGCAGATGGAGGGCGTGCAGCTACGGCTGCTGCAGACCGATGCTGCCATCAACTCCGGCAACAGCGGCGGTGCATTATTGGACAGGAACGGTCTGGTGATCGGTATTAACCAGGCCAAGATACAGATGACCGGCGTCGAAGGCATGGGGTTTGCCATCCCCATCAATGCCGCCCGTCCGGTGATCGAGCAGTTGATCCAGAACGGCCGCGTAATTCGACCCTATCTCGGCGTTCATATCGATCTGGAGATTACAGCGCAGTACAACCGTTACTATAACTTCGGCACCGACTCTGGTATCCGCATCGCTCAGGTGCAGTCGGCTGGCCCGGCGGCCTTAGCCGGCCTGCGCTCTGGCGACATTATCACTCACCTCGACGGGCAGGAAGTGAAAACGTTTAACGACCTGCAGCGGATCCTCTTTGACAAATCCATTGGTGAACAGGTTGAGGTGCGCTTCATCCGCAATCGGCAGCCGCAGACCGTGTCGGTCAAGCTGGTCGCTACGCCTTAGGGATGCAGTTTACGATTATCGCTGTCGGCAATCTACGCGAGAAACACTGGCAGGCGGCCGCCGCCGAATATCTGAAGCGGCTGCGGCCCTACGCCAAAGTGAAAGTGATTGAGATCGGCGAAGAAAGGGTGAGAGATGAAGGCAGCCCCGCCCTGATAGAGCAGGCGCTGCGGCGTGAGGCTGAGCGGATCGAAAAGGCGCTGCCGGCCGGCGGCAGCCTGATCGCCCTGGACGTGCAGGGGCGGGGCATGAGCTCTGAAGAGCTGGCGGCCCACCTCGAACAGGCCGAGAACCTGGGGCGTGGCCAGTTTACCTTCCTCATCGGTGGCTCCTACGGCCTGCATCAGAGCTTGCTCGAGCAGGCGGCGCTGCGCCTCTCATTCTCGCAGTTCACCTTTCCGCATCAGCTGATGCGGGTGATCCTGCTGGAGCAGCTCTATCGCGCCATGAAGATCATCCGCCGCGAGGCGTACCACAAATAAAACGGGAGGGCCAGACCCTCCCGTTTTCGCCCGGTAGTGACAACTCAGTATTGCGGGTTGACATAAAAGTTAACGCTGAGAACCGTCCCCAACGTTCAGTCGCCCCAGGTTACAGCCAGCGGCACGGCGGGACGGCAGTTGAGCGTGTGGTTGTTCATCCAGCTCTTGTCCAGATTGTGCTGATAGTGTCCGGCATAAGCCAGCCCCCCATCGTCATACACCGCCAGGTAGAAACTGCAGTAGTTTCGAGGTTGATACCAGCCATCCTGGAAAGCGGCCATCACCAGCTTTTCGCCATCATAGTCCATCTGCAGCTCGTAGGAAAAAACGTAGCCGAGCTCCTCCTGTTCGCTCAGGTCCCCCGTTAGTCGAACCTCATAGTTGCCCTGAGCGTCGAGTGCCAACAGCGCAAACCTGCCGTCGCTGCGAATGGCAACGATAAACTCGTCGTAGACACAGAGGCGTCTGAATTCGGTGTTGTCAGGACTGATGTTCTTGCCGACGTTCAACATCTCCAGCTGTTGCAGCTGCTCCATGCTCTGGGCATCGATCACCGTCAGCATGTAGCTCCCTTCCTCAATGGTCACCAGCAGGAGCTTGCTCTCATCCGCGCTCGTCTGCAGTCCGACGACCCTGGCCCGCTCTGCATCCAGCGGAAATACGGTCTGCAGCTCATCTGCGTCCAGAGTCGGACCGCCAGCGCCCTCGCCAGGCAGCGGCATGCGATAGATCCCATAGCCGCCTGGAATATGGCTGGTATCCAGCAGCTCTCCATCCACTCCGTAGGGGGAAATCGTAAAAAAGCAGTGCTTATCGGTCATAGCTGATTCGGTCACGATTCTCGCTCTGCTGTCCCTTACTGGCAGGACTCTGACGTGGCGAACCGTGCCGGCAGCATCCTTTTCAATGCTGATCTCTAGCTTATGCCGCGGGTCGACTGGGATCTTAAAATAATCATTGATCAGCCGCAGCGCGTCTTCGGTGTCATAACGATAGACTCTGGACGCCTTGGTATTGCCCGATTCCTTCCTTCTCTCCAGTTCCCCGCGCAAGGGGTAGAACTCATAGTAATCCCTGAGATGGACGATCTCAGTATGCTCCTCCCCCGGTTGGGTGCGGCTGGCCACGTCCTGGATCGGTTTTACCTCGGCTGCCACATTGACGGTGCCGGAGATGCCGTAGCCACCACCAAAAAAGTTGTCGAGCCAGAAATAGAAGCTAGTTCTCGTCACCTCCGGGCGGTTCTGAGTCGGCGAAAAGGTAAACTCAGTGCTGATCTGCAGGGGCTCGCCAATGGTGTAACGGGTATTCCAGAAGAGCCGGTAGTCACAATGGATGCTCAGATCGACCATGATTCCCTCTGCGGCCGCCTTATCGCCGTGGAGAACCGTCTCATCGATGACGACGGCCGCTTTGCTCTGGTCCACGGCGCTGTGGGCGTAGCCGAGGGAGCCGGCGGCGAAGACCAGCAGCAGAACCGTCAGTATCAAGCTCTTGCGCATGGTGTACCCCCCGATTCTTCGCCCGTCAGCTCGGACAGCGCCCGGCTGACCCGGTCGGCCCTGTAATGATACGTCTCCTTGACATATTCCAGCAGCCCCTGGCCTGCCTCGTCCAACTCCAGCATCGACACGTCGCCGACGACTTTGCCCTGACGAATGAGTATCGCCCGACCGATGAAGTTCTCCACTTCTTCCAGGAGGTGAGTCGCCAGAAGCACCGTCTCCGTCGGCTCCAGAATTCCCAGCAGCACCTTGTAGAAGTCTTCCCGGTTGAAGACGTCGTTGCCGGCGAAGGGCTCATCCATCAGGATGTAATCCGCGCCCTGGGACAGCGCCAGAATCACCTCCAGCTGATTTTTCTGTCCGGTCGAAAACTGCCGCACCGCCTTGTGCTTTGGCAGCTCGAAGAACTCCATCAGCCCATAGAAGCGCTTCTCGTTGAAGCGGGGGAAGTGCAGCTGATAGAACTCCTTGTGTGCCATGGCAGTCAGGTTGGGAAAGAAGGAGTGTTCGCTCGTGGCAAAGGCCAGCCGGGCGATATTCCGGCGCGTGATCGGTGCCCCATCCAGGGTTATCTCACCGGAAAAATGCAGGAAGCCAAGGATGCACTTCATCAGCGTCGTCTTGCCGGCGCCGTTCTCGCCAAACAGACCGACGATCTGCCCCTGGGGCAGAGTCAGGTTTACACTGTCCAGCGCTCGCTTCCTGCCGAACGACTTGCTCACATTCCGAATCTCAATCATCTTGCCACCCCCACTAGAGCGCTCCATAGTTTTTGCCACTGACCTGGTGACAGACAGGCTCGCGGCGTGAATGCCAGATAGACGGCGAAGTAGAGAAGCAGCAGAAGCAGCGCCGCGACGAGACTGGCGGTAACCCCCAGCAGCGGCAGCGTGATGCAGCGCCGGGGCAGTTCCCAGCGGCTCGGTAGCCGCTTCATCAGGTAAATGCTCTTGCTGCCCTGGTAGTGGTAGGTATAGTGATAGATGAGCAAGGGTAGCATGCACAGCGCCAGGAGCAGGAAGCCGTTCAGGCTGTTTCCCAGGACCTCCACAAAATCGGGCATTACCTTGCTGGTATCCAGGATCCTCCTCGTACCTTCCCATACGAACAACGATTGGTAGGCCATCAGATAATCGCCCAGGAATCTCAGGCTGTACAGCAGGCCGCTGCCCCCACCGACCGCCAGCCAGCCCAGCTCCTGGACGAGACTAACGCCAGGCGGCACATGGCGTTCCAGGGACCTAAGGCTCAACTTCATGTTCACGACCTCGCTCCCTCCAGACGTTGATCATCGCACCGCCGGCAATGACCAGGGCAGTGAGAGATAGCATCACATCCCCCAGCACATCTCCCATCGGCAGGGCAAAGCTCACGGCGACGAGGCCTGCCACGACCACCACCGCGATGCCGATTTTGTCGTGCCTTTGGCGGAAGGAAAAACAGGCGGCAGACAGGCCAAGGCAGAGGGCGAAAACAGCATTACGCAGATAGCGGCTGACGTCAGCCAGCGGCAACAGGCTGTGTAGCCAGCTGTTACGATAGAAAGCCAGCAGGATCGTCTGTCCGCTGGTGTAGGCCGCATCCACCTTAGTCAGATACAGCCGACAGAGCAGCAGGGCGATTACCAGCTGAGCCGCCCAGAAGAGGAAGAAGCAGACGGCATTGTAGCCTGCCCACCAGAACACCGTGGTCTTCTCCTCGATGGAGAGCCGCTGTAGTGTATAGCGCAGCTTGCTGCCGCCGATCTCGTACCCGGTCAGGCTCAGCAGCAGGCATAGCAGCAGAAAGCCGGCGCCGCAGACCAGCGCAATCCGGCTCTGGCTGATCACCTGCTCCAGGCCGGGCGGTTCGTTGGCCAGGGAGGTCTCAAGCGTAAGGTAGAACAGGATGCCCTGAACTACAGCCATGGCGATCAGCAGCCCCAGGACTTTGTAGATCGTACTCCTGGCTGCCAGCGTCAGCACCGACAAGTGTTGTTTCATATCCTCGCCCCCTGCCTGTTACTCCCACAGTCTTTCAACCAGGGAGATCGTTTCATCTTTGGAGAGACCCATCTTTCTCATGGCCTCAACAAACGTCCGTGCGTCGTTTTCCAGCAACTCATTGCGGATTCGCGCTACCTTCGCCTCGTCAAGAACCACATAGCTTCCTACACCGGAGCGGGATTCGATGATCGATTCCTCCTCCAGTATCCTGTATGCCTTCTGGACTGTGTTCGGGTTCACGCCCAGGAGTGCCGAGAGAACGCGCCGCGACGGCATCTCATCGCCATTCTGCACATCGCCGGCCACGATGTTCTGCTTGATATGCCGGATAATCTGCAGATAGATTGGAACGCCATCCTCCAGAGTGAAATGGTCAAACGAAATCACGGCACACCCCCCTCGCTCTCAGGTGAACTGTATTATTCATGTAATACGGTTGCTAACTGTATTATGAGCGTAATACGGTTTGTTGTCAACCACTTTTCTCCTATGTTGTTGAGGCGGTGCTCGCAGCAATTTCCCAGGAAAAAAAGGAATCGGTGTCCAAAGCGTGGAAATATTGATCTTGGGCAGCATGGTCCCTGAACCTGCTGCAACTGGCGAGTTTGGATTAGGCATTGAGCCGGCCGTGGAATACTACCATCGACTGGCAGGTTGGAGGTCAGTCATGATCGTACTCTGGATTCTGGGTGTCCCACTGCTCCTGCTGCTGGTTTTGCTCTGCCTCCCGCTTGTGGTCAGGCTGACGCTACAGCTCGATGGCCGACTGCAGCTGCAGACAGACCTGCGCTGGACGTTCTGGCACCAGAAACGAGAACTCAGTCTGGGAAAACAGCAGAAGGCAGCGAGAAAGTCCTCGCAGAAGGATGCAGGCACCAAGTCCGACGCTCAAGCCCGCCGCAGATCCAGGTCGAAGCCGGATAAGCAGCCCAGGGCAGGACGGAGCCGGCGGTTCGGGAGGCGGGAGTTCAGGCGCTTCTGGCCATTGGTCAAGAAGTATCTGCCTCGCTTTTGGCGCGCCCTGCACCTGCGTTGTCGCCAGGCCGATCTACACCTCGAGGTGAGCGATCCGGCCCTCATGGGCTGGATCTATGGTGCTGCCGGGGCAACCGGCTGGCCCCCGGCACCAGCCCGGCTGAACGTCAGCTTTACCGGTACCTGGCGGCTGCAGGCACAAGTCCAGTGGACAGCTGTTATCTTCCCCATCCAATGGCTGGCGCTTCTGATCCGGCTGGCCTGGGAGAAGCCGCTGCGGCAGATCTGGTGGCCACTACTTCGCAGGAAGTTAAGAAGGGAGAGAGGATAATATGGAAAACCTGAAGTCTCTCGGCGAGAGGCTGGAGAACCTGATCTCCAGCAAGACGGTGATTGGTGAGCCCATCGTCATGGGCAAGGTGACCCTGGTGCCCATCATCCGGGCCAACTTCGGTTTCGGTATGGGAGGGGGCAGAGACGAAAATCAGTCCGGCGCATCCGGTGGCGGTGGCGGAGCGCAGATCATCCCCGTGGCCGTTGTGGTCGTCGGTGAGGACAACAGCGTCTCCATCCTGCCGGTGGATAAGGCCGAATCCGGCGGTATCGGGCAGCTGGTGGAATCACTGCTGCCGCAGCTGATGAGCAAGCTCTCGGCCTTTCGCAAGGGCAAGGAGCAAGCAGAGGTAGCGGCAGAGCCCGCCGAGCCGATGCCCCCCGAGCAGCCCGAGTAAGGTGGTCTTGCGTGTCGGCCCGGCGGCGAGCCGGGCCATTTTCCATGGCTGGAATGTGGTATAATATAGGGCAACTTTAACTGCGCCATCAGGGCGCATCAATTTGGGTCCCTTGTGGACTCGCCAAGGAGTGATCCCCATGCTTACCAACGCCCCGCGGGGAACTCAGGACGTTCTGCCCGGCCTGGTTGAGAAGTTCCAGTACGTCGAGGATATATATCGCCGGCTTTGCCACCTGCGCAGCTTCCGGGAGATTCGCACCCCCATGTTTGAGCATAGCGAACTATTTCACCGCGCCGTGGGCGAACAGACCGACATTGTTCAGAAAGAGACCTACACGTTCCTCGACCGCGGCCAGCGCAGCCTGACGCTGCGGGCCGAAGGCACCGCCCCCGTGGTGCGCGCCTTTGTCGAGCATGGTATCTATGCCCAGGCCCAGCCCACAAAGTACTTCTATATCGCCCAGATCTTCCGCTACGAGAAGCCGCAGCAGGGCCGGCTGCGGCAGCATCAGCAGTGCGGCGCCGAGATTTTTGGCACCCATCATCCCCATGCCGATGTAGAGGTGATCAGCCTGGCCGATCAGTTCTATCGTCAGCTGGGTCTGCGCCAGTTTACCCTGGAGATCAGCTCCATCGGCTGCCCCAGCTGTCGCCCCGCCTATCGGGAGCAGCTGAGCGCCTTTCTGGCCAGCCGCCTCGAGAACCTCTGCGCCGATTGCCAGCAACGCTATCAGCACAACCCCTTGCGCATCTTCGACTGCAAGGATGAGAGCTGCCAGCGGCAGCTGGTCGACGCGCCGACGCCGCTTTCGGCCATCTGCCCGGACTGTGCCGAGCACTATCGGGCGGTCAAGGCCGGCCTCGATGCACTGGGGATCCCCTATCAGGAAAACCCGCGGCTGGTGCGCGGGCTCGACTATTATACCAACACCGCCTTTGAGTTTCACAGCGATCTCATCGGCGCCCAGAGTGCCATCGGCGGCGGCGGCCGCTACGATGGCCTCGTGGAAGAAGTGGGCGGCCCGGCTACCCCGGGTGTTGGCTTCGGCATCGGTACCGAACGCCTGATTCTCGCCCTCGAGGCCGAAGGTGTCGCACTGCCTGGGCCAGCCCCGCTGGATGTCTATCTGGCCACCCTGGGCGACGCTGCCGATCTGCAGGCGCTGGCCCTGCTCCAGGAACTGCGTCAGGCCGGGCTCGTGGCCGAGAAGGATCTCCTGGGGCGCAGCCTCAAGGCACAGATGAAACAGGCCGGTCGGGCCGGCGCGCGCTACACCGTTGTCATCGGCGATGACGAGCTGGCACGCGGCGTGGGCCTGCTGCGCGACATGGAGAGCGGCCAGCAGGAAGAGGTGCCCTTAGGCGAGCTTGTCGCCCGCCTGGCCCGGTAGTTCAGATAGCCGCCGCGCCGCAGCGAGCGGCACGAGTTTATCCTAGCGATAGTTCTCACGCCAGAGGCGCTCGTACTCAGCAGCGTGCTTGATAAGGCCCGCTGCATCCTCCGGCGTTAGCTGGCGGATCACCTTGCCGGGGATGCCGACCACCAGCGAATTGGCGGGGATCACCTTGCCCTCGGGCACCAGCGCTCCGGCGCCGATGATGCTGCCCTGGCCGACGACGGCACCGTCCAGCACGATGGCTCCCATGCCGATCAGCACACCATCCTCGATGGTGCAGCCATGCAGGATCGCGCCGTGGCCGACGGTTACATGATCGCCCAGCTGGAGCGGGAACCCCTTGGAGACATGCAGCAGGCAACCGTCCTGCACATTGCTGTGTTCACCGATGCGGATGGCGGCCATGTCGCCGCGCAGGACGGCGCCATACCAGACACTGCAGCCGGCGCCTATCTCCACATCGCCGATGATGGTGGCATTGTTGGCAACAAAGGTGTCAGGATTGATCTTCGGATTGGTCATGTGATCTGGCTCCCTTCTCTTTACTGCTGATTTAGTTTATCCTTGTCTTTGACCAGGAGAGGTAACGCGACAGCGTCATCGCCCCAGCGCCCACTTCCTGGCGAAAATAATACCAACAGGGGGGATTGTAATGGAGCTTTGGGCACGAGAATTCCATACTCAGGACATGGTGATGAGCTACCGTATCAAACAGACACTGCACGTCGAGGAGTCCCAGTATCAGAAGATCGCTGTGCTCGATTCCCATCAGTATGGGCGCATGCTGATGCTGGACAACATCGTGCAGACGACAGAGCTTGACGAGTTTGTCTACCATGAGATGATCACCCATGTAGCTCTCAACTCCCACCCCAATCCGCGTAAGGTGCTGGTGGTGGGGGGAGGCGATGGCGGGACCATGCGCGAGATCGTCAAGCATGATAGCATCGAGCAAGCCGTGCTGGCCGAGATCGACGAGCGAGTGATCGCCGCCGCCAGGCAGTACCTGCCAACCATCAGCTGCGCTCTGGATCATCCCAGGGTAAAGATCCAGATTGCTGACGGCATCCAGTATGTCAAAGACACCAAGGACGAATACGACCTTATTATAGTCGATTCCACCGACCCGATTGGGCCGGCGGTGGGCCTTTTTGCCCAGGAATTTTACCGCGACCTGTTTGCGGCCCTGAAGCCCGATGGAATGTTTGTGGCCCAGACCGAGTCCCCCTGGGTTGACGCCAAGCTGATCACCCAGCTGCACAGCGTCTTGCGCGACATTTTCCCCACGGTCAAACTCTATCTGGCGGGCATTCCTACCTATCAGAGCGGGCAGTATAGCTTTACCATCTGCTCCAAACAGTACGATCCGCTGGTCATCCAGCCCGGCAAGCCAGAGCTAGAGACCAAATACTATTCGCCGGAGATCCACAAGGCCGCCTTCGTGCTGCCGCCGTTCATCCAGGACATCGTCGACGGCCGCTGAACGCTGGGGACGGTGAACGCTGGGGACGGTTCTCAACATTCACTTTTATGTCAACCGCGCTGGCCAGGGGATGATTCCCCCGCTCTATCTCCATAGAAGAGTGTAACCCCTCTGGTTTACATATCCAGAGGGGTTTGTTACAATGTTCACGTAGTCACCTGATGCGTTGGGGCGACCCGGCGCAAAGGGTCAGCTAAACTACCTAAGCACGAGGGGAGACCTGAGGGCGAGGGGGAGTAGGCAGCGCCACCTGAGTAGGGGGAGAATCCACATGCAGTCGCGCATCGCCGTCATCGGCATCATTGTCTTCCAGCGGGAAAATGCCGCATCTAAAGTAAACGTAGTCCTTTCCGAGCACGGCGACATCATCGTCGGCCGCATGGGAATCCCCTACCGGGAAAAAGGATTCTCCGTCATCGCTCTCATCGTGGATGGGACGACGGACCAGGTGGGCGCACTGACCGGCAAATTGGGCAACATTCCCCATGTGAGAGTGAGATCAGCCATCACCCTTTAACGCTGCCTTCGTTCTCCCTGCGTGCAAGCAAGGGAGGAAGAGTGAAGTGAAGCAGTCGTTTATCGATGAAGCGAAAATAGCATACCTATTGGATGAGGCGCAGGCACCCAGCCCCGTCCGCTTGAGTGAGATCCTGGACAAGGCTCGCGCCGCTCAGGGGCTCGATCAGGCGGAAGTAGCGACTCTGCTGCAGGTGAGCGATCCCCAGCAGCTGGAGCAGCTCTTCGCTGCTGCCAAGGCAGTCAAGCAGCGGATTTATGGGAAACGTGTGGTGTTATTTGCGCCTCTTTACCTTTCCAACGAGTGCGTCAACAACTGCGTCTATTGCGGCTTCCGGCGGGATAACAGCGATCTACCGCGCCGCACTCTGACCAGGGATGAAATCCGGGAGCAGGTGGAGATTTTGCTGGAGATGGGGCACAAGCGCCTGCTGCTGGAAAGCGGCGAACACGAAGGCAAGACACCGATTTCCTATATCCTGCAGGCCATCGAAACGGTCTATGCGACCCGCTTGAATCGGGATAACATTCGCCGCGTCAACATCAATGTCGCCGCCACCAGCGTGGATAACTACCGCCTGTTGAAACAGGCCGGTATCGGCACCTATCAGCTCTTTCAGGAGACCTATCATCGAGCCAGCTACCAGCGTCTCCATCCCCCTGGCCCCAAGGCCGATTACGATTACCATCTCAGCGCCATGGACCGCGCTATGCAAGGCGGTATCGATGACGTCGGCATTGGCGCTCTTTTCGGCCTCTACGACCACAGATTCGAGGTACTAGCTCTGCTGCAACACGCCCAACACCTGCAGCAGAAGTATGGCGTCGGGCCTCACACCATCTCGGTGCCGCGCTGGCGCCCGGCACCCGGCGCCAGTCTTCCGGGGACATATCAGGTCAAAGACTGGGAGTTTCAGCGCCTCGTGGCCATCCTGCGTCTCGCTGTACCTTATACAGGGATCATCATGTCTACCCGGGAAAGCCCCGCCATGCGCGATGCCTTGCTGGATCTGGGCGTTTCCCAGCTCAGCGCTGCCTCTGCCGTCGCCCCCGGTGGTTACAGCCGCGAGCCAGAGGAGGAGCCGATCCAGTTCGAGTTGTCCGATCACCGCTCCCTGCAGGAAGTGGTTCTCTCCATCGCCCGGCACGGCTACCTGCCCAGCTTCTGTACCGGCTGCTATCGGGTGGGGCGCACCGGTGAGCGGTTCATGAGCCTGGCCAGAGATGGCAGCATCCAGACCTATTGCCAGCCCAACGCCATCCTCACTTTCGCCGAATACTTGCTGGATCACGCTGACGCAGCCCCCCGCCAGGAGCTGCAGCCGCGTTTTACCGAGTGGCTGCATGAAATCCACGATCCCATGTTGCGCCAGGCCACCGAAGAACGGCTGGAAGGCCTCAAGGCAGGCCATCGGGACTACTACTTCTAAGGTGCGGGGGCAGGAAGCATGCAATTGAACTTCTCCGAACTGCTGGAGCGGGCGGTGGAGGCCGCCCGCCTGGCCCCCGATGAGGTCGTCCGCCTGCTGCAGGCGGACGAGAAGGAGTATATCCAGCTGGCTGCGGCTGCCGACCGGGTGCGGCGGCAGAACGTGGGCGATGCTATCCACCTGCGCGGCCTGGTTGAGTTCTCCAACATCTGTCACCGCCAGTGTCTCTACTGCGGCCTGCGCGCGTCCAACCAGGCGCTGGCCCGCTACCGCATGACGCTGGAAGAGATTCTGGTTTGCGTGGAACAGGTGGTCGCCGCCGGCCTGGGCACCGTGGTGCTGCAATCCGGCGAGGACTCCTGGTGGACAGCAGAGCGCCTGGGGGAGTTGATCCGTCGCATTCGTCGGCAACACCCCGATTTGGCCATCACCCTCAGCATCGGGGAGCGACCCCGGGCCGAATATGCCGCTTTCAGGGAAGCTGGGGCAGACCGCTTCCTGTTGCGTTTTGAAACCTCCAACCCAGAGCTTTACCAGACGCTGCAACCTGACTCCAGCCTGCAGGAGCGCCTGCAGTGCCTACACTGGCTGCGGGAACTAGGCTATGAAGTAGGCAGCGGCTTCCTCATCGGCCTGCCCGGGCAGACCCTGCCCGACTTGGCTGCCGACCTCCTGCTGCTGCAGCGGCTGGAGGTGGACATGGCCGGAATCGGCCCCTTCATCCCCAATCCCCAGACCCCCCTGGCCACTGCCGCCGGCGGCAGCGTCGGGCTCACTCTGCGGTCGCTGGCCGTGTTACGCCTGCTCTGCCCCCAGATTAACATCCCCGTCACCACCGCTCTAGCGACCATGGATCCCCGGGGTCGCGAGAAAGGATGGCAGGCCGGCGCTAACGTGGTCATGCCCAACGCCACGCCGGCCCCTTATATGCAGCAATACCTGCTTTACCCGAATAAAGGCGATTCTAGCGATGCTCTGGCCCACTCGCTGCGCGGCCTGCTGCAAAGCATCATCTGCAGCGGCCGTGCTGTTGGGCAGGGGCCCGGCAGATCACCCAGATGGGAGGCGAGATCAAATGCACCGCACACCCAGCAGTAGCCGCCTGCAGATCGCCATCTGCGGGCGGCGTAACGTCGGCAAGTCCAGCCTGCTCAACGCCCTGGCCGACCAGCCGGTCGCTTTGGTCTCGGCCGTGCCTGGCACTACCACCGATCCGGTGCAGAAGGCCATGGAACTGCTTCCTTTCGGCCCGGTCTTGCTCATCGACACCGCCGGCGTGGACGATGACAGTGGCGAGCTGGGAAAGAAGCGCGTGCAGCGTACCGAGAGAGTGCTGCGCCGCGCCGATCTGGCTGTGCTGGTGGTGGACGCCACCCAGGGCATCACGCACTGGGAGCGTAAGCTGGCTCGTGCCATCGAGTCGGCAAAGATTCCTGGGCTGGCCGTACTCAACAAAATCGATCTACTGGCAGATGCGGCGGCAGACAGAAAAGCAACCCTTCAGGGCCTGTCCAGCACTCTGGCAGCGCTGGACGAGTTGGGTCTGTCCAGCATCGCCGTCAGCACCGTCACCCGGCAAGGGATCAAACAGTTCAGAGAGAAGCTGGTACAGCTGGCACCGGCCTCCTTCTGGGAAGATCGGCCCCTGGTGGGTGATCTGCTGCAGCCGGGCGATCAGGTATTGCTCATCGTGCATCTGGATGCAGCAGCGCCCAAGGGGCGTCTGATTCTGCCCCAGGTACAGCTGCTGCGCGATTTGCTGGATCATGGCTGTAGCGGCATCATCGCCCGCGATAGCGAAGCAGCCGTCGCCCTGGCTAACCTCGAGCGGCCGCCGCGCCTGGTCGTCACCGATTCGTCAGTCTTTGCCCAGGCCGCGGCCATCGTTCCGCCCCACATTCAGCTAACCAGCTTCTCTATCCTCATGGCCCGGCAGAAAGGTGATCTGGCCACGCTGGCCGCCGGATCCAGGGCAGTGGCCTGTTTGCGCCCTGGTGACCGTGTGCTCATCGCCGAGGTCTGTACCCATGCTGTGCAGCACGAGGATATCGGACGGGTGAAAATCCCTGCCGGGCTGAACAAGCTAGCTGGCGGCCCATTAGATTTCACCTTCGCTGCCGGCGCCGACCTCCCTGACGACCTTAGCCGGTTTCGGCTGGTGGTGCACTGCGGCGGCTGCATGCTCAACCGCCGCACCATGCTTGCCCGGTTGGATCAGGCTGCTCAAGCAGGCGTGCCCATCGTCAACTACGGCGTCCTGCTGGCTTACCTGCAGGGGATTCTGCCCCGTGCCCTCCAGCCCTTCGAGCTGTGAACGTTGGGGACGGTTCTCACCATTAAGTTTTATGTCACCCAGCAAGAAGATGGCCCCACGGTTAGTGTCGAGAGAAGAGCACAGCGGGGCAGCTGCAATAACCTCCGTTGTATCGCTCCGGCTGCGGGCTCTTACCTGCATAACATACCTATGTAGTCACATTCACGCAGCATTTACGCATTCAGTGGGCCTATCGCGATGATCCTGAGCAAGGGGTTCGTTAACCATCAGGCGAGGCAGGTGGATTGGCGATCGGCGCGGGGGAAGCGGAGTGCGGAGCGGGGGCAATATGGTTTACATAAAAATGAACGTTGGGAACCGTCCCCAACGTTCACCGTCCCCAGCGTTCAGGCAGGAAAGGCTGGCGTATGTGGCGAATTCAGACGGTGCTGAAAGTTGGGCATCATCGCCGAAAATTCGTCAGGAGGGATGGGCGTGGAGAGCAAATTCCTGCAGCACACGTTACAGGAGATTCTGCAGCTGGTGGACGTGGGGATTCATGTGGTGGATGCCACCGGTGTCACCGTCCTCTACAACCCGGCGGCGGCCAAGATCGAGGGTCTCGATCCGGCCCAGGTGATGGGGCGCCATATCCTCGATGTCTACCCCTCCCTGAACCCCGAGAGCAGCACCCTGCTTCAGGTCAGCCGCACGCTGCAACCTCTGCTCCAGAAGCAGCAGTCATTCACCAACTTCAAGGGTAACCGGATCACCACCGTCAACAGCACCCGGCCCATCGTCGTCGATGGGCGGCTGATCGGCGCCGTCGAGGTCTCACAGGATATTACCAACGTGCGCGAACTCTCGGAGCGCCTCGTCGATCTCCAGGCACGCATGTTCGATCGCTCCCCCAAGAAGAGCACGACTCCCACCGGGCGCTATACATTTGCCGATCTCATCGGCCAGAACCATGACTTCGTCGAGCTGAAGCGCCAGGCGCTGCGCGCCGCTCAGACCAGTTCTACCATTCTCGTCTGCGGCGAGACCGGCACCGGCAAGGAGCTTCTGGTGCAGTCCATCCATAACGCCAGCCCCCGCGCCAGCCAGCCCTTTGTTGCCCAGAACTGCGCCGCCATGCCGGAATCGCTGCTGGAGAGCATCCTCTTCGGCACCGTGCGCGGCAGCTTCACCGGAGCCGAAAACCGCCCTGGCCTGTTCGAGGTGGCCGACGGCGGCACCCTGTTCCTGGACGAGATCGATTCCATGCCCACCAGCCTGCAGGCCAAACTCCTGCGGGTGCTGCAGGAGCAATACGTCCGCCGCGTCGGTGACAACCGCGAACGCCACGTGGACGTGCGCATCATCGCCGCTACCAACTCCGATCCCTGGCTGGCGGTGCAGCGCGGCGAGCTGCGCGAAGATCTCTACTACCGGATCAGCGTCGTGCAGCTGACCATCCCGCCCCTGCGCCAGCGGCGCGACGATCTGCCCCTGCTCACACAGCATTTTATCGCCAAGAACAACCAGCGGCTGAACAAGCGGGTGATGGGGCTGTCCGATGCGGTGCAGCAGCTGTTTCAGGAATACAGTTGGCCCGGGAACGTGCGCGAACTCGAGCACGTTATCGAGGGGGCGCTGAACATCGGCGACGGCGACCTGATCAGCGTCGAGCTAATCCCCCAGCGCATCCGCCAGGGCCAATCCACTCCCCATGTCCAGCCCTCCGGCCCCGTTTACCGCCTGGGACGATCTTTGCGCGAGACCCTCGCCCAGGTCGAAAACGATCTGATCAATCAGGCGCTGGAGGAGACCGGCGGCAACATCAGCCAGGCTGCCGCCCTGCTGGGCCTGCCCCGCCAGACCCTGCAATACCGCCTCCGCCGCAGGTGAACGCTGGGGACGGTTCTCAACATTAACTTTTATGTAAACCAAGGAGGAACGGAAGATCAGATCCTCCCGTTTCTACTGTCCCTGAGCGAACGGGGGGCATCCCTCAGCTCACAAGACGCGGTCTTGTGAGGTGTGTCCCCCTTCGTCTCAGGGCCGTGAATGCGGGGCCAGACCTTTCGCTGCGCGCCGGGCCCCGCTTTCATGGCCGCCCCGCGCGCTCCCACCTCGCACTCCTCACCCCTCACCTCCCAAGTCCCACAGCTCACTTCACAGTCTCCCATCTCGCACCTCCCATATCCCACATCCCACTCCCCATCCCCCCAATTGGCATGATTCTTGCTACATATATAAGGGTAAAGGGTGAAAGGAGTTGGATCTATGCCAAACATCATCGGATGCAAGTACGGAACGCATCGCGTGCTGGAGCCGCAGGGAGTTCTGCCCCAGCCAGCCTGGAAGATTGACAACACTATGGACATCTATCAGAACGAGATTCTCGTGGACGTGCAGAGCCTGAACATCGACGCCGCCAGCTTCACCGAGATCGCTGAGCGAGCTGGTCACGACCAGGAGCAGATGAAGGAGATCATCCTCTCCATCGTCGCTACCCGCGGCAAGCACCACAACCCTAACACCGGCTCCGGCGGCATGTTCATCGGTACCGTCGCCGCCATCGGCAGCCACTTGCAGGGGAAGATAGATCTCAAGGTAGGTGATCGCATCGCCTCGCTGGTCTCCCTCTCCCTGACACCGCTCAAAATTGAGCAGGTACTGGCGATCCATCCAGATATCGATCAGGTGGATATCGTCGGCCAGGCCATTCTCTTCGAATCGGGCGTCTATGCCAAGCTGCCCGACGATATGCCGGAAACCCTGGCCCTGGCCGTGCTCGATGTCGCCGGCGCGCCCGCCCAGACGGCACGCCTGGTCAAGTCAGGCGATACCGTCGTCGTCATCGGTGCCGGCGGTAAATCCGGCCTCATCTGCCTCTACGAAGCCAAGAAGCGGGCCGGCGTCACCGGCCGCGTCCTGGCTGTGCAGCGCGAAGGGGCCAGCGCCCAGCGTGTCCGTCAGACCGGGCTGGCCGACCAGCTGCTCACCGTCGATGCCAGCGATGCCGTCGGCGTCATGCAGGCCGTGAGCGAAGCCACCAACGGCGCGTTGGCCGACGTGGTCATCAACTGCGTCAATACCCCCAACACTGAGATGGCGGCCATCCTCTCGGCTAAGGACGGTGGCACCGTCTACTTCTTCAGCATGGCCACCAGCTTCACCGCCGCCGCCCTGGGCGCCGAAGGTGTGGGCAAGGACGTAAACATGATCATCGGTAACGGCTATACCAGGGGCCACGCCGCCATCGCCCTGCAGGCCCTGCGCGAGTGCCAGGTGCTGCGCGAGCTCTATCAGGAGATCTACGCCCGCTAGGCGGTACAGGCCAGTACGCGGCGCAACAAGCGCTTTTGTTGGATTCTCAAATCCTTATGGACTTGATGCGGCACAAGCCGCTAGTTGCTGCGCAACAAGCGCTTTTATTGGATTCTCAAGTCCTGACGGACTTGATGCGGTACAAGCCGCTAGTTGCTGCGCAACAAGCGCTTTTATTGGAGTCTCAAGTCCTGACGGACTTGATTGATTAAGGAGGCGAGTTCGATGCGAGACTACCGAACCATCCCTCTCTGGAAGGATGTAACCGAAGAAGAATGGAACGACTGGGGCTGGCAGCTGCGCCACCGCCTGGTCGATCTGGATAGCCTGAAGCAGGTGGTCAATCTGACCCCCGAGGAAGAGCAGGGGGTGATAGATTGCCTGCCTGTGCTGCGCATGGCTGTTACCCCCTATTACGCGATGCTGATGGATCCTGACGATCCATCCTGCCCGGTGCGGCGGCAGGGGATCCCCACTGCCCGCGAGCTGGATTTTGCTCCGGAGGACATGGCCGACCCGCTGCTGGAGGATACCGATTCCCCGGCGCCCGGCCTCACCCATCGCTATCCCGATCGGGTCCTCTTCCTGATCACTGACCAGTGCTCGATGTACTGCCGCCACTGCACGCGGCGCCGTTTCGCCGGCACTCACGACCGGCCGCGCAGCCTGGCCGAGATCGACGCCGCGCTGGACTATATCCGGCGCACACCTCAGGTGCGCGATGTGCTGCTGTCGGGCGGCGACGCACTCCTGCTCAACGATGAGCGCCTGGAATACATCCTCGGGCAGCTGCGCCAGATTCCTCATGTGGAGATCATCCGCATCGGCACCCGGACCCCGGTGGTTCTGCCGCAGCGGATTACTCCCCAGCTGTGCAACATGCTGCGCAAATATCATCCGCTATATGTAAACACCCACTTTAACCACCCCAGCGAAATCACACCGGAGGCTGCCGCTGCCTGCGCGCGCCTGGCTGACGCCGGTATTCCCCTGGGCAATCAGAGCGTCCTCCTGCGGGGCATCAACGACTGCCCGGTGGTGATGAAGCAGCTGGTTCAGGGCTTACTCCAGATCCGGGTGCGCCCCTACTACATCTATCAGTGCGATCTGTCGCAGGGCATCAGCCATTTCCGCACCCCGCTGGCCACCGGCCTCGAGATCATCGAATCGCTGCGGGGGCATACCAGCGGCCTCGCCGTTCCCACCTTCGTCGTGGATGCGCCGGGTGGCGGCGGCAAGATCCCCGTCATGCCCCAGTACCTGATCTCCATGTCGGGGCGGCGCGTGGTGCTGCGCAACTACGAAGGCGTGATCAGCGCCTATACCGAACCGGCCGACAACGGGGCACACGACCCCCAACAATGCTCCCTCTGCAGCGAACAGGAGACTGATGGCGGTGTCGCCGGCCTGCTGCAGGGGAAACGGATCAGCCTCGAACCAGTCGGGCTGAGCCGAGCCAACCGGCGGCGGCACGACTAGTCGTGGCCATGCTGCTCACCCATGTGCGACGAGCCCAGGCGCGCAGCGTCGCCGTGATCGGTCTCGCCAAGAATGTCGGGAAGACAGTCACCCTGCGCCGCCTCATCGCCGAGGCGGCCGCAGCCCACATCCCCCTGGGGCTGACTTCCCTGGGCTACGATGGCGAGCGGGTGGACAGGCTCACTCGCCTGCCCAAGCCGCGCATCTATGCACCAGCCGGCACCGTCATCGCTACTGCCGAAGGCGCGCTGCGTCAGGCCGAGGCCAGCCTGGAGCTGCTGCAGGTCACCGATTTCTCCACCGCCCTGGGCGGGGTGGTCATTGCCCGTGTCCGGGAGGCAGGGGCGGTGGAGATCGCCGGACCTGACACCCTGCAGCAGATGCAGGCCATCATCAGTGCTCTGCAGCAGGCCGGCAGTCAGCTGGTTCTGGTCGATGGAGCGCTGGACCGCGTCGGCACGGCGGCCCCCCGGGTGACTGACGCCACCATTCTGGCTACGGGCGCCAGTCTGAGCAATAACCCGCGCCGCGTCCTCGAGAAAACGCTGCACACGGTGGCCCTGCTCACCGCTCCGGCGGTGCCGGCGGCCTTGCGTCACGCTGCCGAGACCGCTTTCGCCGCGGGGAAGATCGCCTACTGGCATCCCGTCGCCGGCCTGCGCCCCTCTACCCAGACCAGCCTGCTCGGGCAGGCAACGGTTATCCTGCAGGAGCTGGGTGACGCTAGCCACCTGCTGATCCCTGGTGCCCTGACCGACAGCTTCCTGCATGCGCTGCTTCAGTCGCAGCGCCGCCTGCCCGGCTCGCAGCCTGATTCGCCAGCCCAGCAGTCCAGCAGCGCGCTGCCCACTCTCGTTGTCCCCGATGGCACCCACGTTTTCGCCTCGCCTGAGGTCTGGCAACGCTGGCGCCATCAGGGGGGCAACCTGCAGGTGCTGCATCAGGTGCAGCTGCTGGCAGTCACCGTCAACCCGACGGCCCCCAGCGGCCATTCATTTCCGGCCCGGCAGTTTGCGGCAGATATCGCACAGGCGCTACATCCCCTGCCGGTCTACGATCTGTTCCTGGACGAGGAGCGGCCCGTGCTCCCCGCACCAGCCGAGGAGGGTGTCCATGCTTAACCCTTATATCGATGCTGCTACCGCCCGGCTCACCGGGCTGGAGTACATTTTTGGCCTCATCCGTCCCGGATCGCCTTACGGCCAGGCGGCCCTGCAGACCCTGCAGCCGTTCGCCCCGGAGCGCGCTCCGGAACTCAACCGGCTGCTCCAGCTGCAGAGCCAGCTCCTCGCCTGGCGGCGCCAGAGCCTGCAGCCCTGGCTTCGGCTGGAGCATAATCTGGCCCAGCTGGTCGATTGGCGGCCCGCCCTGCAGCGTCTGCAGGCCGGGGCGACCCTGGACGACGTGGAGCTCTTCCGGCTCAAGCAGCTGCTCTATTACTATCAGGAGGTGCAGCACAACCTGCAGGATTTGCCCCTGCAGCTGCCCTTCCCGGCGCTGGGCACCGACTTCGCCGATCTGCTGCAGCTGCTCGACCCCGACGGGAGCCGCACGCCCTCCTTCTATATCGCCGATAGCTACTCCGCCCGCCTGGCCCACCTGCGGCGCGAACTGCGTCACATCCGTCGCCGGCGCCAGACCTATGAGCAGGAGCAGGAGCGGCTGCTGACTGAGCAGACAGGCCTACGCCCGCTCCCCTCCGGCGAGGTGATGATCAGCAAGTTCGATGACGCCCGACGGCAGCAGTTGGAGCGCCTGCCCGGGCTGCGTGTTAGCCGGGAAACCTATACCGATATCTACTACCAGCGGCAGCCAACGGCGCGGGAAGTCGCCTGGGCCGACCAGCTGGCCTCCCTGCAGCAGGAGATCGACCAGGAAGAAGAGGACGTGCGCCGCCAGCTGTCCGACGCCATCCGTCAGCGGGCTGACGATCTGGCCGGCGTCCTCGCCGCCCTCGGCCAGCTGGATCTCCTCCTCGCCCAAGTGCGGCTGGCTGACCAGCTGAACTGTGTCGCCCCCGAACTGGTCAGCGGCGATCGGCTGCAGATCAGCTTCATCGGCGCTCGTCACCCGCAGGTAGAGCAGGATCTGGCCCAGCAGGGGCGCCGCTTTCAGCCCGTCAGCCTCACCGTCTGCTCCGGCGTGACACTAATCACCGGCGCCAACATGGGCGGTAAGACAGTCAGCCTGCGCCTCATCGGCCTCCTCACTGCCATGGCTCAATATGGGCTGCTGTTGCCGGCACAGGCCGCCCGCCTCAGCCTGGTTGGCGGTATCCGCCTCGTGGCGGGGGAATATCGCGCCGATACGCCAGGGCTTTCCCGCTTTGGCGCCGAGGTAGAGAGCCTGCTGGCGGTGCTGCCGGCCACCGAGCAGCGCTGCCTGTTGCTCTACGATGAGCTGGCCAGCAGCACCAACCCCCTGGAAGGGGCGGCGCTGGCCCAGGCCGTGGTCGAACACCTGCTGGATCGGCCCAGCATCAGCGTCTTTACCACCCATTACGCCGAGCTGACCCGCCTCGCCGGCGTCAGCCACTGGCAGGTCGTCGGCCTCAGCCGCGTTCATGCCGGCCACCTGGCCGAAGTCGTCCACGATCAGCAGCGCAGCTGGAACCAGCTGGCCGACCTGATGGACTATGACCTGCAACCGGTACCCGCCGGGCAGCCCATCCCCCGCGAAGCGCTGCGTGTGGGTCAACTGTTGGGCCTGCCTGAGGGCATCATCCGGCGGGCCATCGCCCTGATCGAGAATCGTACGTGAGAGAAGAGGGATAAAGAATGTCAGAGAAACTGATTCTCAACCAGACGAAAGTAGCTGAAGCCCGCGCCGCGGCCGGCGCCATCGCCCGCCAGGTGCAGGACTTCATTGAACTGCATACCACGGTCGCCGTCGAGCGCGCCATCCTCCGCCTGCTGGGCGTCGACGGCGTGGATCACGACGGGGTACCCCTGCCCAACCTGTTTGTCGAAGCGGTCGTCCGGGTTGGCGGCCTCAGCCGCGGCGCTGCATATTTCCTGGGCAATGCCATCCTGGAGACTGGCCTCAGCGCCCAGCAGGTGGCCGAACAGGTAGCTGCCGAGCGCCTCCATCTGGAGCAGATCCCGGCTCACACGCCGACAGCAGTGCGCGCCGAGCTGGATCGATTGGCCGCTGCCGCCCTGCAGCACATCGACGCCCGCCGCCAGCAGCGGGACGAATTCATCGCCCAGCTGGGGCAGGGGCAGCAGCCCTGGCTCTACGTCATCGTCGCCACCGGCAACATCTATGAAGACATCGCTCAGGCCAAAGCCGCCGCGCGGGCCGGTGCCGATATCATCGCCGTCATCCGCACCACCGGCCAGAGCCTGCTGGACTACGTCCCCTATGGCGCCACTACCGAAGGCTTTGGCGGCACCTACGCCACTCAGGAAAACTTCCGGATCATGCGCGCCGCCCTGGACGAAGTCTCTCGTGAGGTGGGGCGCTACATCCGCCTCGTCAACTACTGCAGCGGCCTCTGCATGCCGGAGATCGCCGCCATGGGCGCCGTCGAACGGCTGGATATGATGCTTAACGACGCCCTCTACGGCATCCTCTTCCGGGACATCAACATGCAGCGCACCCTGGTAGACCAGTTTTTCTCGCGGCTGATCAACGCCTATGCCGGCATTATCATTAACACCGGCGAGGATAACTACCTGACGACTGCCGATGCCATCGAGGCTGCCCACACCGTGCTCGCTTCCCAGTTCATTAACGAACAGCTGGGCCTGCTCTCCGGGCTCAAGCCAGAGCAGCTCGGTCTGGGGCACGCCTTCGAGATCGATCCTCACCAGGAGGACAGCTTCCTGCTGGAACTGGCCCAGGCCCAGATGTCGCGACAGATCTTCCCCCGGGCGCCGCTGAAATTCATGCCGCCCACCAAGCACATGACCGGCGACATCTTCCAGGGCTACATCATGAACGGCATGTTCAATCTGGCCGGCGTGGTGACCGGGCAGGGCATTCAGCTGCTGGGTATGCTCACCGAGGCGATCCATACGCCGTTCCTGCAAGATCGCTACCTGGCGATAAAAAACGCTCGCTATGTGATGAACGCCGCCCGCCATCTCAGCGACGAGCTGGTCTTCCGCCCCGGCGGACGCATGGAGCAGCGGGCTAACCAGGTGCTCAGCCAGGCGCTGGATCTGCTCAACCTGGTCAACGAGATTGGCCTAATGGCCGCCCTGGAGCAGGGCCTTTTCGCCGATGTCAAGCGCAGTCGCACCGGCGGCAAGGGACTGGAGGGCGTCGCCATTAAAGCGCCCGACTACTATAACCCGTTCATCGAGCCAATGCTCAGCTTCTGCCGCGCCCAGCAGAAAGGAGGACAAGCCTGATGGAAAACAACCTGCGTGAAGTGCGCCCTTACGGCGATACCCTGAACGACGGGGCGCTGCAGCTCTCCTTCACCCTGCCGGTGCCGGAAGGGCCCCGGGCAAGGGAGGCGGCCAAGCGCCTGCTGGAGCAGCTGGGGCTACAGGCCGTCTCCATCGTCCACGCGGCCGATGCCGGCGAAGGCTTCACCTTCATCGTCGCCTACGCTCGCTGCCCCATAGCCGTCGACTACAGAGCCATCCAGGTGGCTGAGGTCAACAGCCAGCAGCTGGACTTCTACCAGATCAACGAATATATCCGGCGCCACATCGCCCGCAAGGTTATCGTTGTCGGCGCCTGCACCGGCACCGATGCCCATACCGTCGGCCTCGATGCAATTATGAACATGAAGGGCTACGCCGGCGAATATGGGCTGGAGCGTTACCCCGAAATCGAGGCCCACAACCTTGGCAGCCAGGTGCCCAACGAAGTGCTTGTCGCCAGGGCGCGCGAGCTTAGGGCCGACGCCATCCTTGTCTCCCAGGTCGTTACCCAGAAGGATGTGCATATCCCCAACCTGACTCAGCTGGTCGAGCTGCTGGAGGCCGAAGGCATGCGCCAGCGCGTCGTCCTCATCTGCGGCGGCCCCCGCATCTCCCACGAGCTGGCCATCGAGCTGGGCTACGACGCCGGCTTCGGGCCCGGCACTTTGCCGCCCCACGTCGCCAGCTTCATCGCCCAGGAGATGGTGCGGCGCAAGCTGCGTTAGGCGGGTTTTTTCTTCCCCAGAGGCTAGGCAACCCAGAGCCGCATAACTATAATGATATTGATTTTATGGCAGGGGGCGACGAGAATCTGGCCCGCTCGCACTGCCCCGAGACGAAGGCGACACACCTCGTAAGAAGCTTGTCTTGTGAGTTGAGGAATGTCCCCGTTCGCTCATGGGTCGGCGTTCTTCCATGCATAAGACCGGGCCGGCATGAGAAAATAGAGCAAGGCTGGAGGCGTGCCAACCCGCAATACCCACTCCGGGGACCGCGGTTCAGGCACAGGTTTCGCCCTCGTAAGCCCGGGCGGCTTACTATGGTAAACCAACTTAAGGAGGACTAGCCATGGGGAAGCAGAGAAAAGTTCAACTGTCGGAGGCCGAAGTAGCCTATCAGGTACTCAGGCAGCATAAGAGCCCAATGCACTACCGAGATCTGGTTGTCGCCATTAGAGAGCGGCTGGGGTATGACGAGGCTAATCCTGGCCCCAGCACTGCGCAGATCCATACCGAAATCAACCTCGATAGCCGCCTGAGCTATCTGGGCAACGGCATGTGGGGCCTAGCCTCCTGGGCGCCCCGGTCGCAGCAGATTGCCAGCGGGTCCGAGCCCAGCGAGCGCAGCTATCAGCCCAAGCAGGCCGATTACATCTGGGATGAGGACGAAGAGGAAGAGGTAGAATCCGAAGACGTGGAAGAGGCCGGCTTTGTTCCTGACGGCCCCGATCTGGAGGAAGAGGACGAGATCGATCCCGATCTCCCCGACGATTTTCTCGACGACGAAGAGCTCCTGATCGACGAAGAGGAGGAAGAGGAACCGCCCACCCGACGCCGGGGATAGCTTCCATTAGCTGGAATCGTCTTGACAAACACCCGCCCAAAAGATAAAATGGGAAACGTTGTTTATTTGGGGAACGAAACTGAACACGCTAGAACCGCAAGGTGGGTTAGCCTGCCGAAACTGCAGGAGGAGTGGCCATGGCCAAGTATATCTTTGTCACCGGTGGAGTCGTTTCGGGCCTCGGCAAGGGCATAACTGCCGCTTCCCTGGGCCGCTTGCTGAAAGGGCGGGGCGTCAAGGTCACCGTCCTCAAGTTTGACCCCTATATCAACGTTGACCCGGGCACGATGAGCCCTTATCAGCACGGCGAGGTGTTCGTCACCGAAGACGGCGCCGAGACCGACCTCGACCTCGGGCACTACGAGCGTTTTATCGACGTCAACCTTCAGAGCATCAACAATGTCACCACCGGCAAGATCTACAAGGCCGTCATCGACAAAGAGCGCCGCGGCGACTACCTGGGCGGCACCGTGCAGGTGATCCCCCATATCACCAACGAAATCAAAGAGCGCATGCATCTGGTGGCCAAGGAGCACTCCGCCGATGTGGTCATAGTCGAGATCGGCGGCACCGTCGGCGACATCGAGAGCCTGCCCTTCCTCGAGGCCATTCGCCAGATGCGCAGCGATATCGGCCGCGACAATGTCATGTATATCCACGTCACCCTCGTGCCCTATCTCGGCAAGGCTGGCGAACTGAAAACCAAGCCCACGCAGCATAGTGTCAAAGAGCTGCGCGGCATCGGTATTCAGCCCGATGTGATCATCTGTCGCAGCGACAAACCCCTCTCCGCAGAGATCAAGGCCAAGATCGCCCTCTTCTGCGACATAGAACAGACTAACGTCATTGAAAATCCTGATGCACCCAGCATCTATGATGTGCCCCTCCTGCTGGAGGAGCAGCGTCTCGATGATATCGTTATTGAACGCCTCAACCTCCAGTGCGGTCCCAAGGATCTTAAGGAGTGGCGGCAGCTGGTCAGCCGGGTGAACGGCCTGCAGCAGCCGGTGAACATCGCTCTCGTGGGCAAATACGTCTCGCTGCGCGACGCATACCTCTCCGTGGCCGAAGCGTTGCATCATGCTGGCATGGCCAACAATGTCAAGGTGAACATCTCCTGGATTGACTCCGAGAAGATGGATCACGAACAGGTAGACAAGGTGCTGGAGCATGCTGATGGCATCGTCATCCCTGGCGGTTTTGGCTATCGTGGTATTCCCGGCAAGCTGTCCGCTGCCAGATATGCCTACCAGAGCAAGACGCCGCTGCTGGGAATCTGTCTGGGCATGCAGCTGATGGTGATCGCCTTCGCTCGCGACGTGCTGGGCTGGATCGATGCCAACAGCTCAGAATTTGACCCAGAGACGAGCCATCCTGTCATCGATCTGCTGCCCGAGCAGCGCGAGGTGGCCAATTTCGGTGGCACCATGCGCCTCGGCACCTATCCCTGCAAACTGCAGGAAGGCACTCTGGCCTATGCTGCCTATCAGGATGAAGTGATCTACGAGCGACACCGCCACCGCTACGAATTCAGCAACCGGTTCCGCGACGAGCTCGTCGCTGCCGGACTGATCATCAGCGGCACTTCGCCCGACGACCGTCTGGTGGAGATTGTGGAGGTCGGCAACCACCCCTGGATGCTGGGCGTCCAGTTCCACCCCGAGTTCAAGTCCCGGCCCAACCGGGCGCACCCGCTCTTCCGCGAGTTCGTTCGCGCCGCCAGCGAAAAAAGCAATTATTAGTAGTCTATCATTGGCCAATCACCGCCCTCTGCCGAACCAGCAGGGGGCGTTTGTTATCCTGTGCCTTTTCCCAGCGATTGCTTCTCCCCCATGAGAAGGGATAGGTTTTCCCCGCGTGGAATAGACATTAGGGGGAACCTGACCCATTACAACCCGACCAGCTAAACACCGGCTCGAAACGAGCAAAGGGGTGAAAGAAGTTGGATTTGGACACCATTCGCCAGCGGGTTGAGGCCTTCTGCCAGAGCCTCTATCACGCCATGCACCGTTGTCATATCGGCAAGAGCAGCCAGCTGCCCTTGCAGCAACTCTTCGCAGATGCAGCCATCTTCGATAAGCAGACAGTAGCCATCCTGCGCGAGGCCCTCCTCACTGCCAGCCCGGCAGAGCGAGGCCCGCTTCAGCGGCTCTTTCATTTTGTTGCCGAAGGCGCCCTGCGCCGCGCCCTGCTCCCCTTCGATCAGACTATCGCCCAGCATTACGATCAGCTGCCTTTTCCCGGCACCTGGGCCGAGCACGACGCCATCTTTGTCCTTCACCTGGCCGAGAATCGGCTGCCGCCCGAGGCGGTCGCCGCGCTCCTGCCCCTGCATCAGCAGCGTTGGGACGCTCTGTTGCAGGAGATGCGCGACTTAGGCTTTGTCGACATCTCCGCCTACTGGCAGCAGACGCTGGGCATCGACCTCGCCGACCTGGTCACCCGCGCCGAGCACCATCTGGCGCAGACCCATGCTGAATACCTGCACGGTCTCAGGAGCCTCGGCGAGTTCTCCAGCCGACAGCAGCTGGAGCAGGCCCTGCGCCTCGACCAATTTGGTCTGCTTTTCCCCGAAGCCGAGCTGGTGCCGATGATGGAAGACACCCTCTATCATCTGGGCGTCGATATCACCCGCCAGCCCAACCTGGTGCTGGAGGTCAACCGCGAGCTGCCCACCGGTTCCACCATGGCCTTCCCGGTGCGCGTGCCCGAGGAGATCTACGTTGTCGTCGCCCCTAGCGGCGGTGTCGATGCCTATACCCAGGCGCTGCATGTGACCGGCATGATCCTGCCGCGGCTGCTGATCAGCCCCGAGGCTCCCTGGGTGCAACGCCGCCTGCTCGATCACTCCATCCAACAGGCCCATGGCGCACTCCTGGCCGGTCTACTACAGAATGCTGCCTGGCTGAGCGATCTGCTCGGCTTTCCCGAGGAGGAACTACCCAGATTCTCCCGCCTCGTAGGCTTACGCCGGCTCTACTGCCTGCGCCGGGCTGCGGCCCGCCTGATCTTTGCCATGGACTATTCGCTGGGGCAGGCCGACTATGTCGATACCTTCACCCAGGCTCTGGGTGTCCCGCACCAGCCTGCCGATCTGGCGCTGGATATGGGTTCCCTGCGCCGCTCGCTGCAGACCTGGCAGGGTTTGCAGGCCGGCTTCCGACTGGAAGAGAGCATCCTGCAACGCTTCGGCCCGGCCTGGTATCGCGACCCCGCGGCCACTCAGCTGTTGCACCATCTCTGGAGCTGTGGGAAGTGCGGATTGGGAGATGAGAGATGAGAAGTGGGAGAGGAGAAGTGGGATTTGAGGAGTGAGAGATGGGAAGGGGGCACTTAATCCAGAATCCAAGGAGGCAGAACATGAAGATCCTACTCACAGGTTTTGAGCCGTTTGGCGGCGAATCTATCAACCCCGCCCTGCAGGCCACCCAGCTGTTGCACGGCTGCACCATCACCGCTAAGAATCAGGAGGGCGAAGAGGTGACGGCCGAAGTCGTCAGCATCGAAGTTCCCGTCAGCTGGGAGCGCGCTCTCCCCGTCGTGGTTGAGGCTATTGAGGAGCACCAGCCAGTGGCAGTGCTCAGCGTCGGCCAGGCCGGCGGGCGAGCCAAGATGGCTCCCGAATATATCGGTATCAACGTCATGAACGGCAAGGATAACTACGGCGTCGTCAAGACCGACGAGCGCATCGATCCGGACGGCCCCGACGGCATCTTCTCCACCCTGCCGGTGCTGCAGATGGTGGCGGCCATGAAGGAGGACGGCATCCCTGCTGCCGTCTCCTACACCGCCGGCACCTACCTCTGCAATTACCTGGCCTATGCCGTACGCCACTATGCCAGCCAGGAGGGGCTGCAGCTCAAATCGGGCTTTGTGCACGTCCCCTTCCTCACCAGCCAGGTGCTGGAGAAGCCCTCGGCCGTGGCCAGCATGCCCCTGGAGATGATTGTCGACGGGCTGCGCGCCTGCATTCGCGCCATCATCGCCGACCAGTAGAAAAGCATGTTCGTAGGACATGCGAGGTCCGATAAAGACAAAAGGTGATACTTGCCTGCAAGTATCAGTTAGTTCCTTTCAACATTCCCGTATGACATGCTGGAGCGCCCAAGTGGCGCTCCTTTTCATTTGCCCCCGAAGTAAACATAACCGACATAGGGTAGTCGATTCCAAAAATACATGCTATACTAGAATTGCACATCAATTCGGTAAGCCCCACGGGTTTACATACATCCAACCCTACGGCAGGGCCACGGAAGCTCTGCCGCTTTTTTGTTTCAATATGGTAACATCGGTCTCCCCGGGCGTGGACAGGCAGGAATTTAGCCTTCGGCAGCCTAATAGACATAGAGAAAGCAATCGCCACTTTTACAATTCCATTACATAGGAACCTCCGTTAGGTGCTTGCGTCTAAGCACATGGAGGAATGACCCTGGGAAAATAGTAGGACAATTTGTTACAACTGCTTTACAAAGCGGGCGGATGAATTGTCAGCCATTTACCAGCGTCATAGAATTGTGGCGAATGGCAGGCTCAGATCTGAGCCTCGCGCTGGAACCTTGAAAACTGAAAGCATGCCCGCAGGACATGCGAGGGCCAATAGAGATGGAACTTGCTCGCAAGTTTCAGTTGGTACCTTAATAGCATGTTCGCAAGACATGCAAGCATCTTCCAGGTTCTTGTGCGAGCCCTGCCTGATCATGTCATTGGTGTGGAGCTCGTACCAATGGCAAATCCACGATCCACAAAGGAGGGAGGCCCGACATTACGGGTAAAAGCGATTCCATTGGTTGTCTGTTGCTTCGAGGACTCTTAGGTTATATCACTAAACAGGAGGGAAATGAATGCGTAAACTACTCGCACTAGTTGCGACCGTGGCCATGGTGCTCGGCATGTTCAGCGGCGTGGCGTTTGCTGAAGA
>JBMNFB010000012.1:0-18209 GCA_050949085.1 Bacillota bacterium
CGGCGCGATCGCCGCCAAGGAGGCCATGGTCAAGCATAACTTGCAGGGGACCGTTCGCTATTACGGATGCCCGGCAGAAGAAACCCTGGTGGGCAAGGTGTTCATGGTGCGCGACGGATTGTTCGATGATGTGGATATTTCTATGACCTGGCATCCGGGCACCGACAATGTCCTCTGGTCGGCCAGCTCCTTGGCGATGAACTCGGCCAAGTTCACTTTCCATGGGCGCTCTTCGCATGCGGCTGGTGACCCCGAAAACGGGCGCAGTGCTCTGGACGCCGTGGAGTTGATGAACGTCGGTGCCAACTACCTGCGCGAGCACGTCTCTACCGACGCACGCATCCACTACGTGATCACCAACGGGGGTGGTGAGCCGAACGTGGTTCCTCCTATCGCCCAGGTTTGGTATTACGTGAGGGCACCTAAGCGCAATCTGGTCGAAGAGATCTTCGTCCGCCTGAACAAGATCGCCGAAGGTGCCGCCTTGATGACCGAGACCAGTTTCGATGTGCAGCTGCTCAGCGGCTGCCACAACACCCTGCATAATGACGTAGTCGGCGAGGTATTATTGGAGTCGATGCAAGCGGTGGGTGCGCCCCAGTTCAGCCAAGAAGACCAAGAGTTCGCC
Organism: Bacillota bacterium; assembly: GCA_050949085.1. GTDB lineage: Bacteria > Bacillota > UBA994 > UBA5500 > UBA5500 > JBMNFB01. Next base: position 629 of record JBMNFB010000012.1, read on the forward strand.
GAGAAGCTGGCCGAGAGCTATCCCTCCGGGCATTACCAGAAGGCCATCGCCCAGCTCAAGGAGCGTCACGGGGTCGATTTGGCAGGCAAATACCTGATGGATTTCGTGTCCGATAAGCTGGAAAAGGGCCAAGTTAGTGCCGGGGTCCACCGACGTCGGCGACGTCAGTTGGGTCACCCCCTACTGCCCAATTCACGGTGGCCACCAATGCCATCGGCACTCCCGGCCATTCCTGGCAGTACGCCGCTTGCAGCGGCATGAGCATCGGCCACAAAGGCATGTTGGTGGCAGCCAAGGTACTCGGCCTGTCCGCTCTCAGGTTCCTGCAGCAGCCGGAGCTGATCGAACCGGCTAAGCAGGGCCTCAAGCAGGACACCAAAGGCCAGTCTTACGTCTCTCCTCTCCCTGAGGGGCAAGAGCCGCCGCTGCATCAGCTCGGCCACTAAGTGGGTTCTTGGGGACGGTTCCAAGAAACCACTCTCCTCTTGGATCAATCACCCCGCCGGTTTCCTCCGGCGGGTTTGTGCACATCCTAGGCGATAGCAGGATGACTCCTCGCTCAAAGGTTTGATTGCAGGCAACCTTAATGGCCAAGTTATTTTCGCTGAATAGCCCAATTCGCGCAGGGATAAGGCCCGAGATAGCAAAATATCATTCAGAGAAGGGAGGGGGTGGCGATGAGCAGAATAGGAACGGATTTTCGCCTTTCTATTGACCACCGCGGTCTAGCCACTGTTGCTATGGTCAGTTTTTCTGGCTGGATGTTGGCATTCCCTTTCCAAGGCCAAGTACTGCTGGCGCTAGCAGCTGATTATGGGATGGAACTTCGTGCGTTGTTGTTTGGTTGTGTAGCCGCTCATCTCGTCGGCCTCTCTGCCGCCGGCTATCTGATCAAGACCATGCGTGGGGCCAAGAACCTGATGCTTTACGCCTGCGTGATTGGCGTCGCTTGCAGCTGCCTATTCTTTTTCGGCCCATCACTGGCCTGGTATGCTTTGCTGCTTGCCGGTGTGTTGGCCGGGATGTTTGTGGCAGCCTGGGGGTTTTATTATCGGGACTTCACGCCTCCGCCCGAACGGTTACAGACGGCTGCCGTAATTTTGATTTACTCCAACCTGCTGATGATCGGCGTGAACATGATGGCCTTGCATCTCTCGCCGGAAGCCGGCCTGGCTGCAGCCATTGCCTTATTGGTCTTTGCCTTCTTCTTCATCCTGGGATTGCCAGAACAGACACCCCCCACCCACGACTTCTCGGCAGCCCCATCTCCTGCGGCCGGCAAATCGACGAGCAGCTTGTGGTATCCACTGGGGTTGCTCTGCCTGTTTATCTTCGTGCTCACGATCAACTCTGGGCTGATGTATCAGGTGATCAATCCGGCTTTTGCCCACCACCAGTGGCTGGTCAGCTGGTATTGGGCGGTTCCCTATGTCGCCGCACTGCAAATTCTGCGTCAGTTCCTGCAGGCCACAAATCGCGCGCTGTCGCTATACATCGCCATCGCCATGATCGGGTTGGCCTTTCTCTTCTTCATGACCTTGGACCGGTCAGCGCCTGCCTATCTGGTGGTAAACACATTGATGATGGGTGCGTGTGGCATCTTCGATCTCTTCTGGTGGAGTATTCTGGGCGGAATGCTGGACTTGACCGAAAACCCGGCTCGGATTATGGGCTGGGGGCTATCCGCAAATGTGCTAGGCGTTTTGCTGGGGGGGATAATCGGCAGCGCCATCACTGGGCTGGAAAATCCACCGCTAGATCCTTCAGTTCTGGCCTTAGGCATCGCGATGATCGCCTTGATTATCCTGCCGCTGCTACACCAACGCTTGTCATCGCTGCTCAAGGATCATGCGTTCTTGACCTCCTTCTCCTCCCAGATCCCGCTGGAGCAGACAGCTGCCCCCAGCAGCGTGTTGTTGGCGGCAGAGTTGAGCGAACGGGAGCAGCAGGTGGTCGGTCTGTTGTCCCGGGGGTGCACCTATAAGCTGATCGCCGCCGAGCTCTATCTCAGTGAGAATACTGTCAAGACCCACGTCAAGAATGCTTACTCCAAGTTGGGGGTGAAGAACAGAACTGAGCTGGTGAAGCTATTGATGGAGCAGACTTAGGTGAGCCGCAGATGCTAGGGGCAATGGCCATTCTTTCTGCTGAAAGATTCGCTTTAGCGATTGTAACAGCTGGTGCCGATAGAATAGGAGTTTATGAACACCTCACCCATTTCGGGTGAGGTGTTTTGATCCTTTATGGCCGCTTTTGTGTGAAGACTTCAGCGGCCAGTCGTCATACCATTAAGCTAAGGCGATCTGTGCCCAGAAGTGGGGAAGGGGGAAAGCGTATGTATTGTCCTAGCTGTAGCCCCGTTTCGCCAGGAGCTGATGATGCCAACTCATCCTGTAGTCGATCCCCGATTGTTGTGTTTGAGGAGGCAGAAGCTCCCATCCAGCTGGGAGGGGGAGGTGTGGGGTTTTCCAGTCGGATCAACGAACCAGGCTTTGTAGGATATCGCGGCCACTCCAGTCGCTGGCCTGCGGCCTTTTCCCTCGTTCTGGCAGCCGCCGCCACGGTCGGCTTTGCCCTAGCCGGTTCACTTCCTGGTTCGCGCCTGCAGAATCCACAGGCTCTCTATCTGGGCCTATTCGTGGCAGGCATGCTGGTGATCGTCGGACTGGTACAAATTCGTAGTGGCAACCGCCGCCAGACATGGGATGGCACGATAGTGGATAAGCGGGTCGAGTTTCGCCGACAGGTTGACCATCAAACACAGCGGGAAACCAGCCTCTGCATCTACACAGTGGGCGTGATCAGCGACAGTGGCCAGCTGCATACCATGCGATTTAAGAACGATGCCGCCCGCTATGGCTATTTTGCCCTGGGTGATCGCGTGCGCTATCATGGCGGCCTTGGCTCATACGAGAGATACGACAAATCCCAGGACAGGATCATCTTCTGCAACGTTTGTGGTGCGAGGGAGTTGATTTCCCAGGACTTCTGTTCCCGTTGTCGGTATCCGCTGCTCAAGTAGCCTGTGAAGCATTAGAGCAGTCAAGTGCTATTTCCCAATAGGAGGTCGATGTATAGATCTACAGCAAGCGAGAAGAACGATGTGCTGGCAAGGATAGTAATCTGCGGAGGTGATGGCATGAGAAGAAAAATGGGTGAGCGTTTAGTAGCTCTTTTGCTGGTCTTGACAATGCTGTTCCCTGGTGCGATTAGCGCAGCTGGGATCAATCGACTGCCTAGAACGCATGGGGAAGCGCTGGTTGGAATGCTGGAGAAACGTGACCTCCCCGAAACTGAGGAATCTTTGGCCCCCCCTGGGGAGTTGCCGGCTGAGCCGTCTGGCCCTGATCTGGCGGCGGGGCAGGGGGATCAACAGGAGCCTGAAGAAGATCCCGACTCTGATTTGGATGATCACCCGGTGGAGGGCTCAGAGGAAGAACCGGGAGAACCGGCAGCTGACCCACAGGACCCGTCTGCACCAGGCGATGAATCGGGAGAGCCTCCTGCAGAAGAAGAGGCGGAAGCAGACGAGCCGGCGGGGGAGACTCCACAGGAGCCCGTCGGCGAGGTTGACTATGACCCGTTAGATCCAGCTGGTGCACTGCCGGATCAGCAGCAATTGCTGGCAGAACAGCTGCTGGCGGAAATGGCGGCAATCGGTAGCGAAAGCAGCACAATCATCGTAAACGATATCGAAAAATACTGGCACGTCGACCAAGTGCTGCCCTTCAGCGCGTATCAGGAAGTAATAGTTGATTTGGGTGAAGCGTTGGGTGGCGTGGCAGCGCTGATCACGATGGAAGACGCCAGCGGTCAAGTTGTTGGGCTCAGCGACACGAAAATAAGCGGGTCCAACGGCTATATTACCGCTGCCTGGGCTGCGCCAGCCGGGTTGCGGCCAGGAGAGTACGCCCTGCGAGCCGTAGCCGATGGCACGGTTTTCCCTGGTTGGGACCATGAACTGGAGGTTACCGATCAACTATTGGTGACGGGTCGATCCTGGCGGGGAGTGGACAGGGCCGCCTGGGTCGAAGGCGACGCGGCAGTGCTGATTGAAGTAACCGTCTTTGGAGCAGAGGATCCTGATGAGCTCAGTCTCACTCTTCAGCACCCTGATGACGGCGCCACGGTTTTTGTGCATACAGAAGGAGAGTGGCTGGGCAAAACCGCCCACGGCGCATCCCACTTTGTCTATCGCCTGGAAGCTGTGGATGGATACCTGGCAGAGTCATCAGAGGTGCTCTATGATCTGGTGATTGAATCAGCTAATCAAGAGCCTTTGCTGACCGAGGCATATCAGGTGTGGACAGATTACGGCACGCGGTTCTCTCAGATTGAAATTGTGGACGCTGCCGTCGCCAAGATCTGCGCTGACCTGGTCAACTTTCCGGCGGGAGAGTATACGGTAAAGTTGGAGGCAGCAGATGAGTATTATAACTGGTACCCACTGGATGAGCGAACAGTGGATTATGACGGTTCAGGCAGGCTGGTGCTGCAGTTTACTGACCAGGGCAAGCCGCTCTGCCTGACTGGGCGTTACAGCCTGTACTTCACTAGAGGCTCATTCGAGCTGTCGGAACAGTTCACGATCGAAAACAGCATCGCCTCACTGCCGGAGCGCTATGAAGCGGCTGTTCTGACAGACAGTAACACTGCCTCCCTTCAGGCTGGTCAGACAATTGAGGTTAGCGGGCACATCGCCAACCTGGGCCCTGGCCCCGTGCAACTGGAGTTGGTAGAGGTAGATGAGCTGGGCCGCGTGCAGCAGCGGGTGCCCGACCTGCAGCCGATGGCCATGGTGGCAAGCGTGGCCTATCACCCGCTGGCCTACCGTTTCATCAACTACTATCAGGTACAGGGCAGCTTTACGGTCCCTGCAGATTTATCTGAGGACCAGGATTATCGCTGGTTGATCACCTGCAACAACTTGAGCGGAGAGAGCCGCGGCTTGCTCTCACCTATCTCGATGCGTACGGACGCGGCAACCGCTCCATCAATCTGGGAAATGACGGTTGTCGGCGCTCCTGTAAGCTCTGCTGAACAGAGTGGCGGGCACCAGGGGCCGCAGATGACATACTCCATTGGTTTGGATACAACTTCTTTCATGGTCGGGATGTACGAACCACAGGGTATTGTCGATTTGGACCTGCTGACCGTGTCCCTGCAGGGCTCTGGCGGCAACAACGTTGGCAGCTTGCGCGCAGACTCGGTGGTCGGCGGCGTGGATGAGATCACCTGCCTGCTGGATATTGAGAGCCCGCTGCAAACCGGTAATTACCAACTGCTGGCAGCATACGGTGGTGAGCAGTTTGCTGCCGCGACCGTTAGGGTAGTGGAGCAGGCGTTCTTGATGGGCGATTGGTTCTATCACGTTGATGGGTTGCGCTGCTTTGCCAGTGACAGCAGTTTCACCCTCAGTTTCGACGCCGGGCTAAATATAGATCCCACAGATTTTGCAGTCACCTTGCGGCCGGCTGACGGTGGCGATGCCGTGGTGCCAGCTATCACATTCAGCCAAGATGGTCTGCGGTTGGACGTCAAATGCGACTCACCTGTCACTTTGAGTGGAGTCTACATGCTCCAACTGCAGTACGCTGGCCAACCAGCACAGACAGTTGACTACTCTGGAACAGTAGTTGATATCCTGCCACTGGCAATCTGTTTTGCCCCATCAGGGAGGGTCATGCAGGTGATCACAGAGGACGGGCAGTATGTCCTTCAGGGCAGTGGATTCGCGGCCGGCAGCAGCTACACAGCGGTGTTTTATCGTGCCGCGGACCCCTTTGACCGCTTGGGCGGGGCTGTGCAGTTGACCAGACGAAGCGACAGCGAGCTGATCCTGGATGCGGCTGCTCTTCCCGCCGACTGGAAGGGGAAGAGTCAGGTCATGGTCGCTAGCGATGGCGTACCTTTGCCGGTGACCCAGGAGCTGACGGTGATCTTGCAGCCGTCAGAGTTGCCGGTGATCGATCCGATGGTGACCGTAAACGATGGTGCTGCCTTTACTTTTGAACCGCAAGTAACGGTGAGTGTCTCGCCCGGAACTTACAGCGAGATGCGCTATGCAGCCAGCCAGTCGGCTTTGGCCAACGCAAGTTATCAGCCGGTGAGCGGCAGCTTCAACTGGCAGCTGGGTGAAGAGTATGGCCAGAAGTACCTGTATCTGCAGTTTAGGGACTCTAGCGGGCGGGAGAAATTGCTCACTGCCAGCATTGAGTATATCAGCGCCGAGCTGCCTGAGCCGACCGGCTATGGGTTAAGTACGAGCTTGGTCTGCGACGGGCATCCGCTGACAATCTGGGTAAAGAGCAGTCAGCAGGTGCAAGTCACGGCCAGGCTGCTGGATGCAGGGGGCAACCCACTAGGTAGCGAACTTACTCTGGCCCGTACAGGCCTGGAGTATGGCATCAGCACCTATTCGCGCACGCTGACCATCGCAGCTGACCAACATCAGCAGGTAGCGTCGGTGAAGTTGTCTCTGGAGGAGACGGCTACCGGGCGCACCTGGGAGCAGTCTCTGCCGCTTGGATATGAGTCCCGGTTATTCATCGCGCAAAGGCAGACTGAGATTCAGCGGGTCTATAGCCTCTTCGGTTCGTATGCCAAGCAGGCTGCGATCAATTACCGGTTTGTCGGTTCGCCCGACAAAGAGGCTGTGGCCATACTGACATACGACACTGCAGATGCCAAATCCCTAACTGCCACCATTTCGCTGGCCGAAACCGTACCGGGCTCAGGTATTTATGAGGGCCAGGCTGACCTGCCCCACGGGGCTATCTACCTGGCGCGAGCGGATTACCAGTTGGCGAGTGAGATGCAGACCGAGAAAGTCAGTGAGGACCTTGGCCTACCGGTAGCGGCATCGCTGCAGTTCACTGAACTGCCCGGCGAAAGGGATTACGATGGGATGTTGATCAACCTGCAGTCCGCGGGAGGGCGGCTGAGCTATCAGGCGGAGCTTTCAGGGCACGATCCTGTGCTGTTTAGCGACGTCCCGGCCGGGAACTATAGCTATTCGCTGAGCGACGAGCAAAGAGTTTATGCCAGCGGCGGTGTTCAGCTTACAGCCGGGGTAGCTGCCACATCCTCTCTAGCACAGGCGCTGCGGCCAGCGTCGCTAACCATCGATGTGGATGTCGCAGAGGTCACCGGTTATGTGCTCTGTGAGATCAGCCGTGATAACAGCAGCTGGAACGAGTATGTGCCTCTCGGTCAGACAATCACGGGCCTGGCTGTTGGCGATCAGGTGACCTATGCGGTGCAGATTAGATATCCGGCTGACCTCACCTACTGGAGGCCTCAAAAGTCCGACCCGATCCCTATCAGTGAGGCAACCACGACAATCATTCACCGGCTAGAACCGATAACCCGGGTGAACATCAGCGGGCGGGTGCTAGACCAGTTGTATAAAGACGCAGGTAAGGACAAACCGGTAGCCGGAGCGACCGTCTATCTGCGACAACAGCTGGATAACGATGGCACCAACGTCTACAACAATCAGAGCGTGACCACTGACGCAGAAGGACGATTTACCCTCTCAGTTTTCAGTGATGTGGGTGGCACTCTGCAGGTGAGCAAGCAAGGCTTTGAGAGCATTGAGTGCGAGCTGACCGCTGCAGAGTTGCTGGGCGGCGAGTTGGATGACTTGCAGCTGTGTTATCTGCATACGGGCTATCTGACACTTGATTTGGAAGTGGCAGCGGCGGTGCCGGAGGAAGAAGAGCAGAAGTTCGCGCTGGCATCCGATGACACGGCCTTCATTACCGCAGTGTATCGCGCCGACGACAGCCCAGTTAATGGCACCTACAGCTATAGCGAGCAGAAGTTCCGCTTTCACAACAACCATGGCTTGCAGGCCGGCGATACTCTGACAGTAGAGGTGTGGGCTGGCAACGGGCTGCAGCTGGTTGAGCGGGAATTCACCGTGCAGCTGGATGCACACCTTTCTGCCGGCATTGTTGCGCAAGCAGTTGCCCAGGGAGAAATTTACGGAACGGCCAAGGGTGCAGATGGGCATCCCGTATACACGCTGCTTTTTGACGCGCACAGCCGTAACCGGATGCAGATGTATTCTGGAGGCGCCTTCTCCACCCGTGATGCCAGGCTTGCCCCGGGCGAATACACGTTGGTCTTCCTCAGCGGCGACGATTTGCAGCGAGTGCAGCGCCTGACCCGTTTGCAGCAGTTGGAGGATTTGCGCCTGACCGAGGGAGAGCACTACGCCATGCGCCGAGTCACGCTGGCACAAGGCTCTTTGGTTGAGTTGGAAGAGGTCGAAGTCCCAACAGTAACTGACGATGATTTGGGCTACTTGGCCGGTCAGGGAACGGGAATTGCCGTGAAGGCCAAGACACTGACTGACCCCCGCAAACCGAGAGGTACAGTAACGCTGCGTTATACCTTGCCAGAGAGGCTGCAGCAGTTGGGCTTTGCAGTGGATGCAGTTGAGGTAAGGCTGCTTGAAGGTGAAGGCCAGGTGGTAAACTATGACTACTATCTGAACGGTCTCAAGGGTAGCACAAATTCCGATTTCTATATTTTGGCCTATGTAGAGGAAGCTGACAGCGGCTCGGGTGTGCTACAGTTTGAACTTGAGCTGCAAGGATTGAGTCAATCAAATGTCACCGCCAACGCCATTGTCACACGAGCGGGTGGGGGGCAGGTCTTGGAGACTATTTACCAAGGGCCAGTCGATCTGCCGCTGTTGACTATCGTTTGCCCCGAGGAGGTGCTGGTTGGCTCTGGCACGCAAGTCGAGGTGCGTGGGGTTGGTTACATCGGCGAAACGGTCGAGATTTACGATAACGACATCCTGGTAGGAGAGGCGGTCACTGATCAGCGGGGACGTTGGCAAGCGCAGCTCAACTTGACTGAGCCTGACCTGCCAGGAACCCATCATCTGCAGGCCCGCATGCAGACAGGAGAGCAATCGCTTTCGGCCGTAGCCTATACCCAGGTGCTGCCGGCTGATTCGGTACGGGTAGAGGATGTCACAGTATGGCAGGGTGCGTTCAGCATGCGAACAGGCTTTGGGGCCAACCCTGTCGCCACGCCACTATCGTTCAACCCATCCCAGCCGGTGTACGCGACCTTCAAATTGGTCAATGCTGATCCGGAGGACGTGGCCCATGCCGGTCTGGTCAATGAGTATCGTGGCACCACGACACTCTATCCAGCCGAGTATCAGGAAAGCGGTCTCTATGCCGGATACTGGCTGGTAGAAGCGGCGCCGATTCGCCTCCCGGGGGTGTTCTACATCAGCTATGGACTCAAGGTGGAGACCGATCCGCTCGAGGAAGCTCAGGCAATGGCACGAATGACCGGCGGCAAGGTGATCGACATCGCCGACCTGCCTGATCAGCCGGAGTTGGATGTGAACACGCTGCCAGAACCCATGCGGCAAGCCATTTCTAGCGGCAATGACCTGTCAGCGCTGATTGTTTCGGATGACCCAAACGCTCCTTATCGCAATGGGGAAGACGGCGGTGACATCGCCGCGAAAATTGACTTGGGTGAAGGGTGCTATCTGTCCCTGAGCGGCACCTCAAAAGTTCACTCAGGCGAAATCCCAGCTGGATATATTCGCATCGATACCCTGCAAGGCCCTTACTGGACCAAGGCACCCGAAGTGACTGAGGATGAGGTCAACGTTACGGTCAAGTACAAAGCTTACTTCTCTCCGCAATTGTGGCAGGCATTATCTAGTGCGGGCAGACCAGCGGGCAGAATGGGGTTGCAGAGCCGGTCGGTGGACGGAGTGCAGATGCTTGAGTATACTTCCACCGCGGGTGGACTTGCCGGCGATCTTTATGAGCTGAAACACGGGGCCGACAAGCTGGGCAAATGGGGTACCCGCCTGAACGTGCTGGGTGGAGTATCTCTGGCTGCCAGCGCCTTGCTGGGCGAGATGGGGCTCGACCCGGCGCAGATGACGGCAGCGGCCAACCTGATCACCGCGTCTGAGCTCATTGATGAGCGCGAGTTGATTCTCGGATTCATCGACGAGTACCAAGACGCGACCAGGAAGAGCCATTACATCAATACCTTCATCGGCGGGGTAGGCTACGTAGCGTCTTTTGCGGGTCCGCTGGGAAAAGGGCTAAGCTATGTCGCCACCGTCGGAGGCACCATGTATTCCAGTTCCATCGGCTCCGAGTATGAAGCCTGGGGCAACTCCCTGATCAGCATGATTCGCAGTGCCCTGGAGAAACAGAATCGCTTGCTAACCAAGACGAAAAAGCTGAATGAAGAGAATTGGAAGATCGATCCCAGCGGTTACGTCTTCGAGGCTACCGATGAAAACCGCATTCAGGATGTAACGGCGATTGTTCTGGTTAAGGACGGCGATGCTTTCCGCATCTGGTGGGAAGCCGAGGATTGGGCGGAAACTAACCCGCAGCAGACAGACGAGCAGGGCAAGTATGGCTGGGACGTTCCGGAAGGCGAATGGAAAGTGCGCTTTGAAAGTGCTGACTATTTGACCTACGAGACCAAGCCGATGCAGGTGCCGCCTCTGCACGATCAGGTGAATATCGGTCTCTTGGCTAAAGCCGTACCGCAGGTAACAGGCGTGGCCATCCATCCTGATGGGCTGGCACTGAGCTTTGACCGCTACATGCTGCCGGGTTCACTGACAGGCAACGTGCTGATCAGCGACAGCGACGGCAAGCCGATTGCGGTGAAAGAAATTGTGCCTGTCGGTGCAGTGGAGAACACAGGCTATACCGGTGTAGGCGACTACTCTGATCTGATCATCGATGCGGAGCAGTTTGCCCGACAGTTCAAAGTTGTCCCAGACACGCCGATGGGTGGGTTTGTTCAGTATCTTGATGACGGTGAGACACCCGCCGCCTATTCGGTACGGTTGTTGTCGGGCATAATGAGCTATGCTCAGGTGCCGCTGGCCGGATTGCACCAGGAAACTGGGCTCCAAGTGGCCGAGCGGGAAGCGATGGCCATCACCGTTCGCGCTATTTCCCAGGGCAAGGTCTACGGCGAGGACGATCCCGAGCTGAGCTACGATGTTATCTTTGGAGACATCGAACCTGGCGATCAACTGAGTGGTCAATTGGAACGAGAGCCGGGCGAAGATGCGGGCACGTACCAGATTAGCCAGGGCACATTGTCTGGCGGCGACAAGTACGATATCATCTTTGAATCCGGATTATTCACCATCAACCGCCGCCCGCTTACCGTGACCGCAGATGCCAAGCAAAAGTATGCTGGCAGCGCCGACCCAGCCCTAACCTGGCGCATAAGCGGCGGCAGCTTGGTCGGCAGCGACAGCCTTTCCGGACAGCTGAGCCGCGAGGTCGGTGAGAGCATCGGAACCTACGCCATCGACCGGGGCACGATTGCTGCCGGGAGCAACTATCTGTTGACTTTTGTGCCAGCCAATTTGAGCATCATAGCTCGACCCGCCACCCCTCCCGGGGATAGTGAGTCACCGACCACCCCAGGGCAGCCGGGAACACCGACGGGGCCAGATGAGACGGAGAACGTGGTGACTCTGCCGCTATTGCCTGAGCAGCAAACCGACGGGCAAGGAAATGTGACTGGCTACAGTTATGCGGTGCCTCGGACACTAGCTGCAGACATCGCTCATGCCCAGAGTCAAGGAGCCACAGGGTTTGAGTTGCAGCTGGCCATGGAGGGCGAGCCTGAGTCAACCCTTTCCCACAGCCTAATAATTGACAGCGATGCAATACAGGCCGCTGCCGCGGGTACCGATTTCTCTCTCCGCATCAGCAGTGAGCTGGGTGGCATCGTTCTGCCTCAAGCCCTGCTGGCTGCATTAGCTGTAGACGGTCAGCCGCTCTCGCTGAGTATCTGCCGGGCAGTGGCTGCCGATAGTCTACCGGTAGGGGCTACTGCCCTCCAGCAGCCGTTGGTAGTGGAAACTGAGCTGCGCGGTTCGACTCAGGTAGAGATCCGGCTGCAGTTGGCACTGCCTGTAGGCGAAGCGGCAAGGGCTGAGTTCCTGCACAGCCTAGCCATTCTGGCTAGGCACAGCGACAGTCGCGAACTGATACACGATCTCGTCTTCGAAATCGATGATACTGTCTCCCCGGCGATGCTGACAGCGGTTCGTTTTCAGGTTAATGAATTCAGTTCATTCACCTTGATCAAATTCGTCAGCGAACCGTTGACGACTGTCGTGGGAACACCCGGCTATGCTATTGCCGGAGTGAGTAGGGATATGCCGGCTTGCTTCTACCAGGAGAGCGACACCTTCATGCCGCTGCGTATGCTGGAGGAATACGGTGTCAGCCTCGGGTGGGACGGTGTGACTAGAACGGTGACCGTCGCTTACCGGGGCAAGACTGTAGTTCTAGTTGTGGACTCCACCGACGCCGTGATCGACGGGGTGGAGCGGGCCATCATCGGCGCCAGCGGCCGACAGCTCGCGCCCGTGTTGATGGAAGGTCGCACTATGTTGCCGCTGCGCTTCGTCTCTGAGGTGCTAGGTTTCAGGGTGCACTGGGATCCAAGTCACCTGATCACCGTGCGCCCGTAGCTTCAGTAGGTTTTTGGGGACGGGTCCTAAAAACCTACTCCACTCCATTGCAGGGTAGATCGGCGTTGCACCAGCGAAGAACCCCAAAACCGCCCCCCAGATTGGAGGGCGGTTTTGTTAGCGCTATTTATAATCGGTGATGGCACCGACGCGTCCGATGTAGAACCCATCGCTGAGGATGCCACCGTCGTTCTTGGTGCTGAAATGCTCTTCCTTGTAGGCGATCCCACCGGTGGACGCCTGGCTGGACCAATAGCGAAGGCCGACAATAACGCCGTCTTGGCGGAGCCAATTCATGAAAATCACACTGTGACCAGTGCCATTGGTTCGAGAGAAATCGATGAAGTCACCGGCCTTCGCGAATTCCCAGTCGCCGATCTGCTGACCCAAACCATATTTGACGATGGCGAAAGCGGGATTGCTCACTTCTTTTGATCCTTGGGCGGTGTACCATAGCAGCATGAAGTCCTGCAATTCGTTGAAAGTGATCTGGTTAAAGTCGTCCTTGCTCAGCCCTACTTCACTATTCCTGGCTTGCATGGCATGGAAAAACACCTCAAAGGTGATCCCTACGCAATGGCTGGACCGATTGCCGCTGGGGTGGGCCTTAAGCAGCAGCCTATCCTGATAGCGGATGTCGGCGGTGACGCCGTTGTAATTGGCGTAGTCCGTATTCTTTGGAGATCGCGTCCATTACATAGTCGTTCAGCTCGATATGGAGGGCAGATCGTCTTTGCTCTGTCTGGCAGCTGGTCGGTTGCTTGCCCTGTGGTGCAGGACCTACCGCAGCAACCGGAGGTGATTCACTCCGTTCGCTGGCCCTCTGCGTCGCCTCGCTTGGCATCTGTGCCATTGATTGCGCATGTTGTTTAGTTTGTTGCAGTTGACGTACCTCATCCGGTATTTCCGGCCCCAATGCCTGCTGGGTTATGGTGGGCACAACATCCGGGATCGGAATCTCATATGTAGGTTGAACGTTCGGTTGGAGAGGGGTCCCTGCTAAGCCCAGCATCGATACCATCATTGTGCCTAGGGCGAAGGACTTAAGTCTAGTTTTTAGCATATATAGTTTCTCCCAGTCTATGTAGTTGATCTAATTATACTAGAACCCCAGAGTAGCTTTGTATGGATAAATTATCCTCTTTGACCGCTCTCATTCCCCCAGTCGCTCACGCGACAGCCCCCTCCTCGAAGGGGCCAAGACTTGCCTCCCTCTGACGAGGGAGGTGGCATGGCGTCAGCCATGAAGGGGGAGAAAACGGCTTTCTATTAGGTCCGATCAATGGCAAATGCTACGCCAGCCCCCGGCGTTTGCCGGGGGCTGGCGTTATCTGACGCTTGCTACATATTCTGCACGCCCAGCTGATTCAGCATCTCTTGCAGATCGGTGGTGGGGCGTTGGCAGTTGAAGCCGCTGCAGACATAGGCAGTGGCGTGATTGTTCATGGCCTGATGGTCGGTCACGAAAGGTGCTAACTCTAAATGACGCACACTACTAGCGCAGCTGTTCTGGGCAATGGCCATTCTTTCTGCTGAAAGATTCGCCTTAGTGATCATAATTCGGTCTCTGGACGCTGCCCTTCATTCTGTTCAATAAACCAAGGCAATAGGCCGTTTCTATAAACGGGAGGATATAACCTATGTTACGCTATATCGCTATTTTCGCAGTAGCAGGAGTCCTCGTTTGGCTCTTCACCCCTTTGGCGCAGAAGCTGTCTTACCGTTTGGGGATATTGGATATGCCCAATCGACGCAAGCAGCATGAAAGGCCTACCCCATTGATGGGCGGTTGGGCCATGTTGGCTAGCTTCTGTATCACAGCTTTGTTTGTGTTGCCCCTGGACAGTAATTTGCGGGGCATCCTTTTCGGCGCATTGATCGCTTTTTCCGTTGGCTTGGTTGACGATTACTGCAAGTCCCGCGGCAAGGAAATGGGAGCTGCACCGAAATTTTTGGGGCAAATTCTGGCCGCCTTGGTGTTGGCCGCCCATGGCGTGCGTATCTTCTATATCAGTCACCCCTTTGGCCCGGGGATGATCTTCTTCCCGATCTGGCTTTCTTACCTGACCACCATCATTTGGGTGGTGGCGGTGATGAATCTGATCAACTTTATGGACGGCTTGGATGGCTTAGCCGCCGGGATCACCTGTATCGCTGCCGGCACCTTGGCCCTGATCGCCTGGCAGATGGACCAGGGCGAGTCCGTCACCCTGGGGGTGCTGGTGTTAGGCGTTGCGCTAGGCTTCTTGCGTTTCAATCGTTACCCCGCTTCTATCTTTATGGGCGATATGGGGGCAAACTTTCTGGGATTTCTGCTGGGCGCCATCTCCGTTGTGGGCTCCTTTAAGAGCGCTACCCTGGTGGGCATCGCCGTGCCGGTGCTGGCCTTAGGTTTACCTATCTTCGATACTGCGCTGAACATCGTGCGCCGCACCCGCAACGGACAACCTTTCTACGTGGCTGACCACGGTCACACTCACCATCGGCTGCAGAACTGGGGGCTGACCCAGGTGCAGACCGTGTTTGTGATGTACCTGATCAGTATCTGCTTCTCCCTTACCGCGCTGGTGGTGCTCTTCGCCAGCCGCTAGCGTTGTCATTCTGAACGCAGTGAAGAATCTTCACCTGGCAAAACCTTCAGGCGTTTAGGGCGATGGCCATTCTCTTGATTCGCCTTACGGCCGCCATCAGGCGGCCCGTTTATTTTCTAACCCCTTTACGCAACCTATCTGGGTACAGCTTGGGCCCAAGGTTGCTTCTTTGCGCAATAGCGCGCAGGAAGTGCCTGGCCAAAACAAGGGGGTGCTGACGATGGAGTATCAGTTCAAGCTGAATCCTGAACTGAGCGACGAGGATCTGCGCAAATTGAAACGGCGACTAGCAGAGCTGGCACAGGATGAGCAATTGCGGGTGCAACTGGATAGCAAGGATTCTCTGCAGCGGGCTAATCTGACCAAGATGTTGACCAATAACGGCTACACCTATCAGCCAGAAGGCGGTACGGAAGACGACGACCAATACCTGGTAGTGCGGCGGCTGCACTGAGGACTTCTTCACAGAGGATGGGTCTTCTTCGGAGGACCCATTTCTTCCGAATTTGCGTCTTGACACCCTTGTCAATCCTGTGATAGTTTCATCTAGGGAGAATGAATCAGATAATTCTATAAGGTTTGCACAAATAGAGGCGCGGATATGAGGGTACTCCACGGATATTTAGGTTCTGGTTGACTGAGGCTGTGGGGGAAGGCTTTATCCGCCGAAAGTGATTTAGCAGTTGCCAGCGCTCTTCACTTGGTTGGCGGAGGAACTCCGACCAACTGTTGCAAAGTATTTGCATCGAGCTATTTCAATTCTTGCGAGTTGAAATGGCTCTTTTATTTTTCTAAGCGAGGAGGAGTCATATGGACAAGATGATCATCACTGCCGCCATCTGTGGTGCCGAGGTGACCAAAGAACAGAACCCAAACGTGCCTTACACGGTGGAGGAGATCGCCAAAGAAGCGAGGCGCGCTGCCGAGCAGGGCGCGAGCATCATCCACCTGCACGTGCGCGAGGATGACGGCACTCCCACCCAGAGCGCGGCCAGGTTTGCCGCTTGTATGGAGGCGATTCGCACTGAGTGCCCGGCGGTGATCATTCAGCCTTCAACCGGCGGCGCGACCGGCATGAGTAACGAGGAGCGCCTGCAGCCCCTGAGACTGCAGCCAGAGATGGCCTCTCTCGACTGCGGAACCTTGAACTTCGGCGGAGATGAGATCTTTCTCAACACAGAGAACACGATTATCGCCTTCGCCGAGAAGATGAAAGAACTTGGGGTGAAACCGGAGCTGGAAGTGTTCGATCAGAGCATGATCAACACGGTACACCATCTGGTCAGGAAAGGTATCATCGTCGCCCCGCTGCACTTCAACCTGGTGATGGGTGTTCGGGGCGGCATCGGGGCCAGTCTGCGGGAGTTTTCCTTCTTGGTGGAGAGCCTGCCGCCGGGGGCGACCTACACAGCCACCGGTATCGGGCGTTCTCAATTTGGCCTGGTAGCTATGGCGGCTGTGACAGGAGGGCATGCACGGGTAGGGTTTGAAGACAACCTGTACCTCGAGCGGGGGCGGTTGGCCAAGTCTAACGGCGAACTGGTGGAGAAGGCGGTTAGGATTGCCAGGCTGCTGGGTAGAGAGATAGCTAGCCCTAGTGAGACGCGGGCATTGCTGCAGCTAGCGAGGGGTGATTAGCGATGAAAAGGGGATGTAAGTTCGGCAGCCATCGCGTGATCAAGCCGCAGGGAGTGTTGCCACAGGCTGCCTCGCTGATCGACAACGATATGACCATCTACGACAACGAGATCCTGGTTGACGTGCAGGCGCTGAACATCGACTCTGCCAGCTTCGCCCAGCTGAAGCAGGCCCATGGGTGCGATGCTCAGGCCATCGGGCAGGCGATTATGGATATCGTCAACCAGCGGGGGAAAATGCAGAATCCGGTCACCGGATCCGGCGGAATGCTGATTGGAACGGTGGCGGCCATCGGCTCCAAACTGGCCGACAAGATCGACCTAGCGGTAGGCGACGAAATAGCTACTCTGGTCTCGCTGTCGTTGACACCTCTCCACATCGAGAGCATCCAGCGCATCCATTTGGATATCGATCGGGTGGAGATCGTCGGCCAGGCGGTCCTGTTTGAGAGCGGCATCTATGCCAAGTTGCCCTCGGACATGTCGCGGGAGTTGGCATTGGCCGCCCTGGATGTGGCCGGCGCGCCGGCGCAGACGGCCAAATTGGTGCGGCCCGGGGATCGGGTGCTGGTCATCGGTGCCAGTGGCAAGTCTGGCATGCTCTGTTGTTATGAGGCGATGAAACGGGTGGGGCCGACCGGCCAGGTGATCGGCTTGGTGCGCACCGAGGAGTCCCGGCAGCAGCTGCAATCGCTGGGGTTGTGTCACGATTACATCCTGGGCGACGCTACCAATAGCATGTTGGTCTACCAGATGCCCGCTGCGCCACAGCTGCAGCGGATACATATGATACTTAATAAACGTGCGCATCAGCTCGGCCTGCTCATTGCTCAGCC